>JBFWXH010000008.1:0-134299 GCA_050187625.1 Binatia bacterium
GGTGGCAGTGGTATCGGACGAGCGACATGTCTGGCCTTTGCTGGCGAAGGTGCGTACGTCGGTGTTGCCGATTTTGATCTCGCCAATGCTGAGGCTACAGCCACTGCAGTGGAAAAAGTGGGCAAAAGGGCGTTAGCGATCAAAGTTGATGTAACTGATCCAGAGTCAGTGCAAGCGATGGTTAAACAAACGGTGTCGTCTTTAGGAAACCTTGACATCTTGGTGAACAGTGCTGGGGTACGAGAAATTGTGCCGTTTCTGCAATTGCCGTTTGGTGAATGGCAGCGAGTGATTGCCACGAATCTGAGCGGTACATTTCTGTGTAGTCAGGCCGTTGCTCAACATCTTGTGGAGCAAGGACGAGCTGGAAAGATCGTGAACCTGGCGTCTGTCGCCGGTCTGATGGCGGTGCCAAACCGTGCAGCCTATGTAGCGTCTAAACATGCTGTCGTGGGATTGACCAAGGAAATGGCGCTCGAACTCGCAGAGAAAAATATTCAGGTGAACGCTGTGGCTCCTGGAGTCGTGCGTACCTCAATGACCGAGGCGTATTTTGACCAACCGACGGTCATCGAAGGATTAAAAAAAGCCCACCCGGCTGGCCGCTGGGCACAGCCCGAGGAAATCGCTAACCTGATCCTTTTCCTTGCCTCACCGGCAGCGGACTTCATTACCGGTGCAACTTTTCCCATTGACGGCGGCTTTGCGGCGGGGAAAGGATTCTAAACACGTAAAGCGTAAATATGTAAAACGTAAAAGGATCGAGGTAGTTACGTATTACGTTTTTGTCCTCCCTACGTTTTATGCATTCCGTTTGGAAAGGAGCTTTTATGCAACTCCAGGGACAAGTTGCACTAGTAACCGGTGCTGGCCGTGGTATTGGCAAAGCGATTGCGCTGCGGTTTGCGCGTGAAGGAGCTGATGTTGCTGTTCTCGATCTCAATGATGAATGGGCCCGGAACACCGGCGAAGAAATTCGGGGACTGGGACGAAAGACGTTTGTTCAAACAATTGATGTGAGTCATTGTGAGGATGCTCAGGCTGCTGTGCACGAGGCTGCGGCGGCACTGGGGAAGTTGGATGTGATCGTCAATAACGCTGGAATCGGCAAAGCGCAACACTTCCTCAAGGTTACCAAAGAGAACTGGGAGCGCCATCTTAACATTCATCTGTTCGGTACCTTTTACTGCGCCCAGGCCGCGGCGCAGGAGATGGTGAAACAGAAGTATGGTCGCATCGTGAACATTGCTTCGATTGCCGGATTAATCGGACCGATTGATCTTGCTCCCTACGGTGCGGCCAAAGCCGGAATCATCGGGTTGACCAGGGCTGCCGCGCTTGATCTGGCTGACTATGGGATTACCGTGAATGCGATTGCCCCCGGCCCAATAGATACGGAACTGCTGCGAACTTGGCCTCCTGAAGCGTTGCGGGAACGTGCGCAGCATATGCCGATTGCTCGGCTTGGAACTGTTGAAGAGATCGCCCATGCTGCGTTATTCTTGGCCTCGCCGCATTCGGGCTTTATTACCGGAACCGTACTCGCAGTGGACGGCGGCTCAGTTGCTGCGGGGTCGTACATGGTGGAGAAGTATCGGCGACGGAAGGCGGGAAACTCGTAAAACATCATGCGTCAAACGTAAATATGTAAAACGTAAAGGGGGAGGAAAGGTGGGTATGTTTTACGGTTTCACATTTTAGAATTCGTCGGTTTCTGCCGGAAACGCTTCGCTTATTCCGGCCTACTTTGCGAGAGGAACGTTATCATGGAATTCGGTATTCACTTGTTAGGGCTTGGGCGTCGCGGAACTGTGGCCGATTACGTGACTGCTGCGCGGGCCGCCGAAGAATTCGGCTATCACTCGGTGTGGATTAACGATCATGTGGTGATTCCCACGCAACATGCATCGGCGTATCCATATTCTGCCGATGGTCGTCCGTCGTTTACGCCAGATGATCATTTTTATGATCCGTTTGTGTTGCTCGCGGCGCTCGCCAGTGCGACCAAGACTATTAAGCTGGGGACGAGTGTTGCCGTGATTCCGTATCGTCCGCCGATTTTGACAGCAAAAGCTATTGCTACCCTTGATCAGGTTAGCAATGGTCGCTTCATTTTTGGCGTCGGTGTTGGTTGGTTTGCCGAAGAGACGGAACTGCTTGGGGGATCGTTTTCTGAGCGGGCGAAAGTCTCCCGGGCTCACCTGGAGACCATGAAAGCCTTGTGGACTGAGGATCGTCCACAAGTCGTCAGTAGAAGTGGGCAAAGCACCGAAGTCGGTTTCGCCCCAAAGCCAGTGCAGAAACCGTATCCGCCAATCTGGTTCGGTGGTGAGACCCGTGCCGCATTGAGGCGAGTCGTACAACAGGGTGATGGCTGGTTTCCGGCCTTTGTTTCCCCGGAGCAATTCGCGACGAAGGCAAGCGAACTCAAACAACTGTGTGCGGAGCAGGGGAGAGATTTTTCGTCGCTCTCAATATGTGCATTTCCAGCAAACCGATCCTACTTTACCCAAGAAGCTATCCGCACCTATCGCCAGCATGGTGCTTCGGTGTTGCTCGCGCCGGTTGCTAATCCACAAGTCGATGAGTTTATTGCACAGCTGCGCACGTTTCGTGACGAAGTAATGGCCCCGGCGCGGACAATTTAAGGTTGCTTATCCGTGGTTGTTCTGTTTGCAGGTGCGTCGCAGGCCTAAACCTGCGAGCACAGCAGCTAAGGCAGCCAGTCCCAACGGCGATAGCACTGGGATTGTAGCGATCGGAGTGTCAGGTGCGGGTGCAGGAGGAGGCGTTGACGCGTTCAGCAGGATTGAGATGTCGTTATCCAAGGCGTTGGCGATTACCAAATCCGGTTTTCCGTCTCGGTTAAGGTCTCCGGCTGCGATAGCCGCAGGATCGTTCCCAATCAGAAAATCTACGGGGGTGGCAAAATTACCGGTGCTATCTCCCCGATAAATCGAAAAGGTGTCAGTGTCGCGGTTTGCCACTGCCAGATCAAGATGCCCATCGCCATCTATGTCTGTTACTGTCAATGCAAAAGGTTGAGTGCCTGCAGACGCGGGAAAACTTTTCGCTGCGCCAAAACTGCCAGTACCAGTGCCAAGTAAGACGGATACGTCTTCGCTGTCGCGATTAGCAACCGCCAGATCAAGCCGGTTGTCGCGGTTGAAGTCTGCTGTTACGATAGCGTGAGGCTGGATCCCCACTGCAAAATTTCCTCCCGTGCCAAAACTGCCGGTCCCGGTGCCTAGTAAGATGGAAACGTTATCGCTGTTACGATTGGCGACCGCCAAATCGAGATTCCCGTCGGCGTTGAAGTCTGCCACTGCTAAGGAGAACGGTCTGCTTCCAGCGGTAATCAGGGTCGGTGCACCAAAGCTGCCGATTCCGGTTCCTAGCAAGATGGCAATACTGTCGCTATCACGGTTCGCAACCGCCAGATCAAGCCGGTTATCGCGATTAAAGTCTCCAGTTACGATAGAAAAGGGCTGATTGTTGCCACTGGTACCGGTCTCGAAAGTTGTCTGTAGCCCAAAGCTGCCCGTCCCGTCGTTCAGTAGGATCGAGATAGTGTTGGGATCGGGAGAAGTGCTGTCACGATTCCCAACTGCGAGGTCGAGATCGGTATCGCCATCAAAATCCGCCGCCACTATGGAACGTGGGGAGATGCCAACAGGAAGGCTTGTCACTGTGCTAAAACTGCCAGTGCCTGTCCCTAGTAAGATCGAGACGGTATTGCTGGCACGGTTGGTAACCGCCAGATCTAAATTTGTATCGCTGTTGAAATCCGCCATGACGATGGCAAACGGGTCGGTTTCGACAGCGAGATCCATAGCCGCAAGAAAAGACACTGCTGCTTGTACTGGTGATTGACTGACAAAAAAAAGACTACCAAGGAAGAACCCCCACCACTTGTTCGGTAACTGACTCTGTAACAGCCCGCCGCAACCCTTCCTCATTTCGACACCCCCTGTTGTTGGTTGGATTTTCGTTTAGACCAATTGGTATAGATAAAGAGGGTAGATGCTAATTGAGGAGAGGTCAAATATAGAGAGGGAGGTTGCTTGAACATGAACATGCGGAGAAAGGGCTCGGGTGATGATAGAAAGGCTCCTGTGAGGTTGACGAGACTTCGTGAATCTCCGTTGCTGGAGATTTCTTTTGTGTCTCGCTCCTATCTTCTCGTTGTTTGGGACAAGAACTCTTGTACGCGTGCGATGTACTCTTGCTTATCGAACTCGCGGTGGAATCCGACCATCACCATGCTGGGGTCGCCGGCGTAGAATAACTCATATAACGTGTGACGCGAGCCGAAATCTGATCCCGTCAGGTCCCAGGCAAGTTTGAATAAACTCTGCTTCTCCCACGCAGAGATCTTTGCGCCACGATAGTAGCGTTCAAGGAATGGGGCGAGCGGACTGTCGAAAGCGTTCAGCGAGGCCGGAGGCTGCATCAACCCGCTTGCACCGAGGCGACGGAGCATCTCCATCAAGCGTGGGTAGATCCGGGGACCCCAGGTTCGGCCAACTTGTAAAGGCTGCAATGCGGGGTAGATGACTCCATTACTTGGGTCGACGGTGGCCTGCATTTCCGACGCGAGTGTGACTGATTTTATAATCTCAATGTAGGTAGCGGCTTCGCCGAGGGTCTCCTGGACTGCAGGAGCATTTTGTACACCTATGGCTTCGGCCATGAGACACAGGACCCCGTAGACAAACTCAATTTTTGCCAGCAAGCGGGTATTGGTCTGTGGGGTTGTAAATTCGCGTACGCGAGTGGTTGTATACGCACCCCCAACAAGGCGTACGTCACGGTGGAGAAAGACGCGCTCCCAGGGAATCAAAACGTCATCAAAGATTGCGACCGCATCGTTTTCATCAAACCGTGCACTTAGGGGATGGTCAGTATACTGTTCGGGTCGCGTGAATGGCTCGCGGCACACAATTTTAATACCTGGTGTCGCGACTGGGACACTAAATGTTATCGCATAAGGAGCTTCGGCTTCGGTCAGGATTGGTGGAAATGGCCACACGTAGATGTCATCGGCAAACGCGGCTGAAGTGGCCAGCATCTTGCCTCCGCACACGATTACCCCGTCTGCGGTTTCTTTGACAATCCCTAGGCACAGATGCGAATCTTCCTGCTCGGCTCGGTTCTTGGTGCGGTCAACCTGCGGATCGATTAATGCATGGGTCAGGAACACGTCATTCTCGCGGCAATGCTCATAATAGCGCCAGACCCGTTCGGCATTCTCCGGGCTCTGCTGGGCAAAGTAGTCTTTCTTTGCTGCCCACGCTGTAATCATGGAATTGAGGAAATCGCCGCTTCGGCCCATCATGCCACAGGTGGTATCAGCCCACATCTTGATCATGTGGCGGCGACGCACGAGATCTTCGACTGTACGTGGAATCAGGAATGAGAGTCCGACGGGGTTTCCCGTTGTCGGGGAGGGATAGGTGAGTAGTGGTTGCAACTCTGGCTCATGCTGCATGTCGTAGAGACGTGCGAGACTCTCAATCGGCGCGCGAAAAGCGGGATGAGTTGTGACATCTTTAACCCGTTCGTTGCCAAGCCAGACTTCTCGATTGTCGCGTAATCCGGCGATAAACTCCGCCCCGGTGCGAATTCCCATGTCGATTCCTCCTCTACAAGAATACTTACCGGACGCTACTGAGCTGCGGTGAGAGGGTCAAGAGGCCAATGGGGAAACGGGAAAAAGGGGAGGTGGATAAAAGAGGAAGGGCGACAGGGCGAAAAGGGCAAATGGATAATGGATAAGGAAAAAAGGAAAAGAATAAGGGATAAAGAAGTGGATTATATAGCGAAGCGGGCTAGAGACCCTCGCTTTGCTTCTGCGACAAAATGACGTACCGTAAACAACTATGCGCGCGTATGATCGTACCCCACGACAACGGATTTTGGACTTGTTGGTTGATCGGCGGATGACGGCCCGACAGTTGGCTGTAGTGATCAAGATTTCCGAACGTCAGGTTGAGGATCATCTCACTCACCTTGTGAAATCGCTTGAACGAGACCGTTCACGGCGCTTTGTTATCGAGCCGTCCGAATGTCTCGATTGCGAGTTCGTTTTTAAGGAGCGCTCGCGGATAACCCGCCCAAGCCATTGCCCACGGTGTCGCAGTGAGAACACCTCGGCTCCGCGCTACGGCGTTGAGGTAGTAACGACAAAAACGGAGGCCAGTGATGAGCATCCCTAAAGTTGCCCCCTACGGGTCATGGAAATCTCCAATCACTTCGGACTTGATCGTTGCTGGTGCAATTGGGCTTGGTCAGATTGTTCTTGATGGTGATGCTATCTACTGGAGCGAACTACGGCCGACCGAAGGTGGACGCACGGTGATTGTCCGTCGGCTGCCCGATGGTAGCACGATCGATATGACACCACCGTCATTTAATGCACGTACGCGGGTACATGAATATGGGGGTGGCGCATTCACCGTTGACGCGGGACAGCTCTTTTTTGCTCAGTTTGCTGACCAACGTGTATATGTCCTCGCTGAAGGGGGAACGCCACGTGCGTTGACCCCGGAGGCTGAAGGCGCGCTACGCTATGCTGATGCTGTGTGTGATCGCCAGCGCAATCGGTTGATATGTGTACGCGAAGACCATCGTCCGACTGATCGAGAGGCGATCAACTCACTGGTAAGTATTGATCTGGCTCAAGGAGGAGAGGGGGAAGTCCTCGTTTCCGGGCGCGATTTTTATGCTTCCCCACGTCTGAATCCAGATGGTACACGGCTCGCCTGGCTTACCTGGAATCATCCCAACATGCCATGGGACGGAACGGAATTGTGCCTAGGGGAGGTGGATGCACAAGGAAGGATTCAGCGAGCTGAACGGGTCGCTGGTGGGCCTGCCGAAGCGATGTTCCAACCGCAATGGTCGCCCGATGGAGTACTGTATTTTGTCTCGGATCGTACGGGTTGGTGGAATTTGTATCGCTGGCGGAACGGTCAGATTGAGGCGTTATGTCCCATGGAGGCTGAGTTTGGCCGACCGCAATGGGTGTTTGGGATGTCAACCTATGCCTTCGTCTCCGCTGAACAGCTCGTATGTAGTTTTTCCACCAACGGGACCTGGCAGTTGGCACTGTTAGATGTGAATACTGGTCACCTGGAGAAGCTCGATACACCCTACACCGATATTGCTGCGGTGAACGCACGGTCTTCTCATGTGGTTTGTATCGGTGGGTTGTCGACCGAGTCCGCAGCGATAGTGCAGTTTGATTTGGCTACGCGACAGTCGACGGTACTACGTCGGTCCACGTCGTTAAAAATTGATGCTGCATACCTCTCAACCCCACACGCGATTACTTTTCCGACGGAGAATGGCCTGACTGCGCATGCACTATTCTACCCGCCACGGAACCCAGAGTTTTGCGCCCGGGCTAATGAACGACCACCCTTGGTGGTGAAAAGCCACGGAGGACCAACTTCGGCCGCAACCACATCGCTCAATTTGGGCATTCAGTACTGGACAAGCCGGGGAATTGCCGTACTCGATGTGAACTACGGCGGCAGTAGTGGCTACGGACGATCCTACCGCGATCGCCTTAAAGGGCAATGGGGCGTTGTCGATGTCGATGACTGTGTTAACGGTGCGCGATTCCTAGTTGCGCGTGGTCTCGTGGACGACGACCGTCTCGCGATTACTGGGGGCAGTGCCGGTGGATACACCACGCTCTGTGCATTGACGTTTCGTGATGTTTTCAAAGCCGGGGCAAGTCACTATGGGATCGGGGATCTCGAAGCCCTGGCGCATGACACTCACAAGTTTGAATCACGATATGAAGAGAGTCTAGTCGGTCCATATCCGGCCGAGCGCGAGTTGTACCGAGCGCGCTCGCCGATTCACTTTACCGACCGCTTATCGTGTCCGGTGATTTTTTTTCAAGGGTTAGAAGATAAGATTGTTCCGCCGAACCAGGCGGAAACGATGGTTGCCGCATTGCGAGCAAAAAAATTACCAGTAGCATACGTTCCTTTTGCCGGCGAGCAACACGGGTTTCGACGCGCTGGGCATATCAAGCGGGCGCTTGATGCTGAGTTGTATTTTTACTCGCGCGTCTTTGGGTTTGCGTTGGCGGAGCCGGTGGAACCAGTGCAGATTGAGAATCTGTAGCGATCTATTACTGATTCCCTCTCCTTTGTCAAAGAAAGGAGAGGGAGGCACGGATCCATTACGCCAGTTTTTGCACCAAGGGCGCGTATTGGTCCAGTAACGACAACACTTTAATCTTGTTATCTGACGGCAATCCGATAACAACACGCTCGACTCCAGCTTCCTGGAATTGTTTCAGAGTGTCTTCTTTCCCAGGCGCACCGAAAATCGAGACTGGTACGTCACTGGGTTTTCGCCCTGCGCGGGTAGCACGTTCATTGAGGTCCTTGATTGCAGCGGGCAAGTCCCGCGGTCTGATTCCGACTGGAATCCACCCGTCACAGTAGCGTACGACACGGTCGAGGCCTTTTGACGACAAGGTGCCCAGGAGAATCGGCGGATGAGGTTTTTGCACGGGTTTCGGGTAGGACCAAATCGGGTCAAAGTTGACAAACTCACCGTGATATTCTGCCGCGTCGTTCGCCCAGATCTCTTTCATCGCTTCGATGCGCTCGCGGAGCACTTTCCATCGACGGTCAAAATTGGTGCCGTGATTCTCCATTTCCTCGCGATTCCACCCGCCACCGATACCGAAGATCAAGCGACCGTTGGACAGCATATCGACTGAGGCCACTTCTTTCGCCATGACAATCGGGTCACGTTCAATCACCAAACAAATCCCGCTGCCGACTTTGATGGTTTTCGTGACAGCTGCGGCTGCCATGAGAGCGACAAACAGATCATGCGTGTGCCAATAATCCTTGGGTAATTCTCCACCGCCGGGCCACGGGCTTTTCCGGCTAGAGGGAATGTGGGTGTGTTCGGGAAACCACACCGATTCAAAACCGCGATCCTCAGCTTCGCGGGCCAGATCATCTGGACGGATGGCATAATCCGTAGCAAACATCGAAACGCCAACTTTCATAGCTCCTCCTCTAGAAGTTATTGCGACACTTTCTCTCCTAAGCGCACAGCTGCGTCAACTAACACCTGTACCAGCGCGGCTACGTCTGGGTCGGCAGTACTCGTAATTTTTTTGGGATCAGAAGTGAGGCGATCGGGTTCAACACGACGATAGGCAATTTTCCATTGGCCGTTCTGTTTGACGAGACGGTCAACATAGCGACCTTGGGCAAAGATCTTGTAACCACCGGCGGTTGCAAGAGTGGCCAGCATGCTGCATTGCCCAGTGGCCTCATCGCCCTGTACGTCATAGAGAAAATTCCCCATCATATGACGGCAGCGAATTGTCTGGACATGAACGTCGGCATAGCCTCGGAGTGCGGCCTGGCCACGCATGGCGCGATTACCGACCTGAAAAACGCCGTCTGCTGTAAAACATGCGACCCACGCCTCAGGCTCCAGGTTATCAACCGCGTGGGCGTAACGGGCGAACAATTCTTGAATAGCAAGTTTTTCGATCCAGACATTGTCCATAGCGTTTCTCCTACGACAAGATTAACCGTCAGCAAGCCATAGATCTTTACTCAATTTTGTGGTCAGAATGTCACAGCTAGTCTCATTTACCGCAACCATATCCTCTTGAATGAAGATACCTGCTTCCCACCGAGGAGAGTCCATTCCGGCGATGATCGGTTCGATACAGAAAACCATCCCTGGTTCGATGATTGTGTCACTCGTTTCTACTTGCCCACGTTCACCAACGTAGGGCAGTTCGTGCACTTCCATACCACAGGCATGGCCAATGATGTTGATAACTCCGTAATCGCCCAAGCCTGCATCTATAAAAACCTGCCGCCCTGCATCGTACACATCAGCACAGCGTGCGCCTGGACGGATTGCCGCAATCGCGGTGTCGTTAGCGGTCTTGGCGAGATCGAACCACTCACGCTGCTGAGAGGTCGGTGTTCCGAGGCACGCCTGACGGATGAAGTCGGTACAATAGCCATTGTAGGTTGCGCCACCGTCGATCATGACGAGATCGCCACGTTTGAGTCGATAATCGCTGGGTGGACAATTCACGATCTGGTAGCGCAAGGGGCCGGAGGTAACGCAGAGAAACGTCTTCATTGGCTCGGCACCTTCCTGGATCATGGTTGAGATCATGATGGCCGCTAATTCCTTCTCACTCATTCCTTCGCGTAACGCTCGCCAGCCGGCTTCGACGCCGATGCAGGAGATTTCACAGGCACGCTGTAACATGGCGATTTCTCGCGGAGACTTGATTCCACGTAACTGGCGGAGCAAGGGAGCACTGTCTGTAAAGGTCCCGGCAAAGGAACGTCGCAAGTCTTCCCATTGCACTTGCGCCATACCTAGGCGACTGCCATAGCCTAGCTCGACCCCGACAGTTTTGTTGCGCAGGCCCTTCTTATGTAAAACGTTAACGACCGTGTCGATTGGATCTTCCTGGTCGCGGTAAAAGGCAATTTCCTCGATCCACGATGTTTTGGCGTTGCCGTACTCTTGCCCTGGGAGAATGAGCGTAGGAGAGATAGAGGGATTGCGAGGCAGAAGGGCGAGGAGCGGGCGAAACTTGGAAATCCACAACAAGGAAAGATAGCCAGCAAGATAACGGACGTTCTCTTGTTGCGTGAGTAAGAGGGCATCGATGCCTTCCGTTTCCATGAGAGCACGAGCGCGGGCGATCCGCAGCTCATATTCGTCAGAGGGAAACTCAGCAAACATTGGCTCTTTCATACGGTACCTCCTTCTGCGCAGTTACGCTGCGCATAGCCTCTACTTTTTTACCACAGGCGAATCCACTCCAGATCATCGTGCGTAAGGTGCACGTGTCCATTTTGATCAATGAAACGTTCAGCGCTGTCCATTGGGAAACGCAACACATCGAACGGCGCCGAACGACGAAGGCCCGTCACCGCCGAGCGAACAATCTCAGTCAGTGGAGCAATATTGCTCTGCCATTTAGCGATGGCAAAGTGGGTATCGCGATAGCGTCGTGCGAGCGAACGGATTTTTTCTACACTCACGTTGCCTGCCTCTCCCCAAAACTGCGGGTGACCGTCCTCACGACACGCAATGACATCGGGTTTGTAGCGATCGTTGACTGCCACCTCCACGAACAACTCTGGATAATCAGGCAAGTATAATGCCCACAAGAACGCTTTCATGAGGACGTGGGAGCTGTGTTCTCTGCGATGTTTGAAAAAGACTACTTGCCGCTTCCCGGCTTTGAACGTCCATTTCCGTGCTAATACCAGATCTGCAGCGTCTGCTCCCACGTCGCTCCTCTTGTTCAATACCCACGTCGGTACAGCCCTTAGGTAATCGCGTTTTTTACCTTGTCAGGAAACTCACGCATGATCTTCATGACACTTTCCGGGTCCGGTCCTGGCGCCACGACATATAAACCGGTCACGCCAAGATCGCGATAGGTGCGAATATCCGCTGCTGAGACCACGCGGATATCGACCATCGACGTCACTTCTAATTGTGAGAAGTCACGTCCAGCCACTGCCATCAGTTCCCGCAATTGCGCAATCTTGGGTTTCACTTCTTCTAACGACACTGGGCCGATATGCCAGCCATCGCCAAACTCGACGACCCGTTTGAGGGCTGGCAGTGACTCACCTCCCACCCAAATCGGCGGATGTGGTTTTTGCTGTGGCTTAGGGGCGAAATGTAAGTCTCGGTCGATTTGGACATACTTGCCATTGAAACGCGGGTTCTCCTTTGTCCACACTTCTTTCATGACCTGAATGTATTCTCGGGTTCGACTTGCCCGTTCTTTGTACGGAACACCGAGCAATTGAAATTCCTCTTCCATCCACCCGACGCCGACACCGAAGACGATGCGACCACCAGAAGCAACATCCAGCGAAGCGATCACGCGTGCCATCTCCAACGGATGACGGTAAGGGACAATGATTACACTCGGACCTAAGCGGACCTTTTCGGTCACGGGAGTAAGAAGCCCTAAGACTGTAAAGGCATCAAGCCAATCTATCGTGGTAAAGACTGCGTATGGGTTGTACCCCTGCTGCTCTGCGAGTTTGTGATAGGGATAGATTGAGGAGATACTTTTAGGAATCGTAATGTGATCGCCAGTGAGAATCCCATCGTACCCAAGCTCTTCGGCCAATTGTCCAATTCGTTGTGCTGCACCTTTGTGTCGCAGTGAAGCCCCACCACCGAGATGAACACCGTATTTCATAGGCCCTCCTTACTAGAATCGTTCAAGTGATGCGTGCGGGTCCGTTCGCGTATGTACGCTCTGTGGGAACCACAGTGCCTTGCAGACGATTCTTTGTCGATGGCTGCTTTCTTTTCTCCGTAGCTGAGGAGAAGTTGACCCTTTTCTGGGGTACCGATACAGTAGCGAGCGTTCAAGGAAAGGATGAGCATGAAAG
Organism: Binatia bacterium; assembly: GCA_050187625.1. Classification (GTDB taxonomy): domain Bacteria; phylum Desulfobacterota; class Binatia; order Bin18; family Bin18; genus JBFWXH01. Next base: position 12,453 of record JBFWXH010000008.1, read on the forward strand.
AACGTACGTTATCGATAGTAAAACCTGATGCCGTGGCAAAGAATGCCATTGGCGATGTTCTCCGCCGTTTTGAAACTGCGGGATTGAAGATTGTAGCGGCGAAGATGCTGACGTTGAGCAAAGCGCAAGCGCAGGGGTTCTACGCTGTTCATAAGGAACGCCCTTTTTTTGATAGTTTGACGACGTTCATGTCTTCCGGACCGGTCCTTATCTCAGTGCTCGAAGGTGAGGATGCGATTCAAACCAACCGTCGTCTCATGGGTGCCACTGATCCAGCGAAAGCCGAGGGCGGTACGATTCGCAAAGAGTGGGCAACCGATGTGGAGAAAAACGCTGTCCATGGTTCGGATGGTCCAGATACGGCAAAGTGGGAGATCTCCTATTTCTTTAGTGAGATGGATATAGCAACAACGTAAAACGTAACGAGTCACCATCTAGCCCTCTTCGTACGTTTTACGGATTACGTTTCACGCACGCATGGATCTTAAAGGATTAACGAAATCTGAGCTTGAAGCCTGGCTAGTTGAGCACGGCGAAAAACCTTACCGTGCCGGGCAGATTTGCAAGTGGCTCTATCAGCGACGTGCAACGACGTTTGCTGAGATGACCGACATCGCTGCTCCGCTGCGCGTTCTGCTCAGTCAGGAGTTTGTTATCGGTCGGCAACCATGTGCACGCATTACCCGAGCGGTTGATGGCACCTGTAAGTTCCTCTTTACCTTGGAGGATAATCGTCACATTGAGAGTGTATTGATTCCTGCGGAAGACCGGCTTACCCTCTGCGTCTCCTCGCAAGTCGGATGTGCGATGGGTTGCCAGTTCTGTGCAACTGCACAGGTGCGCCCGCTGCGCGATCTTACTGTTGTTGAAATTCTCAACCAAATTTGGGAGGTTCAGCAAACCCTTGCTCCTGAGCAGCGGATCACCAACTTGGTATTTATGGGAATGGGCGAAGCCTTGGCGAATTATGAGGCAGTGGTGCAGGCATTGCACATCATTACGGCTGACTGGGGGTTCAACTTCTCGCCGCGCCGAGTGACGGTATCTACTGTTGGCTTGGTTCCCCAGATGCGTCGCTTGTTGGAGGAGACACAGGTGAACCTCACGATATCCCTGACAGCAACCACGAACGTTCTGCGAGATACATTGATGCCCGTAAATCGCCGTTATCCACTCGAACAATTATTGGCTGCCTGTCGAGAATTGCCGCTGGCTCCGCGGAAACGTATGACTTTTGCCTATACGATGCTCAAGGGAATCAACGATAGCGAAGAGGAGGCTCGGAGACTGACCCGCCTGCTACATGGCCTGCGAGCCAAAGTAAATCTGATTCCGTTTAATCCGTTTCCTGGAGCGCTGTTTGAGTCCTCGCCGCGTATGCAGATTGAGCGTTTCCGTCAGATTCTTTTGGATCGCGGTGTGCATGCGACCATTCGTGAAAGCCGTGGACAAGATGCGCAAGCCGCCTGTGGCCAGTTAGCGGCAGAATACCTTCGCTCTGGCTCTCGCCATGGAGGGAAGCGAGAAGAAAGCCCAGCTTCTTTCTAAGGAAAGGCCGGGAAGGGAAGGGCACACAGAAAGTTGGAACCGTGACAACACTCGGTGTAATTGGTGGCAGTGGTCTCTATCAAATGAACGGCCTCAAGGGTGGTCGGTGGGTACCGGTACGCACTCCATTTGGTGCACCATCGGATGATTTTTTCGTTGGTGAAATGGGTGAGGTACAGGTTGTCTTTCTCCCACGACACGGACGCGGGCATCGTCTTCTCCCCTCAGAACTGAATTTCCGCGCCAATATCTATGGCATGAAGAAGCTGGGAGTTGAGCGGCTGGTCGCAGTGAGTGCGGTAGGTAGTCTGAAGAAAGAGATTGCGCCTGGACATATTGTGTTGCCTGATCAGTTTATTGATCGCACTCGTGGGCGTCTCAGCACCTTCTTTGGTCGTGGGTTAGTGGCTCATGTCGCTTTCGCTGATCCGATGTGTGGCGATCTGCTGCGGTTGTTGAGCAATGCGGGTAGTGCTGTGGGTGCTGTGGTGCATACAGGTGGCACTTATGTGTGTATGGAGGGGCCGCAGTTCTCCACGCGTGCAGAATCGTTCCTTTATCGGAGTTGGGGGGCTGACATTATTGGCATGACCAATTTACAAGAAGCAAAACTTGCCCGTGAAGCAGAGATCTGTTTTGTGACGTTGGCGTTGGCCACGGATTACGACTGTTGGAACACCGAAGCTGGCGATGTCGTCATTGAAGATATTCTCGCCATTCTTGGGCAAAATGTGGCAACTGCTCAGCAAATGATCGCGCACATCATTCCTCATCTTGTGACGGAGCGCTCCTGTCCGTGTGCCCGTGCGTTGAAAGATGCGATTATTACTGACAGACAGTTGATTCCGCAAACGGTGAAGGACGAATTACAAATCCTGGTGGGGAAATACCTGGGAGAGTGAAGGAAAAAAAGGTATGAGTATTTTGGTGGTTGGGTCGGTAGCGTTCGATACGATCGAAACCCCGCACGGTCGAGCCGATGAGGTGTTGGGTGGATCTGCGGCTTATTTTGCGGTCGCCGCGAGTTATTTTGCGCCGGTAAAATTAGTCGCAGTGATTGGCTCGGATTTCCCTACTCGGGAACGTGATTTTCTTGCTTCACGGAACATTGATTTAGAGGGACTTTCGGTGAGCGACGGACGAACGTTTCGGTGGACGGGAAAATATCACGAAGACATGAACATCCGCGACACTCTCGATCTCCAACTGAACGTCTTTTCCACGTTTTCCCCTGTGCTTCCGCCGAGCTACCGAGATACTCCGTTTGTCTTCCTGGCAAATATTAACCCAGGTCTGCAGGATGGTGTACTTGACCAGCTTACAACAACGCCGCGCTTGATTGCGTGCGATACGATTAGTCATTGGATCGAAGGTGCACGTCCGGAATTGGAGGCGTTGCTCACACGCGTTGAAATGTTGGTGATCAACGATGAGGAAGCCCGCCTCTTAAGTGGAGAGCGAAATGTGGTGCGCGCTGCGCGGAAGATCCTGTCGATGGGACCTCGGACGCTCTTAGTGAAACGCGGAGAGTACGGTGTATTGTCATTTTCGCCAAATTCAGTCTTTGCCGTTCCTGCCTATCCTCTAGAAGAGGTCTTCGACCCAACGGGGGCAGGGGATTCTTTCGCCGGTGGTATGATGGGATATCTGGCGGCGTCAGGAGACCTTTCCGAAGAAAATGTACGCAAAGCGATTGTCTATGGCAGTGTGGTCGCGTCGTTCGTCGTTGAAGACTTCAGTCTCCGACGTTTACACGCTCTCACCCGCGAGGATATTGACCGACGCTACCGACAGTTCGTGAGTCTCACAGAATTCTAGAGGGACAGCTCTCAGTGGTCAGCGATCAGTGGTTCGTTCGAAAACGATATCTTTCTGTCCTGCTGACAGCTGAAAACTGATCGCAACCTATGTATCTTTCTGTTGTTGTTCCCCTTTATAATGAGGCTGATAATCTCAGTCTGCTGTGTCAACGTATTCAAGAAGCCCTTGAGCCCACGAGTTGGAAATACGAGGTCATCTTGGTCGACGATGGCAGTTCTGATGGGAGTGCGCAGATTTTGGCCGATCTCCACGCCAAGGATGCTCGGTTTAAAGTCATACGCTTTCGGCGAAATTTTGGTCAAACAGCTGCACTTGCCGCGGGCTTTGATTATGCGCAGGGCGAGGTGATCGTCTCGCTGGATGGAGACCTACAAAACGATCCCATGGACATTCCGCGTCTGGTCGCCAGGCTCAACGACGGATTCGATTTGGTCAATGGGTGGCGGGTGAACCGCCAGGATCCATTTCTTCATCGGCGGCTTCCCTCACAAATCGCCAATCGCATTATTGGTTGGATGACGCGAGTGCAGATTCATGATTATGGCTGTACGCTCAAAGCGTTTCGTCGCGATGTGGCGAAGAACCTAAAGCTCTATGGAGAAATGCACCGATTTATTCCTGCACTGGTTGGAGACCTTGGTGCGAAGATTACCGAAATGCCTGTGACCCACCATCCACGACAGCGGGGAACATCAAAATACGGTTTGGCACGGACCTTATGGGTTATTATTGATCTCGTCACAGTGAAGTTTTTATCCCAATACTCAACTCGCCCAAGCCATTTGTTTGGGCTGATTGGCTTGGTGACGCTTTTAATCGGGGGTGGGATTACTACCGTTCTTGGGATCGAACGGATATTTTTGGGGATGGAACTCGCTGGTCGTCCACTCCTATGGCTGGGGATCTTGTTAGTCATCGTCGGAGCGCAATTTCTGTCGACCGGACTACTTGGCGAGATGATGGCGCGAACCTATCACGAAAGCCAAGAGAAGCCTATCTACCTGATAAAAGAAGTGCTCGACTAACGTCGCTCTTCCTCGGTTTGTAATAAAACGTGCTATAATACCACCACAAGGCTCATGTATGAAATTTGTGCGTTGGTTACCAATCGTCACCTGCCTCATCTTTCTAGGGATCCGTCTCCACGGCAATAGCGGTATGCTCGCACAGGCAAACCTCTAGGAGTTCTTTTCAGATCTTAGACATGGGCCCACTATAATTTACTGGTTAAAAGTATAGAAATTATTAACGTTCACGGGAGCATGCATGAAGCTGTGTGTTGTTGGAACAGGGTATGTTGGTTTAGTGTCTGGAACCTGCTTTGCTGAAAGTGGCAATGATGTCGTTTGTGTTGATATTGACGAACGCAAGATTGCCGAACTGCACGATGGGAAAATCCCGATTTACGAGCCCGGGCTCGAAGAGCTGATTCGCCGTAACATCAGTGATGGCCGTCTGCGTTTTACGACCGATCTTGCAGCAGCGGTCAAAGAGGTACTGGTGTGCTTTATCGCGGTCGGGACCCCGCAGGACGAGGATGGTTCTGCGGATGTCAGCATGGTATTGAAGGCTACTATTGATATTGCGAAAGCAATGCCGGGATACCGGATTGTTGTACTCAAGAGTACGGTACCTGTAGGCACGGCGGATCGGGTACGCGCGGCAATGGCTGAGCACACCCCTCATCCTTTTGATGTTGTGTCAAATCCCGAGTTTCTCAAGGAAGGAGCTGCAGTTGAAGACTTCATGAAGCCTGACCGTGTGGTTATTGGCGGTAACAGTGAGCGTGCGCTCTCCCTGATGAAGGAGTTATATGCGCCGTTTGTGCGTACAGAGAATCCAATCCTTGATATGGATAACCGCAGCGCCGAGATGACAAAGTATGCGGCTAACGCCTTTTTGGCAACCCGTATTTCGTTCATCAACCAAGTGGCAAACCTCTGTGAGAAAGTTGGGGCTGATGTTGCGGATGTTCGTCGCGGTATCGGGTTTGACCGTCGTATTGGTCACTACTTTCTTTTTCCTGGGGTTGGCTACGGCGGCTCGTGCTTTCCTAAAGACGTGCGAGCGGTGATTCGTACGGCAGAAGAGCATGAGATGGATTTTTCCTTGTTGAAGGAAGTAGAAGCGGTGAACGAGCGACAAAAGCAGCTCTTGGTAGATAAAGTCTATGCGCGTTTTGGCAAAGATCTCCGTGGACGAAAGTTTGCCATCTGGGGGTTAGCGTTCAAGCCACGCACTGATGATATGCGGGAAGCTCCATCTATTGTGATCATTGAGGCATTAATGAAAGCTGGTGCTGAAGTCGCTGTCCATGACCCAGAAGCGCTCACACGAGCGAAGGAACTATTCGGTGATGCTATTTCCTATCATCGTGTTAACTATGATGCCCTTAATGGTGCTGACGCGCTCCTTATTGTGACCGAATGGAATGAATTTCGCCGTCCAGATTTTGCGCGGATGCGCAATCTGATGCGATCGCCGATTATCTTCGACGGACGTAACCTCTATGAGCCGGCGGTGATGCAACAAGAAGGCTTTGCCTATTATCCAATCGGGCGAACCGCGGTCCTCTAAGTGCAGACTTGCTCGAACCCTTCAAGAACAAGGACAGGCATATTACTATGGCACGTGTGTTAATCACTGGTGGAGCCGGGTTCATCGGTTCTCACCTCTGTGAACGATTTCTGAATGAGGGCGATGAAGTCATTTGCATGGACAACTTCATTACTGGCAGCCCGGACAACATTGCGCACCTTTTTCCTAACCAACGGTTCTCCTTTATTCCCCAGGACGTCACCAACTATATCTATGTCAAAGGGCCGCTGGATGCCATTTTGCACTTTGCCTCACCTGCGAGCCCGGTCGATTATCTTGAGTTACCAATCCAGACCTTAAAGGTCGGGTCTCTTGGGACACACAAAGCACTCGGTTTAGCCAAAGAGAAGCGCGCGCGGTTTTTATTGGCTTCTACTTCGGAAGTCTATGGTGACCCTTTAATCCATCCACAAAAAGAAGATTATTGGGGAAATGTGAATCCCATTGGTCCACGTGGCGTCTATGACGAGGCAAAACGGTTTGCCGAAGCCATGACGATGGCCTACCATCGGACCCACAACGTCGAAACACGGATAGTGCGTATTTTCAATACCTATGGCCCGCGTATGCGCTTACGCGATGGACGTGTCGTTCCGAACTTTGTTGCCCAGGCGTTGCGGGGAGAGGATGTGACAGTCTACGGGGATGGTGGCCAGACGCGGAGCTTCTGTTTTGTCAGCGATCTAGTCGAAGGAATAGTACGCTTATTGCGGTCAAACCAGAATACTCCTGTGAACATCGGCAATCCACGTGAGATGTCGGTTCTCGAATTTGCCAGACTCATTCTTCAACTTACGGGCAGTAAGAGCCAGATTGTCTTTCAACCGCTTCCGGTGGATGACCCCAAAGTGCGCCAACCAGACATTTCGCTAGCGCGGCGGGTATTGAATAACTGGGAACCACGGGTCTCGCTTGAGGATGGATTACGAGAAACCATCGAGTATTTCCGTAATAAGGTCGGGAATGCGTAATCGACATGATCCCGAGGAGGGCATATGCGTATACTGGTAACCGGTGGTGCCGGGTTTATTGGTTCTCATGTTGTTGATACCTATATCTTGGCAGGACATGAGGTTTTTGTTGTCGATGATCTCTCGACGGGGAAACGGGAAAATTTGCACCCCAAAGCGCATTTTCTCCATGCCGACATCGGTGACGCAGTGGCCCGGCAGCTCATCGTCAAGGAAAAAATAGAGGTTTTAAATCATCATGCTGCACAGATGGACGTCCGACGTTCTGTCGCGGATCCAGTCTTTGATGCGCGCATTAATATCTTAGGAATGTTGAATCTCCTTGAAGGTGCACGCGAAGCGAACGTCAAAAAGATTATCTTTGCCTCATCGGGTGGGACGGTATACGGTGAGCAAGAACATTTTCCTGCTCAGGAGAGCGACCCGACCCATCCCATTTGCCCGTATGGGGTCAGCAAACGCGCGGGAGAGCATTATCTGTATTACTATCACGTCGAACATCGAATACCCTATATTGCGTTGCGCTATGCCAACATTTATGGTCCTCGCCAAGACCCACATGGGGAAGCGGGGGTCGTTGCTATCTTTACGCTGCGCCTCTTGTCTGGTGAACAGCCTGTGATTAACGGAGATGGGAAACAAACCCGTGACTATGTCTTCGTTGGTGACGTCGCGCGTGCCAATCGTGCGGCTGTAGACGTTGACTACTGTGGCCCTATCAATATTGGCACAGGGACTGAAACAGACGTTAATACCTTGTTTGCTCACTTGCGACGACTGACCGGGTCCGCAGCTCCTGAAGTGCATGGTCCTGGCAAACCTGGAGAGCAGGTGCGCAGTGTGTTGACCGCTAAGCGTGCGGCCCAAGTGCTTGGTTGGCAGCCAGAAGTGCAGTTGGCAGACGGGTTGCGGGAGACAGTTGAGTTTTTCCGGAAACGGACTCATGGACACTAACCATATTCGTAATTTTAGTATCGTTGCGCATATTGATCACGGCAAATCGACTCTTGCCGATAAGCTCTTATCTTTCACCGGCTCGATTAGTGAGCGAGAGACTGGTGCACACTTCCTCGACACCATGGATTTGGAACAAGAGCGTGGGATTACGATCAAAGCCCGAACAGTGCGCTTATGCTATCGAGCCAAAAATGGGGAAGAATATTACCTCAATCTAATCGATACACCGGGCCATGTCGATTTTTCATACGAGGTCTCTCGCAGCCTTTCTGCGTGTGAGGGAGCCATTCTTGTTGTGGATGCGAGTCAAGGCGTCGAAGCACAGACACTGGCGAATGCGTATTTGGCCCTTGATCATCACCTTGAACTGCTTCCTGTTATTAACAAGATCGACTTGCCGAGTGCTGAGCCCGAGCGGGTACGGAAAGAGATTGAAGAGGTCATTGGCCTTGACGGGAGTGATGCGATTCTGACGAGTGCGAAGCTCGGACAGGGTATCGACGAAGTCTTAGAAGGGATTATCCGTACAGTTCCACCACCCACTGGGAGTGCTGAGGCTCCACTCAAAGCACTACTGTTTGACAGTTGGTTTGATACCTTTCAGGGGGCAGTCATTGTCGTTCGTGTGTTTGACGGGGTGCTTCGTCATGGCATGACCATCCAATTGATGTCGAGTGGCAAGCTCTACGAAGTGCAACGACTGGGGATTTTTGCTCCTCGCCCGCTGATGGTACAATCCCTGGGACCTGGAGAAGTCGGCTTCGTCATGGCAGGTATCAAAGAAGTAACGGAAGCCCGAGTGGGAGATACTATCACTGATCCGGCCGAACCGACAGTCGCACCGTTTCCTGGGTTCAAAGCGGTCCAGCCTATGGTTTTTGCCGGTCTCTATCCAGTAGAGCCGAATGCCTATGATGCACTGCGTGATGCGATTGAGAAGCTCCGTTTGAACGACGCGTCTCTCACGTATGAGAAAGAGAGTTCCCTCGCCCTAGGGTTTGGGTTTCGTTGTGGGTTCCTTGGGTTACTTCATATGGAGATTGTCCAGGAACGGTTAGAGCGTGAGTTTGGCCTAGACCTCATTACCACAACCCCTACTGTCGAATATCGTGTGGTGAAGTTGGATGGAGAAACGGTGCTGGTGGATAACCCCTCGTTTCTTCCTCCTCTGCAAGAAATCGATCACATTGAAGAACCATTCATCCTTGCAACGATCCACGTGCCGACTGAGTATCTCGGCAATGTCCTGCAGCTTTGCCAAGAGCGTCGTGGCGTACAGCGGGAACTTAAGTATCCAGGGATGAACCGGACGATGTTGCTTTATGAATTACCGCTCAACGAGATTGTCATCGATTTCCATGATCGCCTCAAATCGATCAGTCGCGGTTATGCCTCGTTCGACTACGAGTATTTTGAAATGCGGCCTGCAAATCTCGTGAAGCTTGATATTCGTATTAACGGAGATCTTGTTGATGCCTTATCGTTGATTGTTCACGAAGAGCAAGCGTACACCCGTGGACGTGAGTTAGTACAAAAAATGCGCGAGTTGATTCCACGACAGATGTTTGAGGTTGCGATACAAGCAGCTATTGGCGGTAAAATCATCGCCCGCGAGACCGTGAAAGCCTTGCGGAAAAACGTTACTGCGAAATGTTATGGCGGGGATATTACCCGTAAGCGAAAACTGCTAGAAAAACAAAAAGAGGGAAAACGACGCATGAAGCAGGTCGGTAAGGTTGAAATTCCGCAAGAGGCGTTTTTGGCCTTACTTAGAGTCCGAGATGCCTAAACTGACATAAATAGAGTTAGCGCTGATAATAAGGGGAGCCCGTGAGAGATAAGATGTCGGGTGTGGACGAGCGTGCTGTAACGGTAGAGTCGCGCGTACAAAACGAGAAACGCTCCTCGGTCGCGAACGAGATGGGAAAACAGAAGTCGGTTACGCGAGAATATGTTGAAGCCCTACTTGTCGCGTTGTTACTCGCCTTTTTCATCCGTAGTTTCATTGTCCAAGCTTTTAAAATTCCTTCAGGCTCAATGCTCCCCACGCTGCAAATCGGTGACCATATCCTCGTGAATAAGTTCCTTTATGGACTTCGTTTACCGTATCCGCTCGAAACTACAGTGTGGGAATGGAAGCAACCAGAACGTGGTGATGTAATTGTTTTTGTCTATCCAAAGGATCCCAGTAAAGATTTTATCAAGCGAGTGGTCGCGGTCGGGGGAGATAAAGTCGAAATTCGTCATAAAGAAGTATACATCAACGATGCTAAGGTTGCTGACCCACACGCGACGTTTAAATATGGAGAAAGCGAGATCCCTGGACCGCGTGATAATTTCGGCCCTGTCACTGTCCCCCCACACAAGCTGTTCGTGATGGGAGATAATCGAGATGAAAGCCATGATGGCCGCTTTTGGGGATTTGTTGACCAAAATGCGGTGAAAGGAAAAGCCTTTTTAATCTACTGGTCGTGGGACGGGATTGATCGCTGGGTGCGGTGGGAGCGACTCGGCAGCGTTATTCACTAGCATCCCCTTACGTGAGCTATAGGCAGCTGGGGTGGGTCCGATAAGAGTGTTGTGCGTGGGACAAGACTTGCAACAAGAAACGGCAACAATTGCCCATAAGCATTGGCTGTTGCTAATGTGACTTTGGCTATGCATTTATGACCCGCTTTGAAGAATTACTGCTTGCTACGGGAAAAGTGTCGACAGACGACCTCCGGCGAATTCAGCGAGTCCAACAGGAGCGTAGTGAACCTCTTGAACGACTCCTGGTCGAACTCGGGTTTCTTTCCGAAGACGACCTGATGACGTTGCTGTCGCAATATTACGATCTGCCGGTGCTCAACCTCCGCGAGTTTCCGCAACAGCCGCCAGTCTTGAATGGGATCAACCCGGGGTTCTTTCGGCAAGCGCGGATCTGTCCTCTTGCCATGACTGACGGACAATTAGTTGTGGCGATGGCCGACCCAGGAGATCTCTATGTCATCGAATCACTCCAAAAGGCGACGGGTCTCCGTTTGGCGCGGCGATTAGCGCGTGAGCGCGATATTCTTGAAGTTCTTAATACCTATTATGCGGATGGCACAGAGAATGGCGGAGAAGGTGGGGACGTAGAGGCAAACGAGGTTGAGTACCTGCAAGACGACCAAGAAGACGTCGAACACCTGCGCGATCTGGCGAGTGAAGCACCGGTTATTCGTCTAGTAAATACCCTCATCGCTCGGGCGCTAGAACGGCGCGCTTCTGATATTCACATCGAACCATTTGAGAAAGAACTCCAGATTCGCTACCGGATTGATGGCATTCTGCATGATGTCGAAGCCCCACCTCGAAAATTACAGGCCGCGTTGATTTCCCGTGTAAAACTGATGGCAAAACTCAACATCGCCGAACGGCGACTGCCACAGGATGGCCGCATCAAGTTGCGGATGTTAGGTCGTGAAATTGACTTGCGTGTCTCAACTTTACCGACACTCTATGGTGAGAGTGTGGTCATGCGTATTCTTGATCGTTCCAGTATTGTCGTGAGTTTGGAATCGCTGGGGTTTCCTGCCGATACAATGGGAGAGTTTGAGAACCAGATCAATCGACCGTATGGGATGATCCTTGTCACCGGACCGACCGGCAGTGGAAAAACGACTACGCTGTATGGTGCGCTCGACAAGATTAATTCACCGGACAAAAAAATCATTACCATTGAAGATCCGGTGGAATACCAGCTTGCTGGTGTCAACCAGATTCATGTGAAACCGCAAATTGGTTTGACCTTTGCCAGTGGACTGCGGTCGATCGTCCGCCAGGACCCAGATGTGATCATGGTTGGTGAGATCCGTGATTTTGAGACGGCAGAAATCGCTGTTCAGTCAGCGCTGACTGGACACTTGGTGTTCTCGACGCTCCATACCAATGATGCTTCTGGGGCTATTTCTCGTCTTCTCGAAATGGGGGTCGAAGATTATCTTCTTGCCTCATCATTGTTAGCGGTTATGGCGCAACGTCTCGTCCGCACCTTATGTTCACGGTGTCGCCGCCCAATTGAAGGAGGTATTCGCCTCAGTAGCAACGGAAATGTCGCGAATGGTGCCGAGGGGGTTCCGATGGCTGCTTATGACGCAGTCGGATGTGAAGCCTGTGATATGACCGGTTATCATGGCCGGAGCGGCATTTTTGAACTTCTCATCATGAATGAAGGGGTTCGACAGTTAGTTCTGAAACATTCCTCCGCAGATATCATCAAGAACCACGCGGTGAGCCAGGGTATGCGCACGTTGCGTGAGGACGGTTGGCGAAAAGTGCGCGAGGGAACCACGACCGTCGCAGAGGTCTTGCGAGTGACGCAGGACGAATAGCTTACTGATTCCCTGCTTTTCGTACGAGCACAGTACCCCCTCAATAGTATGTAGTTCCTACATTTTACCGTGACCTGAGCACGTGTCCAGGTAATGCTCCTGTACGTTGTCCATCTCTATATAAGACGCTGCCGTTGACAACGACCCAGTGAATACCTTGGGCTTGTTGGACAAAGCGCCCTTCGCCGCCTGGCAAATCGTATAGCATCTCTTTGTCACCCGCCGCGACCGTTCGTGGATCGAAGATCACGAAGTCAGCCGCTTTCCCCTCGGCGACCTCGCCGCGATTCGTTAACCCGAAGAAACGAGCTGGTTCAGAGGTAAGGCGCTGAACGGCACGTTCAATACTCATGACCTGTCGTTCGCGCACCCAGGTTCCTAACAGATACGTGGGATACCCAGTGTTGCACAGCATATCGACATGCGCTCCGCCGTCGGAGAGACCGAGAAGAACTCGTGAATCGGTGATAACATCTTGCAGAAGTGCGGCGTCAAAGTTCAACATTGGCAGGTTAAACTCGACCGCGAGATCATCTGCCACCGCCATATCAAGGAATGCATCGAGCGGCTCTTTGCCTTGCTGCTGGCTCAGCGTTGCAATTGTCTTTCCGACCCAGATTTGATGGGCTGATTTTTTAACTTTGCAAATTTCGATGAGTTGCCACTGTCCACTGAAGACCTTCGGCATTCTCGTGTATGCCTCGCGAAAGGCAGCGCGGAACTGTGGATCATTATAAATTGCCATCTGTTCAGCAAGCGGCAAATTGAAGAGTTTGTGACACACCTCAAATGGTCCGAGGATAAAAGGGTTACGCAGATTAAACTGGATCTCTGTCGGCTGGCAACTGGCCTGCGGGACGCCACCGCGCTTGATCAGGGGGGTCGTGTCGGTGAGCAGATCGAGATGGGCCGTTGGTTGATCACTCCGCGTTTGCACCGACAACCAGGTGACCGGGCGTTGACTTTCGGTGAGCAAAAAGTCGATCAGTTCATGTGATCCTGCGGGAAGAATAGACGAGCCAGCCCCGCCGAGGTTCACCTCGACTGTTCCGGTTCTGAGATCCCTTAGAACATGGGCATAGCTTCGGAGTTCGTCACGGCTGGCGAGACGACAGGCTAAAGGCCGGCCACGATAGCCCACATGTTGGGTGGCAACCGTCGTCGAGAACCCCAATGCCCCCGCTTGCATTCCTTGCCGTAAAAGCGCGGCGATTGTCTCGGTTTCCTCAGGGGTTGCCGCTCGCTCCTGGGCCGCTTCGCCCATAACGTAAGAACGCAACGGTGAGAGTGGCATCAGAAATCCCAGGTTGATACCTCGTCCTGTACGTGCCGTGGTCATGAACTCCGGGAAGCTCTCCCACTCCCAGCGCACCCCTTTGGAGAGGACATTGTAGGACATGCCTTCAACATTGACTAAATCCCAGGCCAAGGCGTCCCGCTGCTCTGGACGACACGGAGCGAGGCCGACACCACAATTACCCATAACCACACTAGTGACCCCATGCCATGACGAACAGGTTACGAGGCCATCCCAGTCGATTTGCGCATCGTAATGGGTGTGGGGATCGATAAACCCTGGTGCGACGATTAGGTCGGACGCGTCTATGGTCTGCTTTGCACTCTCGCGGAGGCTTCCTATTTGTGTGATGGTCCCATTGGTAACTGCGATATCAGCGCGGTACTGAGGCTGTCCTGTTCCATCTATTACTGTGCCGTTGCGAATGAGTAAATCGTGTGCCATGAGACTCCTCCTTGTTGTTGTCGCTGTCTGCTATGAAACTGATGATCCCCACCCGATTCCATAGATGAGCGACTTGATTCCTGTCAAGGGAGAATTATGAGCGAGCGTTCTGTTGCTTGACCCACAGCCTCCTGCCAGGGTAACGTCTGTTCAACGCGGTGTCCGCGTAGGAGGAGACTTCATGAAATTTGGCTTGATGTATGAAATTTCGCTACCGAAACCCTGGTACGACGGGGCAGAGCAGGAAAAATATTGGCAAGTTATGGCGCAGATTCAATACGCTGAAGAAATGGGCTTCGACTATACCTGGGCGGTGGAGCATCATTGTCTCGAAGAATTCTCGCATTGTTCGGCGCCAGAAATGCTATTTGCAGCTGCGAGTCAACGGACAAGCACCATGCGTTTTGGGCATGGCGCGGTGTTGCTCCCGCAACCGTACAATCATCCGATTCGTGTTGCGGAACGCATCGGTGCGCTTGATATTCTCAGCAATGGACGCCTTGATGTGGGATTTGCCCGTTCAACGACGCTCACCGAAATGGGAGCGTTTGGGATTGATCCAGCTGATACCCGCCCGATGATGGATGAAGCGATTCGTATTATCCCTCAATTGATGATGACGGAGCGTTTCCCTGGCTACACAGGACAGTATTTTTCCGTCGGTGAGAACCGCAACGTCGTACCAAAACCAGTACAGAAACCGCATCCACCGTTATGGATGGCGTGCTCCTCACCAGCGAGTTTTGAACTCGCGGCCAATTACGGAGTAGGTGTCCTGAACTTCAACGTGGCGCAAGCCGCGACGTTAACAGAACGCGTGCAAAACTATCGCAAAGGGATTCAGAATCCGAGCGACCCAGTCAGTTCTGTCGTCAACAATCAGATCGCGTTGTTTATGATGGTGCTCTGCGGGGAGAAGAGCGAGGAAACAATCGAGATGGCTGGCGAGGGCATGCATTGGTATATGTCTCTGCTACGAGGACAGGCTCCATATTGGCAGCGACTCCATGAACAGAATCGTGCTGAAGTATTCTCGCAAGTGGAGAGTTACAAATATGCGGCTGTGCGTGCGCCGGAAGCCTTCTTTTTTGGCACGAAGGACGATGAGAAGGTCGCACAGGATGAACTCACGCCGAAACGTTTAGTGGAAAAAGGGCTGTTAGCTGCAGGCAATCCAGACTCGTGTATTCGGGTGTTGGAAAAATTCGAAGCATTGGGAATGGACCTAGTTCTGTGCTTCATGGAAATGGGACGGGTACCGCACCCGAAGACGATGGAGTCGATCAAAATGATGGGGAAATATGTCATTCCCTATTTCAAAGGGCGCACGACGTGGTATGGGCAACAGCAGGTAGGCTCGTGAGGACCGTAAAACGTCAGATGAAGAACGTAAATAAGTAAAACGTAAAACGGAATGAGGAGGGGCAGTTACGTTTTACAGAGAGAGGTTTTTGTGGCTGAGACGATCCTAGATCACGGAGCAGTGTGGTGGCCTGCGGGGCTACCCGCACAAGAGCGGGTCCGCGTTGTTTTTAATATTGCCTTACAACAGAAACCAACGCAGATGACGTGCGTTGACTATGAAACGCGCGAACCACTAGAAACGCGTATTCTCGATATCGAGCCCAGCGGGACGCGTCAGTGGATGCGCTATACCGCCGTGACGGTGCAGTTTCTCAAAGAAGAACAGCGCGGACGGCCGTTTCGTTGGCGGGTGTTTGGCGAAGAATAATGGAGGGGATTATGGTTGAGGCTGACAGTATCGTACAGGCAGTAGAAGCTTTTTACCGGGCGTTTATCGAAGGATTTAACCGTGAAGATACGGACATGTATTTACGTTCATTCTGTTATCCCAATGCGATTCTCAGCGGCGAACAAGGGATGATGGTCAACGCCAAAGAGTCGGACCAACAGCGCTTCTATCAAGAAGTGATGACTTCGATCCAGAGCCGAGGATGGGAACGAACTGGGGTCGAACGTTTGCAAGCATGGCCCACTGCTGAGAATATGGCGATTCTGGTTGCTGACATCGTTCGCTATAAGAAAGACGGGGCAGTATTGGAGAGCGGGAGGTACTGTTATACCCTGCGCAAAGAGGGTGAGACGTGGAAGATTCTTACTCTTACTGAGGTGAAGCCACCTTTCACGGGGCCGACGACATAGCCCGATGTTTCATGTGCGTGACGCTTTGTCGCACGACCAAAGCGTCGCGCGACGGTGGAACTGACGAGAATAGTCTTACCGCCGTGCTAACGGACCTCGCAATAACTGCCCGGGGAACGCCCCGGTCGGTTCGTTGTTGCGAAGAACCACTGCTCCGTTGACCACTGTTGCCATAATCCCTGCCGCTTTCTGTTTTAAGCGACGAGCGCCTGCCGGTAGGTCGTACGCGACTTCTGGCATCATGGGAGTAATTGTATTGGGGTCGAAAACGACGACATCGGCATGCCACCCTTCGCGTAGTAAGCCACGGCCTGTGAGCCCCCAATGTGAGGCAGGGACAAAACTGAGCATCCGCACTGCATCTTCCAGAGTCACGGCTTGTTTTTCCCGGACCCAATAACTCAGGAGATGGGTTTGGAGGGAAGAATCCATAATTTGGGAAACATGTGCTCCCGAGTCCGAGAAGGTGACGACGGCACGGGGATGTTTGATCATCGCGATGACATCATCCTGGTTGTCATTGACGAGCGGTTGAAGGAAAAATTGCTTCAGGTGTTTTGCTAAGGCCAAGTCAATGAAAACCTCGACTGGATCTTTGTCCTGTTCGGCGGCGAGCTCGGCAATCGAACGATAAGGAGGAGTCGCGGTGTCCATCACGAACAGCCACTTAAAATTGGCTGCCCGGGCTTCGACACCGACTCCAGGACCTTGTTCACGGGGCGTTTCATGGGCCGCCCGAATGAGACGTTGACGCATTGTGGGATCGTGGAGCTGTGTTTCTTGTTCGGCTAACGACAGTTTGCGGAGATCCGTCCACACCGGCAGTTGATCGAATGGCGTAACGGTTTCGAATGAGAGCACCACGTTCAGAGGGCGTGTGTGGACCTGGATGAACATTCGTCCACCAGCCGCAGCGGTATCATTGGCGAGATCAAAGAACGGACGCCATAACCCTGGGGCCTTGCGACTGCTGAACATGCCAAACGTTACGGGGACACCGGTATCTACTGCCAATGCTTTCAATCGTTCGATGTATTCATGGATACGCTCGGGGTCGAATCTGGCATCTTCATTCGCGATCTCGAAGACTCCAGCATTCAGTTCTCCCATAATACTGACGAGTTGCCGGACCTCGTCCCATGTCGCCAGACGACTTGCTACCGGCTGACCATTCCGGGTCTGGTGGTTATAGGTGCGCGAGGTGGTGAAGCCAATGGCACCGGCGCGAATCGCGTCGCGCACCTGTCGTTTCATGGCGTCGAGATCAGCCTCGGTTGCGGCGTCGGTAAAAGCTCGTTCGCCCATAATATAGGTGCGGAGCGCCGAGTGTCCCATGTAGGCTGCATAGTTAATCCCTTTGGGGAGACGATCAACCGCATCGAGATATTCTGGAAAGGTAGTCCAGCTCCACGTAATGCCAGCTTCCATTGCCTCGGGCGCGATATCCTCAGCGCGTTCAAGGTTCCTCATCACCAGGTGCTTATCCTTTTCCCCACACGGGGCTAATGAGAAGCCGCAATTGCCCATGACCACGCTGGTAATACCATGCCAGCAAGAGCAGGTGCCGAACGGGTCCCAGAATACTTGCGCATCCATGTGCGTATGCGCGTCGACAAAGCCTGGCGCAACGACATGCCCTTCAGCATCGAGGACTTGTCTTGCCCGATCGCGAATTCTGCCAATGGTGGCGATTTTTCCGTGAACGATGCCCAAGTCCGCGTGAAAACGCGGGAGCCCCGAGCCATCAATAACAGTACCGTTTTTGATGATCAGATCGTATTGCATGACCCCTCCTTAGAATTAGTACACGACGACCAATGTCGATCAGCAATCAGCTGAGAGGCTACCGTAGCACTTGCGTAGCAGGGGAGCAAAGCGGTGCGCACTATCTGTTCTGCTTGAAAAAGAAAGCGGCGGAAGTGTGGCGATCAAAGGCCGTGCAAGTGGTCTCCAGAGGCTGTAGCTGCATATTGGCGTTAGACGTGACGAGCGGGGATCTTACCTGCCTGTGTTATTGCCACGAGGTTCTACGACGTGTCCGAGTAGAGGTGTCACGATGAGAGGAGGTATCGGGATCAGTTTGTGGGGAATGTCGTTTTTTTCTGGAGCTTTGTGTTGTCTGAGAGGGGGAGGAAAAAAGGGGAGGAAAGGAGTTTCCCAGTGGAACATCGGACCAAGAGGGAAGATGGGAGATCAAGACCGGGGCTAGGGCTGCTCCTAATGTTAGCAACGGTGAAAAGCCAGCTACGGCTGCCATTGCACTGAGCGCCCCTATACGTTTCCAATCAATAGGTGTTTGTGATTTA
The DNA here is from genome assembly GCA_050187625.1 of Binatia bacterium. Lineage (GTDB taxonomy): Bacteria > Desulfobacterota > Binatia > Bin18 > Bin18 > JBFWXH01. The sequence continues at coordinate 30,913 of JBFWXH010000008.1, forward strand.
CTTTCGACTGTTAAGAGTTCCAAAGTATAGAGGACACGGGCGTAATCGCCAGTAGGTTCTGTTTTCCCGTTTTCCCATCGATTCACTGTGGCAAAGCTAACGCCAAGAATACGAGCAAAAACCTCTTGGGTGAGGTGAAGGTGCTCACGTAGCGCTCTAATTTTTTTCGGGGTCATTAGGCTTGCCTATCTGAGTGGAGCCCCTCAAGGTCTCTCGGCCGGCGGACGTCCGTCGCTAACTTCAGTTTTTCTAAACCAACAATAGCCCACCATCCCATGTCTGGCTGTGCAGCGGTCCACCCCAGCCGTGCCGAACCTGGGCGGGAGTGGTGGTTATGATGCCAATTTTCTCCTTGTAAACAGTGCCATAAAGCAAGCCAGGGCACATTTCGGCTGGAATCTTCTTTCGGTTGTGCCTCTGGACGAAGATGACACACGCTATTGACGAAACATTGACCGTGAAGGGCGAAGACCAGACGGATAGCACCGAGCCAGAAAAACGCCGCAAGACCAAAGACCGCTCCGCTAAAAAACGAAATTGCAAGCAGAGGAATTTGCAGCGCCGTCCACATATGATAGGAAACACTATCAAGGTCTCGACAGTAGCGGGCAGGGTCCCCGGGCTTTGCTTGCCACAGCCACCGTAAGTGTGCCCACCAAAACCCACCGATTTGCGGACTAGAAATGTCGTCCGGCGTATCCGCGGTTGCGTGATGTAAACGATGATTCGCGGTCCACGAAATCGGCGCTCCTGATCCATTGTACATGGCGAAAAAAATGAGAACATGACGCACGACCGGATGTAGTCGTAATGCCCGATGGGCGAGAGCACGATGGTAACACACTGTCGTGCCGAGACCTCCCAGCCAAGTAAGAACACCGGCTGTGAGAAGAATTGGCCATCCAGGGAGCGGGCAGAGAATAAGGCCGACGACTGCGGTGACATGAATCAGTATTACCCAGAAGAAGGTAGCGTGATGGCCTGAAGCAACGTGCCACCAGGGCCATTGCCAGGGGGGAGAAGAGATTACGTGAGAAGAGGTATTCGCAATAGGCATATACGGAACTTTTCCTTTACCAGTAGTACGGCAATGTCGACTCTGGGATATAAAGATAGAGATCGCGGGTTGATAACAAAAAGTGTAAAATTTAGAGGATTTTACTAACTACAAGTTGTATATGTTTACTATGCTATAGGAACAGGGACCCAACAGCAAGCAGCTACGCAATGGCTCTGCTGTATGGACCAATAATCCAACAACGATTGACCATCGGTGAAGGCTTTTGCCAGGAATATGTAACAAAGGATTCCATCTCGCTTTCGTAAGTGCCGTTTGCTATTGATTGCTTTTTTCTGCTTTCTGCTATATCATATGTTATATGATCTGTTGTGTGGAATGGTAAATTGTTCTTCGCGACCCTTGCCCGTAATTCTCGAGTCGCGAATATTCCCTCATGCTGTTACCTTGGGTCTGCCTGTCGCACAGGCACGGAAGGAGCTCGTTCTATGAAGGCATATCGTACACAATCGCCTTACTATTTTTCGTCGAAACGTCTGTTAACCGTTGGAGCTGTAGTTTTCTTTTCTGACAAAATCAAACGTTATGTGCATCCAACGGAAGGTATTCTTTTGGACGAGTATCCTCGTCTCCAACTGCTCTCCGAAGAGGAAATCAAAGCAGTAGAAGCACAGGGCAACGATATTCTTGCCAAATATTAAAAGGACAACTGATCAGGATAGTCCTGTAGTATACGGGCGAACAGGCGCAGAAAATGTCGAACTCCCTTCAGTTTTCTGGTGTCTCCGAAGCAAGAAGGCCAGGGAGTCCGTACAGATAAACACGCTATGGTATTTTGTGTCGGATAGATTTCAGAACTTCGTAAAGGAAGACTCAGAAGTCTGACGCTCGCTTCATCAAGTAGTGCGGCCATCCGCTGAATCATTTTTCGGTTGTATCAAAGGAGCCTTAATGTCTTCCTCTAATTCCCGTACGGTAAAAAGCTTTGCTTCCCCTCCTAATCAACGATTTCGACTGCTGACCGCACGCGAAAAACCGGCACGGTGTGAGTGGTTCGATTGTTCTAAGCCAGCGACGGGACTTGTAGATCTCAAAGTTTACTGTTCAGCTCATTTCTTTTCTGCTGTGAGTCAGCATTGGCGAGCAGAACCAGGCGCTTGAGCGATAGTGCGCCAGTGAAGCTATCGTGGGCATCGTTCAGGAAGTTTATTGAGCATCTCTACGAGGCGAATTATGGGGATAGTGGGCTACGATCGGAGTCATTGGACATCAGGTAGGGGAGTTTCTTCGTAAGCATAAACAGCGATATGTGATGTAGGGCTAATTCTCGTTCTTCACCCTAGACAGCATGGCATCGGACCTTATATAAGCCGGTGGCTGCGAAGGGAGATTGCTAGTGCGTTGGTAAAGACGAGTCTGACGCATGTTGAACCGAGTAGGAGAACGTGATGCCAATTCTGCAACACATTGAACAAATGGAAGGGTATGAGGCGTTTCCCGCCGGTGCGTTGATCATCAAAGAAGGCGAGCCGGGGCATGTCATGTATATCGTAAAAGAGGGAATCGTCGAGATCCGAGCCGGAGGTCGTCTCTTAGAAAGTGTCGAACCAGGTGGCATTGTCGGAGAAATTGCACTGATCGATGCGAAAGAACGGAGCGCTTCAGTCGTCGCACGTACGGATTGCCAACTGTTGCCTGTTGATGAAGAACAGTTTGTCCTGCTGGTTGAGCAGGTCCCTTATTTCGCACTTCAGGTCATCCGTGTTCTTGCGGCACGTCTCCGTCGAGCCACGAATCGACAAAAGACCTTGGGGCAACACCCTACACCGAAGAAGAAAGGGACAAAACAACCTCCAAAGGCTGCTGTCGATAAAAAGCCGGCAGCAAAAAAACTCGCTATGAAAAAACAAACGACCAGAAAGAAAGCAGTGCGAACGACAGGACACTAGCACTGGTTCCTGTTCTTTTGCTCAACGCTCCTCGCTAGCAAGGAGCGGATAGGTTAGACCAGCAAGTACTGCACCAATAATAGGTGCCACCCAGAACAACCATAGCTGAGTCATAGCCCAATTGCCTACGAACAGAGCTGGACCCGTGCTCCGCGCTGGATTCACAGAGGTGTTCGTGACCGGGATGCTGATGAGGTGAATAAGCGTGAGAGCTAAGCCGATAGCGATTGGAGCGAATCCCGTTGGTGCTCGGCTGTCAGTCGCGCCGAGGATAACCATAAGGAACATGAAAGTGAGAACGACTTCGGCGATGAAGCACGAAAGGAGAGAGTATCCGCCGGGAGAATGTTCAGCGAAACCGTTGGCAGCGAACCCCGACTTCGCTAAATCAAAGCCAGGCTGACCGCTGGCGATTAAATACAAGACTAAGCTGGCGATGATAGCGCCCGCGACTTGTGCAATAATATAGGACCCAGCTTCACTTGCGGGAAACCGGCGACCAGTAACAAGACCGAGGGTCACCGCCGGATTCAGGTGACACCCAGAAATATGACCGATGGCATAAGCCATTGTGAGAACCGTAAGGCCGAACGCTAGCGCAACACCGTGCAAACCAATCCCCACGTTCGGGAACGCTGCGGCCAGTACAGCGCTCCCACATCCGCCCAAAACTAACCAAAAAGTGCCGAGCACTTCAGCTCCGATGCGTTTTCCTAGCCTCATTTTTTACTCCTTATGAGTATTGCCAAAACTACGGGTGATATACTCATGTTTTTTGTCTCAGGTCAATATGTGAGGTGTCTGGGGTTGTCTTTCTCTTGATGTCCAGAGAATGCTGTATGTTTCGGCAGGACGAGGCGGGTTTTGTGAGTCAAGACTGGGAAATAGACAAGTTTTCTGCGATCTGCTTTAACGTGAGAACCTTGTGGAATTTATAAAAGAGGAAGACAATCTTATGCTTCCAGTTGGGTATCTACCGTGTACTCAGGACCCACCTGCCGGGGCGAATATGACGCGGGTCCTCGATGAAATCGTTGCTGAAGCGCAAGCCGCCGAAGCCAGTGGTTGGGATGGATGTTTTATTACTGAACATCATCAGCAGGAAGATGGCTATCTTCCTAATCCGTTACTGGTGGCAGGCTTAGTGGGGATGAAAACTCAGCGCCTGAAGATTGGGACCTGTGTGTTATTGTTGCCGCTCCATCATCCGGTGCATGTTGCTGAAGATTGTGCGGTGATTGATTTGGCGACCAAGGGCAGGCTTATTCTCAGCGTCGGAGTTGGATATCAACCTCACGATTTTGACGCGTTCGAGGTTCCCGTAGCGGAACGGGCGACTCGCACTGAAGAAGCGTTGGAGATCATGCGCCGAAGTTGGGCTGGTACGCGTTTTTCTTATGAGGGGAAACATTTTCATTACCAAGATACGCGTATTACTCCGACACCGTTCCAGAAACCTGGTCCGCCAATTTGGATGGCATCGTGGACCCCACCTGGTCTGAGACGGGCTGCTAAGATGGCCGACGGCTGGATCGCTGATCCGGTGCAGTCTCTTCCGGTGATAAAAGAGTACGCCAATCGTTATCGCGACGCTTGTCAAAAGGCTGGACGAAAACCGTACATCTGCCTCATGCGTGACGCTGTTGTCGCGCAGAATATGAAAGAGGCACAAGCGCAGAGCAATCCGACTATGTACACTCACCGCTTCTATTTTCAGTATGGCGCCTATGTTCCGGACGAGTATTTGAAAGATGTGAAACGGCCCGAGGAGTTGAGTTTCACCAAGTGTGCGAAAGATCGTTTAATCGTGGGCTCGCCAGAGGATTGTCTGGAGCAATTGCAGAAATGGCAGGAAATTATCCGCCCCGATTATCTCATTATGCGTTTTCGTCAGCCTGGTGGTCCCTCGCATAAAAAGACTCTAGAGGCGATTCGGCGATTCGGTGAAAACGTGATTCCTCAGTTATGACAAGGTGATTATGGAAGTCACTTTGACTCGCCAACTTGTATCGTTTTGTCACTCTCTGCGGTACGACAGGTTACCGCTGGAGGTGGTCGAGCGCGCGAAGTACTTTTTCCTGGACTATCTTGGGGTGGCCGTGCGAGGTGCGCTCAGTGAATCAAGCCAGCCGCTTTATCGTCTCAATGCCACGGTGGCTTCCGCTGGGACAGCAACGGTATTGGGACGGCAAGACAAGGTACTGTTTCCATATGCGGCGTTGGCAAACGGGACAGCCGCGCATAGTTTGGAACTCGACGATACTCATCAAGGGGGGTCGATCCATCTCGGCGTCTCAATATTTTCCGCAGCGTTAGCGATGGCAGAGCACGTTGGGGCCAGTGGGCAAGCGTTTATTGCGGCTACGGTAGCTGGGTTTGAGGTTGCCGCGCGTTTAGCAATGGCTGTGCGTCCCAAAGAGCATTACGATCGCGGGTTTCACCCCACGGCAACGTGTGGGACCTTCGGTGCGGCAATAGCTGCAGGAAAGCTGCTCTGCCTTGACGAGGAACAACTGTTGTCAGCGGTGGGCATTGCTGGAAGTCAAGCGGCCGGCTCAATGGAGTTCTTAACTGAGGGAGCATGGACGAAGCGTTTTCATCCAGGGTGGGCGGCGTTCAGTGGTATTCATGCCGCGCTGTTAGCACGCGAAGGGTTTGTTGGTCCAACAACGATCGTCGAAGGCTGCAATGGGTTCCTCAAAGCGTACTCACTCAACGCCGATCCGGGTAAGGTTACAACTGGTCTAGGGGCCGAGTTTCAAATCCTCCAAACGGCGGTGAAACCTCATGCCTGCTGCCGGTACACCCAAGCGCCGATCGATGCCACGCTTCAACTGGTGAACGAACACAATCTTCAGGCTCACGAAGTTGAGTGCATCACGATCGGTATGTTGGAGACGGGTATTCCTGTGATTTGTGAACCGGCGGAGCGCAAGCGTCAGCCACGTGGTGTGGTTGATGCTCAGTTTAGTTTACCGTTCGGCGTTGCGGTTGCGCTGGTGAAACGACGGGCGGGGCTTGCGGAGTTTACCCATGAGATGCTGACTGATCCGGTGATCGTAGAACTGATGACCAAGGTTAATTATGAACGTGACCCCGCGTTAGAAAAGAATTACCCTCGCGAATGGCCGGCGTGGGCGCGCATACGGTTGATAGACGGACGCGAGATGACGGCGCATGTACGATTCCCCAAGGGCGATCCTGATAATCCACTGTCGTGGGATGAGTTGAGCAAAAAGTATCGGCAGCTTGCTACGGCTGTCTGGACAAAAGACACCGTCGACAATATCCACGCTGCTGTACGGAACCTAGAACACCTGGCGAGCATTCGCCAAGTGTTAGTGACGTCGTAAGCTGTTGGGGGATTCGTATTTCTCCCCGCTTATTTTCTTCGACACAGTAGACAAAGCGGAACCTGTTACCTTGAGACCCGCAGCTATTTACGCGGCTGCGGGTTAAAGTAGCGAGCTACGGTATAACTCTCGTAATCATTGCATAGCCACGGCTTTGATCTGTGCATAGTCGGTTAATCCTTGCAAAACTTTCAGCACACCATCTTGCATGAGGGTCGTCATGCCCTGAGCTTGGGCAACCTTACGAATTTCAGAGACCGTCCCGTGCGAATGAATGAGCGCACGAATCTCGTCTGTCACTACTAATAGTTCGTGTATCCCCAGTCGTCCCTTGTAACCAGTATTCCGACAGGTGTCACAACCTTTTCCGCGATACAGCACGAACCGATCATTGTATGGTACCCCAAGATGAGCAAACTCCCCTGCACCGTACCGAGCGGCCAAGAGATCATATTCTTCCTTGTCGGGACGATAGCGTTCTTTGCAATTTGAACAGACTGTGCGAGCCAATCGTTGGGCGATGACCCCCTGTAGAGCATCGGCAAAACTAAAAGGATCAATACCCATGTCCAACAATCGAGTGATCGTCTCTGGCGCACTATTCGTATGCAAAGTACTGAGCACTAAATGACCGGTGAGCGATGCTTCTGTTGCCATCTCTGCGGTTTCTTGATCGCGAATTTCACCGACCATGATGACATCAGGATCTGCGCGCAAAAAGGAACGCATGGCCGAGGCGAACGTGAGGCCAATTTTGGGATGGACTTGTACCTGTCGGAGCCCCGCTTGGGTAATTTCGACGGGATCTTCCGCCGTCCATATTTTTCGCCCTGGGGTATTGATATGTCCGAGACACGCATGCAGAGTCGTAGTCTTTCCAGAGCCGGTTGGGCCGACACAGAGAATCATGCCATAGGGTTTGTCGAGCAGTTTGGATAACTCACTGTGGTTTCTTTGCGTTAAGTGCAACTTATTTAAGGGGAGTGGCTCATTCGAGGCGAGGATACGCAGCACGGCATCTTCCTCCCCAGAAGAGGTCGGTAAGGTTGCAATACGGAGCTCAATTTCTCGGTCAGAAAGGCGAAACTTGAACTTCCCGTCCTGCGGCTTACGTCGCTCAGCAATATCCAGACGACTAAGGACTTTAAGTCGTGACACCAAGGGGCGAGCAAATTCCCCAGCAATGCGTTGGTGTTCATAACAGACGCCATCCGAGCGAAAACGGATAATGACGTCTTTTTTTCGCCCGTACGGTTCAATATGGATGTCAGAGACTCCGAGCTTGGCGGCATCTGCGACCATCTGATTCACTAAGCGTACGACCGTGCTGTCATTCTCATCTAACTCCTCAGTATCAATTTCATTAAGGACCGCACCGAGAGGTTCGTCTCCAGAGATCGCCTCCCCTTTGCTCTCCCAAAAACTTGGTGGGGCTAGATGGGGGTCGGGAGTGAGAGAAACCGTGGACTCTGAACCCGGCGTGCCCCCGCTGCCAGTCGGGCGTTTACTGGGCAACACATTTTGCTGGGTAGCGACATATTTTGCGATGTACTTGGCAATATCTTCACGGAAGCCAACCACCCAGCGAATGATTTTGCCGGGGAAAGTGCGTTTGATGTCTTGCATCTTGGCAAACGAGTGCGGATCATCAATCAACACTTCTACCCACGTGTCCCCAGCGCGTAAAGGGATCCAGTAGTGGGTACGCATGTATTTAGGACTGAGCCCACGGAAGAGACTTGGAGCGATCACGACACTCTCGTCAAATTCTGCGTACGGACACTTGTAGAAGACGCTGAGAGCTTGGCCAGCTTCTTCTTTGCTGACATGAAATTTCTCGATGAGGACCGAGCCGAGCGGAATGCCCTGCTCGCGCGCCGCGGCAACTGCGGCGGTGATCTCTTGTGGGCTTACGCGAGGAAGATTGTCTAGACCTTGCTGCTTTTCAACGTGCTGTTTGGCAAGTTGGGACTGTTTGTACAAGACGCTAACGAGCGCGTTGGTCGTGAGAGATCCTTGCTCGACCAAAATTGTGCCGAGTTTTTTCTTTGTTTGTTTCTGAATCTGTAAGGCCTCATCAACCTGGTCTTGGTTCACCATGCCGAGATGAATGAGCAGTTCTCCTAACGGAATCTTCTCATGATGTTTGCCAAGCACTTTCCCCAAGGCCGAGGAAGACATGAACCCTAATTCGACGCAGATTTCACCGAGGGGGGGAGCTGGGTGACGGGTCTTTTGGACAGTGAGGGCCTGTTCGATTTGTTCGGGGGTGACGAGACCTTCCTGAATAAGCAGTTCTCCGAGTTTCACTCGCTTGTCTTTTTTTCGCGAGAAGTCCTTGTCAGCATTTTCCGAACTCAGTTTCCCTTGGTAGACAGTAGGTTGGACAGTGGTGTTCTGTTCGAGTTGTGCGTTTGCCGACATAGAGAAATTCTCCTCATTCTCCAGGATCACATTGAGACCACCCCGGTTCGAAGAGTCGTATCGGAAGTTTGTGCAGTTTCTTGAAAGGAAGAGGAAACGTAGACTCTTCGCGGTTGCGGCAAGCAGAGTCTCTTTGTTCGGTGCGAGGGAAACGCTCTGTTGTTTTGTGGGTCGCCTGTGGGGCTCCCAGTGTCTGCCGAACCTGTAGCCGTAGGGACGACCGGTTGGTCGCCCCTGCCGGGATTAGCGAAACGCAGGCATGACTTCCTGTGAGAATAACTTTAAGGTGGCGAGAAAGTCGTCTTGCGCGACATCGCTGAAGACAATGGTGAACAGCGTCACTCCTTTTCGATTCTTTTCTTTGACGCCGGCGATAAACTCAGCTGGATCGCCTTGCAGAGCAGTTTTATCAAGATCGGCTAACCGCCCAAGGGTTTGCTTCGCCAGAGGATATTTACGCTCGAAATCTGCGCGATCTTTGCCGAGAACTCCCACGACTTGTTCGGAAATCTCGATCTCGTCAGGGTTGCGCCCGAGCGCTTTGCAATAATCGACAATCACTCTCCACTTCTTTTCCAGGCGGTGCGAGGCCGCGGCTGGACAGTTCCAGCCATCGGCATGCTCGGCGACGAGTTTGAGCATTTTCTGTTCAGCAATAGCACCGATAGTGATTGGTGGATGGGGCTTCTGTACCGGTTTGGGATTGTTGTGGGCTTCGTTGATCGTGTAATACTTTCCGGAGTATGAGGGCTTCTCTTCGGTAAACATCTTCTTGATAATCTCAACCCCTTCTCTCAGCTGTGTTGCTCGTACTCCACCGGAGGGAAATTCATAACCGTAAGCTGTGTATTCTTCGTCCATCCACCCCGCCCCCAATCCTAGTTCCAGCCGACCATTGCTCACATTGTCCAACGTTGCCGCCATTTTGGCGAAGAATGCTGGATTGCGGTACGAGTTACAGAACACCAATCCGCCTAGACGGATTTTGCTAGTCGCGGCGGCTAAGGCTGCCAACGCTGTCCAGCTTTCGAGATAGTCAAGCTGCGGTGCACCACGGACCCACATATGATCGGGCAGCCAGATCGAGTGAAAGCCGTATTCCTCTGCTGCTAACGCTCGCTCCTTGAGCAAAGGAAACGTCAGCGTCACTTGGGGTTGAAACAAAGCAAATTTAATTGGCCGAGGCATGAAAATCCTCCTTTTCTATGACAGCAGTCAGCTCTCAGTTATCAGCTTTCCGCCCAAAAGGGGAGGCTGGAGAAAAATGCCGAACTGATGGCTGAGATCTTTGTATTCGCCTTGACTTTCGCCCAGACGAAAGAAAAGATGCCGCGTGTATTTCTTTGGAGTGAGAGCACATGGATTTTGAACTCGCCGCTGAACAACAGATGTTGAAAGACCTCTGCCGGGATTTTGCTCGTAAGGAGATCGCTCCCTACGCAGATGAATGGTTCGATGCTGAGCACTTTCCGGTAGAAGTCTATCGCAAGATGGCAGACCTCAACCTGATGGGCATGCTGATTCCAGAAGAGTATGGTGGCTCTAACGCTGGAACGCTGGCGATGGTGGTGGCCCTAGAGGAACTCGGTAAAGTCGATCAGTCGATTGCAACGACCCTGCAGGCGCACTTGACCATCGGGTCGCTGCCCTTTTTGCATTTTGGCACCGAAGAGCAGAAACACAAGTGGTTATCACCGCTGGCCCGAGGGGAACACTTGGGCGCGTTTGGCTTGACTGAAGCCCAGGCTGGATCAGACGCGGCGAACATCCAGACGACAGCTGTGCTGGAGGGGGACCAGTGGGTAGTGAATGGCACGAAGAGCTTCATTTCTAACGCAGGGACTCCGATCAGCTACGGCTTAGTCGCGTTGACCACTAGCGGGAAAGATGCGGAGGGAAAGCGGCGCTATTGCGCCATCATTATTCCGTCCGGCACGCCAGGCTACACAGTCGGGCGGCGCTATAAGAAGATCGGTTGGCATGGAGTGGATACGCGTGAACAGATTTTTGAGAATGTTCGGGTACCTCGCGAAAATCTTTTAGGGGAAGAAGGGGCGGGGTTTCGTGCGTTTCTCAAAACGCTGGAATGCGGACGAATTTCCGTTGCCACGTTGGGGTTTTCACTGGCCCAAGGGTGCTTAGAAATGTCCCTAAAGTATGCGATGGAGCGAAAGACCTTTGGCAAACCATTGGCGTCGCATCAGGCGATTCAATTCAAGTTGGCAGACATGGCGACGCAAGCAGAAATGGCGAAGTTAATGATCTATCGCGCCGCGTGGTTGCGTGACCAAGGACGACCATTTGCGAAGGAGGCGGCAATGGCGAAGCTGGCGGCCTCAGAGATTGCGGTGAAAGCCGCGGAGGAAGCGGTTCAGATCCATGGTGGCTATGGCTATACGCGAGAGTTCCCAGTCTCGCGGTTTTATCTCGATTCTAAGATTCTCACCATTGGGGAGGGAACCAGCGAGGTGCAGCGAATGGTGATTGCGCGGCAGCTCGGATGCTAGCGAGCCGGTAGTTCGTAGCTGGGAGCTTGCGCCTTTCTTGAGCTAGTGGCGAGTAGCTGGCAGCCAAAAGCGCAAAGGAGGAGTATGACAATATCGTATTTTGATTTAACAGGGAAATCCGCCGTCATCACTGGCGGGAGCAAAGGGCTGGGCGAGCAGATGGCGTATGCATTGGCGGAAGCTGGAGCGGAGGTGGCATTGGTTGCTCGTACGGAGGCCGACTTGGAAAAGGCTGCCGTAACAATTCAGGCTGCGACTGGGAGGAAAATCGTTGGTTTCGCGGCGGACGTAACGAAAGAGGTGGACATTGCGGCCATGGTGCAGAAGGTCATGGCTGAGTTCGGTAAGATCGATATTCTCATTAACAACGCTGGCATTGGTGGTACGACTCCCGTCCACGACCTCAAAGAGGAGGAGTGGGAACGCTTCATGGATTTGAACCTCAAAGGGCCGGTGCTGTGCTCCAAGCATGTTGGTGCGGAGATGATCAAACGCAAGCAGGGCTGTATCGTCAATGTCTCTTCGGTCTTTTCGACTATCGTGGCTCGGTACATGGCGGCCTACGGTGCGACCAAGGCGGCATTAGTCTCTTTTACTCGGACCTTAGCTCTTGAGTGGTGTCGGTATAACATCAGGGTGAACGCCTTGTGCCCAGGATATTTTGATACGCCCATGAACCATGAGTTTTGGCAAACAAAGGGGGGGCAGAGTGTAATGGACAAAATCCCCATGGGCCGGGTGGGTGACACAAAAGAGATCAAGCCGGCGGTTTTGTTTCTCTGCTCGGATGCCAATACCTTTATGACCGGTTCGGCACTGTTCGTTGACGGTGGGCATAGTCTCGTTGGTTAAGGAGGTGCACGATGGACCCGTGGCAGCATAGATACAAAGACAAGATTATTTCAGCCGACGCAGCGGCGCAGTTGGTCAAGTCAGGCCAGCAGGTGCGCTTTCATATCGGACGACCACCGATCCCGATTCTTGAAGCGCTGGCCAAACGTAACGGTGAGCTTGCAGATGTGACTGTTATTCAATGCTATCCGCTCTATAGTCATCCATTTTGGAATGAACCAGAGTACGACCAGTCGTTCAATCGTGTTGTTGACTATGTCGGTGCGGGCTGCCGTCCTGGTATGCAGAAACACTATGTTGATTTTATTACCCTTGACTACCCGCAGTATGCAAAACAATTGGAAGATGGACGTACTAATACTTGGGAGCCAGACATTTTCTTCGGTGTCGTCTCTCCGCCGGACGAGAACGGGTATTGCAGTTTTGGTAACGCGCTCTGGTACAACAAAGATGTCGCCAGAACTGCCAGTCTCTTCGTGGCTGAAGTCGATCCGACATTTATTCGCACACAAGGGGATAACTGGATTCACGTATCCGAGATCGACCATCTTGTCGAAGAGACGAAGTCGTTTCCCTTAGGAACAGCGCCACCGCCAGAAGAAGAGCGAGGGATATTAGAAGTGATCGGTGAATTTGCGTCATCGCTCATTCGCGATGGAGATACCGTGCAAATGGGGATTGGGGCGATATCTGAGTCGATCGGCTATTTTCTGATGGACAAAAACGATCTTGGTATTCACTCGGAAATCATGACCGTCACCCACATAGAATTGGTCAAGCGTGGTGTTGCCAACGGCAAGTACAAGTCGATGCATCAAGGGAAAGCCGTTGCCGCTATGATTGTCGGGGCGGCGGATCTCCAATTCGTCAATAACAATCCGGCCTTTGAACTGTACAGCGTAACATATACGAATTCATTATTGACAATTGCCGCGCAGCGTTCGCAGGTCGCAGTGAATAGCACGCTCGCTCTTGACTTAACTGGGCAAGCTGCGGCAGAGGGGCTTGGACCACAAATGTATTCGGGCGTGGGCGGACAGATGACGTTCATGATGGGGGCGATGTACTCCAAAGGCGGACGCTCAATTATGGTGTTGCCTGCGACTGCGAAGCAAGGCCAGCTCTCCCGTATTGTTCCCATGCTGGAACCCGGCAGTACGATTACGACACCACGACAATATATGGATTTTGTGGTGACCGAGTTTGGGATTGTTAATTTGCAAGGAAAAACGCAACGCCAGCGGGCAGAGGCGCTGATTGATATTGCTCACCCTGATTTTCAGCCAGAACTGAGAAAACAAGCGAAAAAGCTCTTTTGGCCATAAATACGCCACTATCCTAGCGTGCCTGTGGTAGCTCTGTTAATATCTACTTATTTGCTGCTGCTGGATGACAGGAACGGGCCCTGAGAGCCGATGCTGGTTCTCAGGGCTCATTTCTTTTGTGGATAAGTAACTAAAAGTGATATTTACGAGAGGGGGTCACATATGACACAGGCAAAATCAGGAGACCAAGTACGAGTACACTATACGGGAAAATTCGAGAATGGTGACGTGTTTGATTCGTCGGTCGGTGGAGAGTCGTTACAGTTTACCATCGGCGCGGGACAACTGATCCCTGGCTTTGACCACGCGGTTGTAGGTATGACACCAGGAGAGACAAAAACGGTGCTGATTGCAGCGGAGCATGCGTATGGTCCATATAAAGACGAGTTGGTCGTGACGGTTGAACGTAAAAATCTCCCAGCGCACATTACCCCCGAAATTGGACGGCGATATCGCGTACGGCAACCAAGTGGCACAGATGTCGTCGTTACGGTTACTGCCTTGTCTGAGGGCAGTGTGACAATGGACGCGAACCACGCGTTGGCGGGCAAAGATCTAACGTTTGAAATCCAACTTGTCGAAATCGTGTAACGTGAGGGGACCGATGGAGAACGTGCAGGATCGTGGCCGAGCTGCCTCTTGCAAACTATTGGTGCTGGCTGTGACTCTTGCCCTAGTCGGAACCCGTGGTTCGACAGAGGCGCGTACGATCGCTGAGCTGGCTCAAGCTTCTGAGGCATTTGCTCAACAGCAGGTGACGGTCATCGGGGAGGTTGCTGATGTCGTCACGCGTTATGGAGAGAAACCCTACTCGACGTTTACGCTGTACGATGCCGCTGGCGTCAGTCTGCCTATTTTCATCTGGGGCCCGGCAAAATGGAAACAAGGCGACCTCTATAAGGTCGTGGGGACATTTGTGAAGAAGAAAGTGCTGGGATCCTATACCCTCTCAGGTGGGATAGAGGCGGATACCGTGGAGAAGATCTCAGAGGCCGAACTGAAAACAGTGAGTACGGTCTTTAAGAAAAAGAAAAAATACGGGATTAAAGGGACGCGGGGCTTTTATCTGCCACAATGAGCAATCCGTATAGCACTGCAATGCAGCTAGATGGTATAGCTCTCGCCGTCACATTCCTCGCCGTCGTGGATGAAACTCGGATGCCATACGCGGGAAATGATGCGTTGAGCGTTTTCTCCGACCTGTGAGCATGTCTACTAATGTTTCATAGGGAACAAAGAGGATCAGAAAAAACAAAATGATCAGACAAATGCCGGTGAGATACCCGCAGGCAAGCAGAGCTAAGAAAATCACTAATAGTATTACTTTCGAGGCAAATAAGCTCGGCGTAGGGGTGGCCAGCACTGTCAGATAGACATGCATACTGCTGAGGGCGTGATAGCCAAGCCACAAGACGACGAGAATGGCCGCCTCAGATGCAAGGATAATGAACAGTCGGTCCCAGAGTGAGAGCCGCGAGGAGTCTGAGACGGTCGCCGTTCTCTGACGATACGAGTGTGTATGCTTTTCCCTCTGGCGCTGTTGACGCTCACGGGCGCGTCTAACAATCTCTTCAAACTGTTGCGCACGCAGAGTTTGTTGCTGCTGCAGCGCGTCTTCAAAGCGTTGCTGGAGTACATGCGGGGGGGCGTTATGATGTTGCTCCCAATAGGCCTCAAGTTGTTCTTTAGCTTGGTTAATCTGCTGAAAGAGATGGGTTGCGCGTTCTCGTTCTGTGGGAGTGACCTTGTCTGGGTGATAGCGAAGCGCCAGTTCTCGGTACCGTCGCTTGATTTCATCCAGTGACGCACCTGGGCTGAGTCTTAGGGTGCGGTAGTGCTGGTCGTAGTTAATGTCACTACTCATGGAGAAGCAACTCAAGAGGCACATGAATAGAGCACCGCAGCTGATGCCCCGTTCATGTGCGGTGCTCTTGTCGTGAGATGCGGATTACCCGAGCAGCACGTCTTTGGCGTGAATGGTATCTAGGTATTCACGCACAGCTTGGATTTTCCCGTTCTTCACTTCGATGAGGAAGTGGTATTGGTTATTATACACTTTGCCGTTCGCATGTTCGCCATAGGACTCAGCTTCGACCGCAACGCGATCACCTTCAGCTGTCAGCGCCTTCGGGGTGAGACGGAGGCCTTTCGGCATTGCCGCGCCGATGCCTTTGAGTAGTTCGGTGAACTGGGCTTTGGTCTTCGTACCAGCCAAGGCGAAACTTTCTGGCTTCCCCATTACTGTCCAGGTCGCAGTGTCGGACATTTGTCCTAACGCTGCTTCGGCTTTCCCGGCAGAAAAATTTTCGAAAAAGTTCAACACAATTTTTTTATTCTCTTCTGCGCTCATGAAGTTCCTCCTTTTGCGTACTGTTGCTGCTGCAGTACACGGATGAGTATAAGTTGTTTATGTTATAGTGCAAGTTTTCAAGCTTTGGCAAGGAAGTCGTCTTAAGTCAAGTCTCGGCCTACGCGCTCTTGACAGTCAGTTTTCCTTATATGAAACTCGACAGTTAAGAATTCAAACTCTACAATTTCATATTAGGGAGGAGGGCGCCGTGGAGCCACGGAGAATGCCAACGACGACTCGCACCTCGTATGAGGGCGTGATCGATGCCGATGGTCATATCAATGAGCCACATGATCTCTGGGAAAAGTATTTGGAACCACCATACCGTGACCGCGCCATTCGCATAGGTCAAGACCCAGATGGACGGGAACGGCTGTATGTTGCGGGAAAACCCTCGCGTTATTTTGCTGCGGACATCCTTGCGCGGGGACGGAGCATGGGGCTGACTTTCGAAGAACGGGAGGCATTAACCAGAATCCCTTATAAGGATAGTGCTCCGTTTGGTGGCAATGATCCCAAAGAGCGCCTCCAGCTACTTGATCGCGAAGGTTTAGCGAAAGCATTTATCTATCCGACGCTGTCTCTGGAATGGGAAACCGAAGTGACCGATCCGGAACTCGCGGTGGCCTACTGTCGGGCCTATAACCGGTGGGTGGTCGATTTTTGCTCGGACTCAGGCGGACGGCTCATCCCGATCGCTCATATCTCTCTTGTTGATGGACGTACGGAAGTCGAAGAGCTAGCGCGTGCGGTCAAAGCTGGATGTAAAGGGGTGTTTATCGCGCCCTACACGATTACCGATAAAGCGCATGGGCATACTGACTACGACCGTTTCTGGGCTACGGCACAAGACCTCGAGGTGCCTGTCGCTATTCACCCCGTAGCCGAACCTCCAAATCGCCGCGTCTATCAACGCTTCCGCGAAATGTATCGGTGGGGCGAGTGGTGGGTGGATTTGCTCGGTGGACAAGGACCGCAGCAGGCGTTCCTCGCCTTCTTTCAGTATGGACTCTTCGACCGGTTCCCCAAAATCAAGATTGTGATGCTTGAGTCTGGGGCTGGATGGATTGGACACATGCTTGACCGCATGGACGCTGCCTATGAGACGCCACTTGGGCGTTCTGTGCCACTCAAGGAAAAGCCGAGTTTTTACTTTCAACGGCAATGCTGGATTTCTGCGGACCCCGATGAGCGAGCACTAACGTATCTCATCGATTTCTTAGGCCCTGACAAGTTTTTCTGGGCAACTGATTACCCCCATGATGATCATACCCAAGGCTATATGAAGGCGCTGGACAATTTAGTAGCGCCCCTGTCTGAGCGTTCGCGCCGTGGGATTCTCGGGGAAAATGTCGCTCGTGTGTATGGAGTTCCGCTGAACTAGGGAGTCGTGCCGTTATGAATCAGATGAATCGAAACCTTGAGCACCGTATCGCCTACGATAACATTATTGATGCCGATGGGCATATCCTAGAGCCACCGGATCTGTGGGAAAAATATATTGACCCTGAGTTTCGCGATCGTGCCATTCGGATTCGCATGGGCAATGATGGACAGGAATACTTGGAAATTGAGGGTCACCCCTCGAAGTTTTTCAACATTAAGGCCTTTACTCTTCTTGGTAGTATGGGGGACGACGCTGACACGATGGCCGCAAAAGTGCGAGAAAAGAAATACGTGGAGGCGGCTCCCTTTGGCGCAATGTATCCAAAGGAGCGTGTGGAGTTACTTGATCGTGAAGGTTTACGCGCAACCATCCTGTATCCCAGCATTGGTCTCACATGGGAGTGTGAAACAGAAGACCCGCAGCTCTCGCTGGCGTACGCGAAAGCCTATAATCGCTGGATTGTTGATTTTTGCTCAGACTATCCGGGTCGCTTGATCCCGATTGCGCATATTTCGCTGGCGGACGGACAGGTAGCAGCCAACGAACTCGAACGGTCGGTAAAAGCAGGCTGTAAAGGTGCGTTTGTTGCACCTTTCACGCTTACCATGAAAGCGCATGCGCATCCGGACCACGATCCGTTCTGGGCGAAGGCACAGGAACTAGGGGTCCCAATTGGGATTCACCCTATGGCTGAGCATCCGAGTAAGCGTGTGTACCAACGGTTTAAGGACATGAAGTGGGCGGACTGGTATCACAACGTGCTTGGTGGACAAGGGCCACAGCAAGCGCTCTTTGCGCTATTTCAATATGGTCTGTTCGACAAGTTCCCGGCAGTCAAAGTCGTGTTGCTCGAATCTGGTGCAGGCTGGATTGGGGCTGCGCTTGATCGTATGGATACAACCTACGAGACTGCACTAGGGAAGAGTGTCCCGCTGAAGGAGAAACCGAGTGTCTACTTTAAGCGGCAGTGCTGGATTTCCGGCGATCCCGACGAGAAAGCCCTTGCTCATATTGTAGAGCATGTGGGAAATGACAGGTTTTTCTGGGCTACTGACTTTCCGCATTTCGATCATCCGGGGAACTATATCGAAGCGTTGAGTAACCTGGTATCGTCACTGAGTGAGACCACTCGGCGCAATTTGCTCGGCGATAGCGCGGCAAAGGTGTATGGGCTGAATTAAGAACTGGCTGGGAGCTATTAGTTTTTAGCTCTTAGCTTTCAGGTAGGGGCGACCAACTGGTCGCCCCTACGACTTTTGGTCTCATAAAGGAGGGAAGGTATATGCTTGAAACACTCGCCTATGGCTACGGTTTGTTAGAAGGTCCACGGGTTGATGCGGCGGAAAATCTCTATTTTAGTGATGTTCCCAATGGCGGTGTATATCGTCGTGCCCTTAACGGCCAGATCTCGACAGTGATTCCTCGTCGTCGTGGAGTAGGAGGAATCGCGTTGCATGCCGACGGTGGAGTGGTCGTCTCGGGGAAAAATATCTGCCACGTGAAAAATGGGGAAACACGTATCTTGTTCCAGCGAGACGATATTCCGGGGTTCAACGATATTTTTACGGACCAGGCTGGTCGGGTGTACGCTGGATCGCTTCGTTCTGACCCATTTAAGACGGGAGAACGCACTCCTGGGGAATTGTGGCGGATCTTAGGTCCCGGACAGGTAGAGCAGGTGTACGATAAGGTCGGACTGACCAATGGTATTGGCTTCTCACCGGACGAACGGATCATCTATCACGCTGACAGCGCGGGTCCCCATATCATCGTGCACGATGTGGCGGCAGATGGCGCGGCGACAAATCGTCGCACGATTGCTCAGATGACGGGGGGCACGATTCCCGATGGTCTCGCGGTTGATGAAGCAGGGTGCATTTGGGTAGCAATTTATGGCGGCAACTGTGCCGCCCGTTATACGCCTGAAGGAAAGCTGGATCGCAAGATTGATGTTCCGGCGAAGGCGGTTACTAGCCTGTGCTTCGGTGGGCAGGATCGACGTGCCCTCTATATCGTGACCGCCGACAATACAGAGCACCCCGAGCGGAAAGGAACGATCTTCCGTACCCGAGTTGATACAGCAGGGCTGGCCGCACCTTTGGCGACGGTGTGAGATGTCTTTCCACGTATAGTGGATGGCCCGCTTCGCGTTATAGTCCGCTCACTGCGTTCGCTTTATAGCATACGGCAATCTGGTGGGGTGGTTCTGCCATAAAGTGAGCGCAGCGAACGAGCCATAAGCCATAGAGCGACCACAGGAAGCGAGTTGTAGGCTATAAAGTGAGCGATATGCTAGGCGGTTTTTCCTAAGAGCCGATCCCGCACCTGCGTATCCGTTGCCATATCAATGGCAGTCCACGCCATGGCTAATCCACCGTCGAGCACGGCTTTGTCTGCCGCAGGAGAGGCGCAGTGGGCGGTGAACTCCGGTTGATGATTTACGGCAGGTAGAGAGTCGATGCCGATGAACGGATGAATGGACGGCAGCGCCAAAGAGACGTTTCCCATGTCTGTCGACCCAGCCGCACGATCCTTGGCCGCACCTAAATCACGAATGGTGCGGCCCAACATTTCGATGTTGCGCTGATAGAGCGCAGCCATCGTCGGGTCAGACCGATGCTCGGCATAAGGTTTTTGGCCACCGAGAATTTCCAACGTTGCCCCAGTGGCCAGCGCCCCGGCCTCAAAGCAGCGGACAACCTTGCTCTTGATCTCGGTTAGTTCCTCCAGCGTTTTTGCCCGGACAATGTATTTCGCAGATGTATGTGCGGGGACCACATTGGGGGCGTCTCCACCGTGGGTGACGATGCCGTGAATACGGTCAGAAGAACGAATGTGTTGGCGTAGCAACCCAATCGCCGTCTGTGCAACCGTCAAAGCATCGGCTGCGTTGATGCCGCGCTCGGGGAAGGCAGAAGCATGCGCTTCTTTCCCTGTATACCGTACTTCAAACATCGAACAGGCGATGATTGCTGGGTCGACCACATCGAATGGGGCAGGGTGGACCATCATGGCGGCATGCATCCCCTTGTAGCCTCCGCGTTCGAGCAACAAGATTTTTCCGCCGGCGTCACCGACTTCTTCGGCTGGCGTTCCGATTACACTGACGGTGAGGCCAACATCGTCCGCAACTTTGGCCGCTGCCATCGCTGCGCCAACAGCCATCGCCGCGATGATGTTATGTCCACAGGCATGACCGATGCCCGGGAGACAATCATATTCGGCGCAGATGCCAATATGCAGCGGGCCTCTTCCCGCACGGGCGACGAACGCCGTTGGTAAGTCGCAAATGCCACGCTCGACGGCAAACCCCGCATCCGTCAGCATGTCCGCCAGCCAGCCACAGGCCTTTTCTTCTTCAAAGCCGAGTTCTGGATTGGCATGAATTCGATGGCTGAGGGCGAGCAACTGTTCTTGGACCGTGGAAAAACGTTCGCGGGCTCCAGCTTTGGCATCCATCGTCTTCTCCTATTTTCCCCTCGTGGTAGTTGTGCGTTCGACGCTAGCACGCTCGCAGGGGGACAGCAACGATTTTTTGTGATGAGATGTTTAGGTTGCAGTACCTGTGGGCTTGTGATTTGAACCCAGAGCAGGACAGCGATTTTGCCTAGTACAAGAGAAAGGGAAAAAAAACAAGCGTATGCCTGAGCAATCGACAGCCACCGAATCTGCCGTTCGCATTGACCGTTGGCTGTGGGCGGCACGCTTCTACAAGAGTCGCGCGTTAGCCGCCGAGGCGTGTGATGGAGGAAAGGTCGAAGTCAACGGTCACACCGCAAAGCCACATAAATTGGTACGCATAACGGACAACATTGAGTTCACACATCCGAGCGGGCCAAAAAAAGTGAAAGTGCTGGCGTTGTCAGAACGCCGTGGTCCCGCATCGGAAGCGCGTTTATTGTACGAAGACCACTCGCCGCCACCGCCGCCACGCGAAAAGCGTCCGTTTTTTATCCCACCGCCATTACGTCAACCAGGGGTAGGGCGGCCCACCAAACGCGAGCGGCGTGAGATTGAGAAGTGGCGTGGCAGATAGAGGAGAACGAGAAACATAGTACGTGAAGTGTCACACGCAACAGGAAAGAAGCGAGGGGTCTTATGATCGATCTACGAAGCGATACGGTAACATTACCCAGTCCGGCGATGCGCGAAGCGATGTATCGCGCCGAACTGGGAGATGATGTGATGGGCGAAGATCCGACGGTAAACCGTCTGGAAGAAAAAGCTGCAGAACGCATGGGGAAGGAAGCCGCGTTACTGGTAGTTAGTGGCACGATGGGAAACCTGGTGGCGCTGTTAGCGCACTGCCAACGTGGACAAGAAGCGATTCTGGGCGACAACTGCCACATTTACCACTATGAAGCGGGTGGGGCATCAGCTCTGGGCGGCATCGTTTTCCATCCGGTACCGACCGGGCGTTTTGGTGAGTTGCCAATCGACGCAGTCAAGAAAGCGATCCGCCCAGCCGCTATTGATCTGCACTATGCCCCGGCGGGGGTGATTTGTCTTGAGAGTACACACAATCGGTGTGGCGGTACTATCGTACAACCGGAGATGTTTCGCGCGGTACGCGACGTTGCTGATCAAGCCGGAATTCCCGTGCACTTAGATGGCTCGCGTATTTTTAACGCTGCCGTGGCCTCCGAATGTCGAGAGACCGAGTTTACGCAACATGTTGATACGGTGCAGTTCTGTTTATCGAAAGGGCTTGCGGCACCGGTCGGCTCGCTAGTGTGTGGCAGCAAAGATTTTATTGCCCGAGCTCGACGTCTGCGAAAGATGGTCGGTGGTGGTATGCGGCAAGCGGGGATTATTGCCGCGGCAGGACTGGTGGCGTTGGATGAAATGGTCGAGCGCTTGGCAGAAGATCATCAGACGGCGCGTCAGCTCGCGGAAGGGCTGGCTGATCTACCTGGAATACGTCTTGATCTCGATACCGTCCAAACCAACATCGTTATCTTCGGTGCAGAGAACCCGCCACCCGAAGGTCCCTCCTTCGCGCAAGTGTTAGCACGCGAAGGCGTAAAAATTGGTGACATTGGCGATGGACGTTTCCGTGCGGTGACGCATTACGGCATCACTGGGCAGGATATCAAAGAAGCGCTGACTGTGATGCGGCGAGTGTGGAAGGAAATGAAGATGTAAACTGATGGAAGAAAAGATTGCGTAGGAAAGGAACTGAGCCGCTAAGTTGCGTCGTTCCCGCGCAGGCGGGAACGACGGAGTGGGGCTGTGGAAATGTCATTTCCACGAAGCTTGTCCCAGGCCATAATTCAGGGGTAGAAATTCGGAGTGAATAGCGAACAGAGATAGTGAGAAAATTCATGGGGGTTGAGCGAAAACTAAAGATATTTCTTTGTCACTCCTCCGGGGATAAACCTGCGGTTCGTGACCTCTATAAGCGGTTACAAGCCGACGGCCTTGAGCCGTGGCTAGATGAGGAAGACCTGTTGCCGGGACAGAAGTGGCAACAGGAAATTCCCAGAGCAGTGCGTGCGGCTGACGCGATTCTCGTCTGTCTCTCCCGCGACTCGATTGCCAAAGACGGCTATGTACAAAAAGAAATCAAATATGCGCTCGACGCGGCAGATGAGAAGCCAGAGGATACGATTTTCATTATTCCGTTACAACTCGAAAACTGCCCGATTCCCGAGCGGCTCAAAGACTGGCATGTTGGCAATCTGTATACGGATAGAGGATACGACAACCTGTTGCGATCCTTGCGTGTACGCGCTGGGCAACTGAACCTTGATCTTCCGTCTCCGGCGGTTCCCTTTCTATCTTCTCCACCTCCTCCCCCGCAGCAATCTTCGCCTCCTTTATCCTCCTCTTCTCTCGCTCTTCCTCCCACCCTCCGCGACAGCATCGGCATGGAGTTCGTCTTGATTCCCGCTGGCGAGTTTTTGATGGGGGCAGACAATAGAGCTAGTGATGAGAAGCCAGTACGCCGGGTACAGATCACTAAACCTTTTTATCTCGGCAAATATCCGGTGACCCAAGAACAATGGCAAAAGGTGGTAGGTAATAATCCGAGTCGTTTCACGGGTGATCTGAAGCGACCAGTGGAAAATGTGTCGTGGGGTGATATTCAGGTATTTCTGCAAAAGCTGAATGCACTGAAGGGGAAAGTGTATAATTTCGGAAATGTGCCTCAAGAGCAGTGGCAGGTATTTTTGCAGAAGATGAAATCAAGTGGTGGTGGTCGCTATCGTTTACCAACCGAAGCAGAATGGGAATATGCCTGTCGAGCGGGGTCAACCGGGGACTATTGCTTTGGGAATGAGGTTTCTCAATTGCGAGAGTATGCGTGGTACGACGAGAACTCGGGTGGGACGACACATCCGGTTGGGCAACTGAAGCCGAATGCCTGGGGGCTGTACGACATGCATGGGAACGTGTGGGAGTGGGTGCAGGATTGGTATGCGGAGGATTACTATCGGCAACGTCCGGACCCAGATGTTGATCCTCAAGGCCCGTATTCTGGAGTTCTCCGTGTGCTGCGGGGTGGCTCGTACCTCAGCAATCAGGGGTACGCGCGCTGTGCCTGCCGCCGCTGGTACAGCCCGCCCTACGCCGCCGACGACGGCGGCGTGCGAGTTGTGGTGCTCCCGTGAAAACTCTGAACTCTGAACCCTCTGAACTCTGATCGCTGAGGGGTCCAGGGGCGAAGCCCCTGGTCGCGGTGAAAAATGGCAAACCGTGATTTGTTCTCAAGCGTAAATATGTAAAACGTAAAATGGTTGGGGTGGTTGGTTACGTTTGACGCGTCACGATTCACGTATTATGTCTGAAAAGGAGGTGTCATTATGCTCAAAGGAATCGACAATGTGGGACTTGCTGTGACCGACCTGGCACGGTCGCTGGCGTTCTATGAGAAACTCGGTTTCACTAAAAGTTACGACTATGATGCCGGTGTGAAAGGTGCGTCGATCAGTTGCGGCAGTGCGGTGTTGTTTCTTTTTCAGACCCAACAAGCCAACCCGCAGCCGGCGAAACGTGACCCGAGCCTAGCCCAGAACCCGCCAGGCATCGACCATATCAGTTTCGTCGTGGAAGACGTTGATACGATCTACAACAACCTCAAAACCAAAGGTGTTGCTTTCGATGGCGAGCCCGCCGATCAGGAGTGGGGGGCTCGTCTCGTCGGGCTCAAAGATCCCGATGGTAATAATCTGTACTTCTTGAAGTATCTGGCATGACAGAGTCAGTAAGTTATTGATTGACCGCGATTTTTCCACGTTCCTGCAGAGGGGATGTTGAGGGGGTGTTGTGAAAATTCGCGGGACTTTTTCCAGAAAACCGGCGTTCCAGCGTCTCAATCGCTGCGCGTTTATGGTTCGGGGTTAAGTGGGCATAGCGCAACGTCATCTTAATGTCTTTATGGCCAAGGAGTTCCTGCACGGTCCTGAGGTCAACGCCAGCCATAATGAGCCGTGACGCGAACGTATGCCGGAGGGTATGCGGGCCACAGGGTTCGATTCCTGCCCGGCGACATGCCGATCGCAGCAGCGCGCCAAGGTTCGTAGGTTTCCAAGGGTGCCTTTTGACCGTCGTAAAGACCGTGGTGGCGTCCCCGCGGTCGGCTAGGGCCTCATCCAGAATGGTCTTGAGCCGTGCTCCCATCGGAATCGTGCGACTCTCCCCGTTCTTCGAGAAACACGCAGCGACGGTTATCAGCTGGCGTTCTCGGTCAACATCTTCAACACGAAGCGAGGTCAGTTCCTGGGGACGAAAGCCGGTCAGCAATCCAGCTTCAACGATCCGCCGAAGGGGTAGGGGACACTCAGGAAGTAATACGGCTTCTTCTTCTTCACTGAGAAAGCGTGTCCGTTCATTCGTAACGGTGAGCCCTTTGACATGCTTGGCCGGGTAGTCTGCCAGCTTGTTCCAGGCAATGGCCTTGTTGAGCATCGCCTTGAGAAAGGACAAGTCAAGGTTAATGGTGGCGGGCTGTTCTCCGGCGTCCTTCCTGGCCTTCTTATACTGTTCAATCTGCCAGGCGGTTATCTCGTTCAGTCGTTTGGTTCCGAAGGTTGGTGTGAGTCGCCGAAAGACCGAGAGCGCGCGAATAGAGGTCAACGGTTTGCGGTTTGCCTGGATCCAGCCAAGGTACTCCTTACTGAACGCGTCAAAGCGGGGGCTTTTCCGGGCTTTGGCCGGGTTCAGTTTCTGTTCCAGCACGGCGGTTTTCTTCCTGGCCAGTTCCTCCTTTGCGACGGTCCGCGATACTTCGCCGAAACTGCCCGTGTACCGTTGTCCCTTTGTGACAAAGTCGTAGTACCACGACTTCCCCCGTAGGTAGATGCCCATACGGTCGGCCTCCTTTCGTTCGTGCGTTGTCTGGTGTGTGCATGTCCATAGGCAGGGTTGTTGGTAGGACACAAGCCGGGCTGTGTTCCCGGCTTGTAGTGGGTGAGATTATCCAAGCCGCTGCTTGCGATAGGCGGCTTCGAGTTCGATATGGTGAATGATCGCCTGTTCCAAGCGTCGGCAGGATTCCGCGTTATACCGTTCGCTGTGAAAGCGCTGTGTCTCTCGTTCACGCTTGCGCTTGGCGATCTGGACACGTTCTGCCAGCGGCTTTTTCATCGCAGGCACTCCTTGTTTAATCGTACGTCCCCTTTGTGATCCGGGCCTAGGCTGAAAATCTGTTTCTCGTTCCCGTCGAATAGTTCGAGATAGGGCAACCCATCGTCAGAATCCAACAGGAGTTCAAGCCGCTGTGTAAAATTGCCATCGCGCAACGTGACATATGGTGCACCATCCTGCTGGACACTGATCACAATGCGCCCGTTGCCGTTGCCGTCTTTCAGCTCTAGTATCGGCGCGCCGTCCCCTTCAAGGGAGATTGCTATTCGTTCCGTACTACACTTATCAAAGAAGGTGACGGAATCGGCTTTTATGTGAATATGCTGGCCGCTGCGATCGCCAATAATAAGGGAATCATACTGTGTTGCCATCGTCTTTTACTCCTTGCCTGGAGCTGCTACGCTACAAGCGGTTACAGATTCTTGTAACTGGCAGACGCGAAACCCCTTCAAAGTCGAGCGTCTGCCTCCCAAAGCCTATTTCTTCCGTGGTGTTTTTGTTGCTGGCTTTTCCTCTCCTTTCTGCCACTCCGCTAGCTTTGCAATAAGAAACCGTTCGACTTCACCAGAAGCCGACAATTCCCGCTTGTATGCCTCGATACGGAAGGCGCGCCATATATCCCTTTCAACCATCAAGGTGACTTTGCTTTTCATTCTTCTCTTGTACGCTTACACGTGAACACAGTCAAGTGCGATACATGTTTCACGTGCTACCTGACCGTGAAACAAAATGATGCCTTCTGAATTTTCGCTTGACCGCTGAGGTATGAACTCAAAAAGAAAGGACGGGGCCTACGCGGCTGTCGTGGCCCTCTCCGCTAGCCGGGTGCTAATTTTTGCACGCACGCAAAAACAGGGTGCTAACTGCCACACAAAAGGCCTGTTTTTGCGAGCCTCACAGACAGTGCGAATTGCCGTGAATTTATTAGGTTTTTGTGGCCCCAGAGTTAACATACTTATTCATTATCAGACGCTCTTTGCTCTTCTTTGGGCGTCTTTCCCCAGGGAAGAACGCCAACCTGGGGGCTGTGTAGGAACTGATTCCTTAACTGCGTCTTCCCCCAGGGAAGAACGCCAACCAACGTCGTCCCTGGGGGGATGGAAGCGGAAGTGCTGCTCTTCCGCTTCCGGTTCCCGGCTTGAAGGAGATCCAAAATAGCCGAGAAGGCGTGGTTAGTGCTTGGTTGGCTCCACAGGTGCCAACAAGAATGGCGGCGGGTCGATCGCCGTCGGTGGCTCATAGTGACTGTTCAGTATCAGTGTGACGTTGTGTCGCGGATCAGCTGCCGGGTTGTGTTCGTCGAGCAGTACGCTTGGTGCTGGCGTAAACGCATACCCTGTTTGCATGTCAGTCAGTCTGCCGGCGATATGTTCCAACTTGGCTAAGTCCATTTGCGAGCATTGGAACGGCGTCAGCTGGGAGTTCGTCACAATATGCTGTGTCAGCTTTTGCCTGTATGTCGCGGCCTCGGCATTCAGGCGGTCAATCTCGCTCATAGGCACTGCTGGCGTCGCCTTTGGCTTGCCACAGTGCGGGCAGTTGGTAGCGGGGGAAGAGGAACGGGTTTTGAGTTGTGGCATCGGTAGTGCCTCCTTCTGGGGGTTAGGGGTTACTAAAATGCGCCAGCGGAACGGACATTTTCACCTGTCCAACAGGCCAACGCGGCGGCTAACACGAGGTCATCGTGGGCTTGTTCACGCCATGCGGCGTAGCTGTCATGCGAGGTCACAGGGTCTATTTTAACACGAAAGTTCTGCAATTCAGAGATGAGTAACTCAGTGTGAGAGAGTTGTTCGGCGATCTTCAATCGGCCACTCTGCAAGAGCACTTGCACTACCGCAACCAGGTCTCGTTTCGGGACACTCACGAACAGTCCGTCCCGTGTGACCGTGTTCCCCCCATGAATCGAGATGGCATAGAGAGGAAACGGGGCGGGCCTGAACATATCGGCAACGGGCCTGCCACAGCCGGTATAATCGAGGGCAAGGGTTGTCTGGCCTTTCAGTGGTTTGCGGTCAAG
Source organism: Binatia bacterium (assembly GCA_050187625.1). Classification (GTDB taxonomy): domain Bacteria; phylum Desulfobacterota; class Binatia; order Bin18; family Bin18; genus JBFWXH01. Next base: position 58,687 of record JBFWXH010000008.1, read on the forward strand.
CACGTCTTTCACATGGGCTACTACCTGCGGGTAGCTGGTGCCAAGCTTCATCCGTTCGATATGCCGAAAATGATAGCTGGCTTCTCTCGTTTCTTCATCGCGGATCTTTTCCGCGATCGTAAGGGCGGTGTAGTCGGTTGCCTGGCCAAGGTCCAAGCCTGCGAAAAATTGGCTCATAGCAAGTTCTCGAAGAGTGGGGAAATTTTGGTGTCTGCTGGCGTGGGGCGTACCAGATCAGGGAACAACGGGTGCACGTCCGGACTGACGGCTTGCAAAATCAGATCAGTCGGAAAGACGCAGTTCTCAGGGTCGATGAATTCCCCGCAATACTCCGACTGAAACCATGGGGCGGGCATAGTGCGCTGTTCCTCGGCCAGGAATGCCGGGCTGATACGCGGGCAATCCTCGGCAGTGATCTTGATACGATGCCACGTCTCCCCGCCGTTCTCCCAGGCTGCATGAAAATGGCCGCGCTTGCCCCAGGGTGTGGACATGAGGATGAGCTTGCCACCACTCACGGCGAGCATGGGGCGCATGGCAAGGTAGAGGTCATCGCTCACTCGTGCGGCTTCATCTTCAATGATGAGACTTGCACCAGAGTAGCCCCGTACATTCGCCTCTTTCGAAGGCAACGAAACAACGCGGCTACCATTCTTCATCTGTAGGGATAGCCGGTTATCTTCTGTGAGTTCGGGTCGGACTGGTAACAGGGACAAGAAGTCAGTCACCTTCTTGAACAACTCGGCAGACTGTCTCAGTGTCGGGGATACCAGAAGCGTGAGAGAACGGGGGAAGAACAAGGCGCGATGCAACGCGAGTATGGCGGTTGTGGTGCTCTTGCCTGATTGCCGGCAGCAATTGAGCAACAGTCTGTCACCACGCCATGACAAGACATTCTCCTGCCATGCATCGGGATGGAAGCCTAATGACTGCCGGGCAAAGGCCAGCGGGTCGACGTAGGCCCATGCTGGTTTGGGCTTCCGATCGGCAAGCCGCTTTTCAATGCTGGTAAGGCGAGTGAGTATGCTCATGCGGTTGCTCGGTAGCGCTTCTCTCAGCAGCAAGGCGGGCTTCGATCTCGTTAATACGCTTCTCTAAATCGCCGGTTTCCATTGCTTTCATCAGGTAGCAGGAGAGTTGCCCCAAGGTGGCCGCAATGCTCTTATCCATTGTTCCATCTCGGACACTGAGAATGAGCCATCGCAACAGCCGTTTGACATCGCCTAGCGAGTCCAAGGCCTGCCAGTCTGCTACCCCTAGGGGGTTTCCTATTTTTCGTGGTCTGCTCATAGATTTCCTTGGAAATGCTGCACTTATGCGGCCTCTCCTGTGAGCACGGCTAACGCGGCTTCTTTGTCCGCAATTTCACGCTGAAACAGCAATGCTAACGCGGTTCGCTGCGCCGGCATGAGCGAGAAATCGCTTGCATTCTCTTCCAGCTGCGTGCGCTTCGCTGCCAACTCTCGTTCAAGGCGGGTTTTCTTGTCGAGCGCGGCTTTCAAGCTGAATTGGTGGTCTTTCAGCTGCTGGCGTAGCTCGATGAGTGCCACGTCCAGCCGGGCTTTGTCGGACTTATCCGTTGCTGCCTCGAGCTGCTCTTCCAGCAGTACAACTTGTTTCGAGACAAGAGAAATGGTGTGTTGTAGTTCGGCAATTCTGCCCATATCGTTCTCCTTTCATGTCATGCGGCTAGGGGCGGCTGTGGCGGGCTGTCGAAGCCCAATAATGCGCGCATTTGCAGGCGTATTCGTTGGATTACGCGGTAGTCGCTCAGTGCTGGCGTAGCGGTCAGCGCGGTGGTTTCTTCGAGAAATCGCAATTTCTCAGAGAGTAGCTGTAGCTGTCGTTTTACTTCATCTGCTGCCACTTCAGCGACAAGTACCGCGGCTTCGGCTGCTTCCAAGGGGAGGCGCAAGGCGGTGGTTTCCTGATAATTGCGCTCGATCGCTGCTGCGATGTCGGCTAGGGCTTGTTCGTCGAGCGGATCGGCTCGTTGTAGGCGGTCGCGGATTTTGCGCAAATGGCGGCCAAAGGCAACGACTTTCCGCCAGGCGATCAGGGCTATATCTCTACTGGCGATCGCCTCTTTGAGGGCTATATCTGCTTCATAGAGCGTTGGCATGGTTGTTCTCATCATCTTGGTCTAGCCGCGAAAAATAGCCGAATGCGGGCATTTCCGGCTTGTCCTCTTCGCTAAGGGCAATGGTCGTATGCGGTGCCGATCGCCGTTCCTAGGGCAATTGTGTGAGGATTTTTTTGAGAATCGCCTCGGCTTCGGCCAGCAACGCGACATCTGGCCCATTCTCCCCAGGGTTGGCCAAGTACCAAGCAACCGCACGCTCAAGCAGATCCGCGCGGCTCTTGAGCCTGCCGGCGATGGTGCGGCGGCCTTCCGCCATCTGCTTGCACGTCGGCAACCAGCTTTTGGCGCATGCAATCACGACACAGAGGAATAGGCTTCGGTCGGCTTCGCGGGCAGGCGGTGTGTTGCTCATAGGCTATGCTCCTCCAAATACATTTGCAGCAGCGTGACATAGGCACTATCCAAAATGACTTGCTCACTCACCGTCCAACCGTGGCCGTGTTCGGTGTTTTGGGGCGTCAGAATATCGAGTACCAAGCCCTTGCTGGGGATGAATTGCACCACCAGCTTTTGGCGGTTTGCGGTCCGTATTTCGAGTTTTTCCATCGGTCCCTTTCATCCTTACGTCTGGTTGTTTCACCGTCAAGGCTACAGGTTGTGTTGTTCTGATAATCGTTCTGTATGTTAAATCGCATATGCGCTAAGTCTCTGTTTTGTCTACGGTCCAAAAACAGGGTGAGATACTGCCTCTGCAGCCCACGTCGGTGCAACAATTAGCAGTGGCGGTTAGCACCATTTTCGCTCCTCATTGCTCGGTATTCTTTACCCATGCGGTAGGCGGTTCTTTGATCGCGTCTGGTGTGACCGCTACGACTCCACACGGATCACAGCGCCACAGGGTCAACGTTCGCTGTCCATCCTCGGAAGAAAACACGTCATCAATGGTTGACGGTCGGCCACAGTGCGGGCAGAGCCAAGCCGGTTTCTCTGCTGTCTTAGTCGCGAACTCCGGCTTCCCGAACAGCTCAAAAACCTTTTTTGCGAGTGGTGTCATAGTGCCTCTGTAGGACCTTTGTTGACGTGAAAAATATGTTTTTTGCTATTCCCCCTCAAAACATCCTCCTACACTCCTACAAACCACAACTAGTGCGGGCTGTAGGACCTTTGTAAGCGATACCCTGTAGGACCTTTGAAAACCTCCTACAAGCCACAACTGGTGCGGGTTGTAGGAGTGTAGGACCTTGTGCGAGGGGGGATATAAGAAAATCACTTTTTTTCCTCGTTTTCGGTGCTACTTGAGCTGTAACGTTCGCTCAGTTCGGTGAGGGTTTCTTCGCTCAGATGATATGCAAGCGTCACTTTGTCTTTGATGCGTGTATTTTTAGAGTAGAAGCCAAGCGGGTTGAGCAGACTCGCAAGCGTTCGCGTACTAAGCTTTTCCCAGTTGAGTTTTTCTTTCAGCAAGCTTGAAAGGTCGGTCGGTGTCAGTGTCACCGCTTCCGCGTTCTGAAAGAGCACGTCTTGACGTTTCTGCGTAACGATTGCTTGTAATGCTTTTACGACTTGAACAGCTGTCGAATCTTCTGCTGCTCCGTCTCGCACCTCGGAGAGATCGCGTGCGAGTGCAGTCAGTTCAGCTGTCAGCGTTTGCTGTTCGTCGTTTCGTTCTACATCTGCAAGAGCGACAATAGAAACAAGCGGTTCCCAGAGATCACGGGCTCTATCGTCAAGAGCATCAAGAGCAGAAAACTTGTCTGCTTCGTCGTACACAGCTGCTAAGTCTGCTGCGTGCGTCAATGCGTAGATGTAACAACGATCGCGCAACACTTGCGCTTCGTTTTCAATGCGCGAAGGCGAGAAACGCTCTGTCTTCTCGCGTGCGAGCTTGCGCTGCATGACGATGATAATTGAACGATCTTCGAGCGTCTCAGCAGTTTTGTTGATGCCAGCCAGCGCGCGCGGACAGTACGTGTCAAAGCTGACTTCATGAAAATTGCCGCTGCTGTTTTTTTCGAGTCGTGAGACAGTGCCTCCGCGCTCGAAACCACTGTTTAATACAGAGAGTAGTGCAGCATAGTTGTCTTTGTTCGCTTTCGCTAACGACTCGACTTCATCAAGCAGTAACGTTCCGCCATTGCGCGAAGGTGCTCGAAAAATTTGCGCTTCGGTTGGATGAACAACGCGAGACGAAGCGTTGAACGCGATCAGAGACAGGAGATCTAAGACGCGACTTTTTCCACATCTCTTATCTGGTGACCGGAGAGCGAGATACGCAAACACACGAAAAACACGATAGCAGTACGTTGCAAGTGTCCACGTCGCGAGCAGCAGCGCGATACGCTTGTCTCGAAACACCGCAAATCGAGTGAAGAACGTTTGTAGATCAGTCAATAACTCACTACCTGTTTCGTTCGCTCCGGTTATAAAGCGTACGATTGCGTCTTTGCTGAAGCGAGACATATCAAAGCCGTTGTCTCTAATTGTGAACTCATCTGATAGCTTGTCGATCGTCAACAGTTCGCGATCAGAGTTCACTAGTAATTTCTCTTCGCCAGCAACCACCCCGAACCACAATTTTTCATCTACATAATCTTGCGCGAGACGAAGCACGCGCGTTGCTGTCATCTTGTCGAGCAGTTCACGCGCGTCTTTTGCTGCCGCGGGTTCGCGTAGTGCGTCAATCTCTTCTCTGACTGTCTTTGTTTTGATTTTCAGCTTCTTTGCTACCTGTTTCAGTGCAAGCTCAAACGCTGCTGCATCTTCAGATTGCAAGCGCAGCAGCGCAACTTTCAGGACGTGATAGTGCTCAAGACATTCACTGAACGTAAGCGTGTCGCTTAATTCTTCGAGATAGCTCAGTACGTCAATGTCATACGCGTCTGTGTCGTAGCTGTTCGCGCTCATCATCACAGCACCTCCCCGTCTAGGTCTAGCTGCGCTTCAAGCATCACACGTCGATGAATCACGTCCGCATATTCACGCTCTGTTCTTTCTGCGAGATCAGAAAATTCCATTTCGAGATCAGGGCGACGAAAGAAGAGCGCGAGCAGTTCAGCAGCGCTGCTCGCCTCGGTGTCCGCTACGATCCACTGAGACCACAACGCGTTGTCTCGTTCGTCTTTCCGTTGCTGCAGAATCGCGCGTGCTTGCGCTTCGGCCTCGCGCCGGCGTAGCTGAACCGCAATACATGCACGTTCGCGTCGTGTTGCGTGTGTCGTGACTGCACTTTGTGTTACCCACTGCTCGCCAATCGCGAGAGCGAAGTCTTTCACACCTCCACCGCGGCCACAGCCGAAGCAGTACCAGACGCCCTTTTCAACGTTAGCGGAAAAGGAAGGTGTTCGCTCCGCATGCAACGGACAAAGCCCCCGTGCTTTCGGGCCAAGAAAGCGGAGCTTGTCAACGTGACGTTCAAGAAAGCTGATAAATCGCGTCGTTAACGATTCGCTGTTGACATAGTGCGTGTGCTGTGAAAGATTTTCAGTAGTTACTGTTGGCGGTCTGGTTTGTTGAAAGCTCTGATTTTGCGCGTCAGAGCTTTCGCTTTTTGTAGCTTGCATCATATTCTCTCTTTTCTACGCTGCGCGTTCTGCTACTCGCTGTGTTGCTTCTTCAACGCTCATGCCTGGTAACGCTTTCAAGAAAGCTTCAAGTTCATCGCGTAAAATGATGACTCTGCGTCCTTGCCGCCGATATGGCACGAGACCGCGGTAAATATCTTGCCAGGCTGCGCGCTCGCTTTTTGCGACGAGTTGCGCGTACTGAGCAACAGTCAGCACGCGTTGCGCTGCTGTCAGCTGCTGTCTGACGCGCTTCAGTGTACGTTTCTGCTTTTCACTTGTTGTGTCTTGCATGCACTCTTTTTCTCACAAACAACACGGAATGTCACGTTTAGTGAGTAACGAAAATAAGACGATATTTCTGTTACGCAAAATATCGTCTAAGCCGTTGATTTTTCTTGCTTCTTGAGTGCTGCCAGTAGCTTTTCAGCAGCAGCTTGCTGATGTGCCACAGTAACCGGAGGTTTGAGACTCCTTAGAAAAGGGGCCAATGTCTCGGCTTGCATTTCGGCAACAACTGCACTCGTGAAACGGGTCCTCACGTCACGAGGGGTGCGGATTGAAAGCTTTTTCCGCTTCATCTCCGCTTCGTATCGTCGTATGCGCTCTTCAATCTCTTGGAGTGCGATCTGTACACCCCGTCTGACATTGTCGCGGAATTCCTGTTGCCGCGTGACATTGTCCTTGCGGCCAGGTTTCCGTGTTCTTCCACCTCCTGGACTGAGGGCCTTCAAGATCTTGTCGAGTCTGTTGCTGGCTGTAGGTTCGCTGTTTTTCGCGTCTCGCCACGTGTCCACGAAAAAGCCCCATAATCGAGGATCTTTGAGGAGTTCCGGACCAAGGGTTTCAAGATGAGTCAGAAGCAAGGTGAGATCATCGTTTTTTATGCCGTCCCAGGCTTCATCTTGTGCTGCTCGGTATTCTCTATCGATCGACTGCCGCGCGAGGGCAGGGTGAGTAGCAATGTCCGTGGCAAGAAAAGACGCTGTAAGGGAAGGATCATCAAGGCCACGCGACAGGGGAAAGGTCAGAGAGTTCTGCTCTTTGCTATCGAGGAATTTTCCGTACTTCGCGCGCTGTTCAAGATGCGTGATCGATGCTTGCTTCTTTTTCCCAACAACGCGACGTTTTCTCTGTGTGTGGGGGAGTGTGCCGGATGGTTTCACGCCTGCTTTCCTTAAAGCTGTTCCTGCTGAAGGAAAGAGACCGCCGTTTCGCCTTTCACCAATCTCTTTGATGAATCCATTAAGGAACCTCGGAACGTCCAGAGCATACCGGGATGGTGTGTGAACGTCTATTATGGGACGGTGCTCACGTTGCGTGACTGTCGTTAAAAGTCGCGGGAGTCTGGTGAGAAAACCAGTGCAATCGAGAGCATGAGAGAGAGGGGATAACATACGCATTCCTCCAGGTTTCATGGGGGTTTGCGAAGCACCACAAGGAGTTAGCAAACCCACCGGGAAAGACTCTGTACTTCTTGAAGTATCTGGGGTAGAGATTGCGTATTCTCAAGACAGGAGGGTTTCATGGCGACCGTTAACACTGCAACCGGGACGTGCAGTCCCAAAAATCTCGGCTTCACGCTGATTCACGAACATCTGACTGCCGGATTTCCCGGCTATGAGCTGGACAATACGGGGTTTGACCGGAAGGCGGAAATCGCTAAAGCGGTTGATCGAGTCAAAGAGGTCAAAACCCTTGGAGTAAACTCGATGGTGGATCCCTGTCCGATGGAACTTGGACGGGACCCGGAATTCGCGGCGGAAGTGGCAGACAAATCGGGCGTGCAGGTAGTTATCGCTACCGGCCTCTATAACGAGGCGTTAGGAATTCCTCCGCATTTTCGTGCGCTGCCCGCTGATGATATCGCCGAAGTGTATGTCCGCGAGCTGACGGACGGCATTGGCAGTACTGGCATCAAAGCCGGGATTATTAAAACCGCGACTGGTGGTATCCCAGGCATGACCGAGACCGCGAAGACCATCGGCGTCCATGAAGAGAAATGCTTACGGGCGGCGGCCCGGGCGCACAAGGCGACGGGTGCCCCGATTCTGTGCCACAACGATGAGCTTGGTCCGTTCGGACGAGAAACCCTCGACGTCTTTGCCGATGAAGGCGTGGACTTTAACCGTGTCCTCATTGGGCATGCGTGCGGCGTAGGCGATATGCGCTACTACTTCGATATTCTCGAACGTGGCGCGTGGATTGGGTTCGATCGTTTCGGTATCGAAACCATTGCCAGCGATAAGATGCGGTTGGCCTCGCTGATTGGCTTGCTCGCTGTCGGCTACGATCGCATTATGCTCTCGCATGACTTTGTCGGTTGCTGGTTGGGGCGTGTAACCAAGGAGTGGGATGCGTTCATGAAGAAGAGCCCGAACTGGAGCTACTCGCATATTCTCAAAAACATTCTCCCGCAGCTTAGCAAAGCGGGGGTCAGTGAAGGGACTATTCGGACGATGACTGTCGATAACCCGTGTGCATATTTTGGTGGATAATCAAGAGAAAAGGGAGGCAGCTCACTGCTTCCCTTTTTTTGTTAAGGAGGGAATGGCATGCAGAAGTTTCAAGTGTATTCGCGACCTCTGTGGTTCGTGAGTGTAATCGTGGGGATGACGCTCTGTGCAGCGTCGGCATTTGCCGAGCCTGACCGCAGTTATAAAGCCGTGCGAGAATGGCTAGAACAGTACCGGGACGCGAAACCCGATTTCAAACCTGGTGAACGGTTAACGGTTAAAGATGCCGAACGTCTCAAGCCGTTTCTGCCGCAGCCAGCATGGGAATACTACTTTTTTGACGATATGGAGATGGAGGTTGCCGCTACCAGTACGTATCCGCCGCCGGCAGACTGGGGGAAAAATATTGCAACGGATTATCGGCTTGATGAGCAGGGGGCACTTTTCGGCTTCAACGGTGGAGGTTGGCCGTTTCCCGAGATCAAAGCCGATGATCCATATGCGGCGCAGAAAGTGTACTGGAATATTTACTGGCATCCTGGCCATAGTGATTATTTCATGCCGATGGTGGCCTGGGGACGCAGCGAGCACGGGAAACTCGACCGTGAGTTTGAATTTATTTCTACTGCCGCAGAATATGCCAAAGGCGACCACTGCTTAGTCGAGGGCTATGAAGGCGTGAAGTCGAAGTCGATCATGGAATTTCGTAGTCCGCGTGACCTCGCAGGAACTCGGAATTTACAGATCGAGTACACTGACCCCTACAAAGAAAATGATAGCTGGATCTATTCCCCCGCCCAACGCAAGCCGCGACGTGTGCTGTCGTCTGAACGGACCGGTGAAACGCAGGGAATGGATTTTATCCGTGAGGATGCGATGGGTTTCGGAGGGAAGGTCCATGAGCAAAATTGGGCGTATCTCGGGAAAAAATGGGTACTGGCGACGGTGAATGTAGAGACCCATCCTGAGGCTGGTGGTCCACATTTGTGGGTGCCGAACAAAACTCGCTGGGAACCACGTGAAGTGCATGTGCTCGAGTTGATTCCGAAGAGTGCGACCCATCCCTACGGATATAAACTGATCTTTGTCGATAGCGAGATTTTTTGGACACTCTGGATGACTGCATACGATAAAAAGGGAGAGCTGTTGCGTTTGGGACAGGACTTTCTCAAATATTCAGAGAGCTATGCGAACGAAGAAGCGATGCAAGCACCGTATGTCAAAGTCGATTATTCACGGAACCTGGGCGAAAATGTCTTTCTCCATGTTGGGAATAATGTGATTAATGCCCAGAAACCCCACGCGACCTTTACCCACTGCTATGTGGTCCGCAAAGAATTTACTGCGGGTCGGGCCAAGCAATTCTACTCGGTGCGGAATATGGTCAGTGGAAGACGGTAATCGGTAGGACGAACCAATTTGTTGTTGATCTGTAGTGCCCAATGTCGCGCTTTCTCCCGCGCATTCTTAACGTACGCAGGCGGGTATCCAGGATGAGTCAGCACTGACTTTGCGTTACGCCTCCTGGATTCTCGCTTGTGCGGGAATAACGCCACCCTTTCCACCACTCATTTTCATTAGGCGGCAGTACTAGGCTTCCGGAGTTTGGTTTGGTGCTTTACTCTTTTTCCGCTGCCTGCTAAGAGCCCCTGCTAGTGATAGTACCAACTCAGAGTGCAAGGAGATTGTGAGTGAACTTTGGCTTATTATTTCCTTTTCGCAACTCGGCGCGCTCCCGTTTGTCGTTCCCTGAGCTGTACCGCAAACATCTCGACCTGACGGTAAAAGCAGAAGAATTGGGCTATGATACTGTGTGGTTGACTGAGCACCACTTTGTCGAGGATGGTTATTCTCCAGCGTTACTGCCGATTGCTGCCGCAGTTGCCGCCCGTACGAAGAAGATTCGCATTGGGACCTTCGTGCTCTTGCTCCCCTTGCATAATGCATTGCGGGTAGCAGAAGATGCGGCGACCGTCGATGTGATTGCCAACGGTAGATTTGATCTTGGTGTCGGTCAGGGCTACCGCGTCGACGAATTTGTCGGTTTTGACGTCCCGCGCAAAGAGCGGGCCTCTCGGCTGGAAGAGGGAGCAGAAGTAATCCGGCGTGCGTGGACAGAGAAAAACTGGTCCTTTGTCGGAAAGTACAACAAGTTCTCGAATATTACGCTCGTACCAAACGTTGTACAGACGCCCCATATCCCTCTATGGTTCGCGGCGCGAGGCCCCAAATCCACTGCCCGTGCAGCACGGAATGGCTATCATTTGATGGGGACTGGGGGAGTCGATCAACAGCAGATGTACGATGCGGCTTTGAAGGAGTGCGGGAAACGACCAGAGGAGTATAACATTGCCCAGTTTCGCGCCGTTTTTGTCGCGACCCGTCGAGAGAAAGCCTGGGACGACGCGGAAGAAGGGGTGCATCACATGCTCACCTGTTACGGGAAATGGTTTACCGAGGCGCATGACCTGCCGGGAGATAGTGCGTATGGTATTGATATCCCTCGTGTCGGAAAATTGCGTGACACTGATACTGCACGCTTGTTTGGTGAACCGCTGATTATTGGGACACCAGATGATGCGATTCGTATGATTGAAGATTATCAACAACGGAGCCGCCTTACGCATCTGGTTATGGCGATGCCACTGCCCGGTGTCGATCCGCGCAAGATTCAACGCAGTATGGAGCTGTTCGCTAAGGAAGTGATGCCATATTTTCGGCGAAAAGCGCGACGGAAAAGTCGAGGGTAAGTATAGCTACTGGAGGCTACTACTAGCGAAGGGAGAGTAAAATAGGTAGAAGTGATGTGCTGTGTATGAGTTCTTTGCCGAAAAATTCTACTGTACGGGATAAGCAGCGGCACTGAAAAACGCACCATCGAGATCTCTAAACACAAGGAGGGCCTCGGGTGAAATTTAATCTCTTCATCCTACCGACGATCCCTGCGACATTTGAGGAACGCGCGCGCCTACGTCCGATCGGTCGCAATAACGATAAATACCAACAGATGCTGCACGAGGTGCGGGATATCGCGCAGATGGCCGAAGACCTGGGCTTTGATGCGATGGCGACGACCGAGCATCACTTCCACTCTGAGGGTTACGAAGCTTCGGTCGCGCCGCTGATGCTCTATACCGATCTTGCCGCACGCACGAAACATATCAAGTTTGCCTCGCTCGGTCTTGTGCTTCCGACGTGGGATCCGATCCGGGTAGCAGAAGAAATTGCTATCCTTGATCATCTGACCAAAGGACGTTTCATTGCTGGGTTTGCCCGTGGCTATCAGGATCGCTGGACCAACGTTCTCGGGCAACACTACCATGTTACCGGCGCACCGATGGATGGATCTGAGGTCGATGCGCATAACCGCGCGGTGTTCGAGGAGGTCTTCAAGATCGTTAAGATGGCCTGGACACAGGAGTCAATACGATTCAAGAGCAAATATTATGAAGTCCCCGCACCGTACGAAGAAGGTATTCGCCGCTGGCCGGTGGCGCAAAACTGGACTGCAAAATATGGTGCACCTGGTGAGGTTGATGACGACGGTGTCGTCCAACGTATCTGTGTGATTCCGAAACCGTATACCCAACCGCATCCGCCGATTTGGCAACCGTTTTCCGTGAGTGAAAAAACGATTCGCTGGTGTGCGACGGAGAGTATTGTCCCCTGGATTCTGGTGTCGCATCCACCGTCGTTTCGTGCCTTGTGTGAAGCCTACAAAGATGAAGCGGAGAAAGCTGGGCGTAACCTGGCGCTGGGACAAAGTGTTGGCGCTTTTCGTTCTGTACATCTCGGTAATTCTTACACGGAAGCCTACTCTCTTGGCGCCCATGCCCAAGGAACGGGGTTTATTGAATACTTTTCTGGATTTGGATTTTTTGAGGCCTACCGCTTTCCTGGGGAAACTGGGCCGGTCCCCAACACGTTTGAACGGATGGTTGAAGCAAAGTACTCGTTAGTTGGGACGGTCGACGATGTGAAGCGAGAATTTGAGGCCCTACAAAAGAACTCGAATATCGAGTGGTTCGGTTGGTATTTTGACCAAGGCCTACTCTCGTGGGATGAAGCAAAGCGTCAACTAGAAATGTTTGGTCAACACATCATTCCCGAGTTCAAAGGGTAGGGTCGAAGAGGAAGCGGGACGGGGGCGACATCTCCGTTGAAATGTGAGGGCGTGCCACGAACAGCTGTGTAAGGAGGGCACGCCCTTTGTTTTTGCGTGACACGGGTAATCTCCGATGAAGATACTTATTACGGGAGCGCGAGGACAACTCGGACGAGCGCTCCCATCGGTTTTACCGATGCATACGGTCTGTCTACTCGATCATCAGCAACTTGATATCTGTCAGTTTGATACCGTGCGAGTTGCGATTGAGCGAGTTGCGCCAGACTTGGTCATCAATGCTGCGGCCTACAATAAGGTCGACGAGGCGGAAAGTGACCCTGCTGCTGCCTACCGAGGAAATGCACTGGGACCACGTAACCTGGCTGTCGTGACCGCTGCGCATAGGGTGCCATTGCTGCATGTGTCTACTGATTACGTCTTTGATGGTGACACTCTGCGCCCCTATCATGAGTTTGACCGTCCGCACCCCCAATCTGTCTACGGCGCCAGCAAATTGGCCGGAGAAGAAGCAGTGCAAACTTTGAACCCCCGCCACTATATTGTCCGCACTGCATGGTTGTATCATCCCGAGGGCCGAAATTTTCTTAACACGATGTGGGCACTGGCCTCTCAACCAGAAGTACGGGTTGTGAGTGATCAATATGGATCACCGACCTACGTTCCACATCTCGTGCAAGCAATTGCTTCATTAGTCTCGACTGGTGCTTATGGCACGTACCATTTCGCCGGCTATGGCGGGACAAGTTGGTATGAGTTGACTCAAGTCTTTTATCACTTATTAGGGATCACTACCCCGGTACGATCAGTATCAACGCAAGAGTTTCCTCGCCCAGCAATGCGTCCGCGATATTCTGTCCTCACTACCATCCAAGACCCGTGTATTTTGTTGCCGCCGTGGGAAGACGGAGTCAAAGACTTTGTGGCCGCAACGAAAGCCTAACACAAACTCGGGTGATCTCTGTAGGTTTCTTCTCCCTTGGCGTCTATTGCTAGTATCTTTTACCTCAAAACAGTACTATTGGGACTATCATTCTTTTTTGAGTGTGGTATTACGCATAACCTTATCTAAAATGTATGACGATACTCACAAAAAGAGAAAGGAGTGTGTAAGCTATGGCCAGCTCAGGAACCTCGAAAGCGGCGCTGAATCTGCTCAAGAAACAGGCAAGCAAGGTATTAAGCTCGGTGCAAAAAGAAATCGGGCAGCGCGAAAAGGAATTACTCTCACTGCGCCAGGACGAAGCCCGTCTTCGGGCTATTGTCAGCGGACGCTCTGTGTCTGCAGCTGGTGTAGGACTGACTGGGGGGCGTACTCGACTAGACTGGAACGTGGTTCTTAGCCAGTTGCCGAATACGTTCACTTCGAAAGACGTCGCTCAGAAGTCGGGGAAACCGATGGAACAAGTCTATGCGGGTCTCAACCGATGGATCAAAGACAACAAGGTCCGCAAGGGGAAGGATGGTTATCAGAAAGTAGGAGCATCTGCTCGCTAGGGCTCGCTAGCCGCGCCAGTGTTGTGGTGGAGTGAATGCCGACGGTGGAGGTGCCAGGTTCATGAGAAGGTTCTTTCACTATTGGTTCCGGCGAGACACTGTGGTCCGCGCTCTTAAGGTTGCCGGTGTAGTCGGACCTATTCTTACCCTTATTAATCAATACGACCTTCTCTTGAGCGGGGAATTTACTCCGCGATTGTGTTTTAAGATTTTCCTAACGTTCCTTGTGCCGTACAGCGTTTCTTCGTTTTCCTCTGCCCGTGCATATATGGAGAGTGAAGCGAGAGTAAAGTCGTAGGCGAACTTGAGCGGAGGGGAGAGAACCATAGGGAGCCGCGCAGTGAATCGACTATCGCATCGCGAAGAAGGAAGGACTGGGGCGCGAGGGCAATTCCGACGAGAACTTGGCTTTTTTGATGCTAGTGCCATTGTAGCAGGTTCAATGATTGGTTCAGGAATTTTTATTGTCTCTGCTGATGTTGCGCGTACGGTAGCCTCGCCGGGTTGGTTCCTCGTCGTGTGGATTCTGAGCGGTGTGATCACCGTGTTAGGTGCCTTGTCGTATGGTGAGCTGGCAGCGATGATGCCTCGCGCTGGTGGTCAGTATATCTATCTCCGTGAAGCGTATTCTCCGTTGCTCGGGTTTCTTTATGGCTGGACACTCTTTCTCGTCATTCAAACCGGTACTATTGCTGCGGTGGGAGTCGCGTTTGCAAAGTTTCTTGGCGTGCTTTTCCCATCGATCTCTACCCAAAACGTTGTTGTTCAACTGGGGACTCTCGGTGTTTCAACACAGCAACTCATGGCTATTGGTGTCATCGCCTTGTTGACGTGGTCTAATAGTCGCGGATTGCGTGAAGGCAAGATTGTCCAGAACTGTTTTACAACGGCCAAGCTTGTTGTCTTGGCAACGCTCATCCTGCTCGGATTGTTGCTCACTCGGAGTCCTACAGCTATCTCGGCAAACTTTTCTGATCCGTGGATAGGTCCCCCACTTTCACTGGGATTTGTCATGTTGGTCGGTGCGGCGATGGTCGGGCCGTTGTTCTCGTCCGATGCCTGGAACAACGTAACGTTTACCGCCGGAGAAATTCGCAATCCACATCGGACATTACCGCTGAGTTTACTGGTCGGGACCGCGATTGTTATTGTACTCTATTGCCTGACAAATGTGGCCTACCTGTGTTTACTCCCGTTAGAAGGAGTAGAGACCGGAGAGACGATTGTTGCTCGTGGGATTCAACAAGCCGCAGAGGATCGCGTGGCAACGGCAGCAGCGTCGGTCATTTTTGGACCAAGTGCTGTAGCGATTATGGCGGTGGCGATTATGGTGAGTACCTTTGGTTGTTTGAATGGGCTGATTCTCGCAGGGCCGCGTCTGTATTACGCGATGGCCCAGGATCAGTTGTTTTTTGTCAAGACTGGCACCCTAAACGCTGCTGGAGTGCCAGCGGTAGGACTCTGGTATCAAATGGTGTGGGCATCGGTACTGACACTATCTGGTTCCTACGGCAATTTACTTGACTACGTTGTTTTTGCTGCCCTCCTTTTTTACGTATTGACGGTTATCGGACTTTTTATTCTCCGCCGAACGCAGCCTGATGCCCATCGTCCGTATCGGGTCCATGGATATCCGTGGCTACCTGGGGCATATGTTGTGGCCGCGTCTCTCGTGATGCTGGATTTGTTGTTGATCAAACCAACGTATACGTGGCCAGGAGTGCTGATCGTTCTCTCCGGGGTCCCGTTCTACTTTGTCTGGCGACGCTGCGCCGCGTAGTGGCTCAGGAATCTCCCGTTTCTGTAAAGCTGGCCGGATCTGCTGCCGAGATTCTTGTTACTGAGTAGCAGGGAAGGTGGTATGATTGAATTGCGTAAACCCTCGCGTTTCGTGCGGTCCTGGAGAGGTCAACAGAGGAAAATGCTAGACAAATTTAGCGATCGACGCCTGGCGGAACAACCTAGAGATCCTGTTCACGGAGTATGGGGAAAAATTGCTCAGTCTACAGAGCGGACGACGCTTGCTGATGCGTTGGTGTCGGAGTTAGAGAGTGGGTTGTCGCTGCTAACCACGTTGCCTCCTGCGGTGACGTTTTTTGGCGGAGCACGGATTCAACCCGACGATCCCTATTATAAGACCGCTGTGCAGATGGGGGAGTTGTTAGCCGGTACTGGCATCCCGCCACGGACTGGGGCGGGCCCGGGAATTATGACTGCGGTGCCTGAAGGATTTCGGAGAAAATTCTGCGAGCTGTTCGGCGATGACGGCAGCGATGTCGCGAATGAGAATGGTGAGCGTAACGGGCGTCCTCAGGCCTTAACCCAGGGCATTAATATCAAATTACCCTTTGAACAATCAGTAAATCCAGCAATTGATATCTCCCTGGAGCTAGCGCACTTTCCAACCCGGAAGTTGATGCTTTACGCTAACGCATTAGGGTTAGTGATTTTTCCTGGCGGGTTTGGGACGTTAGACGAACTGTTTGAAGTCTGGCGACTCAAGAGTGCTGGCACTCTCCATTATCCCTTTGTTTTAGTTGGCCGCGATTTCTGGGAGCCACTGGCGGGCGCACTCCAACGGAGTACTCTAGGGGCCGGGCACGTGACCGTTCCTGAAGATATTTTTGCGTTAGTGACTCTCTGTGATGATCCTGAAGAAACCTTACGGTTGATGACGGAGGAGCGGCAGGTGCACGGGTTTTCCGAACCCTTGCCAGACCTGGGACGACGGATTGCTCATGAGTTAATCGAAGGGCTCGACTATTTGGAACGCCTGACGCCCGCGGTCACCGTTCTCGGAGGGTCTCGTCTTCGGGACAATGATCACATCATGAGTGATTGTGAAGAGATTGCACGTCATTTAGCTGAGATGGGGGTGCCAACCCGGGCTGGTGGTCCAGGATCTCTATCTGTGGCGCTGGCGCGCGGGGGGCACCGTGGCTCGCCATATCTCCCGCAACAAGCGTTTGGCATGCGGCGTCATGACGCGCGGAACTTGTATGGCGCGGACCGCGTGCATTTAGTCAACGACCGATTAACGCACAAGGTGTTATTGACGGAAGGGTCGTTGGCGATTGTTGCCTTGCCTGGGGGGCTTGGGACGCTGGATGAACTCAGCAGTGTGCTCTGTCAACTACAAACCGGGAAAATTCATTCTCGGCCGGTCGTTTTGTTCGGCACTGACTTTTGGCAACCTTTATGGGGAGCGCTCAAGACCCAGATGCTAGACGGCAAACGACGAACTGTGAGCGAGCAAGATCTCAACCTTGTGACTCTTACCGATGATCCCCGCCATGCAGTAGATCTTTGTTTGGCGGCGACTGAAAGCGCTGTATCCGCGGCCTGAGCCGTGTTGTTTATAGGTATGTCTGGTCCAAAAAATTATGTCAAATATAATTGACATAATTTTTCTCCTTCGCGGTTGACGGAAAAATAACAGAGGACGGTAGTGGGGAGGCGGTGTGGAGAGTGGTGACAATCAGGGCGACGAGCCCTAAAGTGGGGAAAGAACCTACGCACGTCCTTTGGCTAGTTGTTCTCGATACAGAGGGGGAGGGGCGATTTGCTGGGCCCATCTTTTCCCTCTTTCTGTTACCTAGGGAGTGGTGCCACCGTGTCAGAGCGTGTTGTCAAAAGTGACGTAAGGAATGACAAAATTGGCAAAATTGAGCGAAATTTCAAATGTTTTGATCATAACGTGAGCTTTTTTGTTGGCGCGTTTTTTGCTCACTGTTCCTGGTGATGTAAATTAATAAATGTAGTACTCCTCTATTTAGGGACCCTTGCTTGCCGCTTAGGGATAGCTGTGAACTCGATGATCGGCTACGAAGGAAAAGGAGCTTGCAATGTGTTTTCATCCAGCCTCACCTGAATTGGTTTTTCCCCGTCGCTATCGGCACGATGTAGTCGCCTATGTAGAGCAGCGACCCTTACTATAATCGGCTCGGTATTGTTTGAGGCGTGACCAGACCTAGAAGTGGTCCGCGCCTGTTTCCACCTCTACCTCAGGTATTTGCCCGCAATCTTGTGAAGGAGACATGGTTTATGGCGGCTCTCAATAATGACCGAGGGGTCGTTATCGTTTTTGTGGCGATGGGGCTCTTTTTGTTCCTCTTGTTTCTCGGCGTTGCCACTGACACTGGGTGGTCGGTGTACGTGCGGAGTCAAGGGCAAGCTCGTGTTGATTCGGCGGCGCTGGCGGCAGCGGCTGGATTGTATGACCAGAATACGACAAACCGTGAGAGCGCGGCAAAGAGTTTAGCAGAACAATTCACCGATAGTGAAAACCCTGTGCTGACAGCAGACAATACTGATGCTGATGTTACCCCAGTACACTACAATCCGACAACAAAGACCCTCACTGATATTGCAACGTGGGCGCCCGCGCTCAAAGGAGACTATACGAACAACGTCGGCGCCAATGCCGTCCGCGTGTCGAATACTGTGCCGACACCAGTCTTTTTCTCTGGTATTCGTAATGTTTTTGGGGCAACAGAAACAGGAACGGTTGATATCAATGTGAGTGCAGTGGGATATATAGGATGTCCAGGTGGGGCGTTAGTGAGTTCTGGCAGTGGCCTTGCTCCGATCGCGTTGCGTGAATGTCGAGTGGGCTATCCAAATTCATGTGACGTAGAAAAAACCCTCTATCAATCACCCGATTCAGAGGGTAGTGCAACAGACAATTCGGCCTTTACGACACTTTTTTCCAACGGCGCAAATTATTGTCGCGATATTGTTCGAGGAGTGGAACCAGATCCACCGGTACATGTGCAAGTCGGCGACACCATCGAACTTGTTGGGAGTGGTCAAGTCACGTCCTGCTTATGCGAGCTTCAGGCTAAATATAGTCATTGCACCGTGGCGGCCTGTGCCAGTGGGGACGAGTCGTGTATTGCCTATCTGCCAGTTGTAGACACAGGCTGTCCTGGAGCGGCGAGCCCCTCCATGAGTGAAGGAAAAGTACTGGGATTTGCCAAGTATTGCTTTACTGAAATCGTTACGAATACAGGTTGCGGTGGCGCTGGAGGGGGTGGATCTCCATTACTAGGGGATCGGATACTTGCGGCAGCAAATGGCAATGCCAATGGCAATGCCAATGGCAATGGGAATACGACTGGTACTACGACTGGAACAACCGGGACCACCACTGGCACTACGACTGGTGGCAATGGCAATGGTAACGGCAATGGTACTCCCAATAAATGGATTAAAGGACAGCTTTCCTGCGCCAAGAGTATTCCGAGTTCTGAAACCGGTTCGGGGGCGTGTTATGGTTCGAGTGCGTCTAATCCAATTCTGATCCAATAGTTTTTTTGTTGCCCCCCACCTTCTCGTCCCTCCCTTTCATTGACAAGGGAGTCCGCCTCATCTTTGGATTCCCTTGCCGATTTCACTCCAAGCAAACGTCCCTCCCGAGGATCTTACCCTTACGGTATTGTCGGTGCCGCTGTACCTTCCTTTGATGTTTGTGTTGGGAACTTTCGTTGCGGACGTTTGGTTGTGTCCCTCGTGTGAGGAAGAGTCCCGGCTCCGTGAAACTTTTTTTGCTGTGGCGTTTAATAGCAATGCGCGTGAAAACAATCAGCGCCTGCAACAGAGGAAAAACTGGTCTGAACGACGAGGTGCTGATGGTGCTTGTGTCGCCGTCTTGTGAGGGTTAGAGAGAAAAGGAAGGGCGTGTTTTTGTCGAGCAGAAAGGAGGGTGACCCGGGGACACCGAAACGGACATCCATATACGGTCGATTCGAGGTTTACATTCGTGTAAGTCAGGAGAGCAGCAAACAAACTTTTTGTTCCCGTTTACATTTATACGAGGAGGTCAAACGATGAACGCATTCGGTAAAGGGATTATGATTGCAAGTGCGGTGGCGACGATGGTGATGAGCGGAACGCTCACCGCCCGTGCGGAAAGTGAAAAGGCTGGTGGTGATGTTGTGCACTGTACTGGCATTAATGCCTGCAAAGGGCAGGGCGCGTGTGCGGGAGAAGGCCATGCCTGTAAAGGGATGAACGCGTGTAAAGGGCAAGGCTGGGTAGAAGCAAGCGCGAAGGAATGCAGCGAAAAAGACGGGAAGGTCGTAAAAGCAGACGCGGAAGAGAAAGAATAATCCGCTTTCAGCTATTATTAGGTAGGCCTTGGAACTTACCGAGGCCTATTTTCCGTGTAGGAGATAGGATTGAGATGGGTTGCCAGGTTCCGTATTTAGGTCACGGCGTAGGGCTCCGTACCAAACATTTCCCACGTATCTGGGAGGGGACTGCTCGCGTCGACTGGTTCGAGGTTATCTCAGAAAACTTTATGTCTCGGGGTGGACGGCCGCTCGCCGTACTGGAAAAAGCCCGAGCGTTAGCACCCCTGGTTCTCCATGGGGTGTCACTATCCCTCGGTTCTGTCGATCCGTTGAACGACACCTATCTCCACGAGCTCAAAGGCTTGGCTGGGCGCTTTGAACCGGCCTGGATTTCGGATCATCTGTGTTGGGGGAGTATTGGTGGGCATTACGCTCATGACTTGCTACCGCTCCCGTATACTGAAGATGTGCTCAGGCATGTTGTCGAGCGGGTACAGACTGTGCAGGAACGACTTGGACGCCAGATCCTGATTGAGAACGTGTCGAGCTATTTGACGTACACCCACTCAACGTTGTCGGAATGGGAGTTTCTGGGGGAGATCGCTGCGCGTGCCGATTGTGGCATTTTACTTGATGTGAACAATGTCTATGTGAGTGCGACCAATCACGACTTTGATCCACATGCCTATCTGCTAGGATTGCCACGGGAGCGGATCGGCCAGATCCATCTGGCTGGTCATAGTAATTACGGTAGTTACTTGTTGGATACGCATGATGGCCCGGTGATCTCTCCAGTGTGGGAATTGTATCGTTTCGCGGTGCGTCACTTTGGACGAGTGTCTACGCTCATCGAATGGGACGATAAAATTCCCGAATTCGACGAGCTGTGTGCTGAGGCAGAACGGGCCGGTACGATCGAACAGGAGGAGTGTGGGAAGTTATATGCTCGATCTGCGTGAGTTGCAGTCGCGGTTTTTTTATTCGATTGCCCGTCCGACGTCTGCCGACAACGACGAATGGCAAGGGTTTGACTCTGCGCTTCTGCGCCTGGTGCGTAGCCACGGAGCGCTCAGTGCCGAAGCGCGCCTTGATATCTATGCACAGATGTACTGCGCACGGTTACTGGATGCTTTGCAAGAAGACTTTCCGCGGGTTGCGGCAGTCGTCGGCGAGGAGCGTTTTCGCGCCGTCGGTCGTCACTACCTCCGTCGTCATCCATCGACACAGCCGTCTTTACGCTATCTTGGGCGGGCATTTGCTGAATTTTTGTCAACGCAATCTCTCACGCATTCATTCCCATTTCTCCCTGATCTTGCTCGTTTAGAATGGCACCGTCTTGAAGTGTTTGATGCTGTCGATACTGCACTGTTGCGTGTTACTGACTTGCAGGCAATACCCGCTGAAGCGTGGGCGACGCTCCGTCTGCGCCTCATACCTGCCGTGCACCTGCTGACGTGTAAATGGCCTGTTCACAAACTGTGGGTAAATGAAGAGCGTCCATTGAACGACCTCTCTCCCACAAAAACTACCCTCCGGATATGGCGCCAAGATTTCCTTGTCTATCAATCCAACATGGACCTGATTGAACAAACTGCCCTGACGCAAATGCAGGGCGGACAGCCGTTTGCTGCCATATGTGCGGCGCTTGAACCGCTCCTGCCAAATGAGCATGTCGCCACAACAGTTGGTAGTCTTCTCTTGCGGTGGATCGAGGACGGTATTCTTGCTCGTGAATACGCGTCGTGAAACGCGCGCTCAAACCTTGCGGGCCAAGATATTGCTCGCCCTTTACCTGAGTTGATAACCTGGGTCTCCGGGTACGACATGCTCGGTGATTATCTCAAAGCCAGGTTGGAATATTGTAACCTTCTCCTACGAAACGAGTCTGGGTTTCTCGCATCTGAATAGCCAAAGATCGCAGATAGGAGGACAGACCAATGGCAGAAGTGGCTGCAGGAATAACCGCAATGGAAGAGAAAACACAGAAGCCAGGGCTCTCGATCGGACGTGTAGTTCTGGTGATCGCAGGAATTGTTGGAGTGTCGTTCCTTGGGCGGCAGCTCGGCGTGTATCTGCCGAGTTTTGTTCAATGGGTGAATAGCCTTGGAGTCTGGGGACCTGTGGTGTTTGTCGCCGGATATGTCCTTGCGGCAGTGGCTTTTGTTCCTGGCTCTGTGCTGACGCTAACAGCCGGAGCGATCTTCGGGCTGAGTAAAGGAGTTGTCATCGTCTTTATTAGTGCTGTACTCGGGGCGTCGGCGGCGTTTCTCGTCTCTCGCTATGTCGCTCGCGGCGCGATTGAACGTCGACTCGCAGGGAATGAGCGTTTTGCCGCGATTGATCGTGCGGTTGGCGAGCAGGGACGAAAAATCGTTTTTCTCCTTCGGCTCTCGCCGGTCTTTCCGTTCAATTTGTTGAATTATGGCCTTGGGCTGACGAAGGTACGCTTTGCAGATTATGTTGTGGCGTCGGTCGGCATGTTGCCCGGCACGCTCCTCTATGTCTACTATGGAAAATTAGCGGGAGATGTGGCGGCCCTGGCTGGTGGCGCTGCGGTAGAAAGGGGAGCTGGATACTATATCGTTCTCGTCTTGGGCTTGGTTGCAACCATTATCGTGACTACGGTGGTAACACGGATCGCTCGTCGTGCGTTGAACGAGGTAACACAAAAGTAAAGACAGTGAGTCATCAGCGGTAACAAAAAAGTACGGTTACCTTCCAGATGACGAAAAAAATGCTCGCATGACTAAAGTTTTTTCCCGCAGTGCCGATCGTCACTACGGGGTTGTTAATTCGCCGTGTCTCTACTGGGGGGATTATGGATGCACGTACGCTCTTTTCTCTCGACAGCGCGACAGAATTTTCCTTTCGTGGGTCGCTTGGAGGCAAGATGGAACGGTTACCCTCGTCTGTTCAGAGCCTCACTGGTGCACTCCGTCAAACCACGGCGATGGTGTTGGCCGGGGGACAAGGCGAACGGCTCTTACCCCTAACGCGTGACCGGGCAAAACCGGCAGTGCCGTTTGGCGGAAACTATCGCATTGTCGATTTTACGCTTTCGAATTGCCTCAATTCCGGATTACGTAAAATCCATGTTCTGACCCAGTATAAGTCACGTTCTCTGGATCGCCACATTAAGCAAGCCTGGAATGTCTTTGCCAGTGAGATGGATGAGTACATTGACGTGCTTCCACCGCAACAACGTAGTGTCGAACGGTGGTATCAAGGCACGGCAGATGCGGTATTTCAGAATATCTATACCTTGCAAATGGAGCGGCCGCAGTTTGTTCTTATTCTTGGTGGAGACCACGTCTACAAGATGGATTACAGCGAAATGCTGGCTGCGCACCTGAACAGTGGCGCAGAGCTGACCATTGCATGTACGGAAGTGCCGAAAGCCGAAGCCTCTCGTTTTGGAGTGATGGGAGTCGATGCGAACTGGCGAGTGGACCGTTTCATTGAGAAGCCAGCGAACCCGGATACGTTGCCCGACAATGCTGATTATGCCTTGGCGTCAATGGGCATCTACATTTTTAATACTGATATCCTGGTGCGCGAGCTAATGACAAACGCGCAACAGAGCCAGAGCCACGATTTTGGCAAAGACATCATCCCACGGATGATTCAGAATGGCGAACATGTCCAAGCTTTTCCCTTTCGCGATCGCAACAGCGGTGCGATCAAGTATTGGCGCGACATTGGCACGCTTGATAGCTATTACGAGGCAAATATGGATCTTGTTGCTGTCAGCCCCGTATTCAACCTCTATGACCAGCAGTGGCCGATTCGGACGTACCAAGTGCAAGCCCCGCCAGCCAAGACAGTTTTTCGTGGCGCTGAGCGTCAAGGCGAGGTACTCGACTCGCTGGTGTGCAACGGGTGCATTATTAGCGGCGCTCGGGTTGAACACTCAATTCTCGGCCCGCGCGTGTTCGTCCATAGCTGGGCTCACGTGGAGGACAGCGTACTTTTTGATGACGTTGAAATTGGTCGCTCTGCGAAAGTCCGTCGCACTATTATCGATAAAGGCGTTACTATTCCCGCTGGGGGACGCATTGGCTACGATCTGGACTATGATCGACAACGCTTCACTGTGACGGAGTCTGGTATTGTGATCATTCCGAAAGGCACTCGCCTCGAATAGGAGGAAAACCCAAGCGGCTTTCCTCCTGGATCGCTTGCTAGCTCACCCCGAAATCCGCGCAGCGCTTTACGATGAACTGCTGAGTTTACCGTTTTGCGGGGCATGATTGATGACAGACATGGCTGTGGCAATCATCCCGCCAATGTCTGAGACGTTTGCTGGAAGAATCATCGTATTTGTAGTTTTTGCTAGTTCACCAAATTGTTCAATGTATTGCTCGGCAACGCGTAACTGGACTGCTTCTTGCCCGCCGGGAAGCTGAATCGCTTCTGCGACTTTGCGAATGCCTTCCGCGGTTGCCTCAGCGATCGCCAGGATTGCAGCTGCCTGTCCTTCTGCCTCATTAATCTCTTGTTGCTTTTTGGCTTCCGACGCTTTAATCACCTGTTGTTTCTCACCCTCAGCTTCATTAATTGCGGCATCTCGTTGCCCTTCGGAAGTCAGAATGGTCGCTCGCTTCTCTCGTTCGGCGCGCATCTGCTTTTCCATTGCAGCGAGGACATCGCCCGGTGGGGTAATATTTTTGATTTCGTAGCGTAAAACTTTGATGCCCCACGGTTCCGTTGCCTTATCAAGTTCATTGACGACGTTGATGTTCATTTGGGTGCGTTCTTCGAAAGTGCGGTCAAGCTCGATCTTGCCGATTTCGCTTCGTAAGGTGGTTTGCGCGAGCTGAGTGATTGCAAACAAGAATTCAGAAACTCCATAGGATGCCCGTTCTGGATCGATGATCTTGAAGTATAGCACTCCGTCGACTTCCACTTGGACATTGTCACGGGTGATGCAGACTTGAGCGGGAATGTCGATCGCGGTTTCTTTGAGCGAGTGTTTGTAACGAACGGTGTCGACGAAAGGGACCAATACATGAAAGCCAGCACTAAGGGTACCGGCATACTTCCCTAACCGTTCGACAACGAAGGCGTTCTGTTGTGGAACCACGATAGCAAGCTTGGTCAGAACCAGGTAGACAATCGCTGCAAGGACAAGGACAACAACTAATGTTCCATCCATAGAGTTCCCCCTTTGTTTGTTGAGCAGTCTTGTTGGTTGTGTTTCCTGACAGGATGGGACGTCGTCATGAGGAGCGCAGTCACTGTCTGGCTGCATTCTGCAAAACGTCCATTCTATTATGAGTTAAGCAATGTGAACGACGAGAGTCAAACCGGAGACGCCTTGGACACGACACCGTTGCCCTTTATGGAGCAGTTGAGCGCCATCATTGCGCACGCTCCACACCGTGCCACGTAATTCGGCTTTCCCTATCTCCCCAGGGGGAAGGTCTGCAGACAGCACCGCATACTCACCAACCAGAGTATCGATGGCTTCGGTTTGTGGTTCGCTGCGTTCAAGCCAGGAAAGCATACGTTTACGAAATAACAGGAGGGACACAATGGAGAGAAGGGAGAACAGAAACCACTGTACCCACGGTGGGCCACTGAGGTGCAGTCCTCCCAACAGAGCTACGATTAACGCACCCGCAGCAAAAAAAAGCGCGTAGAACCCTCCGGGAGTGAGTACTTCAACCCCGAGAAGGAGGAGCCCAAAGATAGCCCATATCCACCATGCCATAGACAAACCCTGGGAGAGGATTACGCTGCCTTGGTGCGGGCCTCCAGAATCGCTTTGACTAGGTCTTCTGGAACCTCGTGCGGGAGTGTTTCCTCAAGGTCAGTAAACACTTTCTTCCCGATGTGAATCGTTTCTTGATAGCTTTGCAGATACTTGAGACAGTGCGGGCATTGCGCCAGATGCGCGTCAAACCCTTCCCGTTCGTTCGGTGACAGTTCTTCACTAAAGTAGCGCCAGAGAAATTCAACAAACTCACGACAGGTCATGTCGATTCCTTTTCGTCAGGTGTTTTTCTGAACTCGTAATCTTCAGCTGTCTGTTCATGACACTCCCGCTTCCCGAAAATGTGGGTCAAGTAACGTGCGTAGGGCTTGACGGGCACGATGGAGGCGAATCTTGACGGCATTGGGACTAATACCAAGCATCTGCGCTGCTTCTTCTGTATCCAATTCTTCAATATCTCGGAGCAAAAGCACAGTGCGATAGGTTTCCGGCAGACGATCAATACCCTCTCGAACGATAGCTCTCGTTTCCTGGCGCTCTAACAGTGCGTCCGGGTTCTTCCATGGCTTCGTGGGGTTGCCACGGTGTCCGTCTTCACGGTGCCCATCTTCGGTAAACTTGGGAAGCAGATCTTCAATTGATTCCTCGGGACGCCGTTTGCGGATCCGTAGTTTCATTAACGCGGCATTCACGGCAATACGATGCAGCCAAGTTGAGAGTAGTGAACCTTCCTCGAAGGTATGCAGAGCACGAAAGGCGGAGAGAAAGGCATCTTGCAGTGCGTCCCGAGCATCTTCCTCACTCCGAAGTAAACGACGAGTCACTGCCAGCAGATGGCTACTGTGCGTTCGTACCAGTCGTTCGAAGGCTTGAGGATTATTCGCCCGTAAACCGGCCAGAAGGGATACTTCATCATCATCTGAGGGAGAGTGTTGAGATTGTTTGGCGTTGATATCGTCTGTAGTGTTCACGGACGTGAAGAATACCACAGGGGTGTGGAAAACAAAATCTCTTGCTCTCGCAGATGGAACAAAGACAGGACGAGAAGGACCGCTCCGATTCTCCGCGTAAGATGGCGTTTGTTATGCCTTGTGTCCTCTGGCGTTCAAGATTGCCGCGATGAGTTCTTCTGGCACCTCAGGCGGAACCGGGCTGTCTAGAGCAGAAAAGGGCATCTTACTGAGATCGATGGTCGTTTGATACTCCCGTAAGTATGCCATGCATTCCGGACAGTCGCTCAGATGATATTCGAACTGGGCATGGGCAGCCATTGGTAGGTTTCTGGACAGGTAGTCCATTAAGAATTCAATGAATTGGCGACAGGTAAGCATGACGTATCCGTCCTCGTCCAGGTATCCTTGGACGGGTAGTTCCTCCGCAGGCGCTGGAGAAACTGATGACTCTCACCAGGTGGGGTAACAAGGACGTCACCCCAACATGACGAACCGCGCACGGGGAGCCCAACCAAAGAAGGCCCCTGACTTCGATAGGGTCATTAGCGAGTCCAGGCCAACCATTTATTGAAGACTTTTTTTACAAACGGTGTCAGTCTTGTGCGGTTGTAGAGATCGCCCACTTTGCGAATCGCTTCGGCTTGAGTGGGGTACGGGTGAATGACTGAAGCCAGGGTTTGTACTCCGACCTTTCCCACTATCGCCAGGGTTACCTCGCTGATCATTTCCCCCGCGTGACGAGCGACAATCGTTGCCCCCAGAATTTGATCCGTGCCTTTTTTTACATGAACTTTGACAAAACCGTTTTCCTCGCCGTCGGCTATGGCGCGGTCCACCTGATTCATAGAAACCGTAAAGGTATCTATCTCGATCCCCTTCTGGTGGGCCTCGTGTTCGTACAGACCGACGTGGGCAATTTCTGGGTCAGTGTAGGTACACCACGGCATGGTGAGAGCGCTTAGTTTTTTATGACCGCGAAACAGCGTGTTTTGGATGATGATACGGGCGGCAAAATCTGCGGCATGGGTAAATTTCCAGTCCATGCAAATATCACCGGCTGCATAGATCCGGGGATTCGTCGTTTGTAACTGGTCGTTGACGACGACACCGCGCTTCTTGTCGTATTGAACACCCACCGCTTCGAGATTCAGCCCGTCAACATTAGGGACTCGACCCGCACCGACGAGGATTTCGTCGACGATAAATGAGTCTACTTTGCCTTGGGAGGTGAAGTGCAATTTTTTCTCATTAGCCGTTGTTTCAACTTTTGTCACCTCTGCGTTCAGCACAAGACGGACACCTTCGCGAAGAAACGTCTGCTGCACGATTTCCGCGGCGTCGGCATCTTCACGATTGAGAAGGTGACTGGCATTGTGAAACAGGATAACTTCACTGCCCAGCCGCTGAAACGCTTGTGCCAATTCACAACCAATGGGGCCACCGCCGATCACCGCAAGACGCTGTGGGCGTTCCGTCAATGAGAAAACCGTTTCATTGGTGAGGAAGCCAGCCTCAGCTAGACCAGGAATTGACGGTTCGACAGCGCGCGCGCCGGTAGCAATAACCGCGCGTTTGAAACGCAAGGTTTTCTCGCCGACCTGGACTGTGGCGGGACCGCTAAAGTGTCCGTTACCGAGGAAGATATCGACTCCCAGTTCTTGGTGAAAACGATGGGCTGAGTCGTGATGGCTAATACCGGCTCGTAACCGTCGCATCCGTTCCATGACCGCACCAAAGTCTACCTCCGTCTCTCCATGAATGCGGACCCCAAAGCGTTCTGCATCGCGGATATCACCGACGACACGCGAAGAGCGGATCACACATTTTGAGGGGACGCAGCCGACGTTGAGGCAGTCACCACCCATCAAGTGACGTTCAATCAGCGCTACCTTTGCGCCAAGTCCGGCCGCCCCTGCTGCAGTAACTAAGCCAGCGGTGCCAGCACCGATCACGACGAGATTATAGCGTGGTGCAGGATCAGGGTTTGTCCAATCAGTAGGATGGACATTGGCGACGAGCTGCTGGTTGTGCTTATCGGGTGGATATACTTCTGGGCTATGGCTGTTTCGCGGCATCGTGTTCCAGTCCTTTATGTCCGTGTTCTCCTTCTCTAATAGCGCAGTCTTGGGGTGGATAGACATCTGTTGCGTGTAACTCATAACCAACCTCCTCCAGCAGGTGTAGGGTACCCAGGCAATAGAATAACGTGCACAGTAGTTTTGTGACCAGGATCTTGCCCTTGCTGTTGCGTGGTTTCTTTATGCTCTTTTCAGATGCCACGCGGTTGGCAAGGTTTCTCTTCACACGAGAACCCCTTCTTTTTTGCTGCAGGGACTACTAATGTGCCGAGGGTCCTCCGACCGAAGACTGTGGCCGCCGCATGAGAAAGGCAACCGGAACCAACAGGAAAAAGAGATAGGCGATGAGACGAAAATCATCAACAAAAGACATCAGCATTGCTTGGTGTTGGATCTCACCATAGACCAGTGCCAGGAACGATTCGCCATTGACAGCGCTGCTTGGTAGTTCGGGTAGCATGCCTGTACTCACGGCGGCGAAACGATTCCACACTTCAGGGTTGTACGGATGAATGTGCGCAATCAGGTAGTGCTGATGAACTTGTGCGCCCTGGCTGAGAAATGCGATTAACAGGGCAATGCCAATACCCCCACCGATAGTACGCACCATATTATAGAGTGCCGAGGCATTCCCCATCTGTTCCTTTGGCACGGCTGCAAGTGTCAAGGTGGTCATTGGCACAAAGATCAACCCCGAGCCCACCCCTCGGAAAAATCCGGGAGTCGCAATTCCCCAAAAATCCGTCTCCGGATTGAAATGGGTCATATCCCAGGTGCCGATCCCCGCAGCCAGGCACCCCAACGCGACCAGCAAGCGTGGATCAAAGCGATGAAAAAGTCGTCCGGCCAGCAGAATCGACGCAAATGTTCCAAGGCTCTGAACCGATAATACTTTCCCTGCCAGTAATGGGGTATAGCCGGAGATGATCTGACAGTAGAGTGGAATAAGGATGTAGGTGCCATAGAGGCCGAACATGACGACTGTGGTGAAGACTGTGCCGACCGCGAACGTACGATTTTTCAAGACACGGAGATCCACGATGGGTGTTGGTGCACGTAACTCACGCACGACAAAAAGGACGAGGCTGATTACAGAAAGAATACTTAAGGTGACGATAAAATTGGAGTCGAACCAATCCTCACGTTCGCCTTTATCTAATGCAATTTGTAAACAACCCATCCCCACAACTAACAAGGCCAGCCCTAGCCAATCAATGTGGGTAGAGGTACGCTTGAGATAGTGCGGATCGACCAAAGCGAAGGCCAGGAGGAAAAAGGCAATCCCGCCGACGGGAATGTTGATATAGAATATCCAGCGCCAACTATAACTGTCAGTAATCCATCCTCCCAAAATCGGTCCTAAGATCGGCCCCAGCATCATACCCAAGCCCCACACTGCCATGGCCATAGGCTGTTCCCTGGCAGAAAACGTTTCCATGAGAATGGCTTGTGAGAGCGGCATCATCACGCCACCACTTAGCCCCTGGAGCACGCGAAAGAACACCAATGAAGCCAGGTTAGGGGCCGCGCCGCACAAGAGCGAGCTGACCGTGAACATTGCGATACAAAAGAGAAAAAACCGTTTACGACCAAACAGACTGCTCAACCAACCAGTCAGAGGAATGACGATAGCGTTGCCGATGATATAGGAGGTCATCACCCAGGCAGCTTCATCTACCCCGGCTGAGAGGGTACCACGGATATGATCCAATGCCACGTTGGCGATGGTCATATCCAGTACTTCAAGGATGGTCGCCAACATCACTGCCACAGTGATGAGCCACTTATTGGCGATCGGCGAATCAGAAGACCGGGGGGAGGGCGCTGTCTGTTCCATCGGTGTAGGCGTCGTCTCGACGAAAGTTATTGTTTGTCGTACAGGATCGCATCTGCCATCTGGAGCGTCTTCGGCTTCCACGCCGATCTTTCTCCGGAAGGAGTGTCTTGTTGTGCGTGATCTTGCGAGAGTGCTGGTAACCGTTCACCTTGGCGATTACTAATGTCAATCGATACCTCGACGGAGAGCCCGACCCGTAAAGGCAATTCAGGTGGGGGAGGTTTCTCCAATACGATCTTCACGGGTAACCGCTGCACGACTTTGACCCAATTGCCGGTAGCGTTCTCTGGTGGCAAGAGCGAGAATGCCGCGCCAGTACCACCACTCAAGCTTTCCACTTTTCCATGATAAATATGGCCAGGATAGATATCAGCCCGGATCTCCGCAGGCTGCCCAATCCGCACTTCGGTGAGCTGGGTCTCTTTGTAGTTCGCTTCGATGTACACTTTGTGGAGTGGAACAATTGCCATTAACGGTTGCCCCGGTTGTACCCGCTGTCCGACTTCGATGGCCTTGCGACTCACGATGCCTTCGATGGGCGCAACGAGACTGCAGTAACTCAGATTTAATTCTGCCTCATGTACGGTGGCTTCGGCCTGTTTGACGAGGGAGTGCGCGGTTCGTTCGTTGGCCGCCGCGGCGCCGAGAGCTGCACGCGCTTGCTCTAATTCTTTGCCGTGCATGGCTTCGGTCTTTTTGGCCTCTTCGAGTTGCTGCTGCTTAGCCTGCACGCGTGACAACGCGGAGTCATAAACCGTCTTCGCGCGATCAAAGCGTTGCACGGGAATCACCTTTTCTTCCACTAACTGTTTGGCTCGTTGGAAATCCAACTGTGCCCAACGAAATTCGGCCTGAACAGCAGCAACTTCAGCTTGCGCCGCCTGGATCTGCGACCGTGAGGTCTTTTTTCGCTCTTCTGCGACAGCGACAGCGGCGAAGAGTTGGTCAACCGTTTCCTTGGCGTGCATGAGGGCAGCTTGTGCCTCCGCCAGACGGGTTTCATAGTCGCGAGGATCTAGCTGGACGAGCACCTGCCCGGGTTTAACCCACCAGTTTTCCTGCACCAGCACGCCGGTGACCGTGCCTTGAAGCCGCGGCGTGATTTGTGCGATATCCGCTTGAACATAGGCATTATCTGTAGAGACATACATGGAATAATGCTGCCACGCCTTGATTCCGTAGTAGCCACCGAGGGGCAGTCCAATAATCAGGAAAAACATGAAAAAAAGCTTCTTCTTCGAAATGCGTGACTGCTTAGCCATTGAGGTTTCCTCCTGCGCTCGTACGGGCAGTGCGTGCGGTCTACGATTCGACATGCATACGAAAACCATCAAGAAATACACGTACGACGAAAGGTGCGAGCATCTGAGGAGTATCGCGACTCCCCCGATACAAGATAATGGACCGTACCATACCCAAAAACATTTCGGTGAGCAGTCTGCCGCGCCCAGCAGGTAAGGCGTGAGGCTTAAGCCCTCGTTTCAGCACGCCTTCGATGAGCCGGACAATGCTCTCGCGTCGATTGTACCACTCAGTAGATTCTTTTCCGTTCGGAGTGTGCTCTAAACGATGGACGAGCGAGACAAATTGGCGACGGTCCCAGAAGTACCTCAGAATCTGATGCGTAGCTTTCTCGAGAGTGTCTTCTAATGAACCTTCTTCTCCGAGAACCTCTTCCAGTTCTTCGCGCAACCGGTCCCATCCTTCAAAGATGGTAGCGAAGTAGAGGTCTTCTTTCGCCGGGAAGTAGCGATACAGTGTGCCTTTCCCTACCTGAGCTCGCACCGCGACATCATCCATTAAAACAAGATGAAAATCTTTTTCGGTAAACAGTTCTGCAGCGGCCTGTAAGATCGCTGTCCGTTTGCCTGCCTGTTTGCCTAGCGATTGCATGTAAGCCCCTCATTACATGAATAAAACAGAACTGACTGGTCAGTTCTATATAGAATAACAGGAACAACTGTCAAGCGTTTCAGAATAAACGACAGCCGCGCACGAGGTACAGAACGACCTCATGAGAACAAAGTAAACAAGGGGTACGATGCTGGCCCTGTCACACTACTCAAGCTGCTGAGGCAAATTCCTGCGAAAAGACTGCCGCAGGGAGGGGCCAGAGAAGCTCTGCATCCCGCGTGGGGATCGAGGGTGCACCTGGTGTTTTCTCCTCTCTTGCCAAATGAAAACCTCACCACGCGAAGGGAGGGGGGGCGTAACGTGACAGGAGAGAGGGTGGTGAGTGTACTCGCGGACACTGATGCCATGCGTCGCGTCGCCCTCGGGTCAGACGAGTGGAACAGGAAGGCGGGAAAGTAAGCCCCGATAAAAAGGATGTACCTGCTCCCTTGCTATGGAAAGGAGGAAAGTCCTGAAGCCTTACTTATGCATAGTGTTGCGCAATGTACTGCTGCAGGGAAACGAACCCTTGATGCTGACCTGAGACAACGAAAGTCTCGAGGCTGTTCTTCATCTCGAGGAACGCATTGAGAAACACGCCGAGAAAATGGGGCTCGCAGGTTTCGAGTCGGTCGTGGCAGAGCGACACCACTTCGTCCCACGAGTCAGGGAACAGTTGTTTCCAGACTTCGGTGAGAATGATGTTTTTTTCGATGGTATCCTCCACTTCAAAGACATAGAGGATGAAGGTCGCGGCGCCGAAGATGTAGGCAAGGACATATTCGTCAGATTCGATTCGCTTGTCGGAGGTACTTGCCTGGGGTTTGGAAGAACTTAGCATTGGTGCGAGAAGCCCAAGAACTCTTTCGATATGTTTTTGGCGATTGCTGAAGTTAAACACCCAAGTTTCCCCTTCCCGAGCCTAAACGCCGTTGTTTTTTTCTTGCCATCGGCGCGGAGAGAGGAAACTTGAGAAGGCGAGACGTCCCTCTCTTCGATTGCGACTATTCCCCGCTTTGTTGAAGCAATTTCGCGACGAGACCGGTCCAGCCGGTTTGATGGCTAGCCCCAATACCGGCACCATTATCGCCATGAAAGTATTCGTAAAAGAGGATCAGATTTTGCCAATGGGGGTCCTGTTGGAATTTTTCGGTGCCTCCATAGACCGGCCGTCGTCCGAGTTCGTCTTTGAGAAAGATGTGCGATAAGCGACGTGACAGATCTGCCGCAACCTCACTCAGTGTCAGGCGATTGCCTGATCCACAAGGACACTCGATTTTATATGTGTCACCGAGGTAATAATCAAACTTTTGCAAGGACTCGATCAAGAGATAGTTGACAGGAAACCAAAGTGGTCCACGCCAATTGGAGTTGCCGCCAAACAGTCCAGTGCTTGATTCGGCAGGCTCGTAGTTCACTCGGTGTTCTGTGCCATTGACCGTCAATACGTATGGCCGATCGAGGTGCGCTCGGGAGAGAGCCCGAATACCATGGGGAGAGAGGAATTCGTTTTCGTCTAACATGTAGCGTAAAACTTGCCGCAGGCGTGTCCGGTTGACCAGCGAAAGGAGCCGTAAGACGCGACCATCCGCGGTGGTTTGGGTTTCCAAATGTTCACTCAGTTCTGGGCGGTTTTCGATAAACCATTGCATTCGGCGTTTGAAACCTGGCAGTTTATCGATTACTTCAGAGTCGAGGATCTCGATGGCAAACAAGGGAATGAGGCCAACCATGGAACGAATTTTGAGTGGGAACGGCTTACCGTGTTCAGGATGCAGGACATCATAATAAAAGCCGTCTTCAGCGTTCCACAGTGACAGGCCTTGATCTCCAAGGTTGTTGATGGCGCGACAAATGTAGACGAAGTGTTCGAAAAACTTACTGGCAACATCTTCATATGCTGAATCTGCTTGGGCCAACTCGAGGGCGATCGCCAACATGTTGAGGCAATACATGCCCATCCAACTCGTTCCGTCTGATTGCTCCAAGTGCCCACCCGTCGGTAACGGCGCACTGCGGTCAAAGACCCCGATGTTGTCGAGTCCCAAGAAGCCGCCCTGGAAAACATTGCGTCCTTCCGTGTCTTTGCGA
Organism: Binatia bacterium; assembly: GCA_050187625.1. Classification (GTDB taxonomy): domain Bacteria; phylum Desulfobacterota; class Binatia; order Bin18; family Bin18; genus JBFWXH01. The sequence continues at coordinate 93,048 of JBFWXH010000008.1, forward strand.
TTGACCCACCAGGTGAAATTGAGCATCAGTTTGTGAAAAACACGTTCCAAAAACTTACGGTCTGCTACTCCACGGCGCTTTTCTTCGATCTTATATACGCGCCACGCGGCCCAGGCATGCACGGGTGGGTTTACATCGCCAAAAGCCCATTCGTAGGCAGGAAGTTGGCCATTGGGATGCATATACCACTCTCGTAGCATCAGGATGAGCTGTTCTTTAGCAAAATCAGAATCTACCAGGGCTAGCGTAATGCAGTGAAACGCGAGATCCCAGGCGGCGTACCATGGGTACTCCCATTTGTCCGGCATGGAGATGACATCGGCATTGTACAAGTGATCCCATTCATGATTGCGCCCTTTGCGACGCTCCGGAGGAGGTGGTGGGGCGGCTGGGTCGCCCCGCAGCCAGCGGCCGACATCGTAGTGATAGAATTGTTTGCTCCATAGCATTCCCGCCAGTGCCTGACGCATCACATTGCGAGCATCAGCCGAGAGTCCTTCCGGTGTTACGGTTGCATAAAATTCGTCGGCTTCACGCCGCCGGAGCGTCAGGGTACGAGTGAAATCACCATTGAACTGACTGTGGGCGCCCTGGATTGTGCTGGTAAGGCGGAGACACAGAGATGTTGTTGCCCCTGCTCCGACTGTGAGATCGTAATGGGCGGCTGCTTTCGTTCCTCGTTGCGCCGGGTTGACTGCCGTGAGGTCTCCATGCACGATATAATTATTGATTCCATCTTTTACATAAGGAGTGTGGTTTTCTACGCCATACAAACGCTGCAGATTGGTTTCGTTCTCTGTAAAAAGTAATTGAGGGGTACCTGCGCAGTGGAGCCAGCGCTTGCCATAATACTCATGGCTCAGCGCTATGGTGTTGTCTGCTATCGCACTGAGGGACGGATGGCGGACATCGAGACCTCCGGCCCATGTATTACGAAACCACAAGGTCGGAAGTACGTGCAACGCCGCAGTTTCCGGTCCACGATTCACAATGTGAATACGAATCAAAATATCTTCGGCCGTTGCCTTGGCATATTCGATGAAGATATCGAAGTAGCGGTCTTCAGCGAAAACGCCGGTGTCGATCAGTTCAAACTCCGACTGGTTCCGTCCGCGGCGACGATTTTCTTCCACAAGCCACGCATAGGGGAATGCCGCCTGTGGATACTTATACAGGTACTTCATGTATGAGTGCGTCGGCGTCGAGTCGAGGTAAAAATAGTATTCTTTGTTGTCTTCTCCGTGATTCCCTTCGTTGCCTGTGAGTCCGAAGAGCCGTTCTTTGAGAATTGGGTCTCGTCCATTCCACAGAGCGAGGGCAAAGCAAATGTATTGTTGTCGGTCACTGATGCCCCCAAGCCCATCTTCATTCCAACGATAGGCTTTCGAGCGTGCATGATCGTGCGGTAAATACTCCCAGGCATTGCCGTAAGAGCTATAATCTTCACGTACAGTTCCCCACGCGCGTTCGCTCAGGTATGGTCCCCACCGTCTCCAGTTGACCTTGCGTTCGCGAGATTCCTGCAGGCGTTTTTCTTCGGCGGTCATACAGTTACTCTCCTTACCCTTTTCGACAAATTAACGAGAGATTCCCCTGTTCCTACATTAGGAAAGTCAAGTGAGAAAAGCAAAAGAGCGGTTAGCAATCGGTTTTTACTCTTTACTGTTCGGTCAGCAATACTGCATGCCCATCTGGATCCCGTATCAGCAAGCCACTGTGAAATCCGAGGGCAGCGTTTGGTATAAGGACGACACCAGAAGAAATCTGTTGATACTTGCCCTGTCGGATCTGTTGCGCTGCCCTGGCGATATCGATGCTCACGAGCCTCGTTTGCCAGTGCAAGATATCATTGGCCTGCGCGTCCTTTGGGTAGGGGCGACCATTGCGAGGCGCGAGGTATTCAAGGAGTTCAATTCCTGGTCCCTGAGCTGCCCGGAGGCTCGTGATACGGAGATGTGCACCAAAGACGTTGTTCAGGTGTTCCTGTTCCGAGCCATAGTTCTCACTGGTGCCGGCGATGGTCAGGCCGAGGATATCTTGGTAAAATTTCAGACTTGCGTCAGTGTTAGCGACGACAATCGCGGTATGGTCGATACCAAGAAATACCCGCTCGCTTGGACGCTGCCACTTCGGGTCTCCTTTGCCCTGGGGAAACTGAAGAATTTCCAGGTGATGTCCGTCTGGGTCGCGAAAATAGAAAGCCTGGATACCGCCCGCATTCGGGTTCCAATCCGGAAGACGTTGTGGTCCAGTCGAGGCGTATTGCACCTTATGTTGCCGCAGCCATTTATAGGCACGATCCATGTCGTTTACAATGATGGCGAGGTGTTGGAACCACCGGTCATTACTGCGGAAGTCACCCGGCAGCGGCCGTCCTTGTGGGGCGAGATATTCGGTTAACTCCAAGATTTCGTTGCCGAGCTTGAGGCGCACGACGCGCATGCGCAGACCAAATACTCCCTGCAGGTGTTCGTACTCTGACCCCCAGATTTCGGTATCTGACACTCGCTCAAACGAGAGTACCTTCGTGTAGAACTCAATCGAGCGATCCATATCAGACACCGTCATGCCGATCGCATCGACAGAGGTAACCAGTGGAACCGGAGATTGGGTGTTAGGTGTTGGGTGCTGGGTGCTAGGTACGGCGTTGGGTTGAGCCTGGAGTCCCGCTGCGAATACGCTGCAAGCTGTAACACTGCAAAGAGTGAGAATGACTCTGACACGTTTCATGACTGTCTTCACCTTTATCCCTTATCCGTTATCCATTTTCCCATTTATTTGTTATCCATTTCTCCCACTGTCCTTTTAACCGTCTCGCCATTTTCCCATTTTCTGGCTTATCGTAATCGCTCGAGCAAATGCTCACCGACCCGCAAGGCATTCGCCATAATCGTCAAAGCGGGGTTCACCGCACCGCACGATGGGAAGAAACTGCCATCGACGACGTACAGGTTATCAAGCTCGTGGGCTTTACAGTTAGTGTCGAGCACTGAACTCTGCGGATCGTTGCCAAAACGTACGGTGCCATTCTGATGGGCAACTCCGGCAAGGGGGATACGACCAGGAATATAGGCTTGGAGAGGAATCGTGTGTTCCTCACACTCAATGTGTTTAAGCAGTGTTTTGAGTTTGGCGAGAAGGTGCTTGTGGGCTTCTTCATTGTTAGGCGTATAGGAGAGCATGATACGTTCATCCTGGGTCACCGTCACCCTATTGTGAGGTTGAGGAAGATCTTCGCTGGTGACCCAAAATGGTAAGGCGTGGTCAGCCATGAGTTCTAATGACCACCCAGGGGCAATGCGCGGTGCGCCGGCACGTAAAACGTTGGCGTCAGCTTTGCCAATCAGGGAGATGTGACCCATCGGATATTCCCATTCGTTGGTCGCGAAGTAGAAATCATTGAGGCCGATCGTCTTGTTGAACTTGGTTGTATTCTTGTGACGTGAGAGCGCGAGAAACATCGTGTTCACGTGACACATGTAGTTGCGACCTACCTGGTCGGAACTATTGGCGAGGCCTTGCGGATGTTTATCGCTGGCAGAACGGAGAAGCAGGGCTGCTGAGTTAATCGCTCCGCATGAACTGACGACGATATCGGCGGAGAACGTGACGTGTTCTCCATTACGCTGGACATGGATCTTGTTTACTGCACGGCCCGACGCGTTCGTCTCTAAGCGGGAAACGTAGGCGTTTGTCAGGATCTCCACGTTGGGGTGCTCAAGCGCCGGTTCGATGCAAACCACGTGTGCATCTCCCTTCGCTTGCACTAAACAGGGAAAACCATCACACGTGTCACAGCGTAGGCATCGGCTCTTATGAGGATTTTGTTCATTAAGCATGATCGCGATTGGCATGGGAAAAGGGCGATGCCCTTGGCGGGCCAGCCCTTCAGCTACTTCCTGAATACGTGGCTCGTGGCTAACAGGTGGATACTTATACGGTGCACTCGTGGGTGGCTCGGTAGGGTCGGCACCGCGCACTCCATGCACGTGGTAGAGATGCTCCGCCCGGGTGTAGTATGGTTCCAAATCCTCGTAACGAATCGGCCAGGCTGGAGAGAGGCCGTCAACATGACGAATCTCGCCGAAATCTTCTTTCCGCAGGCGAATGAGCGCGGCACCATAGAATTTGGTGTTCCCACCTACATAATAGTGGGTACCAGGATGAAATTCCTTGGCGTGACGATCCAACCACGCCTCGGAGATGTGATAGCGATTGTGAACGATTACCGCCTGAGAGTCCCAGTTTTCTTTTTCGCGCGGGACAAAATCTCCGCGTTCAAGCAAGAGAATGCGCTTGCCAGAGGGCGCGAGTTTATAGGCCAGCGTACCGCCACCTGCACCGGTACCGATGATGATCACATCATAATGTGTAGAGTGAGACATAGAACCTCCAGAGTAGTTACTAGCCAGGAGCCAGTAGTTAGTAGAGAGACATGGTTGATTCGCGGTAAGAGTTTTTCTGCTGACTACTGAAAGCTGACTACTGGCTCCTGTTTACGAGTTGGTCGAATCGACAACGAAAAATACAGCGCTCGTCATTGTAATGATGCAGCTTGGCGCAAAACACTTGGTGGAGACCGTGCTGATGACGATAGAGTTCTGCGGCGGAGAGCATCCCCACTAACGGGGCTGTGTAGTAGACCCACCAAGCATTCCAGATATGGGAGGGGAAAGCCGAGGCAAAGGTGCGGGCTGGATTCATGCTCATGCCAGAGTAGGGGGCCTCGATACTAATGTAGATAGCGACCATGATGCCAGCGAAGATGCCAGTGTAGCGGGCGACATGTTTGGTGTTGGACACGCGTAAGACTATCGACATCTGAAGAAACGCAATTAGGACCTCTGCCCCAAATGCGACCCACGGGCCACCTGACCCTGGCATCGTCGCAGCATAGTTGACCGTTGGGTCAGCGATGAGCATGCCAAGGAACGCCGCGGCTATGAAAACCCCTAGCGTCCCGCCTATGAACTGCGCGAACGCGTAGAAAAAAGCATCCCACCGTGTGACTTTACCCAGGCGGAGAAAAGTGAGCGTGACCGCGGGGTTGAAATGTGCTCCGGATCGTTGCCCAAACGGTGAGTAGATAATACTGATGGCGGTTATCCCCATAGCGATGCCGATCAAAACTCGGCGCAATGTGGGATCTGGCAACGCCTGGTATACTGGCGAAGCGGGATACTCAAGCAGAACGACGAACAGACAGGCTGAGATCATGAAGAGCCCGAGTTCAATTCCCTCCATAAGATACTCAGGCCAGTGGTTCTGTAACGCGCTTGCCAGTTGCTGACCCCACCAGGTTGCGGGTGGATCCGTAGTGTTTGAGCTGGAGACTTGAGCTGTAGTGCTTTTCATGCCCGATTCGATGCCCGCATACAATGCGGGTTTCACAGAGGTGCTCGGGTTAAGGGAGGTGCCTCTTGTTTGTGTCTCCGTTACACTGGGCGCACTCTGTGAGGAGAGAGTTTTTTAGGAGGTTAAAGATGAATGCATTAGAAGAAGGGAAACACCTGGCTCTTGATTTTAACAAACTGCAGAAGGTAGCCGAAACCGAACAGTCGGTTGTGCCAGTAGTCTTACAACACGCGGACACCAAAGAAGTCTTGTTTATCGGTTACGCCAACGATCTCGCATTACAGGAGACACGAAAAACCCGACGTGCCGTGCTCTGGTCTACTTCGCGGAACGAATTATGGCGCAAGGGCGAAACCTCAGGCGACGTGCTTGATCTCGTGGAAATTCGTGTGAACTGCGAACAGAATTCATTGCTGTATATCGTTCGTCCGCGCAAAGGTGGAGTTTGCCACACAAAAGATAGCTCAGGTAAAACACGCATCGGGTGTTATTACCGGCGGATAGGGGAGGATGGGGAGGCGTTAGCGTTTGTGTAAGAGATCCCCCGACGTTGTTGGATGGCGGTGAGCAACGCTTTTGCTTCCTGCAAATCCTTTGTATCAAAGCCTTCGGTAAACCAACCGTAAACATCAGATAATACCTTGTGTGCTTCGGCAAGCTTGGTGTGGGCTCCGTGCTCTCTGCTCCGAGTTCTCTGCTCTCGGATTCGCTGTTGTCGCAGTCGCACGAGGCTCATTGCCGCGCGTAACTCCAGCGCCCTGGCCTGGTGCTTCTGGGCGATGTCGAGGGCTTTGAGAAAACAAGCCTCGGCTTCTGCCTCCGCTTTAGGGGCGGGGGGCAGGGGGAGAGGATCGGTAATTCTTGCTTTTGGCCTTTTGCTTTTGGCCTTTTGCTTTTCCGAAACTTTGGATCCCAGACTTCGGACGGCAAACTGTAAGACTAATTCTCCTTTGAGCCGATACAACTCTGCCTCGTGGTCACACTCTCCATTATTGTTCACTATGGCGAGTGCTTCGGCCAGTACGTTAAGTCCTTCCTCTGGCTGCCTAGCTTTACCCCATGCCTCGGCCAATAGGGCAACAAACCGTGTCGTTCCTAACTCCGCTCCTGTGGCCCGGTAGGCGGCAAGCCCCTGACGAAGTTGTATAATTCCCTCCTCCACTTGTCCCTGCTCAGCTCGTGCCCAGCCTTTCAGGATGGTTCCAAACGCCGAGAAAAAGGGAAATCCTTGCTGAGAACTCAGCCCAACCGCTGCCTCCGCGTGCTTTTGGGCTGCTTGTCCCTCGCGACGAAATTGATGTGTCAGGGAAAAAAAGGTCTGAGCCGCCGCTAAGCTGAAAGGATGAACTACTTCCTGGGCCACCGTAAGAGCCTTTTTACTCGCTCTTAGCGCTTGGTCCGGATAGCCTAGCAAGCAAAGATCCCAGGCGGCCAGGACCCAGCAAAATATCCCTGGGTCCTGGCCATAGAGGAAAGCATGGGAATGGTGTCGAACGGGATCGTAGAGAGCAATTCCTTGCTCGAGATGTGCTCGGGCAGCAGCGAGTTCTCCCCGGAACATCAGCGTCTGTCCCACGGCGAAATGAGCTTCCAGGAGAAACGCCGAATCTTGGACACTCCGAGCTAAGCTGAGAAGGCGTTCTCCTAGTTCGTGGGCTGTCTGTATTTTCCCTCGGAGCAAATAGAAGACATACAGCCCCCGCAAAACAGGAAACAGTTGGACGGTCTCATCGATTTCCTGGGCTAGTTCACGGGCTCGGGTATAGACCGCTTCCACCTCGGGGGCACCATACCCGTGAAGGGCTTGTAGGGGAGAGCCCAGGGCAACTTGCAGTGCGAGTTCTTGCTGCCTGCGCTCAGGCGTATCCGGGAACGTTGCCAGTAAGTCCAACCCTCGCGTGAAGTGGGCTATTGCTTCTTGATATCCATGCTGGCGCAAAGCATTGTTTCCGGCATGCTGGCGATACTGTACGGCTCGGCGCAATTCTCCTCCCCGCTCAAAGTGCACAGCGAGCTCTGCGGCGATCTCTCGCGCCCGTGCACCATAGAGCCGCTCTTCACCATCTCCCACCCGACGATGCCACCGCAACCGCCGCATCGTCGGAATCCGTTCGTACAGAACGGCTTGATAGAGCGGATGCCGAAATTTGTAACTGCCGCAAATCGTTCCATCCGGCAACGTCCACGGCTCCTGCGCCCGCAGGAATTGGCCGCGTTTCACTAATTCGTCACACCATTCCTCTATTTGCTCCATTGGCGATTCTGTCCCAGCTGCGACAGCTGCCGTAGAAAACATCACTCCGACAACGCTCGCTACTTCTAGTAGCCGCTGCTGCTCCTCGCTCAGCCGCTCAACGTGCTTTTCAATCAATTGCCGTAAACTTTCCGGAACGCTGCGTCCAACCTCGTCGACCACTGTCCGAAGTTGCCAATAGCCATCGACTTCAGCAATCACTCCCTGGGCTGCCAAGTACTCTACCATGTTGACGACAAACAAGGGATTGCCATCGGTCCTCCGGTGGATCTCGGTTCCTAACCCCGATGGAAACTGCTGTTGCACATAGCGTCTCGCCAGATATTGCGTCACGTCATCTACTGACAGGAAAGACAGTAACAACTCCTCACACTGTCCTTTCGCTACCAGTTCTTGCTTTACCGCCCTGAGGGGATGGTCACTCAAGCTCAGATCCGACGGGCGATAGGTGCCGATTACTAACAACCGCGCTGGCGCTCCCCGATGCGCGATCGCTGCCAACCAATCCACGGTCGAGGCATCGGCCCAATGCAAGTCCTCGAACCACAGTACCAGCGGGTGTTGCACGGTCAGCATCTCAATGGCTTCGACCATCTCACGTAACATCCGTTCGCGGGTCGCCCCGACTATCCGTCGTTGCACTGCCTCCAACTCCTCTACGGCAAGCAGCGCTGGCATCTGCACCAACCACGTCGGCGCATACTGCTGTAGCAGCGTTACGAATTGTTCTCCACCTGGTGACCGTCCGATACGCCCCAAGGCTTCGAGTACTGGGAGGTACGCCTCGCCCGCGCCGTACTGCTCCACACACTGCCCACGGCCGATCCACGGGCTGACGGTTGGTTCAAAATCTGGCCCGTGGATCTGGGACTTTGGACCTTGAACTCGGTCTGGTGCGAGACTCTGAAGGAAAATCTCCACCAGCGTGGTCTTACCAATGCCTGGCTCGCCGGTGACGAACACGATCTGTCGGTCACCGCCCAGAGCTTTGACAAAGAGAGTATGAAGACGCCCCAGTTCCAGGTCGCGCCCCACGATATTTGCAGCTTGAGACTTGGAGGACGATTGGACAAACCTCCATCCTCCAATCGCTTCCTTACTATCGACCCCTGACAGCCGATCGCTAACTATATGTCCGATGAAGCAATGTCCGCGTCGCGGTATGGTCTCGATAAACTGTGGGCGTTGTGAATTATCACCGAGAATGTCTCGCAAATCACGAATATATCCCTTCAGAATGCCCTTGCTCACGTGTGTGTCTGGCCATACGGTGTTCAGCAACTCCTCTTTCGTGACTAAGCGACCGGCGTGTTCGATTAAGCACCGTAAGACAGCAAAGGTCTTGGGTCGCAACGGCACCCGTTGGTCCTCGCGCCACAACTGCTCGTTGACCGGATCCAAACGAAAAGGTGGAAAGACAATCTGCTCAGTCCGTTTCACTTCCTACTTCCTCCACGCAGTAGAGGCTCTGTACCACCCTCTTGTGCCAAATTCCACCGATACTCCACTGGTATTTCACCGATATTTCACCGTAGGCTTCGCTCGGAATGATCGCGTTCCCCCTCAGCGATTGGTATTGATCTGGCATGACAAAAGTGAGGAAACGAGCGAGCAAACCGCCGAGTCAACAAGTCACGACTACTGTGACGTCGACCATTGCCGACGTGCCACTGTCACCGCAATGGGCATTTGTGGTGCAGTTCCGTGCGACCCCTGGAGGGGCAGTGTTTGAGGCTGGACGCATTGAGCACTTAGTCTCTGGTCGCACGAGCCATTTCCAATCGCTGGAAGAGTTGAGAGCGTGTCTCTGCGAAGAACTGGGCGCGGCTGCAAGCGTTGCAAAGCAGTAAACAAACGTCGGAGATAGGCTCTTGGTCGGAACAAAGGAGGGAGAAAAGCATGAACATCATAACCTTGCCGGTTCAGCGCGGACCACAACCGCAGCACCCACCGGTTTTGTTGGAGACGACCACATGGGCATCTTCCTCTAATTCCCCACCCCTCATCCCCTTTTTGGTCGGACGTGAAGCTGAACTCGCTCAACTGCACAAGGTGCTGGAGAAAGCCATGGGCGGCGAGCGACAAATTCTGTTCCTCTCTGGTGAGGCAGGCATGGGCAAGACGACGCTCGTCGACGTGTTCGTGGCGCACCTGTGTCATCGCGTCGAGGTTCGGGTCACGTCCGGCCAGTGCGTGGAACAATATGGTCCGGGCGAAGCCTATATGCCGCTCCTCGAAGCTACGCAGCGGCTATGTCGTGGCCCAGGCGGTGAGCAACGTGTTGAGGCCTTGAAGCGCTATGCACCGAGTTGGCTGGCGCAATTACCGAGCCTGCAGACTCCCGAAGACCGTTACCTCTTACAGCAACGTGTACAAGGGACAAGTCGTGAGCGCATGTTGCGTGAGATGGCTGAGGCGGCGGAGCTGTTTACCACGCGACGAGGGTTAGTTGTTGTGCTTGAGGACCTGCACTGGAGCGATGTCTCGACGCTGGACTGGATAACGTACATGGCACGGCGACGTGAACCCGCCAAACTCCTCATCCTCGGAACGTATCGACCGACGGAGACGGCGAGCACTAATCATCCGTTACGCGCTATGGTGCAAGGACTGCTGACGCACCGTCACAGTAAAGAACTACGAGTGACGCCGTTAAGTAAGACCGCAATTGGCGAGTATCTACGCGCCCGCTTTGGTGAGATCGTGTTACCAGAGGCGGTCGTCGCTACCTTGGCCCGCCGCACGGGCGGGAATCCGTTATTTGTCGTCAATACCGTTGACTACTTCGTTCGACAAGGAGCGGTTACAGAAGAGGCTGGGCAGTGGATAGTACAAGCAGACAAGGTCAATGAAGTGGGCCAAGGGATACCGGATACACTCCGGCAATTGATCGAGCGACAGGTAGAGCGTTTGTCCGAAGCTGAGCAACACCTGCTGGAAGTGGCCAGTAGTGTGGGTGTGGAGTTCGCTACTGTAGATGTCGCAGCAGGATTGTCAACGACGGTGGAAGAGATAGAGGCAAGCTGCGAACGCCTCGCTCGCGCGGGGCAGTGGCTGTCCCTGGTCGGGTTCGTCGAGTCGCCGGATGGGACGGTCGGCGGTCGCTACAGCTTTCTCCATGCAATGTACCATGAAGTCATTTATTCGCGGATCACTGAGGTGCGCCGCATTCAGTTGCATCGCCGCATCGCGGCCCACAAAGAAGCAGTGTATAGAGAGCGGGTAGAGGAGATTGCCGCCGAGCTAGCGGTACATTTTGAGAACGGGCGAGATCTCACTCGTGCGGTCCATTATCTGGGCAAAGCCGGTCAAACTGCGATGCGACGTAGCGCTCACCAGGAGGCGATCGTCCACTGCTCCCGTGGGCTGAACTTACTTGCAACGTTCCCAGACACGCTTGAGCGCAAGAAGCACGAACTTGCACTACAAGTAGGGCTGGCCGTGCCACTCCTCAGGACCAAAGGATATGCCGCCCCAGAAGTCGCCAATGCCTATGGGCGGGCACGAGAATTGTGTGAACAGATCGGGGAACAACCGGAACTCTTCACTGCCTTGGCAGGGTTATGTTCCTTCTATCTGGTGCGAGCGGAATTGCACACGGCACGCATGTTGGCTGAGCAGTGTGTGCGCTTGGCTCAGCGCGCGCAAGACTCTGCCCTTTTGGTGGAGGCTTACTTCATTCTGGGCGTGACATTGCTTTACAGCGGTGAACTGATGGATGCCCAGGCGGCCTTGGAGTACGGGAAGGCCCTTTATGATCCTCGGGTACATAGGTCTTTGACATTGGTTTATGGGCAAGATCCAGGGGTGGGATGCCGTAGTTATGCTTCCTTGGCATCATGGTTACTGGGTTATCCAGACCGGGCGCTTGAGGAAAGTCACGACGCCCTCTCGCTGGCACGGGAGTTAGCTCATTCCTTCACTATAGGGGCCGCCTTACATACTGCCATCTGGTTACGCCAATATCGTCAAGAAGGACACGCCGTCCAAGCGCACGCAGAAGAGGAGATTGCCTTATCTGAAAAAGAGGGATTCGCACTGTGGTTGACCGTCGGAATGATCCAGCGGGGATGGGTGCTCAGCGAACAAGGGGATAACGAACAAGGGCTTGGGCAGATGCGTAAGGGGATCGCTGCTCTTAACGCGACCGGAGCAAGGCTCTCCCAGCCATATCATCTTGCCTTGCTGGCTCAGGCACACGGGAAGAGTGAACAGCCACACGAGGGATTAACGTTACTGGACCAGGCGCTCACTATAGTAGACACAATCGGGGAGCGATACTACGAGGCGGAATTGTATCGGCTGCGTGGCGAGCTGACGCTCGCCGGGGCTAGGGACTGGGGGCTGAAGGCTGGGGAGGAAAAAAGTCTAGAGTCGCAAGTCCTTAGTCTAAAGCCTCAGAATAGTGCCCCTCGGCCACTGAACCCTGACCCCCAAGTGGAGTCAAAGGCCGAAGCGTGCTTCCAGAAAGCTATTACTCTCGCGCGAGCGCAACAAGCGAAGTCCTGGGAGTTGCGCGCTGCGACAAGTCTGGCGCGGTTGTGGCAAAGCCAGGGAAAGCTCGGAGAAGCGCGTGCGTTGCTTGAAGATATCTACGAGTGGTTCACTGAAGGCTTTGACACTCAAGACTTGCAAGACACAACGGCGTTGCTTAGCTCGTTAGGAAGCGAAAAAGCAAATCAAAGGACGAAAGGCAAAAAGCAAAACTCAGAGCAGGCTGAAAGCGTAAGGTTGCAAGCGCAAGGGCTATCCGAACCTTTTGTCTCTAGTCTGCGACCTCTGGTCTATAGCTTTTCTCAGTCCCCAGTCCCCAGTCCCCAGTCCTTATCCACTCTCTCAAGCCTACAACCTACAGTCTCAAGCCTTTCACAGTCCTCAACCCCCAACCTGTTCCGCCCCGAAGGCGACTACTGGACAGTGAGTTTTGCAAACACGACCTGTCGCCTCAAAGATGCTCGTGGTTTGCACTTCATTGCCCATCTGTTGCAACATCCTCACCAAGAGGTTCATGTCCTGACGTTAATTACCATGGGTGCAGAAATCAACGACGGGCCGACTACAGGCCCTTCCTTTCAGGACTCTCGTATACCATTCGCTCACCTCGACGAGCACAGTGACGCGGGGGAACTCCTTGATCCTCGCGCGAGGGCGGCCTACAAGCAACGATTGCGCGAGTTACGGGAGGAACTGGCCGAGGCCCAGCAATTTCATGATTTGGGCCGGAGCCAGCAACTGGCGGCAGAGATCGACTTTCTCACCCATGAACTGGCCAGGGCTGTTGGTCTTGGCGGGCGAGTGCGGCGTGTAGGGTCGCATGCTGAACGTGCACGGGTGAACATTACGCGTGCCGTCAAAATCGCTCTACGCAAGATTAGTGAGCATCATCCGGCGTTAGGGCAGCATCTTGCCACCACCATAAAAACCGGCACTTACTGTTCATACACACCGGATATTCGCCTGCCCATCACGTGGCAGGGATGAACGTGAGCTACACCGAACACGCGAGACATTCCGTTATTCCCCCGAAAAAGGGTGCCACCGACGATTTGTTTGTCCGTGCAAACGCAATTTCGTCATCAAGGGTGTGTTGCCAAGGCCTGACCATTCCGGGCAAGTGAGGATAGGCGAGTACGACCCGGAAGCCGGGAAAAAACTGGATTTCCACCGACTCCTGTCCTGAGCCTGTCAAAACACCCTCCCTGTTTCTTCCTCTCTCCATTGCTCCACTTCATTTGTCCTTATTTCTCATTCATCGCTCATCATTTGTCTTTCCTCGTTGCTCCTTACTCATCATTCATTATTCGTGAGTGAACAAGTGTTCCATAAATGAACACTGATGATGGCGATGCGCCGCGGCGAGAGCGTGGCAGCGTCCCGCCGCGGCTATGAAACCTCCCCTCACATTTTCAAGAAAGAGAACACTTTATGACAAGACAGAAAGAAGGAATGTGGAGAACGATTGTGACGATAAGTGTGGGCCTGCTTTTGGGCGTTGGAGCTTTTACCTGGGTGAGACAGCCTCTGCCGTTGCCGGGCCAACAAGTTCAGACTACCTCTCACGATGACCTGAGATTGGTGAAGCTTGAACAAGCCGTGAGGGCCTTGACCCAAGCTGTGCAAAGCAGCCAGGCGAGAGTTGTACAGCCTGAGCCAGCCAGGGTGGCCGCGCCAGTCAACAGTGAAGTCTCCCGCTCGGATCTCGCTCAAATCATTCGTGACGAAGTCCGCCACGCCGTGGCTGAGGCGAATCCTGAAGCCCAACGGGTAAGAGAAGAAGCCATCGCCGAAGCGCAAATCCTCAATACCCCAGAAAACAAAGCCGCGTATCAAAACGCGTCGAGCGTGGTGCAAACCGCTGTGGTGACCAAACGCTGGACCGAGGAAGACAAAGAGACCTTCCGCGACGCGTTTGGTCAACTAACCAATAACCAACGCATGGAGCTGATGAATATCCTGGCTCCAGCGATCAATAACGGGGAGGTCAAAGTAGAGGTAACCGGACCGTTATTCTGAAGCTTCATGTCGAGAATGACCCGCTGAGCCTGACCTCAGCCTGTAAACTGAACCTACAACCTGCGCCCAAAGCGCAAAAGGAGTACTCTATGACACACTGCGATAACCAAAGATATCAATCCTTACGTCGTAGCGTCTTGCGAACCTGCCTCACCTTCGTTGTTGGGATCTTCGTCGTTTCGATGTCACAAGAAGTGTACGCTCATCCGCACCTGAATCCTCCTCCGGTCCCTGCTAACCTGCAAGTGCCGGCAGGGCATAAAGTATTTCTTGTGGGCCATGCTGTTGGCACCCAGCAATACTTTTGCAAGTTTTCCGGGACGAGCTACGCTTGGACATTCTTCGGACCGCAGGCCACGTTATTCAAAGATAATGGTAAGCAAATCCTTACTCACTTCCTCAGCCCGAACCCATGGGAGAACGGCACAGCCCGCGCGACGTGGCAAGACGCTAAGGATAGTAGCACCGTCTGGGCCACGCCGATCGCTTCCTCCTCCGACCCTGCCCTCGTTGAGCCGGGCGCAGTGCCTTGGCTCTTGCTTGAAGTCGGTGGCGATCAATCTGGACTTACCGACGGAGACTATCTGACCCGGACGACCTTTATCCAACGGCTGAACACCTCAGGTGGAGTCGCGCCCGTGACCGGATGTGCCGCGGCCCCAGACATTGGCGCCAAGGCATTGGTACCATACATGGCCGACTACTTTTTCTATGAGTCGACTGACAGCGAATAACGGCTTGGGAGCCACCACCGAGGCTCCCACACGCCAATTAGGATGACGTTTGTACATGAAATAAAAGGAGATGACGGTAATGGCAACACGAGAAATCGTTCATTTTAAGGGAAATTCTTCAATGGAACAGGCAAATCTCTCCGACATCGTTGGAGCGGGAGAGCCCAACGAAAAATCCGATGTCATGCTGATTCAAGCCTTATGCCAACTTGTTGGTTTTGACGATAAGGTGGCAAGGCGTATGTTTGGCGTACGCCTTGCCGATTTACCTGAGCCCACGGGAAATTTTGATAATCAGACCATTCACGCGATATGGGGATTTCAGCGCAAGATGGCGTACAGATTGCTGAGTGTGGATGGGAAAATTCATCCAGGGAATTACCACAGGAGGATAATTGACCCTACTGGACGGTGGATGACTATCACGCTCCTTAATAGCTATGCTCTGGAAGGCATGATCTATAAATATAATGTCAATGATGTTATTTCGGCTCTCACCCGCGTTGCTCCGCAACTGATTCTTACCCATGTTGCCCCGTAATGCGGAGAACTATGAGGACGGCATGTTGTCATTCAGAAGAGATGCGAGAGACTTTTCCATGCGCGAGGTAACCGCGGTGCTTGGTTATCGCGTGACTGTCCTCTATCAGTACTTCGCTGGCCAAGAGGCGTGAGTGCTTGTGTTGAAGCTCCGAGCCAGAGACTTACTAACGGCAGCGATAGACCGGGTGTACCAGGGGCCGACATTGCGGAGCCAACTACACGCACCTCTCCTCAGAGAGGGAGGAGGAAGCAATCATGAGCCGTCCGTTTCCCAATACCCCGTTTCTCAACGGTAATTATGGCCCGTGGCCGATGGAGGGAGAAATTTGTGACGTAGTCATAGAGGGCGAAGTCCCGCGCGAACTCAATGGGACGCTCTACCGTAACGGACCGAACCCCCAGTTTGCCCCACGTGGCCGGTATCACTGGTTCGATGGCGATGGGATGATTCATGCGTTTCACATTCATGATGGCAAAGTCGACTATCGCAATCGGTGGGTCCGAACACAGCGCTTCTCCTTGGAGCGTGAGGCCGGAGAATCGCTCTTTGGTGGTCTGAACGATATGACTGTGACCGACCCGCGGGCTGCTGGTGTGTTTCCCAATGCGGCGAATACCAACATTATCTGGCATGCAGGGAAGTTGCTTGCGCTCTGGGAAGCCGGACCGCCGCATGCACTTGATCCAGATACGCTTGACACGGTTGGGCCTTACGATTTCTCTGGGAGTTTACTGGGGCCGATGACCGCACATCCCAAGCTCGACCCCGAGACTGGCGAGCTGTTGTTTTTCGGTTACAGCCCGTTTCCTCCATATTTACGCTATTACGTCGCATCGGCGGATGGGAAGGTTACGCGTAGTGAAGAGATTGACGTGCCGGTCCCAACGATGATGCACGACTTCATCACGACCCGAGAGCATGTGATCTTCATGGTTTGTCCCGCCACCCTGCGAGCCGAAAATCTGGTCACCGCTACGCCGATACGATGGGAGCCGGAACTCGGGACAACCATAGGGATCATGCCGCGCACGGGTGGGAACGCCGACGTCCGATGGTTTGCGACTAATCCCTGTTATGTGTTTCATCCCCTGAACGCGTATGCTGATGGCAAGCAGGTCATTGCCGATGTCTGTCGTTATCCGCAGGTGCCGCTTTTTGGTGCGGAGCGTGATGCCAATGGCCTCGAAAACACTGCCCGTGCGATTTTAACGCGATGGACATTCGATCTCGCGCGTGGTCAGCTGCAAGCGGAGCCGGTGGATGAGTTGCCAACTGAATTCCCCCGTCTCGACGAACGTTTCACTGGACTAGCGTATCGACATGGATATGCGGCGACCCGGATCGGTTCTCCGAGCGCTGCTGGCCCCTTTAATGCCATTATTCATTATGACTTGCAGAGCGAGACGCGAACAATCCATGACTTCGGGTCCACCTCATTTACCTCTGAGCCGGTGTTTGTGCCGCGCTTACCGCACTCACCAGAAGGAGAGGGGGTCTTGCTCGCGGTTGTCTACCGGCAAGAAGAAAATCGTAGCGATCTCGTTGTTTTGGATGCCGAAAACCTGGATCACAAACCGTTGGCAGTGGTGAAGCTCCCTCATCGAGTGCCCTACGGGTTTCACGGGAATTGGGCACCGGGACAGGGAAACGGTTAAAGGATAAATGGATAAAGGATAACGGTGCAGCAATGACGAAAGACTCAACGGGCCGGCTCTTCGTTTCTGCGTCGGCGAAAGCTGAACCGCACCGGAGTTCCAAGTACGTCGAATGTCGCGCGGAATTGATTTTCCAGGTACCGCGCATAGGCAGGCGTGATCCCTTCCGGTACACTGGTAAAAATCGCGAACTGAGGTGGTTTGGTGCCAGTCTGAGCGACATAAAAGATCTTAACCGCTTTGCCTTTATAGCTAGGTGGCGGAGTACGTCTCGTCCAGTCCTGGAACGCACGATTCAATTGTGGGGTTGGGATTTGCAGTGCGTGAGCCTTGGCGGTTTGCATGACAATCGGGAGCAGCTTATTGACGCGACTGCCGGTTAGGGCGGAAAGAAACACCACAGGAAGGGTGGTCGTTATCGGGGACAGTTGCTGGAGATCTTCGAGATAGCGCTTTTGGTTTTTTCGCTCTGGGGGCATGGCGTCCCACTTGTTCAACACGAGCACGAGTGCACGTCCACGATCCCAGGCGTAGCGAATGAGTCGGATATCTTGATCCGCTAATCCTTGTACGGCATCGACCACAATGATACCGAGTTCCGCACGTTCAAGAGCTTTCAGCGCTCGCCAAACACTTGCCTGTTCGATGCGCTCATGAACCTTGGAGCGGCGACGTGCGCCTGCGGTGTCCACCAATACAAGCGGTTGTCCTTGCCACTCGATCACGCTATCGACCGCGTCACGAGTAGTGCCGGGCGTTGCATCGACAATGGAGCGTTCATAGCCCACCAGACAATTGAGTAACGAAGATTTGCCAGCGTTAGGACGCCCAACAATAGCGAGGTGTAGCTCTTTAGGTTCGGAGTCGTGAGCGCTTGGTGCGGAGGACTGGGGTTGGGCGTTTTCCTTATCCTGTGTCCAGCTTAGACTGACAGCTTGCATCAGATCATTGACACCACGTCCATGGGCAGCGGAGATGGTGAAAAGCGGTTCGAGTCCCAGAGCGAAGAATTCAGTTGCAGCCGCCTCCTGTTTTTCCCCATCAATCTTGTTTACGACAAAAAAAATAGGTTTCTGGCGCCGGCGCAGTAAGTCGACGGCCTCCGCATCGGCAGGGTTGAGTCCTTCGCGGCCATCGAACAGAAAAATGATCACGTCAGCTTCGTTGATCGCCAGTCGCGTTTGTTCTTGAACACGCCCGGCTAGCGTTCCATCCTCCTGGAAATCAATACCACCGGTATCGATGAGCAGGAACGGTCGCTTACGCCAGGTGGCCTGCGCGAAGTTGCGATCGCGCGTTACTCCAGGCGTGTTATCAACAATCGCCTTCTGCTGTCGCAGCAAGCGGTTAAACAGGGTGGACTTGCCGGCATTCGGACGTCCGACGATTGCGACAATCGGCAGACGGGCAGACTGCTGCGGAGCGGTTCCAACGGTTTCTTCTGTCAGTACGGTCTCTGTCATGGGTTCGGTTCTCCTTCAAACGCTCCTGGCTTGGACTCTTTCTGCAACGCGTGAAGAAGAGCAGATCAGTAGGGCTCAGGAGAATAGGTTCCTCTTCTGAATATGCGCCTTGTGCGTGTCTTTCTCCACCCCCCTCCTCCGTGCTATCGTCCGCCGCGATAGTTTGTCCAGCATCAAGAGGAGGCGCAATGGCGAAAGCGATAGAGGCGTATACCGCGGTGGGCATCTCGCCGACAGTACGAGGAGTCCTGAATCGCGAGCAAATCAAGACCAACATTGAACACCTTCACGAGGTGTGTGCTGGTGCGTGTTGGTTGTCGAGTCTCGCACTCCCGGTACGGTTGATCGTGATTCCTGAAGGCGCACTACAAGGATTCACTGACGAGGTCTTTGATTGGGACCATGAAAAATACGCAAATGAAATTGCGATCGATATCCCAGGTCCTGAAACGGACATGCTTGGCAAGCTCGCCAAGGAGTTTAATGCCTACGTTGTCGCAACCGCCAAATCGCGCGAGCCGGCATTTCCTGGACTCTTTTTTAACAACGTTTTTATGCTCTCGCCGCAAGGGCAGGTGATTCTCCAACACCGTAAAAATTCACCCTTGTTCCCGGTTGAGCATTCAGTGTGTCCACACGATGTGTGGGATAAATGGATCGAACTGCACGGGCGTTCGCTTGACGCGTTTTTCCCCGTTGCTGATACCGATATCGGCAAGATCGGTATTTGCATGGCCAATGAAGGTTCCTATCCTGAACTGATTCGCGGTTTGGCGATGAACGGGGCGGAAGTGATTTGTCGACCGGCCTATCCCGAGCCGCATGTCAGCAATGGGGCCTGGGAGATTCAGAACCGTGCTCGCGCGCTCGATAACACCTGCTACATGGTCGCACCGAACCTGGGCACGTACTATCTCTTGCCCGATTCGCCATTACCAGTGGATACTTTTGGCGGTCACTCGATGATCGTCGACTATCGCGGTCTTATCATTGCCCGCCATGACTACGGTGCGGGGTCATCGTACTGCGGTGGGGTCATTGATATCGAAGCGTTACGCGAGTTCCGAGCCCGCTCGCCGCTCATGAATTGGATGAAAGACTTGCGCACCGAGGTCATCTCACTCATTTACGAAAAACCGATCTACCCCAAGAATCTCTGGCTCAAGCGGAAACCGATGCATCATGCGGAATACAAGACGCAGGTGATCGACCGCCAGATCCAGCTCATGCATAAACGCGGTATTTTTACCGCCCCCTCACGGGAAGTTGCAAAAGCAGCGACGACAAAAAAACACAACAAGAAAACCGGCAAGAAGCGCGCGTCGTAAATGGTCGTACGCGGGAGATTACTCCAATAGGTATACCTCATGGGTTTTCACACCAAAGTCGATGCACGCCTGACGGGAGGGCAGGTACAGATCGAGCTTGTTCCCGTTGATCATTCCTCCGGTGTCTTCTGCAATGCGGATGCCAATGCCCTCGATCTCGATTTTGCTACCGAGCGGGATCACCTTCGGATCCACAGCGACAGTGCGGCCCGCTGCTGGCATCGTGCCACTGGCTGTTTGACGTGGCTCCGGTGTATGCTGCGTATACGCCGTCATACGAAAGTGGCCGAGTCGCCGACGGTGACGGTGTTTTTGGTGCACCTGCTGCGAAGACGTCGAGCGCTTCGCTCGCCGAGCGTGCGCCTGGGGCTGGCGAGAGGAAGATGCCGAAGACCGCATACCGTCTGAGTGGGTGCTGTCGTGGGCAGAGCTACTCCAAACCCGCGCAGGAAGCAGCGCGGGCCCCAGTAGGCTGCTCACAATAAAAAGAGATGTCACACAGTGGGTGATCATTGCTGCACCTCCTGTTGGTATCGTGAGTTGCTACAAAAGCCGAGCATTCCTAGCGTGGGAGGCGCGAGCTGTCAAGGCAAAAAATAATATTTTTCAGAGCAAAGATCGTGCCATATCGCATGTTGTGGGCAATTTGGGGTGCGCGGTCTTTCCTGTAGGCGAGCCGGGTCTGGCCTCCTCGCCCCAGATGGGGCGAGGAGAGGAGCAAGTGCTACCGGCCTCTGCGCTGCGACTCCTGCCCCTAATAAACGATCACACTCCGTGCGACTTCCCCTTTTTCCATCCACTCAAACGCCTCGTTAATCTGTTCGAGTTTGATACGGCGGGAGACCAGCTCGTCAAGCTTGAGGCGCTGGTTCAGGTAGAGGTCGAGCAGTCGCGGCATGTCGACACTTGGACGAGCGGAACCGTAAATGGACCCCTTGAGCGTCTTTTCTTGCAACAACGACAAGGCTGGTATAGTGATCATATCATCGGGTTTCGCGACCCCAACAACGACTGCCATACCGCCGGGCTTGATCGAAAAATACGCCTGCACGACGGTATCCGCACGACCGATGACCTCGAACGCATAGTCTGCCCCAAGACCATTAGTGAGACCGAGGACTTGGGTAATAGGGTCTCCATCGGAAGGATTCACTAAATGTGTTGCACCGAACTGTGTCGCGAGCGCGAGTTTCTTCGGGTTGAGGTCAATAGCGATGATCTTCTCGGCGCCGGCTAGCACTGCTCCCTGTACGACATTGAGACCGACACCACCACAACCGATCACGACCACACTCGAGCCCGGCTCCACCTTCGCAGTGTTGATGACCGCGCCCACCCCGGTCATAACGCCACATCCGACTAACGCCGCGGCATCGAGTGGGACATCTGCACGAATAGGGACAACACCGGCCTCAGGCACCACTGTATATTCGGCAAATGAAGCGACGCCAGTAAAGATGTGAATCTCCGTGTTGCCTTTGTGCATCCGAGTCGTGCCATCGGGAAGGTAGCCCTGCATGATGGCCGTGCTTCCTGTTTGGCAGAGTTGCGGACGGCCCGTTACGCAGTAGCCGCATTTCCCGCATGATGGCCGCCACGAGAGCACGACATGGTCTCCAGGCTGGACGCTTGTGACATCAGCGCCGACCTCCTCGACGATTCCCGCGCCCTCGTGACCTAGAACTGCTGGTGGGGGAGGGAAAGGGAGCGTGCCATTGATGACTGAGAGATCGCTGTGGCAAACGCCACTCGCAGCAACTTTGACCAGCACCTCTCCGCGCTTGGGCTTGTCGATGTCAATCTCTTCAACTTTTAATGGAGCATTGGTCTTGTAAAACACCGCAGCTTTCATGGCGTCTCCCTCCTGTTCAGTGTGATTGCGCCTCACTATGGCATATCAACCACGACGACAACAGTCTCGTCGTGGTCAGGGAGGGGGTCTGCGGTTAGTCTACAAGAATTGCAAACCTCATCTCCCAGCGCTGTTGTCGTGGTCAGGGGGATGGGGCAATATGAGCCCCTACAGGTGATAGACCGTCAGTACCAAGGAGTCAGCAATGAAGTTCGGAGTTTTCCTGCCCAATGGCAGTAACGGGTACATCATGAGCAAGGCCATTCGTCCGTATCTTCCGACGTGGGAATTGAATAAGGCAGTGACGTTGGAAGCCGAACGCCAAGGGCTCGATTTCGTCTTGTCGATGATGAAGTTCCGAGGCTTTGGCGGGGAGACTGGTCATTGGGATGCGTGTCTGGAGTCCTTTTCTCTCATGTCGGCGTTAGCGACAATTACGACCCGAATCGGTCTTATTCCGACAACCACGATCCTCGCGCTCCATCCCGCATATGTGGCGCGCATGATGGCGACGCTTGATGACATCAGTGGTGGCCGGGCGGCGCTGAATATCGTCTCCGGTTGGAACAAGTTTGAATACGCGCAAATGGGCCTCTGGCGTGGAGATGAATACTACGGCCAGCGCTATGAGTATGCGCTGGATTATGTGAAAGTTCTTCGTGGTCTGTGGAGAGAAGGGCACCTGAGTCACAAGAGCCGTTTTTTCGACCTCGATGACTGTAGCTGCTTGCCTACGCCAGCGCATGACATTCCGATCGTGTCAGCAGGGCAGTCGAGCGCCGGTCGTTCTTTTGTTGCGCAAATTGGTGGCTACAGTTTTGCCATGACCGCGCCAGAACGCATACATGCACTAGCTGCTGAGTTGAAACAGGAAGCGACCAAGCATGGAACACGGGTGGGAACCTATGCGTTGATGCATATTGTGGCTGACGAGACGGATGAGCGAGCTTGGGAGACTGCCCGTCGCATTGTCGCTGAAGGTGATATTGCGGCGATCCAATATATGGTGGGGTCGGCGAGTCTCGATTCGGTGAAAGATGGCACTACCGAGCAACTGCGTGAATCTGCTTCTGCTGGTGCTGGATTGCTCGCTGGGGATATCGAAACCGGCAACATGGCGTTTATGAGCTTTCCGGCCTTGGTTGGTTCGTTCGAGACGGTTGCCCGCAAAATTGACGCGATTGCGGTGGACAGGAATATTGAAGGCCTATTGTTCAGTTGGCCTGAGTGGGTGTCTGGAATTCGTAGCTTTGGTGAGCGGATTATCCCGCTTCTTGAATGTCGTCGTGGCTGGGAGGTGGAAACAATGGGCGGACTACGCGGGACCGGCGGCGTCGCACGCCAGTCCCTTTGATCTATGAAGCAGCCTAAAATATCGCGACCGGCTGGCAGGGAGAGCCGGTACTCCCCGCGATACGCAACGGCATGGCAACGAAGAGGAACTCGTAGCGTTTCTCTTCAGCACAGGCGGCGACGAGACGTTCGGGGTCGGCGTTATCAATCAGGCACAGGCCCAGAAAAGGAATCCCCAGATGGACGCCGAAGTCGATCCCGTTGTAGCCAACGGGAAATTCATCCAGCATATCCCAGGTGACGGCAGAAACATCTTTTTCCCGCAGCCATGCAAGACAGGCGATATGTAAGCCTGGGCGCGCATCAACTGAAAAACTGCGTGGCGAAACTGAGGAGGCAAGGCTAGCCTTCGCGGCTTCATAGTTCGCCCTTCCACTCCGGATGACGACAGCATCCCCGGGCTCAATTTTGAGTCCTGCCCGGGCGGCGGCGGCATCTAATTCTGGTGGAGTCACAGGTTTGCCAATGTCTACATAGCCTTCTGGTCGTCCAGCCGCCACATCGAGAAGCACGCCACGTGTTACAACGCCGTCAAACCACACGTCAAGTGCACCCCATTGGGCTCCGCCGAAACGAACATTGTCGTCGAAGCTCCGGCCATTATACAGCTTGCCTTGGTATTCGACATGACAGAGGGCATCCATGTGAGTCACGGTGACGCCATGATAGACGAGCCCGACATAATCCACTGCAGCTTTGGAATTCCCACGGCGGATAGGGCAGAGCATGTGGTAGTCCAATGTCGGTTGTGGGGTGAGATCCCGCGACAGCGAGACCACGCGTCCGCTGCGGGCCGAGGCAACCGTAGCCGCACGTTTCTCTGGAGTAATAAGATTCAGCGTTCCCCGCTGGTCGTCGGTTCCCCAACGACCCCAGTTGTTGAGCCGCTCAAAGTATTTTTCGACTTCAGCCTGTGATGGTGGTGTCCATTCCGCCATAGTTTAGCCTCCTTTTTCATACACTGGTGTTCGGTCTCGACAAGCTAGCCCGAGTAAGAACGGCAGGGCAAGGGCTCATACAGATTCTTCTGCAAGAAGATTGAGAAGTGGCCAGCTCTTGACATACCCAACATTTGTTGGGTATGTCTGAAATATGGAAATCCTTCCGCTGTCACCGCGTCAAGAACGGTTGCTCCGCCTGATCGAAACCGCTGTGCAACAGCAGGGATTCGTTCCCTCTTATCGCGAACTTGCGCGGGCAATGAAAGTTTCCGATGTGCGGGCGATTGCCGAGCACATTATGGCCTTGGAACGCAAAGGTTACCTTCGTCGAGTGCCAGGCCGCAAACGTGCCCTCGAAATCCTCCAACCGCTGCTGCCAGTGGATGGCAGTATCCCTATCTTGGGCAAGGTTGCCGCAGGTCGTCCGTTGCTGGCGGTTGAGAATCAGGAAGGAACGTTGAGTTTGGGTCCCTCTCTTCTGGGAAAAGGCGCTCATTTTGCTCTCCGGGTGCAGGGGGACAGCATGATTGACGCTGGGATTCATGACGGTGACTTTGTCATCGTGCGCCAGCAAGATGCGGCGGAGATAGGCGAGGTTGTTGTCGCTTTACTGGGGGAGGAGGTCACGGTGAAACAGCTTGCCCAAAAGGGGCGACTGCTCGTCCTCGAAGCTGCGAATGTTGCCTACGCGCCGATTCCCTTGAGCCAGCACCTGCCCGCACCACGGATTCTGGGAAAAGTGGTCGGGCTATACCGGACGATGAAAGGGAAACGTCGAGTTGGAGCGACTAAGTAAAATCACTGTGAGTTTGTATGTCTTCCTCTGCTTTTTCCTCTCTCCTTTCTGTTCCTCTCTTCTCTGCTGATCAGCGTAGGTGGTCCGGAACCCAAGTCGATCACTGGACATGGCATACTTTTACTGGGCGCCTGAGTGAATTCTCTGGCAATGGGGCGAGTGCGGTACTTACGCTGGCCTGTCGGGTTGTGTATGAGGCGCAACTACACGGAGAACCTGTAGCCTGGGTTACCCGCGAGGCAAGTTGTTTTTTCCCGCCTGACGTCGCGGAGAATGGGATTGATCTTGAGGCCTTGGTCGTGGTGCGGGTACCAGATAGCCGTGCCGTTGCCCGCGCCGCTGATCTGTTGCTGCGCTCAGGAGGTTTTGGCTTGCTCGTTCTTGATCTGGGGAAAGATGCGCAGCTGCCTTTGCCATTACAAACCAGATTAGTTGGCTTGGCCCGTGTGCACACCGCAGCGGTATTGCTCTTGACGCAGAAGCCGTCGATGTCGCCATCCGTGAGTTCGCTTGTCGCCCTGCATGGAGATGTCGCCCGACGGCATATCGCTCCTGATCAGTTCGCCTGTACACTGTCCGTTGTGAAAGATAAACGTTGGGGGCCGAGCTGGACCCATGTGGAGGTCGCTCATGGTCCGTCTGGCGTGCGTTGAGCTTCCGGCGTTTCTGCTGCAAATTCTGTTGCGCCGCTTTCCAGACTGGGTGACACAACCGGTGGCAGTGATTGCCGATGATCGTCCGCAAGGACAGATCCTTTGGGTGAACACGTCCGCTCGACGGCAAGGTCTCCAGCCAGGCATGCGCTATGCGACGGCGGTGACACTTGCTCCAGCGCTCCGAGCTGCCGTAGTTGCGCCTCCTGATGTTACGCACAGCATCGAGCAGGTCGCATTGGCGTTACAGCAGTTCTCCCCCAAAGTGGAACCAGCATGGGAGACGCCAGGCGTCTTTTGGCTTGATGTGGCGGGATTGCTGGGGTTGTATCCATCGCTCTTTTCCTGGGGGCAGACCTTAGTCTCTACGCTACGACAGGACAATTGGCGCACTCGAGTTGTGGTGGGGTTCTCGCGTGTTGGGACTGCGGCGGTTGTGCGCACAATCCGAGTTCCTGTGCGCGTGTTTTCGCGGAGAGAAGAAGAGGAAGCTGCCATTCGTTGTGTACCACTGTCTCGCTCTCCGCTCTCCTTTGCCATTGCCAGGCAACTGGCTCAGCTTGGGATTCAAACTCTCGGTGATTTAGTGCGATTACCTCTTGCCGGCGTCCGAGAACGGTTTGGAAAAGAAATTCTCCGCTTCCTGGACGCGGCCCATAACTCCGACTGGCCACCGCTGCAGCCCTGGCGACCTGAGGAGCCTCTTGCTGCGCAGCTTGACCTCGACACGCCTGAGAGTGATCGAACACGGCTTGTTTTCCTCTTCCGCCGTCTATTATTACCGGTACTGCACGTCGTTCAGGATCGACATCATGCCGTGACGGCGGTGCAATGGACTCTGATACTAAAAAATCGTTCGCGACTCAGCGGGACTCTCCGTCCCGCTGCGCCCACGCTCAAGGCGGGCCAACTCATTGATCTTATCCGTCTACGACTTGATACGCTCCAGGTGGTTGCCGGAGTCACGCACCTTGCCCTGGTTGTTCACGCCAGTCCTGCGTATGCGGAACAACGGCAACTGCTTCTGGATGGTCCAGTCCGTGACCTGGCGGCTGCCAACCGAGCGCTCGCACGGGTGCGGGCCACGTTTGGTGAAATGACTGTTGTTCGTGCCTGTCTCCGGGCGGGGCACTTACCGGAAGCGCAATTCACTTGGGAACCGCTCGCTGAGATGGCATATCCTCGTCCACGGCAACGTGTTGCCCCTGCTCCGGTGGTGCGGCGGATTTTGCAACAGCCGCTCCTTCTTGCTTCGCCGCCTCGACATGAGCGTCATGATGGTTGGCTGATTGCCGGGGCTGCCCCCGGCCCAGTTATGCAGATGGCTGGACCATTTCTCATCACTGGTGGCTGGTGGCAAGGCGAGGTGGAACACGAATACGCTTTTGTTGAAACTCAGCGCGGCGATCTCTTGTGGGTTTTCTATGATCGTCGCCGCCGTCGGTGGATGCTGCAGGGGCGGGTGGAGTAGGGGGTATGACTGCCTACGTCCCCTTGTGGTGTAAGAGTCACTATTCGTTTCTTGAAGGAGCAAGTCATCCCGAAGAGTTGATCGAAGAAAGCCAGCGGCTAGGGCTAAGTACGCTTACTCTTACCGACCGCGACGGAGTGTATGGTGTCGTACGAGCGGAGCGCAGATCTCGTGAGTGTGGAGTCCGTCTTCTGATCGGAGCACAGGTGACGGTCAGTGACGATTCCGTCCTTGTGCTTTTGGCTCAGAATCGTCATGGGTATGCCAACCTGTGTCGGTTGCTGACCGCCGGTCATCTCCGGTCTCCCAAAGGCAAAAGTGCGGTGACCTGGGAAGAAGTCTGTTACCATGCTGAAGGTCTACTGGCCTTGTGGGGTGGTGATCGTAGCGTCTTGGTGAACGATGAGGATCCCAGACGGGTTGTGACAATGCTTCGCGACGCCTTTGGTGATCGGCTCTATGCGATGCTGGCACGACATCGACGAGCGGAGGAAGTACAGCAAGAAACTCGGGTGCGATACTGGGCTGAATACTTTAGTCTCCCTTTGGTTGCCACTGTCGAAGTCCTGTATCACTCACCCGCTCGACGGCCTCTACAGGATGTTCTTACCTGTATTCGTCACAGAGTGACTTTGAGCACGGCAGGAAAACGAATCAAGCCCAACGCCGAGCACGCACTGCTTTCTCCGACGGCTTTTGTCCGTCTCTTTGCCGATGAGCCGGCGGCGGTCGCCCGTACGGAAGAGGTGGCGAGCCGCTGTACATTTACGTTACGCGAATTGCGCTATCGCTATCCACTGGAGCGATTGCCCGATGGAACGTCGGCGACGCAAGGGTTACAGCGGCTCACGCTGGATGGTGCACAGCAACGCTATGGTGGGGAGATTCCTGGGGAAGTTGGTGCACAGATTGAGGCTGAACTCGCTTTGATTACTGAGCTTGAGTACGAGGGTTATTTTCTGACAATGGCCGAGATTATTAGGTTCTGTCAGCAAGAGGGGATTCTGTGTCAGGGCCGGGGATCAGCCGCCAATTCGGTAGTGTGTTACTGCCTGGGGATTACCGCCGTTGATCCTGTGCGTATGGGATTGTTGTTCGAGCGCTTTCTTTCTCGTGAACGTGCCGAACCGCCGGATATTGATCTTGATATTGCCCATGATCGACGGGAGGAAGTCATTCAGCATGTCTATACGAAGTACGGGCGGTTGCGCGCTGCGATGGTAGCAAATGTGATTCGCTATCGTCCCCGCTCCGCGGTTCGCGATGTCGGGAAAGTGTTAGGGCTAGCGTCCACGGCGATTGAGCGTTTAGCACGAGTCCTTGCTCATTATGGAACGGTGACTGAGGAGGACTTACGGCAAGCGGGGCTTGATCTTTCTGCCCCTATCCATCGTCTTTTACTTCGGTTGAGCAATGAGATTCTCGATTGTCCCCGTCATTTGTCGATTCATCCTGGTGGGTTTCTGTTGGGGCACGAGCCAGTGAGCACCCTGGTGCCGATTGAAAACGCGACGATGCCTGGACGGACAGTCATCCAGTGGGACAAGGACGATATTGAAGCGCTGGGCCTCTTCAAAGTCGATCTGCTTGGTTTAGGTGCACTCACGCAGCTTGATCAGTGCTTTCGTCTGCTCCAACGGCAATTGAGAATTGACTTGTCGTTAGCGACGATCCCACCGGAAGATGAAGCGACATTTGCCATGATCTCACGAGGAGATACGGTCGGCGTCTTTCAGATCGAAAGCCGGGCGCAGATGGCAATGTTGCCGCGTCTCAAACCGCGAACGTTCTACGACCTGGTGATTGAGGTGAGCATCGTCCGTCCGGGACCGATTACTGGAGGAATGGTGCACCCCTATCTACGGCGACGGGCGGGCGAAGAACCCGTGACCTATCCTCATCCAGCACTAGAGCCAATTCTGCGCAAAACCTTAGGTGTGCCCTTGTTTCAAGAACAGGTGATGCGTCTCGCGGTTGTTGCCGCGGATTACACGCCAGGGGAGGCTGATCAATTACGCCGCGATATGGCGGCATGGCGTCGTAGTGGGCGAATCGAGCAGCATCAAGAGCGCCTGCTTACCCGCATGATGGCAAAGGGAATTCCACGACAGTTCGCCGAGCAGGTGTTTGCGCAGATTCGCGGCTTTGGTGAGTATGGGTTTCCCGAAAGTCACGCCGCGAGTTTCGCGCTTATCAGTTATGCGGCAGCGTACCTCAAATGCCACTATCCTGCTGCGTTCGCTTGCGCGCTACTCAACGCTCAGCCGATGGGATTTTATAGTCCCGCAACCATCATCGAAGACGCTAAACGACACGCTGTGACATTTCTGCCGGTCGATATTTGTCAAAGTCAATGGGACTGCACGTTGGAACTGCTGAAAAGCGAAGAATACAGAATACGTATGGGGCTGCGTTTCATCAAAGGACTAGGTCAGAAGGACGGCGAGCAAATTGTGATTACACGTCAGGCTGCTGCGTTCTCATCTCTTGCGGATTGCCAGCAACGTCTTGCGCTGGAGCGCAGCAAACTGGCAGCATTGGCTGAGGCTGGAGCATTTGCCAGTCTCGGACACGAACGGCGGTCAGCTCTGTGGCAAGTGTGGGCAGCGTCGTCTGGCGATACGTTGAATCTTCCGGCGAAAGATCCTCGGCCGCCTTTTCCGACACTCTCAAAGGGTGAGCAAATTGTCTGGGATTATCGGCGCACTGCGCATAGCGTCTATGGACATTCGCTACAGGCGTTGCGGGTAGAACTGAGCGCCCAGGGATTGCCGCTTGCGAGAGTGGTGCAGGCCTTGCCTAATGGTGCACGCACTCGTTACGCCGGGCTCGTGATCAGTCGTCAACGTCCGAGTACTGCCAAAGGCGTAGTATTCATGACCCTGGAAGACGAAAGCGGCTTCGTGAATGTTGTGTTATGGGCCCCGGTCTATGCTCGATATAAAGTCCTGGCGAAAACTGCGACGTTCTTAGGGGTGACCGGGCGCATTCAGACGCAAGATGGAGTTGTTCACTTGGTTGCTCAACAGTTATGGGTGCCACAGGTGCAGCATCCTCCGCTTCGAGTTCTGAGTCGGGATTTTCATTAGCCGCCTTCGTATTGTAGGTCTTACGGTACCAGAACCCAACAGTAGACAACTGGTGATATGATCGGTACCCACACCATAATATGCATTCCTCAGTCCTCAGCCGTCCCTCCTTCAAAAAACTGTCCTTCCAAGGGAAGCATTCTATACTCCCGTACTTCCTCAAACCATTTTTCGAAATTGAGAATTGAAAAGCCGGCGATTTCTCCCGAAACCGGATGGCGGCTCACGAAAAAGTCATCCTCGACCTCTTCGGATATTGCAGGGGTGGGATCTCCAAGAGAAACGTCCAGGATGTCTCCTTCTTTGTCGTAGGACATTCTCAACTTCTTTCCCATACGCTTTCTCCTGTCATGGATGCACGAGTATCCGGCGCTTCAGATAGTCCAGTTCACGACGCCATTCTCTGTTTCAGCATTCTCAGGGTAATATTTGACTGACCCCTTTGCTTTCATTTGGGTACCCACCTCTCCGGGTAACCGCCAGCGGACTGTGTACCATCAGCCCCTGGTGCTTGGGATGGCCGATCGGCCCTAAGCCCGTGGTGATCGGATGCGCCGTCCAATCGCCTTCCGTGGTATCTTGTACCGCTAACACCCGCGCGACCCGCACCGCCCGCTCGTAGGTCGCGCTCACATGACTGGCCAACAGCTCTGCCGGCGCAATCGCCGCATTGTCGAAGAACCGATACGTCGCTTTCAACTCGGCCCGACTCCCCCACGCCTCGGGCAAACTCGCCATCGGCTGCTGCGCGAAGACCGTCGCCATGCGGATCACCCGCTGCGTGCGCCGTGCATCCCCTAAGTCGGCTTCGGCAAATTCCGTCACTGCCCAGCTCTCCTCTATAATGCCGCTTCTCGTTCCCATCGCCTTCCTCCCTCCTGCACTTCTCCTCTACCGCCCGTCTCGCTAAGTTGGCAAGATGTGGGAAATGAAAAGCCCGAAGGGAAAGGGAACCTCATGCCGCAAAGCTGAGTATGGCCGAGCTTGTTTGTCAAAACTCATGAGCACGGCTCGCGCACGGGTACTGCATCACCAGCGCTCCTCCGCTACACTGTCCCGTGTGAAAAGACTGTTCCTGTTCGTGTGGTGCATTGGCCTTCTTGGATCTCCCTCGCCGCTCTGTGCCGCGCCACCTGAGGTTCGTATCGAGCGTGGGGCAACCGTTCCACCGACCGCTGAGAATTGGCTCTCCACGTTAGGCACCACAATGGGACCGGTGCTGGCTGACGCGATTCGTCGTGGCCGTGACCACGCGGCGACCACCGCGCGCCCGATACCGACAAAGGTCCG
Source organism: Binatia bacterium (assembly GCA_050187625.1). Classification (GTDB taxonomy): domain Bacteria; phylum Desulfobacterota; class Binatia; order Bin18; family Bin18; genus JBFWXH01. The sequence goes on from JBFWXH010000008.1 coordinate 124,339, forward strand.
GCAGGAGTTAGCACCATTCTTTTCCGCTGCGCTGCTCAAGAAAGTGCGGTACTCCACAGATTGGCAACACACCACCGCTGAAAGTGCACTGTACAGTTTGCTCTTGGCCACCGGTGCGGAAGCCGTCACGTTAGGGCACGTCATTATCTTTCGTGATGCACAGCATGCCACCAACCCGGTGCTGTGGGCGCACGAGCTGACACATGTGGAGCAATACGAGCGGCTCGGCCTCGCCGCTTTTGCCGCGCAGTATCTGCAACAAGGCTGGCAGATGGAACAGGAAGCGATGACCAAGGCGAGTACGATTCAGCAGAAACTCGCTCCCTAGAGCGTGCGCTCTTGGTGAACAAAATCTCTGTTCCATTTTTGCACCACTGATTTTGCACCTGTACTATTGAACAGCGAGCCATGACAGGATGTTAGCACTGGAGTAGGGCCGGTCTTCTCTCTTGCCGTCAGAGCCCCACTGCCAGCGTTGGTCTCATCTGTGACCAACGCGCGACCCGAGGTGAGGCCACAGTCTGACATGTATGTTGCCAACACTCGCCACAGCTAAGGGTAGGACACCTAGGAGATGAAAACAAAATCCAGGCCATGAGAGTTACTGGATGACAGCAGAACGGATACTCTGACCCTCTCGGATCGGAAGACGATCGGAAATTGGGGTATCGGCGGCTTTGCGATGGGGATTATTCAAGGACAGCTGCTCTACAACGGTCGTACCCTGACCCTCTATGGCTTTGGGGAACTGTTGATCTAATCCGTTCGTGCTCGTACGTTGTACGGTCCGATCATCGCAATCAGAGAGGCGTGAAAAACTTTTATCAACTGTCGGCGAATTGCTGTCACACCCTGATTATGACCATCTCCAACGGCGGTGGGACCGCGTTTGGGTATTATCAAACCAGAGGCGGTAAATGCGGGAGTTCTTCATTTCTGGTGTTGAACTGCTATTGAAGATGCAGCTCTGTGAGATGCCACTTCGCTACCCGAGAGAAAAGGGGCATATGGCACAAGACACGGTCCAAACCGAACTATGACGTTTATGATGTGATGCACGGGTTACGATGCCGCGCTCGGCTTAAACGACCCCCGTGACCCGTCCTAAGGAGTGGCTATGACAACGATCCCAGCCTTCGGATTGAATCGCTTTGACTACACCTCACCGTCAGCGTTTGCTGCTGATGCCAGGCGTGCGGAAGCTCTAGGTTGGGATTACGCTTTTATCCCCTCTTCCCCGTTACGTCTCCGGGATCCGTATGTCAATTTGGCGTTTGCCGCCATGCAAACGGAACGGATCGGGTTGGGCCCGCTGATTGAAAACCCCATGATGCGCCACCCCTCGGTGATCGCTTCCTCCATTGCCACCGTCGCCGCCTTGGCCCCTGGCCGTACGCTCCTCGGGTACGGCGTTGGTGATACTGCTGTGCGGTTAATGGGCAAACGACCGGCGCGAGTTGCCGAACTCGAAGACGCGACGATCCTCACCAAGCAATTACTGGCGAGAGAAAAAATCGAGGTCAATGCTGCCCGCCCGGCCCGGTTAACTCATGCTCGTCCCGTACCGGTGTGGATTGCTGCCGCTGGGCCGCGAACACTCCGGATGGCGGGGCGGGTGGCGGATGGCGTGTTCATCCGGGTGGGTCGCCACGAGGCCAATCTGCGGACGTCAATCGAAGCAGTACGAGTCGGGGCAACTGAAGCGGGACGCAATCCGGACGAGGTCAAAATTGCCATCATTCTGCATACTATTCTGACCGATGATCTCGATTATGCTGCCTGCCTAAGCCGGTCAATGGCAGCGGGTTATTACGAGTATTCCCCGATGCTCTTCGATCCACCTCACTTTAGTTGGGATGGTCCCCCCGTGGAAGAGTTGAAGCAGCACGTGTGGCCAGATTTCCATCATGCGAATGACCTGGAAGCGTCCGGTCGCCTCGTATCATTTTTGAGCAATGAAATTGCCGATGCATTCGCCCTGTATGGTCCACCTGATATGATTGCCAGGCAACTCTGTGAGATGTTACATCTGGGTTTCCCCATTGAGATGGTCATTCCGCACCCGGTTCCTACCCCACCACCAGGGGGACCGCGCCCAGATTATATGGAGCGGTTTGCGACTGAAGTCATCCCCTTGCTCAGAAGCGACGTGAAACGGTAGGAGTCGGTCTTAACAAACCCCGCCGCGACTGCTGACATCTTGGTGCTGCTGAATAAAAGGAGTGGAAATTCAACAAGGGGAAGTCTGGCCCGCAGTAGGACGTGGCTGGCGCGTGAGTAAGTCTGAGGGCCCGAAGAAAATCGGCTCGTCGAGCGACACAGCGCGTGATTTCGATACGCCGACCACGATGGTCTCCAATTATGAAAAGTTGAGAGACATCACCGCTATCGAAGGTTCACTGAAAATAGCTGAGGTCTCCCAGATAAAAAAGACGCCATCCTGCAGTTACATGCCCCCTCCCGCCCGTAAGGCAGCTTCTGCTCGCCCACAGGTACGCCAAAGTTGTGGAACAATGTGGCACAGATATTCTGTATGTGAGAGCAAGTTCTCTATCTCCGCACGTTCCAAGGATTGAAATGCAAGCTCTGTTATCCACTCGCCTAGAAATTCACACCACTCTGTTAACTGCGAATGAGCCGCCGCTGCAACAAGACCGATTCGCAAGGATTCTTCGGAAGAGAGTTTCGGTCCCGGTTCGTGCCTGTATCTGCGGGTGAGAATTCGTAGTTCGTTAGCTAGGGCACTGCTTCGCGTGGCCGCAGCTACTGCCGCGAGTCCGTTCAGGACGGCAACCAGTAGCTCTCTGCTGTCAACCCTCCTGAGGTTGTGCTTCACTGTGCGTAAGGCTTTGGCAGCGATCTCTGTTTGCTGCGGATCAAGCCGGTATATTGTCGCGGCATTCACCAGCGTCACAAACGAGTCTGGCTGGAGATTAGCCGCGTTCAATTGTATTTCAATCTGCTCAATAATCTCCTTTGGTGGTGCGATCTGCAGTTCGATCCCGCCCTCCAATGGTCCCGGGAGAAATACGTTAAGGTGTTGGCAAAACGAGAGCAGGCTGTCAGGGCTAGTGTCAAACAGTAAGTTTTTGAGGCCAGGTGTCTCAATCTTGGCTATGTTTCTGTGCGCAATGTGAGCAATGCGACCAACGAACTCGGCCTTCAGTTGACGTGCCGCAACATACTCTGGAAGCCAACGTGGTTCCTGCCGCAGATCGACCATGGTTTGAAGGTGGGAGAACTGTCCTCTGATTTGAGTCGCCCATTTGGTGAATTCAGTAGTGTCAGCGTACGCCTTGATAATCTCCCGTTCCACAAGTGACGCGTGCGCTATACTAGCGAGACGGCGCCAGAACGGAGGAGTTCCTTCTAAAATCTTCGTTCGCGACAGTTCCCCTTCCACAAGTACCATCAGTGCAGACAAGAGGCGGAATCGACTTCGTTCATCCTCAGGATTGTCGGCCCATATCTGCTCAATCATGCACTGAATGTAGGGCTCAATTTTTGGCCGCTTGTCCAAAATTGACAGACCTAACTCAATTGCTCCAAGTTGTGAGATTCGATCACCGTACTTTTGGAGCCAGGCGTATGTTTCAGTCAGGTCCTGTTCTCCCAGATGATCGACCTCGATCAATGCTACGATCGACGAGTGTAACGACATCAAGAGTGAATACAAAAATCCAGCAGAATCTCTCCAAGACCTCAGGTGACGAAGCTGTTGACATGCCCCCTTCTGCGCGTACTCTAGAATATTGCGACTCTGTTCGTATTCTCCCACCAATCGCGCAAAATATTGACGAGAACAGGGAATGAGGGTCGTGATATGACTTGCTTCCTTCTGTAGCTCTACGCCGAGGAGTGCTGCCACCCAGATGGGAGTCTCCTTCATGTCCGCGTGAAGCGTATCGACTTCATCGTCTGTCAGTGATCGTGAGGCAAGAAGCGTGCGCCATTTGTTGGCTGCCTCCTTTGGTAAATTGACATCATGGGCCTTGCGGTCGAATTCCCTCACCCTATCTACTTGCTCAGGGGACAAAACCAAGAAATCCGAAACAAAAAAACTGTACTGGTCGCATGACAATGTGAGCTGTTGCTCATTCTCTATTTCACTGAATTTGAGTTGCCATTCCTTTTCTGTTGTATCGCTCAACGTGACCTGCGCACTTTTATTCGTGAGCAATTCCCTCACCCTGTCATAGAGCGTCGATCGCTGAAACCAGCAACTGTTGTCACCGAAAGAGATCCTAGTGTCCGTTGTAAGCCCTAAATTCCGCAGAAAATCGTGGTCGACACACAGCGACTCACGAATTGCTGGAGGAAAGTGCTGCAATATGGCCAATGCCAATGACGAACGTTCATAATCGTGAGCAACCACCCGTTTGACTCCTGTGCAGCATTCACTGCGGTGACCTTGTTATAAGTGCTTTTACCTTCTCGACCAACCACGCATACAGCCCAGGCTCCTCCTGGCGGATCCGGGTCAAAAGCCGCTCCTCGATCCATTTCAAATACTTTTCTGCGATTTCCTGACCGACATTGTGCGGTGGCAAAAGCAAGAACTGGATCGGTTCACTATAGCCGTAATTCGTCAGCCAGGCGTCACCATCGCGACCAAAACAATGTGCCCAACCACGTAAATCCAAGAGATGTAACAGCCATTCGGATCGTACAATGGCAACTGCTTCATCGACGTCCGGACGCCACTGCGCTTTTAGTACAAAGAGAAACACAGAGATCACCGCATCGAGCCAGGGGCCCTCTTTCGGAAGCTGAAGGGCAAGGCTCATGCGTATCTGCAAAAAATTTTCTCGGATGGCTTTCAATTCCGCCGTTTCACGAAGCCGGCCATCAACTACTTCAGCTGCAACGATGTAATGCTCAAGCTCATCAATGGTCACCGGAACAAAGAGGTACCCCGCTTGACGCAGACGTGTACGGCAGTCAAACAATTTGTCACACGTGATAGTTCCCTGTGATTGAAGCCCGTTGAGTAAATCACTCGTAGTTGTAATAGGGGTGAGACCAGAGTCATGCTGGATATTCGCATGCTGGTTGAGAAATCGGTCATCTACAACAATCGCCTGTGTGTCTGCCGCAAGATGGAAAACCGACAGACTCGGATGATGTCCCAATGGAGTTTCTTTCGCTTCATCAAAGTTGAGCATCTGTCCCAACTTTACTCTCCCAGTTCGGATCCCGGTCTGGAGGAAGCTCCTGATGCGTTCAATAACCGTGCTCATTTCAGAGGTGAGCTGTTCATAGCGGAGAAGTGCGTTGATCTCCTCTATTCCCCTGGTCGAGACATAGGCCACGAGCCCGGCAGGTTGTAACTTTTCAAGGAGTCCGAGGTGTTGGAGATGTGAGACTGAAAGGTCATCCAAATAGAGCACCGCATTATCGGCAATCTCTGGTTGGTGCGGCCAGTCTTTCTCCTGCAAACTAAGGTAGGAGCGCGCGCGGCGCTCTTCGCTTGTAGTGAGTTGTCCCCTTTGCTTCAACTTATTGACCACGGCAAGGCAACTACAGAGGTAGGGCGCATACGATGAAAGATCAGCCTCCTCTTCCATGAGCGAGCTAACCCGATACACAGGAGCTGACCGAACAACAATCTTCTGTCTCTCCTCGCTAGTACCATCCGCTTGGCATTCTGCAAGCAAGGAAGCCAGTTCGGTCCCGACTTCCGCAGCCAGGTCACCGGTGAGTTCTACACTTGGCCTGAATTCCTTTAGTGCAGCAAGGGCGAGTAAGTGTCGTATCTTCGACGCATCTCTTATTCTACTTGGTTGATGAAATGAGACCTTTTGTTTTTCCTCAAACAGCCATCCGAGAGTGGAATGCGGAATACGTATGTGCTCAAACGTGTTAAGTGTAATCTCTAGCAAATCAAGCATGCCTAAAGTCAGTAGAGTGGTCGCGTCCACGGCAACGACTCGGTATACACACGGTACCAACTGCCGAATTCCGCTGTAAGCGGGGATCAGCCCGCGTCTTCTGGGATCTGGCTCGGGAGGGTTTGCCAGAGCAGGGAGGAGAAATAAATCAACGAGCGACTTGTTCAGCAGGCGCGCAGCTCCAAACATCGGGAGTGTGCCCTCATTGATCTGCTGCCACGTCTCTGCCTCTCGTCGATGCCATTCTGGTGCCTGATCTACAAGATCCTTGAGCGACATCTTTTGCAGGGGGCCATTGTCACCCGAAAGTTCAGCAGCGCGATGAAGCCACTTTCCGACGTCTACTTCCTCTTCCCAGCCGGCGCGCGAGGCAAGGGAGTACGCAGTGACAAGAATGCTAGCGTCGCTCGCACCTTTGGTCGCAGCAGTATAGACAAGGTCCTTGGCTCGAGGTGATCTCACATAATGCGCCAACTGTGCCACCCGGAGCAGATCGTACGCATCTCTCTCTTCTCTTTTACTCCATTCTCTTTCCACAATAGGGAGAAGCGTTTCCCAGGCACCGGAGGTAATGGCCAAGTTAACTTGAAGTGTCCGATCCTGAGGATAGTCGCGCTTGACGGTGAGTTTTTCTAGTGCCGCTGCAGATTCTTCCAACAACCCCTCACGAAAGAGGTACCAACTCCAGAGGCTTTGAAGATTGTCTGATTGATGAAGGAAGTCAGGGTATTTTCTCAGCAGTGCGGCGAGTTCATTGTAACGATGCGTTTCATGCAGTGCCCGGGCGAGGCGTTCAGCATCAGTCACTAATCGTGTTCTCTCGAGTAGCAAAGGACCGTAATGGCAGAGTTGTGACCACTCCTGTTGTTCCTCAAGCTGGTTCACAAGATCGATGAGGTCATCAAGCTGACCAGAGTTGTCGAACTGCGTCCTTCGCGCCTCTATTGGGTCGGTGCCTCCGGACTCAGTGATGATTCTCTGGTAATACGCTCGTTCCGTTTCTGGTATTTCATCAGTGCTTAGCTCCTGAAGACGTGCTTCGGCACGCTGAGACAACCCCGCACGTGCCAGCATCCGAATCTCAAAGAGGGCAAAGGATTTTTTTTCTAAATGCTCCTGCAATTGCGCACGATGACGATCGATATACGCGACGACATCCTTCGGGCTTTCCTTTGTAAACGCAAGCCAAAACCGAGCCATTGCGGCAGCTTGAGATTTACCACCCGAAAGGGCCGTTTGCCTTTCGATCTCTTGTTCGACCGCGTCAAGATCAAGCTTCAGGCCAAATTGTAACGCAAGAGGTAGTCTTCGCAGCGAATGCGCCGGGTCGCGCATACTCTCTTCCAGCTTCTGGCGACCAGTGAGTTGGGTTGCTGGATCACACAATGTCAGCCAGAGGGCATAATCTTCAGCGAGGTTTGCAACTTCGACGCAGCCAAGCTCCCGTGTTACGAAAGCGCATTGACCAAATAATCCTTGCGCTCTTTTGCGGGCTTTGAGAGCAACTTCATCTGACGCGAGGGGGAAACTGTATACCTCAAAAGGAAGCCGTTGTAGAACATGTGACCTCAGCTCGTCTGGAACTGCCTGGACAAGATTGGCTATCGCAGCCGTATAGAACAGCACAGGGGCTTGCTCAAAGTCTTCTTCGGAAAGCAGCCATGCACGGTCAAGAGCGATATCCCACCGTCTCAGGTCGAAGAGCGTCGAAATCAGGAAGAATTTTCCGTCTGCATCAAGGTCATTGAGGGTAAGCTGAGATTTGGCCAACCACTCAATCGCAGAAGCACCATCTTGAAGACAAGTCACGATTCGAAACGCAGCAGAGCGTGCAGTAGAGGACTCTACATTTGCAAGTTTATTTAGAGCCTCTGCGAGATCGCCATTGGCAGAAATTCTAAATGCCTCTGCGATCGTGATTTCTGGCCCGCTTCCGAACTGTCTTGCCATGTTTAAGAGGTGGTCGGACTTAGCACTGTGCTCCCCTATTGCTAAGAAACGTGCACACCATGCAAGCGCGGTGCTTTTTACGGCCTGCGATCCACCTTCAAACTCACCATGAAGAATATTCTCTGCCAGCCTTGCTGATTGTTCAGCAATGGAAAATCCGACAAAGAAACGAGATCGTCGCAAAATGGACAGTTGCTTGAGGATCTCATTATCAACCAGTTCTTTGGGGTACTTTCTGCTGGAGGAAATAAGCTGCGTAATGTCCTTCTGAAGACGATCTGCCACGCGCCCGGGTGTTTCTTTTCCTTGCGCTTCGATCAGTTCATGCAATTGCGCATGACTTGTCCGCGTCGTATTGCTCAATGCCTCGATACGGGCAGTTTGCGTCTTGAGAGTGGAAATGATCTCTGTGTCACGGTGCACGGTATCAAGTTGCCGCGTGATAAATTTCCGAACATGCACGTATATCTCACAACACCGATCTTTCGGTTTGCAAATCGTAATATGGTCTGCATCAAGGGGAATAGGAGGGGAGGAAAGTCCAGGGTCACTACTATCTGGCTTGACAACCATACCAGCTATCTTAGTCGGGCGACTTTCTATGAGGATGAGATGCTCAACCTTTTGTGCTCTTGACCAATCTCGATACCAAAGATTCAGATTGCGCAGGTTTGGGTCATTGCGCACAAGGCAAGCCGTGGCTGCCGAAGGTCGAATAAGAATGCGTAACCGATCCCCCCACGTTGCCAAGTCTGCGCCCAAGTGGGGAGTCGCAAGAAACGCCACCCGACGAACACGGCGTACGAAGTGGGCCACCTCACTGTCGTGAAGGCTCATACTCTCCGAGATCTGCAGGAGCTGTTTGATCACGAGCCCACCGAGGCTGTGGCCGATGAAAATGATTTCGCCAGCTTTCACCTTGGGTTCCGCCAGTATTCTCATTAACACGTTTCTTGCGCGATCCGGCAAATGCATGGCTGAGCCCCGCCAGCGCGAAACCGCTGCGTCGTAGCCGACGGTCCACACTGCTAAGCCATGAATATCTTCAGCAAGCCATTGGGGCCAACAAATTGTGGGATCGACGAGCGATCGCCACGTCTCATAGCAATGACCTCCCAGGCCGTGGAACAGAATGAGGTGTTTACTCGCTTCATCAGGAACGCCAGACAGCAACCACAACTCAGCCACCGCTATCTCTCCGGGTGAAAATGATCATTGTGCTCCCTATTGGGCCTTCCAACGGCGACCATGCGAAAACTTACGCTTTCGAAAAATTGGAGAAGTCAGTCAATGAAAAATCATGGGGTTAGGGTTTCCCCAATCAGTGAATATTGCGCGGGTTGAACTGTGACTTTTACGCCGACATCATATTGAAAACACAAACGTTTCATTTGAAACCGTATGTTTCTGTCGAGACGCGCCTGCTGGTCCATGCACGAGGTTTGATTCTCTACAACCTCGTGCTCTGAGTCTTCTGTGTACGTTAGACATCCACCCGTTCAAAATAGCGAATGCTGGGTGGGGCTTTCAGCTTGGTTGCAAGACGGCCCATCGTTCCTGTTTCCGTTCGCCAGGCCAGATATTTTTCATAATGCGGGCGGGAGTCCCAGCGCTCATATATCACGAGGTTCCCGGTTTCGTCCATGTTGTCATACACATCCAATCCTTGGCACCCGGCGTACGCCCGCGTATCGGGCAAGTTGTCTTTCATAAACGCTTTCACCTCATCCACGGCCTCGGGTTTGATCTGCATCTCCAGAAGTACAACGACGCTCATTGGGCTTCCCTCCATGTTATGGGTTACTGTCAATTACCCGCCTCAGACGGGACAGAATGAGAGCTGCTGGAAAATCTACTGCACGCGTAACAGTTTTACAACATCGCGGCCAAGCTGAGGGTACTGGTGACCACGAGACCTTCACAAACTATAGGGAAAACACACCAAGATGTGGATTTGTGCTGACAGGTTCTTTCCCCTTCGTAGGGGGAAAGTCAATAGTGTTCGGCACGAAATTTGTCAGGTGAGACCAAGTCTCGTAGAGTGGTGGGCTATGAAGAGAAAGCAGGTCCCGAAAGGGAAGGCAAAGACGAGCGCGGCGGGGGAGGTCGCGCCGCCGGTC
>JBFWXH010000009.1:0-133951 GCA_050187625.1 Binatia bacterium
CCTATAGCAGACCCGCCGGCAGTTCGCGAAATCCGGCTCGGGATACGCCCTGACGACTTTCCTCGCTCCCTCATTGCGGAGCACCCACGAAGTTTCTAAAACGCAACCACGCTCACCGGAAGGACACCCGCGATGGAAGTCTAGTTCTGTGGTTGAAAATAAATGCAAGCAGCGAGTAATGGGTGCATGTGTAGATTACTATCGCGAATGTCGATCTACCTTCAGCAGAATTGACTGTAAAGTTGAAGTTTGTAGGCAAAGCAACTGGTAAGTAAAGTAGGGCGCGTGGAACGTGCTATTTCCCTCATTTTCCTCTCGGCGCGTTAGCACGCCCCCCGCTGGGTGCATAACCACAGAGTGGATGGGACACAGATCACAGTGTACGGCCTCTATGGGACTTGGACCGCGATAGTGTACGATGTGGTAGGCAATATTATCGCTACTACAAACTTCACGATTACGCAGTAAGCTCAATAGAGGCGCGCCGGGTGCCACTGGCGACTTGTTCGCCAGTGTTAGAGGCACCTTACGGACAGGTGAACTACCTGTGGCACTCTTGGTCCCAAGAACCGTGGAGACTGCACGTTCGGCTGCCACGGCTGGCTTGCCCAACCGTGGTTGAAGCCACCAAAATCATGCCGCGCGTCGCAGTTTGATCTCTGCCTCCAAACCAACAGCCTCGACGAGTCGTAAGACACGATCAATGGTAATTTTTTGCAAGCTCCCGGAGAGAATACCTGTCACCGCACTCCGTGGTAATCCACTTCGCTCAGCAAGTTCCGCATGGGTCAGTTGTTGTTGTGTGATTTCGCGGAGCACGGCAGCAATTAATTGTGCTTTCATCACGGCTTCCATTCCACGGCTTTTAGGAAGTCCGAGCTGTTGAGCTAAGTGAACAGCCGCTGAACGTCTCTTCATAGTTTTAACTCCTTCAGTCTCCTTCGCGTCAAGTCGAGATTTTTCTGTGGCGTTGCTTGTGCCTTCTTGAGAAAGGCATGAAGGACATACACAATTCCGCCTCCGGGAAGAACATAGAAAACACGATATGCACCAGAACGATCTTTAAGCCGCAGCTCATGGACATTATTTCCAATGATAGGCATGGGTCGGGAAAGAGGCATAAGTGAGCATTTGGCCAGCATCTAACCTTGCCAATGCGTCCGCCAAGTCCCCTCGTACTTCCTCAGGAAATCGTCGTAGCTCACGCTGGCAGGCTGGAAGTACAATGACCATCCTGATAATGTCTCATTTGTAAGACTCTTCGTCTAGCGTCAGGTGCAGCAGTTGGCTGGCCCTTAGGCATTTTAGGGTCAAGTCCGTAGGCTGGGTTGAGCTGAGCGAAACCCAGCATTGTTAGCTGGGATTGGCATCCTAGCCTCCTTTATCGGAGACGGGTAGCTTGCCATTCGCGCAAACGGACCTCACAGGCAGTCCAGCTACCCGTGGCGCAATTTCCGTAGCAACAATAGGGATCAAATAGACAAAATTAGGGGCACGTCTTTACTGGAGCAGCAAGTACACCACGGACTGTTGCGACCCATCGCCGTACCCGCGCAGGGACCGGCCTGGAATTTGGGCTCGGAGCTTGACTGATCGGGATTTTTCTCGTCCTATACCTCGCAAGTTGATTAGCAGGGGGACAACGCGGGGGCTCTGTCGTTTTGGAGTGCGCTGCCACCGGTGGGGCTGTGGCTAACAATCGTAGGGTGATGAAGGTCAAATCTTGCGTTACGACACCAGTCCCCTGGGTTTCCGCACGACATAGCGCATTGTCTTTTTCACTCTCTGTTCTGTTGCTGCTGTCTGACCGCCCGGACGAAAGCGGGCGGCTCAACGATTTGGATGGCATGGAAGTGTTTGAGATTGAGGAGGTGAGGATCACGGGAGACGATGTAGTCGGCTTTGCCTTCTAAAGCTGCAGCCAGGAACTTGTTATCGGTAGGATCAGCAGTGAGGCGGTCAGTGACGTACACGTCTTGGGTGAGGATCGCCTTACGGAACGCCAGCTGCACGAAACGACGCAGCCGGTCTGCGGCATTGGGAAAGCGGCGCTGGAGATGAGGGGAAGTCAAGACATGCGCCACTTCCAGCACGATCGCCGGGGAGGTGACCAAGAGAAAGTTTTGCGCCACCCACCCGTCGTAGAGTCGAGCTGAGAGCGTGCCCTGACTGAACAGCCCAGCAAGAAAGACATTGGTATCGAGCACCGCGCGCAGCCGTCTACGCCGAGGCTTTGCGCTTGTGTGGCCGTTGTGCACTACGTACCGCCTCCACCGCCTCATCGATGATCTGTTCGATCTCTTCGCCAGAATACTTTGCCGCACTCTGGCGAAATTCCTGCGTCAGCGCCCGCATCTCTTTGCGCCAGGCCGCCTCCCGGCGTGGGGGCATCATCCGTTGCATCCGGTGTTTGAGAATCAAGCCATCTAAAATGGTCTTCACCGCTTCTTGCTCCTGAGGAGGTAAGTCTAACAGTTCCTCGAACTGGCTTAAGAGTTCTTTGTCCAGGATCTTCGTCGCAGCCACGCCTTCCTGGTTATCGAAGATCAGTTCATCCGCCGAAATGCCCAGCGTCCGGGCCATGTTCTTAATTACTTCCAACGTCGGAGCCGACACCCCGCGTTCATAGCGGCGCATCTGGGCAATGCCCACGCCAATCTGTTTGGCCATCTCTGCTTGCGTCCAGCCTTTCTCGCGACGCAAACGAGCCAGTTTCTCAGCAAACGCCATACCTCTCTCCTTCGTACGATAGTGTGCCGGAGTATAGCACGAGGATTCCCGCCGAGCGAGCAGAAATGCGCCGCGATGTGCTTCAAACACTGACGAAGAAGATCATAAATGATAGCTGACGATCCATAAAAGAACTTAGGGTCACCCATTAGAAGGCCCCTGTCAATAATTGGTAGAAACGTTTGATCTGCACATTGTAGCGCACGGCAAAATTCGCCGCCTCGACAAACGCCCAGGCGAGATACTTATTCCCGTTTTTCGTATTGCTCTGGCCGTTGCGTTTGCCACTTCTCAATTTCTGACTGCCGACACACCGACAATAGGAGGCAAACTCGCCCACGGTGGCAAAGCGACTGATCTCTCCAGCTTCCAACATGATCGTCATCCCGAGAATCTGCCCGATCCCACTGACCGCGAGTAAGGACTGAAATCCTTCGCGGACTTTGAGTTGTGCGAAGCCTACTTCTTGTATGCTTTCGATTTGTTCTTCCAGACCTTGCAGCACCGCGAGATTACTCTTCACCGCCAACGCCAGTTCCGCCTGGGGGAGGAGCCCGTCCACTTCCGTCACCGTCAAGCGCCTTAGCCGGGACCCACTAACTGAGAGGCCTGTGTTCCGCGTGAGCGGATTCTGGATACTCAAGCGGTACCCTGATACCGTCGCTTCGCCTCTGCAGGCTTTTGATCAAATATTGGGTCTGCTTCACGCGCAGCTTGACGAAGCGCCTCGAATTTCACTTCTCCTTGTCACAGGGGTTCCTCGATCTCAGCGCGGCATTTTTGGTGCTGATCCTCAGTGACTCAATCCCCCACTGGTTCAATCTCTCCCTGCTCCAATTCTTCGAGCAACGCCTTTGCCTCTTGCAAATCCTTGGTGTCGAAGCCCTCGGTGAACCAGTGATAGATTGCTGACAACCTCTGGTGAGCTTCTGTCTGCTTGCCTTGTTGTTGCCACAACCGCGCCAAACTGGTCGTCGCCCGCAGCTCCCACGATTTGGCGTGTTGTTTTTGGGCAACTTCTATGGCCTTGAGAAAACATGCCTCCGCTTCCGACTCACGGTTGAGGCTGTGGGCGTGAGGCTCTGGAAGGCTCACCCCTCGCCCTTTTCGCCTTTTTACCTTTTCGCCCGCGCGAAGGGTAAGCTCGCCTTTGAGCCGATACAGCTCGGCCTCGTAATACCGGATCCCATTTTGCTGCACCTCAGTTAACGCTGTGGCCAGCACTTTCAGCCCTTCCTTTGTCTTTCCTACTTCCCCATATGCCTCGGCCTGCAACGCAAGCCAGTGAGACCGTTCAACCCCAGCTCCTGTGGTCTGATAGGCAGCTACACCCTGGTGGATTAGGGCAGTCCCTGCCTCTCCGCTACCCTCCTCAGTTTGTACCCAGCCCTGCAGAACATTGCCCTGCGCCAAAGCAAACTCAAATCCGCGCTCAATCGACAACGCGACCAGTGATTGTGCTAGATTCTGCACTGTTCGTATCTCTCGGCAGAACTGGTAGACCCTGGTAGCAGCGCTGAGAGCAAAAGCTAAACTGAAAGGATGAGAGAGTCTTTGAGCAAAAGAGAGACCCTCGTGGCTTTTCTGCAGCGCCTGATCTGGATAGCCAAGGGACCACAAGACCCAGGCCGCAATAGATGGATTAGCCACGCCAGGGTCCTGCACAGAGTGATGGGAGCGGTACTGCGCAGGGTTATGGAGGGTAGCACTCTTCTCTAGGTGTGCCTGAGCAAGCGTAAACTCTCCTAAGTAGTACAATGTGGTCCCTAATGCGAAATGGGCCCACATGAGGTAAGCTGGACCTTTCATATTTTGGGCAAGGCGAAGACTCTGCTCCCCGAAATCACGAGCTGTCTGCAACTCGCCTCGAATCGTATAAAATCCACAGAGTCCTTGCAGGATGGGAAAGAACCGAGGAGTCACCCCTAGCTGCTGACATAGCTCCCAGGCCCGCGTATACGCCTCTTCCACGATCGTGGCACTATAACCCTTGGAGGCCATCAATGCCGTGCCCAAAGCCATTCGCAAAGATATCTCTCGCTGTGAGCGTTCGGGAGTGTCAGACAGAGTATCGAGTAGCTCGAGTCCTTTAGTGAGTAACTGTACCGCTTCTCCGTTGGTTGAGCGAAGCAGTGCAGCTTGCGCTGCCTGTTGCAGATAGTGGATGGCTTTGTGGTACTCCCGCCCCTGTTCAAAATGAAGGGCTAACTCCGTAGCGATCTCTCTGGCTCGTTCCCCGTAACTGCGCTCTTTGCGCTCCCCGATGCGGAAGTGATATTGCTTCCACCGTCCCGCCGTCACCCGCTCCTGCCACAGGGATTGATACACCGCATGCGCAAATCCATACCGCCCCGTCACCGTCCCATCCGGCCACTCACTGACCCCCGCTTGCCGCAGAAACTGCTGTCGCCGTGCTAACCCCGCACACCGTCCCTCAATCGTTACGTCCTCCTTGCCAAGCGCCGCCGCCACCTCTGCCGCCGCAAAGGTCTCCCCTGCCACACTGGCCGCTTCCAGTACCCGCTGTTCGCCTTTTGCTAATCGTGTCATTTGAACATTCACCAACTGCCGCAACCGCTCAGGTATACTGCCCAACAGGGCCGCAGAATCCAGACTGCTGTGCCCGTTACCGTTCTGGAGATTCCCTGTGCCCTGCGTCAGCAGTTCGTCGACCACCGCCACCATGAACAGCGGATTCCCTTCCGTGCGTTGATACACGTGCTGCGCCAGCGACCGAAGCCCTTCGTCTTGTGGTGTTCTCTGCGCCACGTACTCGGTAACGGCTGCTGCCGTCAATAATGGTAATGGCAGCTCACGACTCACCCCTTGCCCCTGCAGCTCCGCCTGCACCGTCGCCAACGGATGGTCTTGCACAAGCAGCTCACTGGGCCGATACGTCCCGATCACTAAGAGGCGTAATGGATCAGCCCAGCGGGCCACATAGGTCAGCAGTGCGACGGTGGAGGGATCACTCCAATGCAGATCTTCCAAGACCAAGACTAGCGGTCTTGTGGCGGTCAGGGCGCCCAGAAAATTGCCCATCTCCCGTAGCATCCGCTGCGGGGTCACCCCCGTCAGTTGCCGCTGGAATTCTGTGCGGTCCTCCGACGAGAGCACCGAGGGCAATTGCTCCAACCACAGCGGGGCATGTTGCCGGAGGAGCGCAACAACCTCCTCTCGGGCAGCCGTGCGACATAAGTCGTCCAGCGCTGTCAGCACCGGCAGATACGCTTCCCCGGCCCCGTAGGCTTCGACACAGTACCCACGAGCCACCCACACGTCTTCCGCCGCCACGTTGGCAAGAAAGGCATTCGCGATAGCGGTCTTCCCAATCCCCGGCTCTCCGGTCACAAAGACCAGCTGCCGCTCGCCGTTCAGGGCTTTGGCGAGCCACTCATGAAGCCGTGCTAGTTCCGTCTCGCGCCCGACTACGAAAGGGATCGGGGGACAGGGATCAGGAGTCAGAGGACAGGGGGTAGCCGCTCCCCGACCCCCGTTCCCTGAAACCTGAGGAGATGGACTGCTGAGCGGAGCAATAAAGCGATACCCCCGCCGATGCACGGTCGCAATAAATTGGGGGGTTTTGACATGATCCCCCAGCGCCTTACGTAGCTCACTCAGACACATCGTCAACGCCGCGTCGGTCACCGCAATCCCGCCCCATACTTCTCGCCACAGCTCTTCTTTGCTCACGAGCTGCCCGGCCTGCATGACCAAGTGGTGCAGCACCGCCAACGCTTTCGGCGTCAGTTTGATCGCCTCCTCGCCGTGCCAGAGCCCTTCGTTCTGCGCATCCAGCCGAAAGCCGCCAAAGTGAAAGTCCTTCCTTGCCCGCATCGACTCTCTCCTTTGTCGCTTGGAGAAATCTTGGAAAAATCTTGCATTTCTCTTGTGACTTCTCCTGCCCTTTTCCCTAGTCTCTTCGCACAGGAACGCGTTCCAAGACAAGAGGTTGCCGTTCGTTTTTAGACCCAGGGGAATTTCGGGGAGAAAGGAGGCGATGGCATTTGAGGGCAAAGGGACATCTTTTCAATCCAGAAGCTGAATGCGGAGAGACCCACAACACTTGAACCTAAAACCATCATAAGGAGAAAACTTATGCCTCAGAAAAACTCTAGGACGTATTGCACCAAACTTTCTGTCCGAGCAATCTGCGTTCTTGCTCTTACGGGGCTAATACTCGTGTGGGGAAAGAGCGAAGCTTTGGCCCAGCACTGCAAGCATGTCCGCGGCTATTTCATCAATCAAGTGCTTATTCCGACCGGGACTGATAACTGTAATTCCCCGCTTGGTTCCTGTGTAAAAGGCCAGGCAATTGGCGTTCTTAAAGGCAATTTTCTTTCCACTATTACCAGCTTCACTCCTGCAGCTCAGATTCTCCCGTCGTTGGTAGGCACTCCGGTAGAGACCGTGTTTTTTGTGACTGCTGACCTCGTTCTTCACACGAAAAATGGCGAGCTACATCTGACGGAAACGGCTGTCTCTAATCAGGATCCTAGCCAAGGCGACCTTGGCGACGTGGTTACGGTCATGGGCGGGACAGATCACTGGGATGGTGCCACCGGTCGCTTGCGCGTCTGGGGGAACCTCTCCCCTACTATAAGCGATGTTACATATGAGGGTGAGGTCTGCCTCCCGTAGGACGGTCCTGGTTACGTTCTCAACCCTAACATCCCCACTAGCTCAGCCTTGTTGGTGGCGCGAAGCGGTTGCGAGGATAACACCCATAACGAACAAGGAGTCACCCGATGCGTAAAATACTTGCAATAACTTTGGTTTCTCTCCTACTGATTGCTGTTGGTATCGCTACCGCAAAGGCCGGGAAGTTTGGGGGAAAAACACAAATCGCTGAGTGTTTTCATTTCTGTATTTTTATTGACTACGATACAGCTGTCGCTGATGAGCTGCTCAGCCCTGATTTTGCCTGGCATTATGGCTTTGTGCGTGCGCTGGCGGCACCTGGCCAAAACTCGTTTTTTGGGCCTGACGCGATCGCGGCGGTCAAACTCGCTTCGGATGCCCTGAATGCGGGGTTTAGTGAGCTGGGCGTGGTTCATGATGTCGTCTTTTCTCACGGTGACCTCGTCGAGGTCCGATGGACGGCCAGTGGCATCCACAATGGACCGTTACTCGGCTTTGATCCAACCGGATGCAAAGTGATCTTTACCGGTAATGATCTATTCCGCATCAAGCACGGCAAGATCGTGGAATTGTGGCAAGAAACAGACCTTGCGGATCTCACCAGGCAGCTGGACCAGGAGCCGTGCGATTAGGAAAACCCTCCACCATGTCGGGCAATCGACTTGACATGGTGCATCTTTCTTGACGCTCATCTCTACGCGCGAAGCAAAGAAAAACTCACGTCGCTCTTCTATCCTGGGCGCGCTTGCAGTCAGGGTTTTTTCTCACAGTCCTAAATTAAGCCCCAAGACATGCACAGCTTGCCGCATTGATCCTGTCATATTTTCAGCTATAGGTTTACTTTTATAGCACAAGTCTGGAGAGTCTCCCATGGAACACATCATTCCCATTTCCGAACTACAAAGCCAGGCAAAGAAGATCATCGAGCGAGTGAAGAACACACGGGACTCGGTGATCATTACACAGCGAGGGAGACCGGCGGCGTTGTTAGTGAATTACGAAGACTACGAAGGAATGGTTGCCACGTTGGAAGAACTGAGCCAGCCGGATTGGCGAGAACGGTTGGCGGAAGCGGAACGGGATTCCAAAGCAGGCAAAGGGATTGAGCTGGAAGCGTTTAAGGCGAGAAGGGCAACGCGTGCCAAGAAGGGTTAAACTCCTTCCACGGGCCGAAAAAGAACTAGAGGAGCTTCCTGCCGCTCTTCAAGAGCAGATCATCAGTAAACTTGAACTCCTGCGAGATTTCCCCGAGATGGGACCGGCCATGTTTGATGCCTTTGTTGGTTATCGTGCGCTTTTGGCTGCGAAAAACACCTATCGGATCATCTATCGCGTTGTCTCTGACGATGAGATAGAGGTTGCTTACATTCGTCACTGCGCGAGACAGTCCCGTCCTCGAATCGTCAGGGAAAAAGGGTGAGAGAAAAAATTGGAGTAACGCATTGGTGACGATGCCGCCCGACGCGAGAATACTCGGTGAATACCTGTTGCGCCCCGACAGTGTCATCAAAATGAAAGGAAGAATCGTATGGCAACTACAGTGAACCGTCAGTGGCTGCTGGCCGCGCATCCCCAAGGCATGGTGAAGGAGTCGGACTTTCGATTGCAAGAAGCGCCGGTCCCGGAACTGTCAGATGGACAGTTTCTCGTGCGCGTCCTCTATATCGCCTTTGAACCGGCAATGCGCGGCTGGATGGAAGACCGCCCCAGTTACATTCCGCCAATTCAACTCGGTGAGGTGATGCGGGCAGTGTGTGTCGGTCAAGTAGTTGAGTCAAAACATCCTACGTTTCAACCCGGCGACTGTGTGGCTGGCGGCTATGGCTGGCAGGAATATGCCGTAACCAACGGTCGCGGCGGGCTGATGCCAACAATGCCGGTTCCTCGGGATGTCCCGCTTACCATGCCGTTAAGTGTACTCGGCATCACTGGACTAACAGCCTATTTTGGTATGCTTGATGTCGGGAAACCGCAGGCTGGCGAGACGGTTGTCGTCTCTGGTGCTGCGGGCGCGACTGGCTCGGTCGCCGGTCAGATCGCCAAGATCAAAGGCTGCCGCGTGATTGGCATTGCCGGTGGAGCAGAGAAATGCCAGTGGCTCACGAAGGAAGCCCACTTCGATGAAGCGATCGATTATAAGACCGAACCGGTTGAAAAACGCTTGAAAGAACTCTGTCCCAACGGCATCAATATCTTTTTTGATAATGTCGGTGGGGACATTCTTGACGCCGCACTTGCCAACTTAGCGCTCAGGGCGCGGATCGTCCTCTGCGGCGGCATTTCGCGCTATAACGAAGCAGAACTACCTCCCGGACCGAAAAATTACTTCGCGTTGATTATCCAGCGAGCACGCATGGAAGGATTTATCCTCGTCGATTACGCCTCGCGTTTCGGTGAGGCCATACCCGAACTTGCTGGCTGGGTGGCGTCAGGTCAGATTAGATACCAGGAAGATATCCAAGAAAGGTTTGAGAATGCGCCCCAAGCATTCCTGCGGTTGTTCGAGGGGAAGAACATCGGCAAGCAACTGTTGAAAATCGCCGATCCGCCGTTACCGAGGCGGTAATGTCGTGGACGTTGCAAGCTCAGAAAGAGGAGGCGTCCCCTGCCGTCCTCTTTCTAATCGGGGTGCTGTTTCTCAGCATTTTTTCTTTCTGCTTCAATCCTTGTCTTCATTCTCCGTCTCTCCTATTAATCAATGTCGCCCATGCTCAGGAACAGGAGCCTGTCACCGGAGAATTGCTGGTGTTCGCTGCCGCTTCGCTGACCGAGCCCTTCACTGAGATTGGCAACCGACTCGAGCTTTCCCATCCGGGACTAAAAGTGATGTATAACTTTGCTGGATCTTCAGGGCTGCGCACGCAGCTGGAGCAAGGCGCGCACGCGGATGTCTTTGCTTCAGCGGATGCCGTACAGATGGAGCAGGCGAAAAAGAGCGGGGTGGTACAGGACGAGTCGTCTATTTTCGTCAGAAATAAATTGATCGTCATCATCCCCAAAGCGAATTCCGGGAACGTGACGGAATTTCGCGACCTCGCTAAGCCAGGACTCAAACTCGACCTCGCGAATGCGAACGTGCCGGTTGGCAACTACAGTCGCCAAGCGATCGGCAAAGCGGGTGCGGACTACGGTGCCGACTTCGAGAAACAGACCTTGGCAAATATCGTTTCGGAAGAAGGCAATGTCAAACAAGTCGTCACCAAAGTGCAGTTGGGCGAGGCGGATGCGGGGATTGTCTATGTATCCGATGTCACACCCCAAGTTGGCAAAGACGTACAAACAATTCCCATCCCGGACGCGTACAACCAGATCGCCGTCTACCCAATTGCTCTTACTAAAGACGTTAAAAACCTCGCCGCGGCGAAAGCCTTCATCTCCTTTGCCTTATCTGCGGAGGGGCAAGCTATTCTCAAGGCGCATAACTTTACGCCAATCAGCGCCAGGTAAAACGTGGGCGCTCCCTGTTCTGAAGCTGGTCAGAGAGAACAATGCATGAAGTGTGGCAATCCCTGGTGTTTCTCCTTCCTGTTAGTATGGTGATGAGCTTCCTTGCGTTCCCACTTGTCGCGGTGTTTCTCAAAGTGTTGCCGCAAGAAGGCGCGTGGGCGACGCTCCAACAACCGTTAGTCACGGAAGCGTTGCATTTGAGTGTCGTGACGTTGCTTAGCAGCCTGGGTCTTGCACCGTTCCTTGACAAGAATGAAGGCAACGGGTGCATGAGATGCTTGATCTCTTCGGCTTGCAAGGGCTTGCGCATCGCTTGTCGTGCATTGAGATTAAGCGAAGGAAATCAGATTTCATAGACGAACACCTTCAGGTTGCGCGGGGTCACGTAGACCTGTTCCCCCTCTTGCAACCGCATCGCGCGATAGCGTTCTTTGGTCAGTTCCACCTCGATGAGATCACCAGTATCCCGGCGTGTGAGTTCGACATGGACCAGCGGACCAATCGGATGAACATGCTTCACGTGCGCTTCTATAGCAGGGGTACCGTTACGAGACCGTGCAATTTCCATCTCGTGGGGCCGCACATAGCCCACCGCCGGTACATTTTGGGCTGCTTGATGTTCCGGCGCGTCGACTTCAATCTCACCAATCTGCGCGCGTCCTTCGTGAATGCGTCCGTGAAAGAGATTGACGTTGCCCAGAAAATGATAGACGAAGGAGCTGGCCGGATGATCATAGGCTTCCTCTGGTGTACCGATTTGCTCGACGCGCCCCTCGTTCATGATCACCACCCGATCAGCGACTTCCAGCGCCTCCTCTTGGTCATGCGTCACAAACACACTGGTGACGTGCATCTCATCGTGTAACCGCCGCAACCAGCGACGCAGTTCTTTCCGTACCTGCGCATCCAACGCGCCGAACGGCTCGTCGAGCAAAAGCACTTGGGGTTGTACCGCAAGGGCGCGCGCTAAGGCAATCCGCTGGCGCTGCCCACCCGATAACTGCGCGGGATAGCGATCCGCCAAGCGTTCGAGTTGGACAAGCGTGAGCAGGTCATGAACCGTCCTACGAATCTCACTCTCAAGGGGACGGATACGACGTGGGCGTACCCGCAGTCCAAACGCCACATTTTCGAAGACCGTCATGTGGCGGAATAAAGCGTAGTGCTGAAAGACAAATCCAACCTGTCGCTCACCCGCGCGGCGTTGCGTCGCATCTTCGCCGTGAAAGAGGACACTGCCTTGCTCTGCCATCTCCAACCCAGCGATAATACGCAAGAGCGTCGTCTTCCCAGAACCCGAAGGACCGAGTAGTGCAACCAGTTCTCCGGTGGGAACTTCAAAGCTCACGTCATTCAGGGCTGTGAAATTCCCGAACGTTTTTCTGATGTGCAGAACGGTAATACTCATAGTTCCTCCTCCGAGCCGGTCGACATTGTGACTAAATCGGACCACAGAGCATACGTACACTTTACGCTACGACCTCGCGGGTATGTCATTCTGAGCGCCGCGAAGAATCTCGCTGCGAGACCCTTCGTTTCACTCAGGGTGACAATCCTAGGCTGCCAATCTGCTATGGTTTGATTTAGAGAGAAAGCACCTCAAGATGTGGGCTGTAGCGTTTCTCTCCCCGTATGTTTGACTCGCCCTTCGACGATACTCTTGGCAACTAACGTCACAAGCGCCAGGAGCGCCAGCAGCGAGGCCACGGCAAAGGCGGCGGCGAAGTTATATTCGTTGTAGAGAATCTCCACGTGCAAGGGTAAGGTATTGGTTTGTCCGCGAATGTGGCCGGACACAACCGAGACCGCGCCAAATTCGCCCATGGCGCGGGCGTTACAGAGGATCACGCCGTACAACAAACCCCATTTAATGTTGGGTAGAGTGATGCGAAAAAAGGTTTGCCAGCCATTCGCTCCAAGCACCAAGGCGGCTTGTTCTTCGTCGGTGCCTTGTTCTTGCATCAAGGGAATCAACTCACGAGCGACAAACGGAAAGGTCACAAACAGGGTGGCGAGGACGATACCCGGCATGGCGAAGATGATCTTGATGTCATGACCCGACAGCCAGGGGCCGAGCCAGCCTTGCAAGCCAAACAACAAGACGAAGATCAAACCGGAAATCACCGGTGAGACGGCGAACGGCACGTCAATCAACGTGATCACAACGCTTTTGCCCCAAAATTCAAACTTAGCGATAGCCCAGGCGGCCGCCACGCCAAACACCAGATTCAAAGGAACGGCGATAGCGGCAGTCAGCAAGGTGAGGTAAATAGCGGCCAACGCTTCAGGTTCGTGGAGCGCGGCGAAGTACGCCGCGACACCCTTTTGTAAGGCTTGTACGAACACTGCCAGCAGCGGCACAAACAAAAACACGCCAAGGAACATAAACGCCGCGCTAATAAGGAGCCAACGCATAAGGGGCGGTTCAGTGATGACGCGCGGCTCCACAGCAATGACAGGTGACGGTAAGCCAGCAACGTTTTCCACCATGAGTGACGTTTCCTTTCTAGATAGTTTCCCTCTTGCGCCACACCACACTCACTCAACGTTTTCATCCCGCTGCGTGCCGAGCGCTGCTCCAACGCTGCAGGAGGTTAATGAGGAGCATCAATCCAAACGATGCGATTAGCATGACGACGGCGATCGCCGTGGCACCCGCGTAGTCGTACTGTTCCAGCTTGGTAATGATCAGCAGCGGCACGATTTCGGTGCGCATGGGCATGTTCCCGGAAATAAATACCACCGAGCCATACTCCCCCAACGCGCGTGCAAAGGCGAGCGCGAAGCCGGTCAGTAGAGCGGGCAACACGGGAGGCAACAGCACCCGCGTGAACGTTTGCCAGCGATTGGCTCCCAGGCTCGCCGCTGCCTCCTCAAGCTCCGCATCCAGATCTTCCAGAACCGGTTGCACCGTGCGTACGACAAAGGGCAGGCCAATAAAAGTCAACGCCACAATCACGCCGAGCGGCGTAAAAGCAACCTGGACGCCCCACGGGTCAAAATATTGTCCAAGCCACCCATTCTTGACGAAAATTGACGTCAGACTAATACCCGCGACCGCCGTTGGTAGAGCAAACGGTAAATCTACCAGCGCGTCGACGACCCGCTTACCAGGAAAAGAATAACGGACCAGCACCCAGGCCACCAACAACCCAAACATAGCGTTCAACAGCGCGGCGGTCAGCGACGCGTACAAGCTGAGCCAGTACGAGGCCAGCACGCGCGGCGCGGTGATCGTGCTCCAGAATTGCTCCCAACTCAGCGTTGTCGTCCGCAAAAAAAGCGCCGCGAGGGGAATTAACACGATGAGGCTAAGGTATATAAGGGTGAAACCCATCGACAAGCCAAAACCAGGTAAAATGCTTCGTTGCTTAAACACCATAACCTTGCGCCTTTAGTATGCGATGGAAACGATTACCGCCCAGGTTGATAGATCTGATCGAACGTTCCACCGTCGGCAAAGTGCGTCTTCTGGGCTTTTTGCCACCCACCGAAGACTTCACCAATAGTGAACAATTTCACCGGCGGCAATTGCCCGGCATACTCAGCGGCCGCCGACGCCAGGCGTGGACGGTAGTAGTGCTTTCCGACAATCCTCTGGCCTTCCTCGGTATAGAGATATTCCAGATACGCTTGCGCAACGGCGCGCGTGCCGTGTTTGTCAACGGCTTTATCGATGAGAGTGACCGGCGGCTCGGCAAGAATACTAATCGACGGCACAATGATCTCAAATTTGTCTGGGCCCAGTTCCTTGATGGCGAGGAGCGCTTCGTTTTCCCACGAGATCAACACATCGCCAATGCCGCGCTCGACAAAGGTGGTGGTGGAACCGCGCGCCCCGGAATCGAGCACCGGCACATTCTTATAGATACGAGTGACAAAATCTTTTGCTTTCGCGTCATCGCCGCCAGGTTGTTGCAGCGCATAGCCCCACGCCGCCAGGTAGTTCCAGCGAGCGCCGCCGGAGGTCTTGGGGTTCGGGGTAATAACCGATATCCCAGGTTTCGCCAAATCATCCCAGTCTTTGATGCCTTTGGGATTGCCCTTGCGCACTAACAAGACAATGGTTGACGTATACGGGGCGCTATTGTCCGGCAAACGGCTCTGCCAATCGGCAGGAAGGAGTTTCGCCTTTTGATGGATTTCGTCGATATCATAGGCAAGGGCGAGAGTGACGACATCAGCCTCCAAACCGTCGATCACCGCCCGGGCCTGCTTGGCGGCGCCGCCATGGGATTGGTTAATTGTGACAATCTCGCCGGTTTTTTCCCGCCAATACTTCGCAAAGGCGGCATTGAATTCTTGATACAGCTCGCGGGTCGGGTCATATGAGACGTTCAGTAAGGTGATGCTCTTTTGCGCGAACGCCACCGCAGAAAAAATCGGTGCTCCGCCAATGGTTGAAACAACTATGCCGACGATGACGACCGGAACAGAGAGAAGACGAATCAAGATATGGGCAAGCATAATAAACCTTCCTTGAGGTGTAGTAGGGATGAATTAGAAAGAAAGCTGGAAACGGCTCAACACCGCACGCTCTTTCGGACGTTCGCCCGTAGCGCTGCCACCCGTAAAATCGGTTTGCTCGTAGTTCAGTTGGAACTTGACGTTACGATTCCAATACCAGGTGAGACCGAGCCCCCAGGATTCTGCCACACGGGCGGCCTTGGTGGGATCGGCAAAGAAAGGAAACGCGTCTATGTCAACGTGCAACTCCCCATAGCGCGCCGCGACTTCAAAGGCGCCCCAGGTGCCTTTTCTGAGGTCGAAATCTGTGGCTGGCACGACGCTGCGATACGAGGCGTTTTCACCAGTGAGGACATAGGACACCGCCATCTGCCAGGCTTCGTTATCGAGCATTTCATGCTCGGCGTCGCGCTGCACACGTTGGTACGACTTGACATACTCCCCGAACAACCCGAATGGTCCATAATAGTAATAGCCCTGCGGGGCAAAGCGCGAGTGAATGCCGTTGGCGATGGTTGTGCCGGCAGCGGTTCCATCAGAGCGATACCTGAAAAAGGTTTGCTGTCCCGGGGTTCTGAATGACGGGAGGTTGGGAGAGCTAGCGCTGCCGCTTTGGTCCCCATAGGTGCCAGCCAGACCAAGGCCTACCCCTTGGAGGGCGACAATCGAAGAACGTTTAAAGGGAAGGACGAAGACGCGACCAGCGAACTCTTTACTATCGTTGACATCCACATCACCGCTGCCGCCGTCAGGCACACCATTGCAGGTGCCGAGAGCGTAGTTGAACACGCCCTCGAACAAATCGCCGTGCACTTGCGCGCCGACATCGCGGTTGGGCACGAGATTGGCCGGCAGCCCACGCTCAACAAAAAGCAAGGACGAGCCCGACTGTAAGCGTTCGAGACCCACGGGCGCTTTGTATTTGCCGACCCGCAGCTGGGCTGAGGGCCAGAAGTGGGTATCAATGTAGGCGTCTTGCACCGAAGCCGAGCCTCCGCCGAAATCCGTCATGATGCGGAAATCGAAATATTTGCCAACCGTTCCTTCCAAGATAGGACGGACACGCCGGAGCAGAAACGTATCGGTCAGCGCACGTTCCTGGTCGTCAGCGAAGAACCGTCCGTCGCCTTGCAGATACCCGCGGATCTTCAACTGATAACTGCCATCCGCCGCTCTCAGAGAGAAGCCTTCTCTGCCCGCCGTAAATATCGGAGCCTCTTTTGTTTTGGCAGCGGCTTGCTCTTGCTCCAGTTCCCAGCGCCGTTCCAGAATGCGCACCTTTTGATCTAACACCTGGACCTGTTCCTCGTGCGCCACCGACGCAGGCAAGGTCTTTGCCCCTCCCGTAATGCTGAGGATTTGTTCTAGACGCTGTTCAAGCAAATGTACTTTTTGATCGAGATCTTCCACTTTTTCCTCAAGCGCCTTTTTGTCCGCCAACGCTTTTTGTAACGCTTTCTCATCCGCCAAGACAAATTGGGGCAGTCCCAGCCCGACGCCTAAGACGACGGCCAGGATACCGAACTGAGGTCTTCCCATAACACACTCCTTGCATAAGACCTCCAGTTGTCCGGTCGGCAAATAATTTGTTGAAAAATTTGTACGTGTCCATCAGTCAACACCTCCAGTCGTCTGGTCAGCGGTGATTTTGCCGGTTTTCGCCGCGAGGCTTTTCACTTTCTGTTTGCTGCTTTGTCGCGCGCGAAACGGAGCTTCTCTTTGCGTTCGATCTGCACCACCTGCGAGTCATGGATAATAATTTCGACCGAACCATAACGAACGGTCTTGATCGCCTGCAGAATCTGATGTTCGAGTTCTGCCGTTACCACTCCCGGTGTCGTTTCTGCGTGCCCCATACAAAGCCACCTCTCTTGTAAGGTTGCTTGGCAAGAAAAATGCCAAAAATAGAGAGGCTTTCTCGCAAAATTCAGCCGTTCACAAAATCTGTAATGAATTCACGGCGGCAGACAGGAATAAATTTTTTTGTTAAACCCAGTTTCTCTATAGAGAAACTGGATAAAAAATGATTTTCAGAAAATATGCTAGAAACCGTAGGATTTAACGGACATACCCAGCATATATAATAGTTTAGCAATTATGGAATCACTCCTTTCGTTCCAGCTTGCGGTCTGGCGTGAGGTCAGCCGTCACACCGAGATCAACGACTTTGCTACAGCCTTGGCGGGGATACTCTCACACCGACTGCCGATTGCCCGGTTGGCCGTTGTCCGCATTGACCACAACCGCTGCCGTGTCGAGACCATTGCCTTGACCTCGACTACGGGCAACGAGGACATACGTCCTGCTGCCATAGCCTGGCCAGAACATGACATGGCGCGTTTGCAGCGGTGGATCCATCGCGGTGAGATGCAACGCTACGGTGGGGACAGTCGCAGGAAACACGTGACCTTCGCGGTCATTCCTCCTACTCTTCAGGGACAAGGCCTCATTGGGCCGTTGGTCAGCGAACGCAGGACGTATGGGCTCTTGCTCATGCAGTTCTCGACTGCGCGTCCGTTGACAGCGGAGCAGGAGCAACTGTGCGCTGCGCTCCTTGAACCGTGTGCAGTCGCACTGGATAATGATCATCGTCTCCAGGAGCTACAAACGTTACGCGAGGCAGCCGAAGCCGACAAACGTTTTCTCCTGACCCGCCTCGGGAGAGAGGAGTTCACGGTTCCGATCATTGGTGCCGAGCGCGGGTTACGTTCGGTCATGGATCGCGTGTCTGTCGTCGCTCGTTCTGACGTGCCCGTGCTGCTGCTGGGGGAAACTGGCTCCGGTAAAGAAGTGATTGCTCGCGCGATTCATGAACGTTCCTCCCGTGCTCGTGGACCGTTCTTACGAGTCAATTGTGGTGCGATTCCCTCAGAACTCATTGATACCGAACTCTTTGGTCACGAAAAAGGGAGTTTCACCGGTGCTACGGCAACGCGGCGGGGCTGGTTCGAGCGTGCACATGAAGGGACCCTTTTTCTGGATGAGATTGGCGAACTTCCGCTGGCAGCACAAGTGCGCCTGTTACGGGTCCTACAAGATGGTTCGTTCGAGCGCATTGGAGGAGAACATTCCATCACCGTGGATGTCCGCGTAATTGCGGCTACGCATCGTGATTTAGCGCTGATGGTTCAGCAGGGGACGTTCCGCGAGGACCTCTGGTATCGTGTTGCGGTGTTCCCGATTGTCCTCCCTCCTTTACGCGAACGCCACGAAGATATTCCGTTATTAGCTGAGCATTTTGCGCGCCGTGCAGCGGTGCGCTTTGGACTGAAACTCCAACTCCCCACTGTCGAAGATGGAGTGTTACTCACCTCCTATTCATGGCCAGGCAACGTGCGGGAGTTAGGCGCGGTCATCGACCGTGCGGCCTTGCTGGGCGATGGCGAGCGTCTCGAAGTGGCAAGAGCGTTAGGAGTAGGAGCAAGCCTGTCGGGAGTCTCCAAACCCACTACGACCTCGCACCTGTCCGAACTCGCGGCCACCCCAGCACTCTTGTCCTTGGATGAGGTGGTAAGAGCACACTTGGAGAAGGCACTGACCGCCACCCACGGGCGGATTGAAGGACCACGGGGGGCAGCAGCAATGCTGAAGATCAATCCACATACCTTACGTGCACGCATGCGCAAG
The DNA here is from genome assembly GCA_050187625.1 of Binatia bacterium. Classification (GTDB taxonomy): domain Bacteria; phylum Desulfobacterota; class Binatia; order Bin18; family Bin18; genus JBFWXH01. The sequence goes on from JBFWXH010000009.1 coordinate 18,913, forward strand.
TTGCACGTTGACTGGAGCCGTTTTCGCCCGGGCAACATGTGATACCCGCACAGTGCAGAGAGGCAGCTCGGAGCACGCTAGCCTGTCGGTTATGACGCCAGGGTTTTGCCCGATACTCCGCAAGAAGGTGTGTGAAAGGACGTCTTAACTTTACACTCCCCCTTTGTATGATGGGTCTCGGTGCCCAAACGTCTTCTGGTAACGCTTCTCGATGATAGCTTTGAGGCCATCGGTAAATTCCCGGAAGTGGCGCACCTGTTCGCGCCCTTCTGCGGTGAGACAAGTCCCGCCTCCACGAGCACCGCCAACTGTCCGCTGCGTTAACTTGACCCCAAGGCCCTCTTCCATTTCCTTGAGCTTACGCCAGGCAACACGAAAATGGACTCCGCGCTCTATGGCTGCTGCATTGATAGACCCAGTCCGCTCCACAGCTTCCAGGAGGGCTACTCGCCATTCACTCAACACGACTTTCCCATTTTCCTCTAGCCAGAAGTTTGTTCCCAGTCGCATATGGCCCCCTGCGTCTTTCAGCCTTATGAACAATGCTACCAATCTGAGACTGCAAGTGACGCCATCGTTAGGCCGGTTTTTTGGTGCCGAATAATGCTGAGAGTTTGTCGCGAATTAGCTTGAGGAGGTAGCGCCAAAAATTGACGGCAGCGCCCTGCCTCACCTCCTCTCCAGGCATGGCTTTCACTTCGGCCTCCATTGCCGTGAAAAATTGGCCGATCATCATTTTGGCTGCGCCATCGATCATGCGCTGCCCGACACTCGCGAGTGGACCACCCACCTGCACGTCACCGCTGTAGGTCAACACGGTCTGACCATCTTGCTCGGCAAGGTCGATCGTTCCAGCCCCTTTGAAGAATCCTTGTTTTCCTTTGCCATCCAATAACATCTTGTAATGGGCAGGCGGCTGCAGTTCGTCGAGTTTGACTTTGCCGTTATAGACACCTTTTACTGCCGCTATCCCGACGTTGATGATACCGCTATACTCGTGCTCTCCTGTAGTCTCGAGCTTCTCGCACCCAGGTAAACAGCGAGCCAGTCGCTGCGGATCAATGAGAAATTCCCACACCTTCTGGCGAGGGGCGGTAAATGTTTGTGTTCCATTCAGTTTCATAATTTACGCCATTCCCGCACGAGCAACAGCCTGGGCTAATGCTCGTTTTGTATAGACTCGTGCCAAATGCGCGCGGTAATCACTTGACGCAAAGATATCACCACTGGTTTCTACGTCATTCGTTGCCTGGACTGCTGCTTGCTTCAGTGTTGCCTCATCAGGTTTTTTCCCTGTAAGTGCTGTCTCTGTATCACGGGCACGGAAAGCTTTTGTGGCGGCACCTGTCACCCCAATTCGCACTATGGTGCAACGCCCTTGTGCATCAAGTGTGACGAGGGCGGCGACACCGACGACGGCAAATCCTGAAGCTGGCTGAGGTACCTTGACGTAGGCGCTGCCAGTCTTAGCCGAGAGTGGTGGAATCCGCACCTCTGTTATAATTTCTCCTGGTTCTAGTGCCGTGGTAAGCATGTCGACAAAGAAGTCTTCCGCAGCAATACTACGTGTCCCTCCAGCTTTTACTGCTGTTATTTCCGCTTCCAGCGCAAGGATCGCTGCTGGATAGTCTGCCGCCGGATCAGCATGCGCGAGACTGCCACCAATCGTGCCGCGATTACGCACTTGGACATCGCCGATCGTGCTCGCACATTCCACCAGTAGGGGGCACCGTTGCGTGAGCAAGGCAGAACTTTCCACCTCATAATGAGTGGTTCGTGCGCCGATGCAGAGATGGCCGTTGTCCTCCCGAATATAGGAAAGGCCACTTATGTGACCGAGGTCAATTAAGTGCCCAAGCGAGGCCAGACGTAACTTGAGCGCAGGGATCAAACTGTGGCCGCCAGCAAGAAGCTTCGCATCATCTCCGAACTGACCCAACAAGGAAAGCGCTTCATCGAGGGTGCGTGGTTTGTGATAGGCAAACGCTGCCGGGATCATCCTTGACCTCCTTTTGCTTCTTGGATCGCACGCCAGATTTTCTCTGGACGCAAAGGCATATCGATATGCTTGACGCCAAATGGGGCTAAAGCATCAAGAACCGCGTTCACAACGGCTGGAGTCGAGCCAATTGTGCCTGCTTCACCGACACCTTTCACTCCGAGTGGATTGACTGGAGTCGGCGTGATCGTGTTCGCAAGTTCCATCCATGGCATCATTGCGGCCTTTGGCACTGCGTAATCCATGAGTGACCCGGACAGCAGTTGGCCATTCTCGTCATAGACAATTTCCTCGTAGAGTGCCTGGGCTACCCCCTGCGCAATCCCGCCGTGCACTTGTCCTTCAACCAGCATCGGGTTGATAATGTTGCCGCAGTCGTCCACAGCAATGTAGCGCCGAAACTTTACCTCGCCAGTCTCGGCGTCGACTTCAACAACGGCAATATGTGTACCAAAGGGGAACAAGCAATTTGAGGGCTCGTAGAAACTTGTGGCTTCTAGCCCTGGTTCAATATTCGGTACCCCAGCTTTGAACCCATACGCAGCTTCAACAACGTGCTGGAAAGCGATGAATTTCGTGGGATCATTTTTCAGGAATACTTTCCCTTCAGCAAACTCTAAGCTATCCGGTGGGGCTTCCATCATGTGGCTAGCGATCGTCCGAGCTTTGGCTTTGACTTTGTCAAGCGACATCAACAACGCTGTGCCACCAAGTGCCATCCCGCGACTGCCAAAGGTGCCGATGCCGTATTGCATGAGCCCGGTGTCACCATGCATTACGACAACGTCATCAAGCCCAACCCCAAGCTCATCAGCCACCAGTTGAGCGAAACTTGTTTCCTGTCCTTGCCCGTGCGGTGATATCCCAGTAAACACAGTGACTTTACCGGACGGATCAACTCGAACCGTGGAGCTTTCCCAGCCACCGGCTTTCAGCTTTGGCGGGAGCAAGACTGAGGGGCCCAGTCCGCAGATCTCGATATAGGAAGAAATGCCAATCCCTAGATAACGCCCTTGTTGTCGCAATCTTTCCTGCTCCTTACGCCATGCAGGGTAGTCCGCTATCTGGAGTGCCTTATCGAGAGCGGCATGGTAATCCCCGCTATCGTACACGAGACCTGCGGGCGTGGGGTACGGAAAAGCCTCTTTGGCAATGAAGTTCGTCCGACGCACTTCGACTGGATCAAGGTGCAATTCCTGGGCAACCGCATCCATCACCCGTTCCGCAATAAACGCGGCCTCTGGGCGACCAGCGCCGCGATAAGCATCGGTTGCCATCTTATTGGTAAAGACCGCAATCTGCTCAAAGCTCATAGCAGGAACTTTGTATGCTCCGTGCATCAACATTCCCGTGAAGCTGGGAATCATCGGTGTAAAGAACTGGAAATACGCACCGAGGTCAAGGAAGAACTTGGCTTTCATGCCAGTGACAGTGCCATCCTTCTTAGCGGCAACTTCAACATATTGGACTTGCCCTCGCCCATGGATCGTAGCCGCAAAATCTTCGCGCCGGGTTTGTGTCCACTTGATAGGTTTCCCCAGTTTCATTGCCAAATAGGGAACCAGTATCTCCTCGCGGTACACGTTCAGTTTAGCCCCAAAGCCGCCACCCACTTCCGGAGCAATGACACGTACGCGATTCTCCGGTACGCGTAAAGCTTCCGCCAGTTGCGTGCGCAGGAGGTGAGGAATTTGGGTCGCCGACCACACGGTCAACTGTTTCATCCCTCGGTCCCACTGGGCAACTGTGGCTCGCGGTTCCATGGCCATTGGTGCGAGCCGCTGCTGGACGATGCGCAACTTGATCACGGCATCGGCTTCCTTCAGCGCTTGCTCGACGGCTGGGTTTGGCACTTCTGAGCGAAAAGCGATGTTGTCGCCAAAGTCGTCATAGAGGAGGACAGAGCCAGGCGCTGCCGCTTGTTCTGGATCAACAATCGCATCAAGAGGGTCATAATCGACGTCGATGAGGTCCGTCGCATCGCGAGCGACATAACGGTCTGTCGCCACGACCACAGCGACCGGTTCTCCTACGTAGCGTACTTTGCCCTCGGCGAGTAATGGATGATGTGGGAGTTTCATCCCTGGTGCTTCTGCAACACAGGGAACTGGACCGGTTTGCTCGCTGACATCTGCGCTGGTGAGGACCGCGACAACACCGGGCAAAGCCTTGGCGTCCTCCACGTTAATGCTGTTAATTTTCGCATGCGCATAGGGGCTACGAAGCACACTCATATGGAGCATACCAGGAAGCTGAAGATCGTCTGTGTACAGGGATTGTCCAGTAATCAGCCGAGGATCTTCGCGTCGTTTGATCCGAGTTCCAACCGTTTTGGGAATGACCGCCATAATTTCTCCTTGCTATGCTCTCACACCGTTTGCCGCTTTTTCGCCGCGTACTGCACCGCCTTCACAATATGTTGATATCCCGTACACCGACACAGGTTCCCTTCGAGACCGTGCCGGATTTCTTCTTCTGTTGGATTTGGGTTCCGTTGCAGGAGTTGATACGAGGCCATAATCATTCCCGGCGTACAGTAACCGCACTGCAGGCCATGCTCCTCCCAGAACCCTTCCTGTAAGGGGTGTAGCTGCCCGTCTTTCTCTAACCCTTCGACGGTCAGGATTTCGCCACCGTCAGCCTGGACCGCGAGCGTTGTACAGGATTTAACAGACTGGCCATTGAGAATCACCGTGCATGCTCCGCAAAGACTGGTTTCACAACCAACATGGGTGCCGGTGAGGCTGAGTACCTCGCGGAGAAAATGGACCAGGAGCAATCGTGGCTCAACGTCATGAGTATACAGTTGACCGTTCACGTTTACCGTAATGGTTTGTTTCATGCTGTTCTCCTTTAGCACTGGTCCGCTTTTTCTCGACAACGCTTGGTCCACAGGGAACAAAAGAGTATTCAGCAATAGGCAAGAAGACACGGCCCATCGCTATCCATCCGTCACCCTCTGTTGCAGATTATCTAGGGTATGGTGGAGTGATTGAAATTGCTGTCTTGCCAGATCAAAGTCAGGATCAAAAATGCTCGTATGGCGCTCGCCGATGATTGCACGGTCCATGGCGTTGACCATCTCGCACACTTTGGTCCGGGACTTGGCGGTCCAGGGAATCTGAACGGTTTCGCTTTCCTCAAGATCAGGGCTCAAGAGGAGAAACCGAACACTCTGCTGGCAGGTAAACTTCTGAATAATTGTATAATCTGTAGCCTGACGTGGGTTCAAACATGGTATACCTGCAACTTTCACCTGCGAGTGCATCTCAAACCAAAAAGGCACCGCAACAACCCAGGTACAGTATTCATTGTGCCAGGCCTGAACTCCGACTCGTGCTCGATATCGCTCCGTTTGAAAAGGTCGGAGTTCTTCAACTCGCAAGACGAGGGTTGGATCTTCCCACCCTTGCACTATGAGAAAGGTAGAAGTGTAAAGTGGAGCCTGTAACAAAAACGTCCGGAAATAGTCGAGCAGGTGAACTTTCACTATCTATCCTTTTTGTGTGAGTCAGACACTGCGGTTGATAATCCGAACCTCGTTGGTATCGCTCATGGAGATACAAGGAACTTTCGTTATGCTCATCAGACATAACGAAGGGCAAAAAATATCTCTCGTAACAACAATATGCAACCAGGACAGCGTCGTGTCCGCGTTGACCACCCCTAGGACTGTTACTCCTGTACGATACGGATTTTCCTCAATATCCCACGCTTCTGTTGCACGTATGAGGACGAGCCGGATACTCTTGCACAACGCAACCCTGTATACCATTACTGCCAAAATCAAAAATACATCCGTAGAGGGAGCTATATGAATATTGGGCTGTTGTTTCCATTCCGCAATCCGCCGCAGTGGCGCAAACCTTTTCCGCAGTTCTACGCCGAGCAACTCCACCAGATGCAGGTGGCAGAGTCGCTGGGCTATGACACGATCTGGCTCACCGAACATCACTTTGCCGAAGATGGCTACTCTCCATCCCTGCTGCCGATTGCTGGCGCGGTTGCTGGCATGACCAGTCGCGTACGGATCGGGACCTTTCTGTTGCTGTTACCGTTGCACAACGCGGTCCGTGTCGCCGAAGACGCGGCAACGGTCGACATCATCGCCAACGGACGCTTTGATCTTGGCCTTGGGCAGGGTTATTCCCCATCCGAGTTTGAGGGCTACGGCATTTCGCGCAAAGAACGCGCCTCCCGCATGGAGGAGGGAATTGAGGTTATCCGCGGCATGTGGACGCAGGAGACGTTTTCCTATTCAGGTAAACACTACAATCTGAAGAATATCAGGATGGTGCCGAAGGCCCCGCAGGTACCGCACCCACCATTGTGGATCGGCGCAGGTATGAAGAAAGCCGTGGAACGCGCGGCGCGCCTTGGCTGTCACTTTTTAGGCGGTGGCGACGCGGGCTCACAAGCGATCTATGATGCAGCCCTCAAGGCCCACGGACGCGATCCGAAGGATTTTCATGCCGCACAACTCCGCTGGGTCTACGTCGCACCGACCTACGAAGAGGCGTGGAGTGACGTCCAATACCATCTGCACTATATGCTGAGTCAGTATGGCCGCTGGGTGGCGGAAGCCAACGATTTTCCTGGCGCCGAGAAGGCGGCGCAGTTACCACCAGCGACAGAGCTACGTAACGTCACTGAACAGCTGATCGGTCGTCCGATTGTTGGCTCTCCCGAACAGGTCGGTCAGCAGATTGAAGAGATGACAAAAAAGATCCGCACGACGCATCTGGTCATGGGCATGCATTTGCCGGGACTCGATCCGGCAAAGAGTCAGCGTTCGATGGAATTGTTTGCCAAGGAGTTAATGCCGAAGTTTCAGTAGCATCGTGCCCCATAGGTTTACGGGCAGTTTGGGTGTCTATGGAGTGCGGCGGCTGTGACGCCGCTTTGGCTGCGCGCGGAGCGTGTCCAGTGCCGTCCGTAGCAATCGTCAGTCACAGCGCCGCCACGGGCGGCGCCCTCCATAGAGGACACTGCCCCTGCCGTTACTTCGCTAACGAACGAACAAGACATGGGACCTGGGATACGTGCAGACGTCTATCGCAGGGGCGCGGGCGTCCCGACCGCGAGGAATAAATAAGAGAGGCGCAACGGGACTCATCAGCATCAAGAGTCCTCCGTGTTACCGTCTCAGAGCGACCAAGACGGTCGCCCTGCTGGAAACAGCAAGACGAGAAGAGAACTCTCGCTTCACTTTCTGGCGACGTGTTTCAGGTGCACCGCTCGCGAGTGATTGAAGGCCGTGGTCAATTGTCGCAGATATTCGATCCCTCCACGCGTCACTTCAGCCGGCAAATGCTGGATGATTTCGTGGAGAAAGGCTTCTCCGCGCGCTGCCATTGCAACCACAAACCGTTCTCCCTTCGGTGTCAGCGAGATAATTTTCTCTCTGGCAGAATGGGAGTCTTCTGTAATCTCAACTAAACCCAGCGGTGGCTTCGCCATCCCGCGAATCGCCTTGCTCAGACCGGAATTCGTGACCTCAAACCAACTTTGCATTAACCGCACGATATCTTTACGTCGCATACTGCGACCATCTTCGCCGGCGGAACGAATCATCCACAGAATAGCGGATTGCTTACGAGTGAGGACGCCGCCGCGAAGGGCGTCCTCAAGCGCCATCCCGATTTGGTAGTGGATGGGATAAAAGAACTCTTGTAATTCACTTGCCGGTGTTTCTCCTGACTCTAGCGGTAAAGGCTGTACTACAGCTGTCATCCTTATTCTCGTTTCTCGTGGTTTGTCGCTCTTGTTTGTAGCGAGAAATTCACGTCTTGACAATAAGTCCTAAGGATTATATGTCCTGAGGACATTTTTTGAAAGGCAAAATACTTTATGAACTTCGCCTGGGCACATATATGGATCAAAACGTTCAGTGAGAGTGCGGAGAAGACGGTAGACCTCTACGCTGATCCGTTTGTCTTCGAGGATCTGTTGCTGGGACAGCAAATTACCGACAAGGAAGAACTGCACCGTGCCTTCAAAGTGTTTGAAAATACTGAGCCGCCAGGACCGGCGGGGACCAACATATTCGACGTGCTGCGCTATACCGGCGATGCACAGCACGGAGTGATCGAGTGGGTCTGGCATGGCAAGCATGTTGGCGAATTCCTTGGTGTACCGGCAGCGGGGAAGGAGACGACGGTACGCGGCATGACATTCCACACGTACGAAAATGGGAAGATCGTTCGTGAGGCGACATTTTGGGACGCTGTGTCAGCACTGCAACAGGTCGGCGCGTTGACGCCAACGGTCGAGTTTTGGAAAGCACCGGCGAAGTCGCTGTAGCCGCAGGGTCTGTCCGTCTGACACAGATAATAACCGACAAGGAACCTCATTATGAACTACGATCCGAGTCTACCGGAAGTGAGAGCCAACCTTTATGCGTATTATGCCTATCTGCGCGAGCATGCGCCGGTCTACTGGGTTGACTCACTCCAAGTCTGGGCCGTGAGCCGTTATGACGACGTGGCTTATATTCTGAAAAACCCGCAATTGTTTTCCTCCTCGGCCTTTTTTGATCAGTTGCTCGGAGAATTCGATCCGGTGCCCGAAACCCCCTGGATGATTACCAGCGACCCGCCAGCCCATACACGGCTGCGCAAGCTGGCCAACAAAGGATTTATGCCGGGGATGATCCGCAATCTCACTCCGCGTGTGACTATGATTGCGACGGAGTTGACCAACGGGCTTCGTTGTCAACGCGAGTTTGACTTCGTGGCTGATTTTTCCGCTGCTTTTCCAGTCTTGGTGATCGCGGAAATGCTGGGTATTGAGCCGGAACTACGCGTGGACTTCAAACGCTGGGCTGACGATACCGTCAGCGCCTCAGGGCGAGCCACAGCCAGCGCAGAGCGAAAGCAGCAGATGCGCCACAGTATCAGCGAAATGCGTGCCTATTTCGAAGGGGTGATTACGCGTCGCCGTCAAGCGCCGGGCACCGATATTATCAGTGCCTTCGTACGGGCCGAGGAGGAAAATCAGGCGCTCACCGCCGCTGAGATTCTCAGCCTCTCTATCTTGTTACTGCTGGGCGGTAGCGAAACGACCACGAACCTCTTAGGCAGCCTCTTGACTACTCTTTTGGAACAACCGGATGTGCAAGCCGACGTGCGGCGTGATCCAGCCCTCATGCCACAGCTCATCGAAGAGGGGTTACGGTATCACTCTCCCGTGCAGGCGCTGTTCCGGCAGGCGACCCAGACCGTAGATATTGCAGGGACCACCATTCCTTCTGGTGCGATTATTATGCCTCTCCTGGGCTCAGCCAATCGCGATCCCCGCAAATTTCCTGATCCAGATCGTTTTGCTGTAACGCGGAATACTGACGGGCACCTTGCGTTCGGGCACGGGGTGCATTTTTGCTTAGGGGCACCATTGGCTCGCGCTGAAGCCAAAGTCGCGTTGGAGGCCTTGTTCCCCTTGCTGCCCTCACTCGGCTCAACTGCTCAGCCAGTGTGGCTCGATTCCTATTTTGTCCGTGGTCCAAAAAAATTGCCGCTGGCGTTTACCAATGTCTAACGCAGGCGAGCGCCGTTAGTTGTGAAGGAAAAAAGGAAGGGAAGACAAGGATGTTCAAACGATTCTTCCACGTCAATATTTGCGTTCGCGATATGGAGCGGTCGATTCGCTTCTACGAGCGTATTGGCTTCACGAAAGTCAGTGATTTCATGCTCGGTGGTGGAGAACCCAGTATCGGCGCGGCCCTCGGGTTCCCGGTTAAGAAGTTGCGCGGAGTATTCATGCGCTTAGGCACTGATCCCAACGCACCGGTGCTCGATTTGGTCCAGTTCATTGACCCGCCGCATCAAGGGCAACCGTACTCGACGTTAAACAATATCGGTATCTGCCGCGTTGCATTCTTAGTGGATGACATTGATGCGGTATACAAGGAATTGCAAGCCAAGCAGGTCGAGTTTGTCGCGCCGTTGCAGAAGCTTGATGGGCCACGCGGCTCGAAGATCGGGGTGGTCTGTTTCAAAGATCCAGACGGGACCGTGCTGGAGTTAATCAGTAGCGACATTGAAACGACAATGGTCAAGCAATAGACCCCCAACCTCCGTGCCCTCTCTCCTAGGCAACGCGGAAGGAGTACAGTATCAGGTTGAGAAACTCTCTTAAGGAGAAACGAATATGGCAGCAAACGGAACCTCGAAATCAAAGGCAATTCGGGCACGCTTGAGCCACCCGGTCATCGACTCTGACGGCCACTGGCGGGAATATGAACCGTTGGCCATGGACTATCTCAGAGAAGAGGCTGGAGCGAAACTTGTCGAGAAGTGGACGTCGCGAGTTCGTGCGTTAGGGCAAGGCGCGTTTGCCAAGCTCACCAAACAAGAGCGACACGACCAGCGCATTGGACAGCCACCGTGGTGGGCTTTGGCGACGCCTAACGCTCTCGATACGGCAACATCATTCATTCCACGCCTCATGCACGAACGACTCCCGGATATGGGCATGGATTTCGCAATTTTGTACCCATCAGCATCACAATTATTTGCTCCTTATGTCGGCGATGAAGAGCTGCGGATTGCTGGGTGTCGCGCCTTTAATCGTTACGCAGCTGAGACGTGGGCAGAATATGCTGATCGTGTGACGCCGATCGGTGTGATCCCCATGCACACGCCACAAGAGGCGGTGGCGGAGTTGGAACATTGTAAATCTCTGGGGATCAAAGCGGTGGCGATGGGAAGCCTGATGCGCCGCTCGATCCCTGCCGCAGAGAAACAAGGGATCAGTCGTCGCTATGCCTTTTGGGTCGATGTGTTAGGTATGGACAGTGACTACGACTATGATCCGGTGTGGCGCAAGTGCGAAGAGCTGGGTTATCCAGCAACCTTTCATTCGGCTGCCGAAAATATGGGCTTACGTAATTCGCTGACCAACTTCGTCTACAATCACATTGGTCACTTTGGCGAAGCTGGGAATGCGGTATGTAAGGCACTCTTTCTTGGTGGTGTCACTCGTCGTTTCCCGCGCATGCGCTTTGCCTTCCTTGAAGGGGGTGTTGCCTGGGGCTGTAGCGTCTTTGCTGATCTCATCTCCCATTGGGAGAAGCGTAACGGCAATGTCATTCAGCAACTGAATCCGGCTAATCTCGACCGCGCTAAAGTCGGTGAACTCATCAAGCAATATGGGGGCGACAAGATGTACAGTCGCTGGCCAGAGTTTGAAGCGCAGATGATCAGTGGCATGGGGAGTGCGTTACCGGAGGAACTCGACGACTTTGCTGCGTGCAAGATCACTAAGAAAGAAGATATCCGTGATTTGTTCATTCCTAATTTCTTCTTTGGCTGCGAGTCCGACGATCCAACCCTGAACTATGCGTTCGCTTCCAAGGTCAATCCGTTTGGCGCGAAACTCGGCGCGCTCCTCAGCTCCGACATCAGCCATTTCGACGTGCCGGATATGACGGAAGTTCTTGAGGAGGCATGGGAACTAGTGGAAGAGAAGGGCATGTCGGAAGAGGACTTTCATGCCTTTACCTTCGGGAACGCCGTCAAGCTGTGGGCAAGTCTGAATCCTGACTTTTTCACAGGCACGGTCGTGGAGTCGCAGGTACGCAAACTGCAGGCGGAGACAGCGAAAGCGTAAGCATTGTCGGGCGCATTTCACGCGCCATTGATCGGCGCGCACAGCGCGCCCTACCAGAGGGAGACATCTCATGAAGCTTTACCGCTCGATTCTTTTTGTCCCTGGGAACCGTCCGAGCTGGATCGACAAAGCCCCGCAGTACGGTTCAGATGCGCTCATTTTAGATCTTGAAGACGCCGTTCCCATTGAGGAGAAGGTGCAAGCGCGGACAATTGTTCGCGAAGGTATCGAACGTTTACAGCAGCGAGGCGTACCGGTCGTCGTTCGCATCAACGGCCTTAATACTGGCCTCACTGGTGAAGATATCGAGGCGGTGGTGAGTCCTGGTGTAGTGGCGATTGCCATTCCCAAGCTCGAACGCAAAGAGGAAGTCCTCAAAGTTGATGCCTGGATCGAATTGTTTGAGCAAAAGGCTGGGCTTCCCCCGAGAACCGTAGAGATCGTCGCCATCCCTGAGACTGCCCGGGGAATTATGAACGCATACGAACTGGCAACCGCTTGTCCTCGCGTAGGGAATATCGCCGGCGGCATTGCTGCACGGTCTGGAGACATTACCAAAGCAATCGGCTACAAGTGGACCCGTGCGAGCTTTGAGACCTTGTACATGGCATCACACATGCTGTTAGCCGCGCGTGCGGCTGGGATCGAGTACCCGCTCAATGTCGGCTCTCTCGAAGTCGGGGACACTGAATTAGTACGTTATCAGCTTCAACGGGCGCGCGAGGTAGGGTTCCGTGGCGCGTTGGCAATTCATCCCACCGCCATTCCGATCGCCAACGAAATCTTCGCCCCCTCCCAAGAAGAAATTGAGTGGAACAAAGGGGTGCTGCGGGCAATGGCTGACGCAGAAAAAGCCGGGAAAGCCGCAGTCACCTACGATGGCATGATGATCGACTATGCGCATGTGCGGAACGCACTTGACCTCTTGCATCAAGCGGAAGGGTTCGGCATCGGGGTTGGCGAGTATCCAGCGGTAAAGGCATTGTAGGAGAACAAAAGAGCACCCATCACAAAAAGGCAAAAGAACCATGAGTGAGCAAAAACTGAGTCCAATCGTTGATGCTGACGGGCATGTCCTTGAACCGGGCGACATGTACCAGACCTATATCGACCCCCAGTACCGCGATCGCGCGATTCGTATTGAAGTAGATGCCAAAGGTCACGAGAACCTTATTATTGATAACCAACCCTATCAAAGTGAAAGTATGCGCGGGAATCTCGGCGCCATTGGTGGTATCGGCATGGATCGTACAAAGCTACTCTCCCGAGGCATGGTGACGTATGCCGAAGGGTCTCCCGCCGGTGGCTATGACCCGCAAGCCCGCCTCAAGGTCATGGATGATGAAGAGATCGATATCGCCATTCTCTATCCGACGCTGGGTATCTTTTGGGAGGGAGCCGTCACCGACCCGAAACTCGCGACTGCCTACACTCGGGCCTACAATCGCTGGATTGCGGAGTTTTGCCGTGAGAATCCTCAACGTCTGTACCCAGTCGCGCATATCTCGCTGCTAGACCCCGAAGGCGCAGTCGAAGAAACGATCCGTGCCCGCAAAGAGGGATGTGTAGGTGTGTACCTTTCTCCTGATCTTCCCGCGCGCAATAATAAACGTTTCGACGACCCGGATTTTGTGCGCTTCTGGGAAACTGCCCAAGACTTAGAGATGCCGGTGGCGTTTCACGTCATCGTGCGTGAATTGCCGACCTTGCACGAGTGGACCCGCCGTTTCAATGGCAAACCTGGGCCCATTGGTCTCTTTGGTCACGCGTTTCTCGCCATCGACGTCATGGCGGCATTCACCTCGATGATCGCGCTGGGCATATTTGAAAAGTATCCTCGTCTGAAGTGTGCAGTGTTGGAAACAGGGGCGACATGGATTGGCGCCTGGCTGGATCGGATGGATCACAAGGGCGAGGTCACCGAGTGGCTTACGCCAATTAAGCTGAAACCCAGCGAGTACTTTTACCGCCAGTGCGTCGTTTCTGCAGACCCAGATGAGACGATGATCGCGCCGGTCGTGCAGCACCTGGGAGCTGATTACTTCATTTGGGCCTCGGACTATCCGCACATTGATGCGTCGTTTGGCGTCGTCAAAGAGCTGAAAGAACTTCTCGCTCCTTTGCCGTTGGCTGACCAGCGCAAAGTGCTGGGTGAGAATGCTGTCCGTTTTTATAACTTATAAATTGAGATGCTGTGGGGGTGAGCCAGGCCGGTTACAGGGATAAAAGGGGAAATGGCGAAAAGGGGAAACGGGTATCGGGATACGGGCAATCTGAAACGGAAAGGAACATTTCATAACCGTTAGCAGAAAGTCTGAGAGCAGAGAGAGACACGATGACCAAGCCAAATCACTTCGATCGGTTCGCAGAGCGATTCGACATCGAAGATCCAGCATTCGCAGAGCAGTTCGAAGATGTCCTTGAATACCTCGTCACCAAGTGCCCTGTGGCCCATAGTCAGGTTGGACCTGGCTACCACGTTTTTAATCGTTACCAGGACGTGCGACGCTGCGCGATAGACTGGCGCACCTTCAGCAGCGCTGACGGCTGGCTCTTGAATCCACCTGAGGGTAATCTGCCGATTCTGCCCGAGGACTTGGACCCGCCGTATCACACCGCCTGGCGACAGGTGTTAAATCCGTTCTTCAGTCCGCAGGCGGTGGCCAACCTTGAAAGCAGCGCCCGACGATACGCCAGCGAACTGGTGGATCGCTTTGCACCGCGGGGGTCCTGTGAATTTGTCGCGGAATTCGCTGCCCAACTGCCGGGTCTGATTTTATTCCACCAAATCATCCCAGTGCCCGTCGATGATTTGCCCACACTCTTTCACGACATTGATCTGTATGCGTTCGGTCCAGTTGGCCAGCGAGCGGCGGCCTTCGGTCACGTACGTACTTACCTGGAACAATTTCTCAAAGCGCGCGGTCAAGTACCTGAGCAGGGTGACCTGGTGGATGTATTGTTGGCCGGAGTCAAGCGCAATGGTGAACCCTGTGCCTGGGAAGACAAAGTCTACACTACCCTCGACGTCGTCTTCGGGGGCTTGGCCACGACCACGCATGCCATTTCCGGTGCGATATATGAGCTTGCGACGAAGCCCGATGTTCGTCAGAAACTCCTCAAAGACCCAGCCTGTCTCGCTACAGCGGTAGAAGAAACGGTCCGGCTGCATGCGCCTGTCGTCGCCGTCGGGCGTACGGCACGCGCTGAGGTGGAAGTCCACGGCATCAAGGTCAAGACAGGAGAGCGTGTGGCGCTCAACTATGCAGCGGCCTCTCGCGATCCTGAGGCGTGTGCCAACCCACGGAAGTTCGACGTTCATCGCGAGGAAGTGGTCCATACCGCCTTCGGGGTCGGTCCCCATCGGTGCATCGGTGAACATCTCGCGCGGTTGGAGATCCGGATTTCTATCGAAGAGTTCTTAAAGAAGATTCCGGATTTCGAGTTAGAGCCGGGGACCGCGCCGCAATTCGAGAGCGGCCAGCTACGCACGATGAAGAATTTGCGCTTGCGATGGTCTGTCTGAGTAATGTTTCAAAAGAGACTTCGGTGCGAGCAAGCGAAAGTAGCCGCTCTGCGGCTGAGTAAGAGCAAGAGAAAAATGTATTATCTCAGATGGATTGTTTTCAGTGTGTGGGTTAGCCTTCTATGGCTTGCACCAGCATTTGCGGCTGAGGAGCTGAAACAACTCCTTCAACAGCTAATGGCCGTACCGACTATTCAAACCACCTCAGGTTTTACGTCCAAGGTGCTTGTTCCTCCTGGTTCGTTCTACGATCCGTTTGATCTCCATACTCATGGGAGCACGCTGTTGGTTAGCGATGACGGTAAGGAAGAAGGAGAAAAGGGCGGGCAAATTTTCCGCATCGACGCGAAAGGTCACGTCTCGGTAACTGTTGGCCTCGGGAAGCTCCTACCGCCGATCGCGCTTGATGTGGCACCGTCGAGTTTTGGTGCTTTTGCCGGGCAGATTTTTACTGTGGCCTTCGCCAGGCCTGACGCCGAAGCCGGGTTCTTGGTTCCCAACGTTATCCAGCGTATCCCTCCCCCTACGGGCAAGGTGAGTAATGCCTGCACACTGCCACAGAACGCCGCTGGTCAGCCGGGCGCTGGCGGGTTCTTTCTCCGTTTCGGTCCCGAGGGCAGTCTGTTTGCCGGTACGCTGTTTATTACTGCGGCGACCAATCAAACTCTTTACACTATGGCACCTGATGGTACTTGCACTCCATTTGTGACAATTGACATGCAGAAATGGGGATATCCTACTGATTTGACCTTCACCCCAGATGGAAGAACAATGCTGGTGGGTACGGCCCAACCAGAAACCAACGACCCTGCTGGTCCACCGAAGAGAGGGGCAGGCAAGATTCTGCGTGTGTCGCCTGAAGGAGTTGTGGCGGATGAACCGTATGTGACAGGACTTGACCAACCGTGTGGCATGCTTTTCGCCCCTGAAGGATTTGGCCAATATGGTGGGCAGTTGATCGTCGTCGATAGCGGAGACTTCAACTCCCCCGTACCGATGACCCAGCCCGTGAAACGTGATGGACGACTCTTTCGGGTAACGCCCGCTGGAGAGCTTACGCTGATGGCATCGGGGTTTGCCAATCCAACTGGAGTCGCATTCCTTGGCAATCGCCTGGTGGTATCGGACATCAATGGAGATTTCCACGTCGGGCAACGTGAACTGCCGGACGGGTTCGTTGTCACTATCGAGGCTCGGGAATCCGTGATACCCACTCAGCGGAGATAGATGAGAAAGGGATTTGTCGGATACATCTCTCAGAGACCAGGTCCCCATTTCCTCGGACATCCGAATCGGGAGGGCTAAGTGTGACGTTTCATGAAGTCGTCGACCAAGTGGTCGCATTGGTGCGAACGAGGCAGCGGCTCTCCTATCGGGCACTCACGCGCGAGTTTGATCTGGATGAGGAGTATCTCGAAGACCTCAAGGAAGAACTCCGTTTTTCTCATCCGGAGATTGCTGACGAAGACGGACGTGGACTGGTGTGGGTCGGCACGGACGCAGAGGGCGAAAAGGCGAAACGGGGAAATAGCGAAAAGGTGCCCCTCCCATATCCCAGATCCCAAATCCTAAATCCTGACAGCGAAGCCGAAGCGTGTTTTCAGAAAGCGATTGAGATTGCGCAACGCCAGCAGGCCAAATCGCTCGAACTGCGCGCCGCGACCAGTCTTGCCCGGCTGTGGCAGCGTCAAGGCAAGACAACTGCGGCGCGACAGAGGCTGGCCGAGATCTACGGGTGGTTCACGGAAGGGTTTGATACCAAGGATTTGCAGGAGGCCAAGGTGTTGCTGGCTGAGTTAGCAGGAAAGGAGAATACGCGGTTGGGATGATCACAGATCGGATACGAACAACAGCGGCAAAGAAACTGTTGTTCCTCCCGCATGCTATTCGGCAGATGAACAAACCTGACCGCATGATTACGGCGGCCGAAGTGCGCGCAGTGGTCCACCAAGAAGAGATCATCGAGGACTACCCCGAAGACCCCCGTGGTCACAGTTGCTTGTTGAGAGGAGAGCCTACCCCAGGCCGAATCATTCATGTGGTCTGCTCACCCAAAGACGAATATCTCGCTATTATCACCGCCTATGTTCCCGATGCTGCGGAATGGGATGAAGCCAAGCGGCATCGCAGAAAGGGATTGCCATGAAGTGTTTTCACTGCCAAGCGGAGTTAAATCGGGGGAGGGCGACGTTTACCGATAGCCGTAAAGGCTATGTCATTGTCTTGCAAGACCTGCCGGCGTGGGTGTGTCCGCAGTGTGGCGAACCGCTCTTTGAGGAACCCGCGGTGGAAGGAATCCAGAGCGTCTTACGGACACTGGATGAACAGGTAGAAAAATTACACCAGGCTGCGTAAACGTCAGAGTGATCTCGCCGTATGAAATTCTCAGAGATTGTCGAACAGACCCGCACGCTGCTCCAGCGTACGGGGAAAGTGACCTATCGAGTGCTCAAGCGAGAATTTGACCTCGATGAGGAATCACTGGAAGACTTGAAAGAGCAGCTGATTGAGGCCGAAGAGCTGGCGGTCGACAAAGACGGTAAGATGTTGGTGTGGGTTGGAGCTTCGCCAGTTCCAAGTTCAACGTTCCAGGTTCCAAGTCAAGACACCAAACTCCGAACTCTGAATTCCGAACTTCCCCCCGTGACCTATACCCCAGCGCATCTCGCCGAGCGCATCCGTGCGGTGACAGTGACCAACGGTGAACGCAAGACGATCACAGCGTTGTTCGCTGATCTCAAAGGCTCGACGGCGTTGATTGAGGGGCTAGATCCCGAAGAAGCACGGGAGGTGATTGATCCCGTCTTGCAGCTGATGATGGATGCCGTGCATCAGTATGACGGCTTTGTCGCGCAAGCCTTAGGGGATGGCATCTTTGCGCTGTTCGGCGCACCCATTGCCCATGAAGATCATCCCCAACGGGCGGTGTACGCCGCCCTGCGCATGCAAGACACGATGCGGCGGTATGCGGATACCTTACGCAGCAAAGGCTATCCGCCCTTACTGATGCGGGTGGGCCTGAACACGGGTGAAGTGGTGCTGCGCTCGATTCGCAAAGACGATTTGCATGCGGACTACGTCCCCGTCGGCCATTCGACCAATCTCGCGGCTCGGATGGAGCAACTGGCCACGCCGGGCTCTATTGTCGTTTCAGCGTATACGCACCGGCTGACGGATGGCTACTTCGCCTTCAAGGACCTGGGGCCGACGCAGATTAAAGGGGTGGAAGAGCCGCTGCATATCTATGAAGTGCTCGGCGCGGGACCATTACGCACGCGCTTGCAAGTCAGCGCCAGTCGTTATGGACTAACGCGCTTTGTCGGACGGCAGAGTGAGCTGGAGCAACTCAAGAGAGCGCTGGAACAGGCCAAAGCCGGCCAGGGACAGCTCGTGGGGGTGATGGGCGAGCCAGGGTTAGGGAAGTCGCGGTTGTTCTATGAATTCAAGCTGCTCTCCTTGGGTGGCTGTCTGGTGTTGGAAGCCTATTCAGTGTCGCACGGCAAAGCGACGGCGTATTTGCCGATGATCGAACTACTCAAGACATATTTTCGCATCGAGCAGGCAGATGACGAACGCACCCGACGGGAGAAAGTCACCGGCAAGGTGCTGAACCTCGACCGCAGTTTAGAAGACACGCTGCCGTATCTGTTTGCGCTGCTTGGTATTGAGGAGCAGCCCTCGCCCTTGGCGCAGATGGACCCGCAGATCAGAAGACGCCGCACGTTCGAGGCGCTCAAGAAGCTCTTCCTCCGGGAGAGTCTCAACCAGCCGCTCGTCCTTATCTTTGAAGACCTGCATTGGATTGACGGGGAGACCCAGGGGTTTCTGGACGTGCTGAGCGAGAGTATAGCTTCGGCGAAAATCCTGCTCTTGACCAACTATCGGCCCGAGTATCGCCACGAGTGGGGGCAGAAGACGTATTACACGCAGTTGCGGTTAGCGCCGTTTGGCAAGGAAGAGGCGGAAGAGTTTTTGGACGCGTTGTTGAATACAACCGTAGGGGCGACCGGCCGGTCGCCCCTACACGACCTCAAACAGCTGATCTTGGACAAAACCCAAGGCACGCCGTTTTTCATGGAGGAGATCGTGCAAGAGTTACGCGAGCAAGGCGTGTTGCCCAGCGTAGGGGCGACGCATGCGTCGCCCCTACCGACAGACCTCCACATTCCGCCCACCGTGCAGGGCATCCTCGCCGCTCGGATCGACCGCCTGGCGCCAGACGAGAAAGCCTTGCTGCAGCAACTGTCCGTCATTGGCCGCCAATTCCCGTTGAGCCTGATTCGCCAGGTCATCACTCAATCGGAAGCTGACCTCTACCGATTACTGGCGTCGTTGCAGCATAAAGAATTTCTCTACGAACAGCCCGCGTTTCCTGAGAACGAGTATATCTTCAAGCATGCACTGACCCAGGACGTGGCCTACGGCACGGTGCTGCAGGAGCAGCGGAAAGTGTTACACGAACGCACCGGCCAGGCGTTAGAAACGGTATACGCCGCGACGCTCCCTGAGCACTATAGTGACCTTGCCCATCACTACCGGCGCAGTTCCAACACTGAGAAGGCCATTCACTATCTCTACTTGGCTGGACAGCAGGCTGTGCAACGTTCAGCTACCACCGAAGCAATCAATGATCTCATGGCGGCGCTAGATTTACTCCTGACGTGCCCCGAAACACCCGAACGAGCAGCCCAAGAGTTGACACTGCGTCTCGCGCTCAGACCGCCGCTAAGGGCCACCCAGGGATATACGTCGCCGGAAGCTGCCCAGCACTACACCCGCGCCCAGGAGTTATGTGAACAGCTCGGGGACATCTCGATGCGCTCTCCCGTATTGTATGGCCTCTGGGTCTTTCACCTGACCCGGGGCGAGCTGCGTACTGCACAGACGCTAGCGGAGGAGTGTCTGCGGCTCGCGGAGCAAATGCCTGAGCCCCTCTGGCTCCTCAATGCGCATGTTGTCGTAGGTACTACCTCGTTGTGGAAGGGGACAATTGCCAGTGCCTGTGCTTCGTTGGAGCGAGCAATCGCCCACTACCAACCCCAACAACACCAGGTCTGGATCGCCCTCTACACGCAGGACATGGGGGTGGTGAGTCTCTGCCTTCTAGCCATAGCACTCTGGAGCCTAGGCTATCCAGACCAGGCCCTGACACGGATACACGAGGCGCTGCACCAGGCGCAGGAGCTCGCTCTGCCCTTTAGCGTCGTGGATGCCTTGTTCTATGACAGTATGGTACATGGCGAGCGCGGGGATGGGGACGTTGCCCAGGAAGATGCGGAGGCGCTGATGATACTAGCGCGCGAGCAGGGGTTTTCTCATTACGTGGCGTCGGGGCAGATCCTGCGGGGCGCCGCGCTGATCGCGCAGGGACAGTGGGCAGAGGGCGTCGCACAGATCCAGCAACGCCTGGAGACGCATACCGCAGAACTGTGGAAGACGGCTTTCCTGGCTTGGCTGGCCAGAGGGTATGGAGGCGCAGGGCAGGTAGACGAGGGGTTGGCGACGATCGTGGAGGCGTTGCGATTAGTGGAGAAGAGTGACGAGTGTGTCTACGAGGCGGAGTTGTGGCGGATTAAGGGGGAGCTGACGCTTCAGTCCCAGGCAAGTCTCGGACAAGTTGAAGACAAGTCTCAAACAAGTCAAAGCCCGTCAGAAATCGAACAAGAAGCGGAAGCGTGTTTCCTGAAAGCGATTGAAATTGCGCAACGCCAGCAAGCCAAGTCCCTCGAACTCCGCGCCGCCACCAGCCTCGCCCGACTGTGGCAACAACAAGGGAAAAGCGCCAAAGCGCGACAAATGCTGGCGGAGATTTACGGCTGGTTCACCGAAGGGTTTGACACCAAGGATTTGCAGGAGGCGCAGGCGTTACTGGAAGAATTGAATCACTGAGCGATTGAGTCATCGGGAGATTGAAGGATTGCATCATTGGGCACTTGATTGGACCAGCGAAAAACTGTCTTCCTTAATGGCTCGATAGAGGAACGAGTCAATACTGGAGGGAAGGGAAGATTGATGGAGTGGACCCGGGCGCAAGGGTCTCTCAAGGCCGCCCAGTTGTGTCTAGAGCAACAGCTCAGCGATAGTACGGCGAATCGTGCCTATTTTGCCGCCTTTCAAGCCGCGATCTGTGCGCAGGAAACACAGGGGATCACACGAGACGAATGGATACACAGAGGTTTTCCATACCCCCGAAAGAATAAGAGGCCAAAACGCGTAACATGAAGGAGCAAAAATGAAATTTGATACCGTCATTGCCGCCCATGACTTTATCGGTATTCGTGACTTCGCCCGCTGGGCAGAATCAATAGGGCACGATGGCCTGTGGTCGATCGAAACCGCGCACGAACCGTTCATGCCGTTAGCCATAGCGGCAACCGACACTCAGCGAGTGACGTTAGGCACCGCGATTGCCGTTGCTTTTCCCCGTAACCCCACGGTACTCGCTCATACCTGCTGGGATCTGCAAGCCAATTCCAATGGCCGCTTTATCCTCGGATTGGGCACCCAAGTAAAAGGGCATAACGAACGGCGCTACGGGGTGCCGTTTGTGGCTCCGGTCAAAAAGCTGCGAGAGATGATTCTCGCGATGCGCGCGGTCTGGGACTGCTGGCAGAACGATACACCACTGCGCTTTGAGGGTGAGTTCTATCGTTTAACCATGATGACCCCGTTTTTTAGTCCGCCAAAGATCGCCCACCCCAAGATTCCCATTTACGTCGCCGGAGTCAATCGGTTGATCGCAGAGATGGTTGGGGAGGTGTGTGACGGTTTCCATGTACATCCATTAAACTCGCCGCGCTTCCTGCGTGAATCGTTAATCCCCTCAATCGAAAAAGGTGCCCAGCGGGCTGGCCGCTCTCGTCAGGCCATAACATTGTCAACCCAAGCGTTGGTGGCAACTGGCGATAGCACGGAGGCAATCACTGCGCAGCGCGAGGATATTCGCCGCCAGATCGGGTTCTATGCATCAACTCGCACCTACGCCCCGGTGTTGGAAACACACGGTTGGGGGGAAGTGAGTGGCAAGTTGAGCGCGAAAGCGGCTGCCGGTGATTGGGCGGGCATGGCCCGTGAAGTGACCGACGAGATGTTAGACGAGTTCTGTATTAGTGGGCCGATTGATGAGATTGGCAAGAAGTTGCGTGCTCGCTACGACGGCCTCCTGGATCGCGTGAGTCTGTATCTGCCCTTCCGCCCCGGAGAAAATGACGCCGGGCTGAAACGGATTATTACGGATATCCATGCCTAACGGCTCGCCCTACGGCTGCCTTTGTTGACCAAGAGAGGAAAAAAGATGGGAACCCAAGTCACACAGATGTTTGGCATTGAATATCCTATTTTTGCTTTTACGCATTGCCGAGATGTGGTCGTAGCGGTGAGTAAAGCCGGAGGCCTCGGTGTTCTTGGCGCAGCACTGCATACCGACGAGCGGCTGGAAATCGATCTGCAGTGGATCGATGAGCAGTTGGGCGATATACCCTACGGCGTCGATCTCATGATGCCGTCAAATTATGTCGGCGCGGAGAAAGGTGGGTTGGATCAACAGTCCCTCAAAGCCCTTATTCCGGACGAGCATCGAAAGTTCCTTGACGCCTTGCTGGCAAACGCTGGGGTGCCTGAACTGCCGGAACATCTGACCTCAGCCAAGAAAGAACGTGGCTTACGGTTTTCGCAGAAGCAAGCCAAAGGCATCGTCGACATCGCCTTTGCCCATAAGCCGACATTTTTGGTCAGCGCGTTGGGCACCCCGCCCGACTGGGTGACCCAGGCGGCGCACGAGCGAGGCTTGTATGTCGGTGCCCTTGCTGGCAAGCGAAAGCATGCCGAACGGCATAAAGCTGCTGGAGTGGATGTGATCATTGCCCAGTCGTATGAAGCTGGCGGTCACACCGGCGATATCGGTGGCATGGTCCTGATCCCTGAAATCGTTGATGCAGTGGCGCCGGTTCCTGTACTCGGGGCAGGCGGCATTGGGAGTGGTCGCCAGATGGCGGCAGCCCTGGCACTGGGTGCACAGGGAGTGTGGTGTGGGTCGGTCTGGCTGACTACCGTGGAGTCCGAACTAGACCGCATGGCACGGGAAAAACTCCTGGCCGCGGATACCGACGATACCGTACGCACCAAAGCCATGACGGGGAAATATACACGGTTCCTGCGCTCGGCCTGGACTGACGCCTGGGAGCGTCCGGACACGCCGGAGCCGCTCAAAACCCCACTGCAGAGTGTGTTGGTGTATGAATACCTGCGGCGCATCGATCATGCCATGAAGGCGCCAGGCGTTACCCCGGAGTCGGGTGCGTATCAGCTCTATACCTACCCGGTGGGCCAAGGGATTGGGACACAGAACACCAGCCGCGCCACCCGCGATGTGGTGCGCGAGATGATTGAAGGGTATGTTGACGCGGTTGCTCGCTTACAGGAGCAGCTGGGCGGCTCATAGGGTCCATGTGACTCTGGAAGGTGAGATCTTCCCGAAAACGGGAGCTGTGGTCGGAGGCTGCCATTGCGAGGACCCCTTCGACTCCGCTCCGCTCAGGACAGGCTTCGTGACGATGTAATCTTTGCGCTTGAAGACAAGGATCGCTTCACTGTGGCTGTACGAAGAAGGATGAGTCTCGCGAACTAACGTGGAGATATTTTCAAATTACCAGGGAGTGTGGAGGCGACAATTATGAAAACACCTGCGTGGGTGCAGACCCTCTTTCAGGCGCTTGACGCCTTTGATGCCAACGCCTTTGCGAGTTTTCTGACAGATGACGCGATCTTCGTGTTTGGCAACGCCGAGGCGTTACGCGGGAAGCAGACGATCCGTGATGGTGTTGCTACTTTTTTCACCAGTATCGCTGCGATTCGTCATGACCTCATCGCAACCTGGATGGTTCCTGACGCTATTCTCTGCCAAGGTGTTGTGACCTACACCCGCCACAGCGGGACCCAACTGCAGGTCCCATTCGCCAATATTTTGAAACTGCGCAACGAGCGGATTCAGGAGTATCTCATTTATATCGACAACACGCAGTTGTACGCGCAGCCGTAGGGAGTCCAGCGGTCACTACAGTTCGTGAATGGTCTCCGAACGAGGGAGCGGCGCATTCTGCCACAGCGCCAGCGCGCGTTGCGCATAGGTCGACAGAGGTGGCAAGTTAGTCAACGAATACCAGCGTGCCTCTAAGATTTCACCGGGATCTATCTGTACATGCGGACTTGACACCCAGGCCGCAAAGACATGAACAGTGTCGCGCCGGTAGGCTTGTCGCCCGGTGAACTGACCGAGGTGCTGTACAGTGTCCACTGTGATTCCGACTTCCTCCTGTACTTCACGTTGAACCCCGAGATCCGGCGGTTCGTGTCGCCGTAGCATTCCTCCCGGGAACGTCCACCCCGCCCGGCCATACGTGTTGCGAATCAACAAGACCGTGTCTTCATGGACAAGCAGACAGACCGCGCCCGTTACCCGTGGGCGCACGACAAACCAGTAGCTGCGTGCCACCGCATACACACAGCGATACCCCGCACGGTGTAGAGAAATAGGAAGGTATTTCAGCAGCAGGTCTCCCCTTTCATCTCCTCCCAGCAGGAACTCAGCTACTGGTTCTGGAGCATTATATCCTTGTGTTCGTTAGCGTTTGGATGAGTTCTTGTACCTGAGTGGCCATTCGTGCGATACCTTCAGCCGCCGGGGTTCGCGGAACGTCTGAAATCTGCCAAAACTCGACATGTTTTAGCCATTGAGAGAAACGGTGGGCCAACAGCGGGCGATGTTCGGCTTCATCGAGGGCAATAATACGCCGAGCGCGGATAAAATCTTCCTCTTGCACCTGTTGCGGAAACCGTACCGGGTTTACGGGCACGATCCCGCGAGCCTGCAGCGCTTCCAACGTCGCACCCGAGATTGGGCCACGATTGTTCACGCCAAGTTCCAAGGCGATTCCTCGCGACTCAGCCTGCCAGGCCAGGGCAGCCTGGGCGGCAAGGTGATTGAACAGCACTTCCACAAAGCGACTACGATAGTAGTTACCTGTACACAAAAACAACAGCAGCGGCTTTGTTACCAAGCTTCCTCTCTCCATTCGTCGATTACTCACCCCCTAAAATGGCGTATCAACTCCGTGAGGAGCGACGTAGACGGGACCAACGATGCACCGGCCACATATCTTGGTCCTCGCCCCATCCAATCTCGCCGTTAATATCCCATCGGATCAAGCTGTTGATATCAATAAAGGTGTGACGATTGATGATGATACGGCTGAGAGGTTCGCCGACAGCCACCATCTCACGTCCTTCGGCATCACTCGCGTGCAGCTCGATGCGCGTGATCCATCCATTCGTCGCATCACGCTCTATTCGTCGCTCACCTTGAGTTAACCGAACGGTACGTCCGTCACGTCGGAGGAAACCATAGGCCACAGGATTGCGGTCCGACTCAACGTTGGTAACCGCGAGAAACCCATGTGTCGCGCTCGCGACTCCAGTGACATAGGCCGCCTGACGGGGGCGATCTTCAGGGCGACGTCCCCAGGTGCGATCGCGTACCGCTAAACAGTCAATAGGAATGGATTCACCGTGTAACACCAGCTCTCCATGCACGCGTCCGATCTGATCGAAATGATGCGCATGGCCGAAGGTTGAGCCGGTGCTGGTAAGGGGTTCCGGTGGCATCACACCGTCAAAACGCAATGATGCGTTGAGGCGGTCGCCGTCATTGTAACCGAGGGCATAGGACATACAGGGTTCGATCACCCGTATCGAGACGCCGGTCGGTAAGGTGATGTCATTGAGATCTTGATCGCGCGGGAGTTGGAGCGCGGAATAGTTGGCTGAATAGAGAGCCTCCCACGGCAAATACGCTGAGTCGTCCCAGATCCACGCTCCACCCGCGACCGTCCCGATATTGGGGCGCGCCATCGTATACAACCATCCGCCTAAACGGCGTTCGGGGTGAGAGAATGAAAACCATGCGGTCTCAGTCGCCCACCAATCACTGTCCATCTCTGCAAAATGGAAACGGTCATCGCGTGCCGCAAATACCCGTTGCTCAGTCATATCAATCTTCCCCGAGAAGCTCAGTGGTCTTTCACAAAAGTTCTTGAACTCAACGCGATGTGTCATTGCGAGGAGCCAGAGGCGACGAGGTAATCTCGGACCCAAAAGGCGAAGATTGCTTCGCTCCGCTCGCAAGGACAGAAATCCGTATATATCCAAGAATTAATAAGATGCACCACTCAGTCACTCTTTTTGGTAATTGTTTGCCCACGTCTAACCACTGCCGATCTTGCTTGTAGCGAGAATTTGCTTTCTTGACAACAAGTCGTATGGAATATATGTCCTAAGGACAGTTTAAGAGAGAGCCCTCTGGTCCGCATCCTGTGCACTCAGCACCCAACTCTTCACTATTGCTGGCGGCACCTCAGAAATTCAGCGCAACATCGTCGGCGAACGCGTACTAGGCTTGCCTAAAGGGTAACAAAGGTGACATGTCGGCTGGAGCATCGGGAAAAGGCTGATATGATCAAGAAAACATGGGAATGGCGCTCAGGGGAAAACAATGGCGACGAGGGGATTACAGCAAAATAACGAGCGTGTGAAACACGCCCGACAATTGCCTTCTTAAAGGAGATGCATATGGAATTTGGCGTATTTTATCTGCCCAGTATTGGTAATAAGCAAGAAATCTCGCAAGGCATGGCTGGCCGGCGTACAGACTTGTATCAACGGATGTTGTGGAATCTGGCCGAACAGGCCCAGTACCTCGACGCCCACGGCTACTACGGAATCGCTTTTACCGAACATCATTTCCACATCGAAGGCGAAGAGGTTTCGACGAACCCTATTTTGCTCGACATGTTTCTTGGTATGCAAACCAAGCATATCCGCGTCGGCCAACTTGGGCTCGTGCTGCCGTCGCAAAACCCCATTCGCGTCGCAGAAGATGTCGCGATCCTCGATCAGGTGACAAAGGGTCGGGCATTCGCTGGCTTTGCGCGCGGCTATCAACCCCGCTGGGTCAACACCCTAGGCCAGCATTACGACACGTTGGGTGACAGCGGGACAGACCCGGATCGCTATGAAGCGCTCAAGAGGGAACTCTATGAAGAGCACTTTGAGATCATTATGAAGGCATGGACCAAACCCACATTCTCTCATCACGGCAAACATTGGCAGATTCCGCCGCCGAATACGTACTGGGCTGCCCATGAAGTGACGCGGCAGTATGGACAGGGCGTGGATGATCGTGGCGTACTGACAGAAATTGGTATCGTTCCGGAACCGTATCAAAAGCCACATCCGCCGCTCTTTCAGCCCTTCAGTTTCTCCGAGTCCTCAGTGAAATGGGCAGCGCGGAACAACGTCGTGCCTATCACTATCGTGTGCGACCCAGAGATCTGTCTGGGACAATTCCGGGCGTGTCAGGCAGGGGCGGCTGAGGTAGGCAAAACTCTCCCGCTGGGCACAGGCATTGGTCTGGCACGTGAGGTGGTGGTGGCCGACACCGACGAAGAAGCGTTGGCGATTGGCCGCGAGAGCGGCTGTTTTATCTGGACAAAGTTTTTCGAGCCTTTCGGATTCAACTCTGCACTGATCAAACCTGGCGAAGATTACAAAACGATTCCCAACACTTTTGAGTCGATGTGCGAGCGTGGGTTGACGCTCTGTGGCAGCCCGGACACGGTAACCCGCCAGATCGAACGGATTCTGAAAACACTGCCAGCCGAGTATTTCTGGCTCTATGTGTATAACGAACTGGTACCCCACAAGGCGATGATGCGCAGCTTTGAGCTGCTGACGCAAAAGGTATTGCCGAACTTCTCTGACAAAATTCGCTAGGGGAAAAAATTGTGGGGTGCATTCGTGAACTGGTTATGTTGGTGCGCGAAACGCCCCTTACTACTTGACGAAATAGGTGAGGAAGATCCGGCACCGCCAGGAGCCTGTTTCCTTCCTTTCTACCCTTCTTTATGTTGCCTCCGTTTCAAGGCGGCAAGAGTCTCAGCTGGCGCAGGGTTGGAAATTGATTTCATGATCTCTTTGGACACCGGGTTAGCAACGTGGGCGACAAGCGCTTTGCCTGTCAGATTCTCTTTGAAGGGGTAAAGTCATTTGAGTTGCTTTCCTGTCTATATTTGTTGATCATGTATCTACACACGGATGTGGGTGGATATCGAGCGCGAAACGTTGACGATTAGGCGCGAGAGCGGCTATATGGTTGATTCTTTCTTTGCTAGTCACTAGCGATGAATGAGACACGTCCAGAGCAAGAAAAGGGGAGACGATAGCTCAATGGACAATCTGCAAGTTTCGTACGTGCAATCCCCGGTGCTTGCCACGCCGACCGCCGCGGAGTCGGCATTAGCTGCGGCGATTGACGCTATCGTATACGATAGCCTTCGTCCTGTTGCCGCCGGTCTTGCACTACTCTTTTTTGTCTTTGCGGTGGCTTACCCTCTTGTATTGCCGAGAGCCATTGCCCTGCTTCTTTCCTCCGTCGCATGCGCGACGACGGCCGTGTTTCTTCTCGGCGTCTTTTGTTTGCACCGAGGAACAATCCCTCTCTTTCTGGCGCACCCGTTTGCGTTTGGGGTGAGCTGTCTGACATTGGCCAATGTCGTTTTCCCACTTTTTCTCGTGCCCAATCCCCAACAAACTATCAATCTCATGCTCTTTGTCATCGGTGCAGGACTGTGGCTGTTATCGGTGCACGGGCTGTTGCTGATCGT
Organism: Binatia bacterium; assembly: GCA_050187625.1. GTDB lineage: Bacteria > Desulfobacterota > Binatia > Bin18 > Bin18 > JBFWXH01. Next base: position 47,762 of record JBFWXH010000009.1, read on the forward strand.
AGCACTGACATGGCTAGGCTGGGGAATGGTTGTATGGCTTTTCCCGTCTTCGGGATGGACTGACTTTGGGTTTGCTTTGTTCATCGCTACCGTGCTTGCCCTGCTCGTTCATACGGTGCGGTTGCGCATCGTCAGTCGTATGGAGCTGATGCGCCTGCAAGGTGAACGTGAGCGGAAAGCGTTGGCTGAGACGATGCAAGCCGCCCAGCAGAATGAAGAACGGTTTCGTCTTGTCACTGAAGCGACGAGCGACGCGATCTACGATTGGAACCTCAAAACCGGGACGATCTGGCGCAGTGAAGGATACGTGCGTTTGTTACGGCCGCCCGCCGCGCTCAGCAGGAGAGAAGGTTGGTGGGAAACCCATCTCTCTCCAGACGATCGCGCACGGATCCATGCAAGTTTACAAGTTGCACTGGAACAACGAAACCGCGTGTGGACGAGCGAGTATCGGTTTCAACTTGACGATGGCACCGCAGTGTTCTTAGCGGATCATGCGCTGATTGTATACGATGGCGCGGGCGCCCCGGTGCGCATAGTCGGCGCCATGTCTGACATCACTGCCCGTATCAAAGCGGAAGAAGAACGGCGGCGCTATGCGGAACGTCTTGCCATCTTACGTGAGGTTGATCGCGCCATTCAAATGGCAGAGTCGCCGGAGGCGATCGCGCAAGCGGCTCTCCCGCGCCTGCGGCAACTGATTCCTTGTCGGCGGGCGAGCGTGTCCCTGATGGATTTTTCGGGGCGAGAATCTTTTCTATTGGCGGTAGATGTAACCGGGAAGACCTGTTTTCCGACGGGGACGCAGTTACCGTTTTCCGCGCTGACTATTGTTGACGTTGATGCCTTTCGCAAAGGACAAATTGTCGAAGTGGAAGATCTCTTTGCCCTTACTGCTCCGCCCTCAGTGGGAGTGGGGTTACAAGCAGAAGGCATTCACGCGCATCTCCATATTCCGCTAACTGCGCGTGGAGAAACAATTGGCGCACTGAGTCTGGCGAAGGAACAATCTGGGGCATTTTCCACGGAGCACAAAGAAATCGCCCAAGAAGTCGCAAACTCTTTAGCGATCGCCTTACAGCAAGCACGGCTCTATACACAGGTGAGACAGCAGGCCGAGGATCTCGAGCGCAAAGTCGCCGAGCGCACAACTGCACTCCAGGAGCGACAACGGTTTGTCGAACAAATCACCAATACCACTCCTATTATCCTCTACCTCTATGACTTCTGCAGGGACCGCATAGTCTATGTTAACGATTATGTGACTGAAGCCTTGGGGTACACACCCGCAGGGGTGATACAAGCGAAGAGTGGGAATGTGACAGACTTTCTTCACCCCGAAGATCGTGAGCGGGTGCGAACACGGTTGCAGCACTACGTCACAGCCAAGGACGGCGAGATTTTTCCGCTTGAGTATCGCCTACGGCACAGAAACGGAGAATGGCGCTGGGTCCATGATCGAGCGACAGTGTTTGCTCGCACTGCTGATGGTGTTCCGTATCGCGTGCTGGGGTCGGCGCAGGATATAACCGAACAAAAGCTTGCCGAGGAGAAACTGCGTGCGGCCGAGGAAGAGTATCGGGCGATTTTCGAGCACGCTAACATCGGCATCTATCGATCCAGCCTTGATGGTCGCCAACTCCGCGCGAACCCCGCGCTTGTACAGTTGAACGGGTATACGAGTGAAGAGGACATGCTCCCGGCGGTCAATAATATCGCGACCGAATGGTATGTGGATCCCCACCGGCGCGAAGAGTTTGCCCGCCTCTTGGAGGAGCATGGGCGAGTGTCCGACTTTGAGTCCGAAATCTATCGCCATAAAACGCGGGAACGCATCTGGATTACTGAAACTGCGCATTTAGTGCGCGATAAAGACGGCCACCCTGTATACTACGAGGGCACTGTCCAGGACATCACCGCGCGAAAACAAGCTGAGGAAGCGTTGCGCCAAGCGAAGGAAGCGGCTGAGTCTGCGGCTCGCGTAAAGGCTGAATTTTTGTCGACAATGTCTCACGAATTACGGAGCCCTTTACAGGTGATCATGGGGTATACTGACCTGCTGTGTGCGGGGGCCTTTGGGCAAATCGAACCGCGGCAGCAAGAAGTTCTGCACCGTCTCGCTCTCAAAGCGGGCAAGTTGTATGACCTGATTACTGCGGTTTTGGATCTGGCAGCCATGGACGCGGGGCGCGCCCGGGTGCAGAGGAATGAGATTGTGGTCGCGTCGCTCTTGCGAGAATTGCAGGACGAATTCCGGGAATTGCAACAACAATCAGGGGTCACGTGGACATGGTGGAGCGATCCGTGCCTGCCGTCAGTGTGGACCGATCCCGGTAAACTGAAAATCGTGCTGGGAAACCTCATCGGCAACGCGGTCAAATTTACCAGGCAAGGGAAGATCGCCATTACTGCCCAGGCGTGCGGTGGGATGATCGAGATCAGCGTTGCGGACACCGGAATTGGCATTCCGGAAGAGGCACTGCAGAGGATTTTTGAACCGTTCTATCAGCTTGACAGTTCTAGTTCGCGGCAATACGAGGGATCAGGGCTCGGGTTGCATATTGTCAAGCGCTTGCTTGATCTGATCGGCGGTTCTGTAACGGTCGAGAGTAAATTGGGATGCGGTTCTACGTTCCGGGTGCGACTCCCACAACACCTTCGTTCAAGACCATTAACCATTCTACCACAAGAAGGTACGAGCTGACGCTCCGGTCTCGTGCACCAACATACCTGTGAAAACAGGTATCCAGATTCTATGAGCAACCAGTTCGATAGCAGCGCTTCGCGCGCCCAGCGCAACTTTGTACTCCGTCTCGAAGCGACGGGCCAGAGCCGCATCAAGACCACCTCCAACACCTATGACCGCTGCGACTTCCTTCGCTTGCGCTTCACACACCAAAAGCTTCATCTGGTTAAAGCAGTGTCTTCTCTAGATTACTCATTGTGCGTACGGCGACGGAATTTGCCTCAGCCACTGCAGTGCTCTCTGGATCTAATGGCGTCAACCGTACGCGAACGTTCTTGTGATACGGGGTTGCAGCAATCGGATCGCAATCGTCGCTCGTGGTGAGGATGTTGAGGCGGGGCCCCGCCACTACTTGGCCTTCTATTCCAGCTGGATAGGCCTGCCCATACCCGTGCGGGAGTGCGACAACACCGCGCCGTAGCGACGCGTCGGCCTCAATGCGAGCCACAATGCGTCCGGCGCGTGTTTCCACTGCCATCCAACCGCCCCGCGCCGCGCCGACGGCAGTGATATCGTCGGGATGGATACGGAGCGCACCGTCCGGGTCATCTTTACGCCAGGCTGGGGTGCGAAAGATTTGATTCGCGTTATACGACCGCCGCTGGCCAGCAACCAACGTAAACGGATACGTAGGGTCGTCCTGATCTCGCACCGGGTCGAGAGAACGAAGCCAACCAAGCAACTGTGGGACCGCGAGGTGGATCTTCCGGTCCTGGTGTTTTACCAAACTCCACACTTGGTCATACGTATGAGTACTGAAGGCGGCACCTGAGCGGCTTGTCCGGATCTTCTCAAACAGGGCTTCACCGAGGGCAAAACCTGCTCCTTCAATTCCCGTGGCTCGCACTGCCTCAGCCTGTTCTGCGGCGAAGCGATGGGATGCGAGCCAGAGGAGCGCTGCTGCACCAGAGCCGTCAGTGAGGGCACGACCAAGTGTCTCGTACAGTACGACGGGAGCAATAGCGGTCAGTTCCGGGCGACTGCCGAGGAGGGCACTGAAACGTTTCATGAATGCCTCCCGATCCGTTGCCGCCATAGACCGAAGCTCCGTCAGCTCAGCTTCACCAGGAAGTTCACCCATAGCTCGGAGCAACCTCGTATAGATCTCAGGCTCAGGCAACGTGCCCGGCAGTGGATCGAAGAGAGGAGCACGGAGATGGAAATAATTCGTAGGGAACTCAAAGTTGAAGAGCGTATATTCCCACTTTTCGTACTGGGACGCAGCAGGGAGCACATAGTGCGCCAACGCCGCAGTTTCGGTCAGCGCGACATCTACGACAACCACGAGATCAAGGGCGCGGAAGGTTTCTTCCATCATCTTCGTGTTGGCTGCGGTATTGAGCGGATTCGAGCTATCCACCCACACCGCACGGATGCGATCTGGGTGATCGTTCAGGACCTCAGCGGGGAAGCGATTCGGCGGGTAGAGACCCGCGATCTGCTCTTGTCCAGTCACGGCCGAGCGCTCACCACGCGAATTCCCCCAGAGAGGCTGAAGCCATGTATGCAGATTGTTTGTTCCTTTGCGACCAAAGTTTCCGGTCAACAAGAAGAGAAGCTTCTCCAGGTAGGAGTTGAGGGTCGAGTGCCGTCCCTGCTGAATACCGAGTTCAACGCGGACCGTCATCGCCCCCGCGGCAAGGATCATATCAACGGCGCGCTCAACCTCAGCGCGTTCGACACCAGCATGCCGCACCCAATCGTCTATCGGGACCTGGAGCAACACTTCATGGACCTCTGCAAATCCGAGCGTATGAGCGCGAAGAAACTCAGCGTTTTCACCACCCCGACGCAGGATCAGGGCGAGAATTGCACTCAGCAAGAACGCATCCGTGCCGGGACGGATCTGGAGATGCAGATTCGCCACCTCGGCTACTTCTGTGCGGCGCGGGTCGATGACCAATAGCTGACGGCGCGTATCCTTTTTAATTTCGTTGACAAGGTTGCGAGCGTTACGAAAGCCATGCGCGAGCCACGGATTACAGCCGATCACCACCAGTAGATCACAGTGTTCAACATCTTCCGTGGTGTGCGTCGTTTGGGAACCAAAGAGCAAGCCATTGACCCAGAAGTCTCCAGTCTTCTCCTGTGAAAGGGCATTATAGTAATTCCCTGATCCTAGCGCCCGCAGGAGCGACACGCCGTAGGCACCACCCAGGTGATTGCCCTGGCCACCACCACCGTAAAAGGCGAAGGCCTTGCCGCCATATTGACTGCGGATTTCGGTCAGCCGTTGGGCAATCTCCGCGAAGGCCGTGTCCCAGTCGATTGCCGCGAAGCTGCCGTCGGCGCGCCGCCGCAGTGGTGTCGTCAACCGGTCGGCGTGATTCTGATAAAAATTCAGTCGCTGCGCCTTTTGACAGAGATAGCCGTGCGTACTTGGGTGGGCTTTGTCGCCGCGCACGCGTACGATACTGTTCCCTTCAGTCATCACTTCGATGCCGCAATTGACATAACAGAGAATGCAGGCAGTCGGACGCCACGTGTTTGCCGTTTGCTGTTCGCTCATCGATCTTCTCCTGTTTGTAAAAAAGTGGTGGTTTTTGCCCGTGCGGTGACGGTTTTATTTCACGCCTATTCTGTCCGCCTGCCTTGCCCCCTGGCCTTGGCTAATCTCCAGGCGCTGACTTGTGCCTCCCCAGCCAACGCTATATATTGATGACGCTCGTAATGTTAAATTCATAACGATCGTCATCAAATGAATCAAGTACGGTCACACCAATCAGGAGAGTCTAATGCGGGTGTCAAAAGAACAAGCGGCGGCAAATCGTCAAAAAATTCTGACCGCGGCCGCTCGATTATTTCGAGAACAGGGAGTGAGTGCGACGGGGGTTGATGCCATCAGCAAAGAGGCGAGTTTGACGCATGGCGTAGTGTACAGCCAATTCGGGTCAAAAGAGGCCATTATAGCCGAGGCGATTCGTCTTGCCCTTCAGGGCTCAAAGCGTCTGTGGCGGCGATTGACGGAGCGCAAAGGAGAAGAGAAGGCCTTTCCGGCTATCGTGGCGGCATACCTCTCACCCGAACACCGGGTCGCTGTCGGTCAGGGCTGTGTGGTGGCAGCCCTCGGCAGTGAGATCGCCCGCCAGCCCCAAAGCGTTCGTGAGGCTTTCACTCAGGAATTAGAAGAGGGGTTGGCACTTTTGGCCGAGCTGATGCCGGGAGAGGATTCCTCCCGGCGCTACGACGACGCGATTGCCGCGTTTACCAGCATGAGTGGAGCGTTGATGCTTGCACGCGCAGTGAATGACGAGGCCCTGGCCAAACGAATATTACAAGCGACAGCCAAGCGCATCATCCAACAAACGGAGGTCCGGAAACCGGCCTGATGAACCACGCGGTTCCCCCACCTATGGTAGGGCAGTTGCCTCCCTGGCATACTCCGCAGCGCATTGGGCAACGGTGGTCCCAGAAGAACTCTGGACTGCTCCCAGCCCACAAACACCCAACGTGACCACAAACAAAATCGTGAAACTGATATCGAGAGGCTACAGGGAGCGTTCCCTCTATCCATATGAGATGAAATGAAGCGAGCGTTATCTCGCCGCCATATTGACCGTGTTGATCTCTCGCTCTCCCCCTCACAAAAAATTGACAGATGACTGCGATGGCAGTATAGGAGGCGACGGCACCGTGAACTCACCTTTCGAGTGATCATTGGAGGTCGTATGAAGATCGCAGTTCCTAAAGAGGGTACTCCCGGCGAGCGCCGTGTTGCACTAACGCCGGAAGCGGTCGCTGGCCTGGTCAAAAGCAAACTCGACGTGTTGGTTGAAACCGGTGCCGGCGATGGCGCCTTTCATCTTGATGATGCCTTTGCCAAGGCGGGCGCCCGGATCATCTCTGACGCAGCAACGCTCTATCGTGACGCCGATATCGTCACCAAAGTGCAGAAACCAACCTTTGACGAGGTGGACCAGCTTCGCGAAGGCACCGTCTTGATTGCCCTCCTGCAAGCGCTCACTGCGACCGATTTGGTCCAGCGTCTCGCAGAGCGACGGATTACCAGTTTCGGCATGGAGGGCATCCCACGCATCAGCCGTGCGCAAAAAATGGATGCCTTGTCCTCACAGGCCAACATTGCCGGATACAAAGCCGTGCTGATCGCTGCGGAGTCACTGGCGAAGTTCTTTCCTATGATGATGACAGCGGCAGGGACGGTCTTCGCGGCCCGTGTATTGGTGATCGGTGCCGGGGTCGCCGGTTTACAAGCCCTTGCCACTGCACGACGACTGGGCGCGCAGGTCTGGGGCTACGACGTGCGTCCGGTAGTGAAAGAACAAGTAGAAAGCCTTGGCGCCAAGTTTCTTGAGTTCGACCTGGGGCTAGCTGAAGCGGAAGATAAAGGGGGGTATGCCAAAGCACTTACGGCTGACGCCAGCCGTCGTCAGCAAGAACTTCTCAACGAAAGGAGTAAGGACTTTGACGTGATCATCACCACGGCACTGGTGCCCGGAAGACCAGCTCCGCGCTTGATCACCAAAGAGACAGTTGCGGGGATGCGCCCAGGGTCTGTGATCGTCGATCTCGCTGCTGAAACAGGAGGGAACTGTGAACTGACCGAGGCTGATCGTATTGTGGTCAAACATGGCGTGACGATCCACGGACCGATAAACTTACCGGCAACGATGCCCGTGCATGCCAGCCAACTCTATGCCCGTAACGTTACAGAATTACTCCGTGAACTGGTGAAGGATGGGGCCCTCGCACTACGCTTCGATGATGAAGTCATCAAGGGGGCGTGCGTCACCCACAGTGGGACGATCGTGAATGAGGCGGTCGCCGCAGCGGCGGCGGCACGGAGGTCAGCGTGACAACAGAACTCGAAGTTGGCCTGTATATTTTCGTCCTCGCCGGGTTTCTCGGCTATCATATTATTACGCGCATTCCTCCACTGCTCCACACCCCGCTGATGTCGGCTACCAACGCCATCGCGGCCATTTCACTCGTCGGCTCGGTTGTCGTGGCCGGCAGTGACTACAGCACTATTCCCAACGGGTGGATCTGCACGCTCCTCGGGTTTGTCGCAGTGCTCTGTTCCTCGACCAACGCGGTTGGCGGGTTTCTAATCACCGATCGCATGCTACGTATGTTTAAGACCGCCGAAGAACGTGCCCAGGCGAGGCGACGAGCAGTGGAGCTGCAAGCACTGGGGGGTGTCCTGGCTGGGATTGCTGTTGTTGCCGCTGTTTTGTACTGGACCAAACCAGCCGACATGGCGATGGGCGAGTACGTTCGGGAGCACGTGGCTGAGGAGATGTTGCGCTACACCTATATTGTTTCAGCCGTCATGTTTATTCTGGGTCTAAAGGGGCTCAGCTCGCCGAAATGGGCGCGGCGCGGCATGGGGTTGGCTGCTCTAGGCATGTTTCTTGCCGTTGCTGGGACGCTGTTCCATCATCATATTGTGACGTACCGGTGGATTGCGCTGGGCTTTGCCCTTGGGTCCGTGTTCGGTGCGGCACTCGGCCTCCGCATTCCTATGACGGCTGTGCCACAACGCACGGCCCTGTCGCACTCGCTCGGCGCGCTGGCGGCGTGTCTGGTCGGGATCTCCGAGTATTTTCGCTACCAAGGAGAACTGAGTCGCGTCACGCTGGTTGCCCTTGATTTTGAAGTCGTGGTCGGTGCGTTAACCTTCACCGGTAGTTTGATCGCCGCCGCCAAACTGCACGAGATGTTGCCGGGGCGGCCGATCATCTATCCTGGTCAGAATGTGTTGAGCTTTAGCCTATTGGCGGTGATCGTCGGTTCCGGCCTGTACTTAGTCGTTACTCAGGCTGCGACTCCGTTCTTTTATGTCATGGTTGCGCTCTCGTTTCTTTTTGGTCTGCTCCTCGTCATCCCGATTGGTGCGGCTGACATGCCCACAGTGATTGCCTTGCTCAACTCCTATGGCGGACTCGCGGATGCCGCGATGGGGTTTGTGTTAATGAACAAGATTCAAATCGTCACCGGTTCCCTCGACGGGACCTCGGGTTTCTTATTGGCACTCCTGATGTGCCGCGCCATGAACCGTTCGGCCTTCAATGTGCTCTTTGGCGCTTTTGGCCAAGTCTCAGAAGCCGATGCGACGGCTGCGGCCGAGGCAAAAGGGACGGTACGGAGTATTTCGTTTGAGGAGACCGCAGTCCTGTTTGAAACAGCCCGTAGCGTTGTCTTTGTACCCGGTTATGGGATGGCCGTGGCGCACGCGCAACATGCCGTAGCCGAGTTGGGAAACATCCTCCGCGAGCGAGACGTAGATGTCAAATATGCTATTCATCCCGTGGCAGGGCGCATGCCCGGACACATGAATGTGCTGCTCGCCGAGGCCGATGTTCCCTACGAGCAACTCTGTGAGATGGAAGAGATCAACCCTTCATTTCCGGAAACTGACATTGTCATGGTGGTAGGTGCCAACGATGTCACCAATCCGGCAGCGAAGAACAATAAGAGCAGTCCGTTATACGGTATGCCGATTCTGGAGGTTTCGCGGGCCAAATCGATCATCGTCTTGAAACGGAGTATGCGACCAGGATTCGCTGGGGTCGATAATGACCTCTACTACGATGAGAAATGTATGATGCTGTTTGGTGATGCCAAGGATAGCGTGACCAAACTGATTGGCGAAATGAAGTCGTTGCTCTAAGTGCTGATCAATCTCTCACTGGCGAATTTGCTATCGGGTACCACTGCTGACATGTTCAGCAGTGCTCTATAGCTAACGAGCATTGAGAGCAACACAAGACGCGTTCCGTGCGCGACCAAAGCGGCGTCATAGCCGCCGCACTCCAAAAACGGACGGCGCTCTTATAGTTCCGAGACTCGAGACTGGAGTCTTCCTACCTGTCGTTGCCGGGACTGCCACGACGCATTTCACACAGTGTCGTGCATCGTGGCGCGAGGGACGGACTAAAATTATGACATCGGTGGCATCTCTGGGAACTTCGGTAGTTCAGGGTTCATATGGTCCCACGGCTGTGCACTCGACGTCCAAATATCCATGCCTGGACGATACCAACTGGGATCGTCCAAACTGCCAGCGAAGATTCCCAAAATGTCCGGCGCTACCTCTGGTTTCCCGAACAATCGTGCGCCGCAGGTGGGACAAAACCCACGACTTGCAATCTTTCCGCTCGCCCCTTTGACATCATAGTACTTCACTTCGCCGGTGATTTTGACGGCGTTACGCGGGACCATCAGTATCGGAACATACGCCCCACCGCTTGCCCGTTGACAATCTCGACAGTGACAATTGCCAGTCATCAGCGGCTCGGCTGTACATTCATACCGTACCGCTCCACACACACAGCCACCAGTAACTGAGTTCGCCATAAACGTTCCTCCTTTCGAGGTCTCAAGAGTGACTGAACCGACACGCGTGTTGACCTGTTGCTTGACTAGTGTATTTATATGCACTATATGGAAAATTGTGTCAATTACACATTTAACCCCACGTCAGGAGCGGCTGTTACGGATCATCGAGACCTCGCTGGCAGACCGAGGCTACATTCCCACGTTACAAGAAATGGCGAGTGCGATGGGCATTGCCTCGCTCCAAGGCGTTAAAGGACATCTCGCTGCTTTGGAACGTAAAGGATATATCCGCCGCTTCCCTGGTCGCCGTCGCGCTATTGAGCTCATGCAGCGCGTGGTTCCGCTTGAAGGTTCGATTCCGATCCTCGGACGTGTGGCTGCTGGGCGGCCACTTCTCGCCGTCGAAAATCAGGAAGGAGAGCTCAGCATCGGGCCAAGCCTCGTCGGCAACGGCACCCATTTTGCCTTGCGCGTGCAAGGCGACAGTATGATCGGAGAAGGAATCCTCGACGGAGATTATGTGATTGTCCGACAACAAGAGGCCGCCGACCCAGGGGAGATCGTCGTTGCGCTCTTAGGAGAAGAGGTAACGGTTAAACGTTTGCAAAAGCAAGGCAAGCGTCTCGTGCTGGCAGCTGCCAATGATGCCTACGAGCCAATTCCTCTCACTCCACAATCCCTTGCGGTCCAAATCCTTGGTGTTGTCATCGGGGTGTATCGTGACCGGCGGCGACGACGGTAGCGGTACGGAATCCCCACACTCCAAGTGACGAAGCTACCCTTCGCTCCGTAGCACTTCGAGTGGTGAACGCGTGGTGAGGCGACGACTGCCAAAGAGGCCAGTGAGGACGGTTACGCTGGTGACCACGACAAATGCCACAAGAAACGGGCGACCCTGAGGAATAAACGTTGCCTCAAACATATAACGCATTAATGCCCAACTGGCAGCGAAAGCGAGCAACAACCCTACAATTGCCGCGAAGCTGCCAATAAAAAGATACTCGATGGTCAAGATCTGGCGAATCTGACGGCGCGATGCACCCAGAATGCGCAACAACGCACCTTCTTTGCGCCGTTGGGCACGGCTCGTCAGAATTGCACTCATCAGGACAATAATCCCCGTTGCCAGCGTGAATAACGCCATGAAGCGCAGCGCAAAGGCAACCCGGCTCAGAATCGTATCAAGCGTCTGTAAAATTAACGTCAGGTCAATGGCCGAGACGTTGGGAAATTGCTGAACCGCCGCCCGCTGGAGTGTGGCCGATTGTTCGTTCGTCGCAGTGCGAGAAACCAGGACATAGGTCTGTGGTGCCTGTTCCAACACTCCCAGCGGAAAGACGACAAAGAAGTTCGGCTGTACCCGTTGCCAATCGACTTTGCGAAGACTCCCGACAACAGTCGTCAGCGGGACGCCCTGAACATCAAAGATAAGTTCATCTCCAACTGTGACTTTCAAGGTCTGTGCGATTTCCTCTTCAAGCGAGATGACAGTTGGTGATGACGATGGCTCCGCGTGCCCCTGCCAGACTCCAGCCACCACGGTTTCAGTTTCGATAAGGTGTTCTCGGTAGGTCGCACGATACTCCCACTGGAGTGCCCAATCAGGGATCTTTTTGTCGTTATCATTGCGTAGCTCACCAACACTTGTTCCTTTGACTGCAGCGAGACGCATGGTTACGAGAGGCACCTCCTGTAAGACAGGGAGGGTAAAGGACTCGACGAGAGCGCTCACCGCTTCCCGTTGGTCCGCCTGGATGTCGAAGAGAATCAAGTTTGGTTGGTTCCCATCATTGGTCCGTGCGACCTGCTGTAATAGCGCATCCTGGGAGAGATAGACGGTCATGAGCAGAAAAGTGCCCGCCCCAAGCGAGAGGATCAACAAGAACGTCTGATTATTCGGGCGATAGAGATTGGCCAGTCCTTGTCGCCAGACATAGGGCATGGACCGCGGGAAATAGACGCGCACAGAAATAATCACCAGCTTGGCCACAGCGGCGAGCAGGCCAAAAGTCACACCGAGGGCAAGACAAAACCACAACCCCTGAGACCAGCGTTCGGTGTGGAGAAAAGCGAAAACCCCAATACTCAGAGTAATAATACCAAGAATCAGGACCCGCAATCTTTGCTGACGCGGCAGCTGTGGATCATTGGTTTCATACGCTGCGCGGAGGGCCAGTAAAGGAGAGATACGTTGTAACGAAAGTAGCGGGACCGTGGCAAAAAGAAGGGTGGTGAGAATGGCAACGACAAATCCGACCACCAGCGCTATCCAAGAAATTGCAATATCGATTTTCACCGGGAGAAAATCATGGAAGAGGCTCGGGAGCACTGTTTGCACGACGACTCCCAAGAGCCCACCGAGGATACCACCCAACACGCCCATACAGAGCGCTTGTAAGAGATAAATAGCAAACGTCCGCTTGGCATCAGTCCCGAGACAATGCAAAAGCGCAACAGTCTGTAGCTTGCTCTTGACGTGGACGTGCATAGCGCTGGCAACGCCAATGCCACCGAGAAGCAGGGCCAGAAACCCGATGAGGTTGAGAAAACGGGTGAGGTTATCCATCACCTTTCCAACTCGGGCGGCCCGCTTTTCTACCGTATCGACCTCGAGGCGCAGCTCATTGAGCTGCGCTTGAAGCGGCTCAACCAGCACTTTTGGGTCTGTATAAGGTGCAAGCTGAAAGTAGATTTTCTCGGTGACGCGACTGCCCTTTTGCAACAAACCAGTCTGTTCAAGAGTAGCAAGGGGAATGTACACACGCGGACCGAGGAGCGCGGCTGAGGCAGCTTCTCCGGGAATTTTCTTCAGTCGCCCAACAATCTGGAAGGTTAAATCCCCAATTTTTATCGGATCGCCTACCTGGGCCTCGAACTGCAACAAAAGATTGTCATCGACTAAAGCGTGGAGACCGGTACGGAACGTCTGGACGGCTTTGTACGGCTGTGCTTCCAGCCTGCCATAAAAGGGGAACTCACCTGCAAGCGCACGTATCTGTGCCAGCCGCGTCCCGCCGGAGTGCGGGAACAGAACCATCGAGGAGCAGCTCACTTCATGGGCCTGGGTACCACCGAACGTTGCGATGATCTCGCCGGACTCGTCAGGCAAGGGATAGTGTCCGCTCAGGACAAGGTCAGCACCAAGCAGTGATTTCGCCTGTTGATGTACTGCCTCACGGACATTGGTACGAAATGAGGTGATGGCAACAAACGCGGCAATTCCAATAGTGATGGCAAAGGTTGCAAGCAAGAGTTGCTGGCGGCTGCCCCGACTATCCCGCCAGGCCATCTTTCCTAGCCATAAATCACTAACGGTGCCTTTATACATAACGTGGAGGAAACAAAGGCGGAGCCGTAGGCTGGTCAGACACGACGGCTCCGCCCTTGAGTCTGATGATCCGCTGGGTGCGATGAGCGAGGTCCATATCGTGGGTCACAAGGAGGAGCGTCGTCCCAGCTTCGCGATTCAAGGAAAACAGCAGATCAATAATGGTCTCACTGGTTTCGGCGTCGAGATTCCCGGTTGGCTCATCGGCAAACAGAACCCGTGGTTGGCCAATAAATGCGCGGGCAAGCGCCACGCGTTGCTGTTCTCCACCGGACAGTTGTACAGGATAATGATACAGCCTGGAGCCGAGGCCAACGCGCGCCAGCAATTCTACCGCGCGGACTTTTGCGTGTTTGTCCCCACGGAGTTCTGCCGGGACCATGACATTTTCGAGAGCTGTGAGGGTAGGTAGGAGTTGGAATGTCTGAAAAATAAACCCAATTGACGTGTTTCGTAATATCGCCAATTCTTCTTCGGTGAGGAGGTTCAGCACAACACCTTCAAGTGTCACGGACCCTGAACTTGGTCGGTCAAGGCCAGCACAGAGGCTGAGTAACGTCGTCTTCCCGCTACCGGACGGACCAACAATCGCGCAGGTTGTCCCCTCTTGCAATGAGAACGAAACGTCCCGCAGGACCGTGAGTGGTCCATGGTGACTATGGTAAACTTTGCTCAGAAACTGCACATCCAAAATAGGAGAGGCAGACATATGCGTTATTACCGAGACCTTTTTATTCTTTTCTGTGTACTCAGCATTGGCAACCTCGCCACGAAAGTCAATGCGGAAGTTGTTCAGCATAGTACGGGAAACATGCGACCAGGCAAAGTGATTGTCTTTTTTGGGGATAGCCTGACCGCAGGCTACGGTCTTGATCGTGCTCAAGCGTTCCCGGCGTTGATCCAAGAAAAAATCACTGCGAATGGCTGGGATTTTTCTGTCGTCAATGCGGGAGTGAGCGGCGAAACAACGGCAGGGGGACTACGCCGGGTTGACTGGGTATTGCGACGTCCAGTCGACATCTTTGTCCTGGAGCTAGGAGCCAACGATGGACTCCGGGGCTTATCGCTTGAGCAAGCCAGGGCCAATCTGCAGGCGATCATTGACCGCGTGCGTACCAAGTATCCCTCCGTCTACATCGTCCTGGCCGGCATGCAACTGCCAGCCAATCTAGGCCGAGACTACACTTCCCGTTTTCGGACACTGTTTCCTGAACTGGCAAAAGAGAATCGGGCAGCCCTGATACCCTTCCTGTTGGAGGGAGTCGGGGGGATTCGTTCCCTCAACTTGCCTGATGGTATCCATCCCAATGTTGCCGGCCATCGAATCGTAGCGGAAAATGTTTGGCGTGTATTAAAGCCAGTCCTGCAAGCCATGCAGTCGCCGCAAGTTGGGGCGCAATGAAAACGTTCGCAAATGAGGCGAGACCCGGCGTGGGACGCGCCGGGTACACAATCCACGTCAGGCAAACTTTGGAATCAATGCTGCATGCTTATCGAGTAACGGCAAGAGTTTGTCTCGGCTTTCAGAGGGAACGACAAAAACAGCCCGTTCAACTCCTAACTTCTGCAGACTACTGAGATCGGCCTCTTTGTCCGACGCGCCAAAAATCGAGACCGGAAAATCGCTGGCTTTTCGTCCAGCCTGTTCGGCTCGTGAGCCGAGTTCCGTGATCGACTCTGGCAAATCTTTGGCAAAGAAACCCACCGGAATCCAGCCGTCACAATAATTTACCACCCGATTCAGCCCGCCATTAAACGTCCCTAGCAAAATCGGCGGATACGGTTTTTGCAAGGGTTTCGGATAGCTCCAAATCGGATCGAAATTGACAAACTCGCCATGATACTCCGCTTCTTCCTTAGTCCAGATCTCCTTCATGGCCTCAATCTTCTCGCGCAAGACCTTCCAGCGGCGATTGAACGGCGTACCATGATTCTCCATCTCCTCGGCGTTCCACCCGCCACCGATGCCAAAGATCACACGACCGTTTGACAGTTGGTCGACAGACGCAACTTCCTTGGCCAAGACGATGGGATCACGTTCAATCACCAGGCAAATCCCACTGCCAATTTTAATCTTTTTCGTCGCCGCGGCTGCGGCCATCATCGTGACGAAGAGATCATGTGTATGCCAATACTCCTTCGGTAATTCAGCACCTCCCGGCCACGGAGACCGCCGACTGGCGGGAATATGCGTATGTTCCGGATACCACACTGATTCAAAGCCCCGCTCCTCGCACGCGATGGCGAGATCGTCTGGCCGCATCGCGTAGTCAGTCGCAAACATCGTCACACCAAATTTCATAATATCCTCCTTCTGTTGGGCAGGTTTTGCCTACCAGCGTTACGGTTTATTCTCCCTATGTCATGGAATGTGAAGCATAGCCAAACTGGCGGGCAAACAGTCTGTCAAAACGTTTCACATATTTTAAATCAGGCCACAGAAAATTGGCACAGCAGCAATGTCACCCTGAGCGCAACGAAGGGTCTCTCCGAGAGATTCTTCGCGCTGCTCAGAATGACAATCTCGTGAGGTCGCATCAGAAAGTGTCCCAATGTCCTGTGTTTCAATTTAGTCAACATATATATCTTTCCTTTTCGCCCTTTCGCCTTTTTCCCTTTTTGCCCAGTTCGCGGTTTTTGCTGACCGCTGACTGCCGAGAGCTGATCGCTGACAGCGTATTATACTGTCACCGTTCGCACAGCATAGCCAAACCGTGGAAAGTGAGCCGTCACCACTCCCGTGCGTTCATTCTGATGCTGCAGAGCCACACGTTGGGCGTCAATCGACACCAGCGTGCCGATACTCGGGTTATCTCGTCCATAATCAAGCGGCGTGATAGAAACGCTCTCACCCAGAGCAGGATCCCCGTCTAGCGTCTCGCTCGCGAGTGGTGGCTCTGGTGTGGTACTCGCCGCGATAGCGATAGCTTCGTGTGCAGTCATCGGCGTGAACTGTCCATGCCCACGCGCAGCAATACGATCCATCCACTGTCGTATCTGTGCCGAGATCAATGCGACCCGTTCGGAGGCGAGTTGATCCATCACCCACAGTGGGTGATAGATAACGCAGTCGGCCAGTGACATAGTCTCTCCACAAACGTAGGGTCGCCCATCGCGCAACAGATCCTCGATCCACTTGAGCTGCGGACGCAGTTGAGCCAGGTTCTTCGTGATTGCTCCCCGCCGGTGAGCCAGGCCCGGTTCTGGTTTGTGCAGCAACGCCGCCCGGTCAGCGAGGAATCCTGGAGTAAAACGCGGGGCCTCGGCATGCAGACATGAAATGTAATTGATCGCATTGCGAGTCAAGACAGAGTCGGTCCAGTACTCCGCGCCGGCAATGAGCAGACGCTGGGCTGCGGCGTCTGCGCCAGGGTAGATCGACGGCTCAGGGAAGCGGCGTTCCAGCTCTTCGATGATCCGCTTCGAGTCACAAAAAACATCGGCTCCGATCTGTAGCGCCGGTGCACGTCGATAGCCACCAGTAAGAGGCATGTAGTCGGGTTTCGGCAGGACAGGAGAAATCTCAACCGACCGCCAAGTCAGCCCCTTAAGTCCCAAAACGAGTCGAACCTTCTCAGAGTACGAGGAAAAGTCATAGTGATGGAGAATCAGTTCCGTTGTCATACGCGCTCCTGTGGATCATCGTGTTTCGCAGCCCCTAACAATGGCGAAGAACACGACACAGCGTCAAGGAGGGAGAAGAGGGGGAGAAGCGAAGCCCGACTTTGCCTTGACGGTGGCAAAGTCGCTTCCTATAGTGAAAAGCTGCGGTGTTCGGCAAGATAGGACCGATGCTATGGCTCAGACAGCGATTATGACCTCACCTCAGCAAGAGAAGGTATCGCCCGCTCTTTTAAGCGATGAGGCGTTTGAGCAGCTCTATGATCTCGTCTCCCTGTGTGGAAAGCGGCCGATTTTTACCGTCGCGGGCGAGCTGGAGTTAGTGCTGGCGCCGGGCGGTGCTCATAGCGGCCTGGTCCAGGGAGTGACCAACGCTCTGCTTGACCGAGTGCAAGACGTTCCCTCGCAACGGTATTGGGTCTATCAAGAACGCAATATCCGCCTCAGCGCGCACGAGAATCCTATCGTTCCTGACATTGCGGTGTACGATCGCGAACTGCGGTACACCGAGTCCTCGCCGATTATTATCCCCTTGGTCGCAATAGAAGTCGGCCTTGCCACGACCCAGCATGATCATGCGATTAAGGCACCCCGCTATGCCCAAGCCGGGGTTGGCGAGCTGTGGCTCATTACGATGCCGGATCTGGCTCGCTATCCGCTGGCCACAGGATACGTTCTCGATCCACACAACCGGACCTACCAAGTTGCGTCGCATAACATCGTCAGCCCTCGCTACGGCCTTTCTCTGCATACTATCTCCTTACGGATTGAGGGGGAGCAGTTGCGTCGCTCCTTGCACCGCTACGGGATTCCGCTGGCTGAACTCGCCGATTGGCCCGAGCTACCAACAGCTAGAAGCTTAGAAGACCGGCGAGCATAAAGTATCGTTGCTTGCCGAAAATATCCGGCCGGCAAGCGGTCTTCCTGTCCACACGCGAGGTCCTATTTTCTTCCATAAAACAAGACCTGCCATTCTTTGGTAAAAACCCGCCCAGCAGCTACGCTTTTTTCTATATCACGAACGATCGCTAAACCTGATTCCCAATACTACCGATAACAAAAAAACAAGCTGTAGTGCCAAGCACACCCCACTTTTCCTGACAAAGACAACCCTGTCGCGAGATGGAGGCCCTACAATCGCGACTCAGGAAAACAGCCTGACCGCCAGGTTACCGAAGAAGAGGGAATACTCTCACACTTCTGCGCGTCAGGAGGGGGCGTCTACAAAAGGAGATCCTCAATGCTGTTTCTGAGCTTCCCTCTTTCCCACTCCCACCTGCTTGTCTCTTCTTTTCCCAGAGATGGTCACACGTTTCGGTTCCGTAACGTGCTGCTGCTTTTCCTCAGTCTCTTCCTCATGACCGAGACCAATGATGCTAAAGCGCAGTGGGGCGCTTCGCCAGTGTCATCATCAAGGGAGGGGGTAGTAATCGATGGCACCCTGACCGTACATATCGAAGACGAAGAAACTCGTAGTCGGACACACTACTACCTGGAAACCACAGACCGGCGATTGACCCTCCATTTTGCCCGGAAACCGCCCCGTGAACTCCGGACGGGCATGCGGGTCCGGGTACGAGGGGTACAGACGAATAATACCCTCGCCTTGGATTCCAACTCCAGCAGTGTCCAAGTGCTTGCAACAGCGCCGCTGGCGAGCACCTTTGGAGCACGCAAAGTCCTCGTCATCTTAGTCAATTTTCAGGACAATACGACAGAGCCCTACACGGTCGCCGATGCCCGGAACGTTGTGTTTGGCGAGACCAGTGATTTCCTCTACGAGAACTCCTACCAGCAGACCTGGCTCATCGGCGATGTAGCCGGTTGGTACACCATTCCAGTCACCAGCACTGTATGTGATATATTCGCGATTGCTGATGATGCCAAGGCAGCGGCTTCGGCGGCGGGGTTTAATCTTGCTGCCTACACGCACTATGTGTACGCCTTCCCTCAGAATGCTTGTGGCGGGCTAGGAGTCGGCACTCTCGGCGGGAATCCCTCTCAGGCCTGGCTCATTGGCAACTTGGATCTAAAGGTACTCAGCCATGAGCTTGGCCATAACTTCGGTCTCTATCATTCACACGCGCTGGACTGCGGTACTTCCGTGGTTGGTACAAACTGCTCCGTATTCGAGTATGGCGACAGGATAGATACCATGGGCAATATCGCAGCCGGCCATTTCAATGCGTTCCAGAAGGAGCGTTTAGGATGGCTCGATTATGGCGTTTCGCCCGCTATCGCTACCGTCAATACCAATGGTCTGTATACCATTGAGCCGCTCGAAGCTTCTGGGCCCGGCCCGAAAGGCCTGGCAATCCTGAAATCTACGGACCCTACTACCGGCCAGCAAACGTGGTATTACGTAGAGTACCGGCAGGCGCTCGGCTTCGATAGCTTCCTTGCCACCAACAGTAACATCCTGAACGGGGTTGTCGTGCACACAGGATCGCTGTCGAACGGCGACAGCAGCAATCTCCTAGACATGACGCCAGCCAGTGGTTCGCAGAACTGGTCTGATTGGTCCGACCCCGCCCTGGGAGTCGGACAGAGCTTTTCTGATCCTAACTCAGGCGTCACCATTGGTCTGGTATCGGTTAGCAGCGCAGGGGCGACCGTCTCGGTAAACTTTGCGTCGCCAGACTGTGAGCACACCAATCCAAGTGTAACCATCTCGCCCGCGCAAAGCCAGGCGGTCCTGACTGGAACTGCGGTGACCTACACCGTTGCGGTGACCAACAACGATCCTTCGAGTTGTCCCACATCCAGCTTCGCACTCCAGGCGACTCCACCGAGCGGATGGGAGGCGACCTTCGCAAGTTCGACACTGACGCTCAATCCAGGAGTGAGCACGTCCACGACACTAACAGTGAAATCTCCAACCGTAGCAAGCAGTGGGACATACAGTATTGACGTCTCAGCCAGCAACAGCAAAGCGGCAACATCCACAGCTTCGACTGCGGCGACGTATGTCATAGGTGCTTCTACCTTACGCGTGAACGCCGCAACTGACAAAACGGTGTACGAATGGAAGCAGACGGCAACGATTTTCGCGGTGGTAACGGCTGACGGCTTCCCGGTGGCAAATGCCAGCGTGTCCTTTGTCATTACGAAACCAAACGGAGCCACGACGATAACAACCACGACAACCGAGGCCAACGGGGCGGCAGCGTTTAAATTTCGCTTCAGGCGGCAAGATCCGGCAGGACAGTATCAAGTCCACGCAGAGGCAAAGGCAGAGCCCGCTCTTACTGGTGACGCGTGGACAAGCTTTATGTTCCAGTAGCGAATATTTGTAGGGGCGTATTGCAATACGCTCGGAACTCAGACTACAAAACAGTAGCGCCCCGGATTGTCACCCTGAGTGAAACGAAGGGTCTCTCAGAGAGATTCTTCGCCCTGCTCAGAATGACACACCCGAGGAGTTAGAGTGTAAAGTATACGAATGTTCTATGCTTTGATCGAACCTCATAGGCTAGGTCGCGACCCAGCCTACCGCTTATCCGCCTGCTTACGAGGCAGGCGACCTAGCCGAAGCTCTCCAGAATGGAGGGTCGTCCAGATCACCCGCTCATAGTAGCTCGACTACGGCGTTGTCGTGGTCACGCTCACCGTAGCGGTATCGGACGGAGTGGAATTGACCCCGTCATCATCCGTCACGTTGCCCGTTACTTGATCCACGTGCGAGAAGGTACACAACGCACTGGTGATCCTTCCCACGAACGAACAACTATAGTTGCCCAGTGGGGCGATTATCCCGCCCTTCGCACAAGTCGTGCTCACGACTTGTTCAAACCCTCCACCCGCGGCGTGTGCGGTGGTGATATCGCCGAACTTATCGTCGGTGAGCGTATTCACCGTCAGCGTATCGATCGCAGAGTTGTTGCTAACCGTCACCCCATAGGTCGCGTCCAACTGACAATTGGCGGTTGCTGTCGCCGTCTTGGTCAGGCTTGGCGTCGCTGCCACATCGGTGATCGTTACAGAAGCGTCATCATCGTCGCAGATGTCGGTGTGGCCGGCATCATCGTCCCCGCAGACCTCCGCAACGTCAGTGATCGTGTCCCCGAAATCGCCAGACACAAACGCATCGAACGAACAACTGGCGCTGCCGCCCGGTGCAAGCACAGCACCTATCAGGTCGGGACAGGTGTTGTTGTCATAAGCTGGGGTGTTCGTGCCGAGATTGCCATAGATATCGTCGGTGACGTCAGTGATGGTCACGGAGACAAATTGCGCCTTGTTCGTCACGCTAACAGAGTAAGTCACCGTTTTACCTGTCTCGGGAACGCTGGTGGGCGCTGCCGTCTTCACCACGGTGAGGGTTGCCGTCTCGACGATGACGGGAACCTGGAAGGTGTCATCACAGACGCACTTCGACTTCGTATCTGGCTGGAAGGTGCTCGGCACAGGAGCATCAGGTGGAGTGCCAGTAATGCTGCAGGCCGTGCCCTGATTACTGTGCCAGCTCGTGCAGTTGGGCAGGTTCAAGAAGCCATCGCCGTCGGAGTCGTTGCAGAGAACTCCAGGGATCGTAAAGGTTACTTCATACGTTCCAGAATTAAGGTCACCGCAGGTATCTCCGTCAAGATTGAGGGAAGGATTCACTCCTGGGGTAAGCGCGCTGAGTGAACATTGCCCGGTCGCGCCGGTGTCGTCGCCTCTAGCATTGGCGCCGCCGTCGATTCTGAAGAAGAAGCCGGCATCATACCGGGCATTGGCGGTCACGACCGTTTCGAACGTCGCTGTGAGGTCGAACGTTGAGCCCGCGATACAAGTGTCTGGCAACACGTTAATTGCCTTGGAAAGCCTGATGTCGTTGGCTGTACAGTTAAGTCGATTGGAATTCGAGACCGGCGTGCCGAAGACCTTCTGCATACAGATTTCACCGGTCACCGTCGGACCGCTTTGTGCAGACGCTGACTGAGCACCGACGAGGAGTCCTCCCACCATTACCGCACTGATGAGGAGCGAGAATATTCTTGTCAGCGGATTCCCAGAATCTCCTCGCCTAAAGAGTTTTTGTAACGATTGCATGATCTTCCTCCATACTGTGATTGCACTAGCCCGCCTCCTGCAATATGTCCTCCTTCTTGCAGCTGTGAGACAAAGTGCGCGTGGTTAAGCCTGTCCCCTCCCCTGGCCAGATCTCAGCAGAAAAACGGAGACATCCTAAGTTTTGCCAATAAGCACCTCCTTCTTGCTCGACTCCATATGAGCCGAGGATAGTGTTTTCCTGACGGAGGCTCTGGCTGCGGACAAAAAAGCAGTACGAGCCGGGGGAGGAAGAGGTGAGATCAGTGAAAATGTTGCGGTGCTGGTCTTCCCTGTACGGAAGCTCCCCAACGCTAGCTCCATACTATGGTTTGGGGCTTTGTGTCTATTGTACTTTAGGGCATCAGGTTTTTTTCTTCGCAATATCACGGTTTTCCGTGATGGATGCTACCTAGGAAAAAATAGTTCGAGCAAGGCAGAATCTCGCCGCTCAATTTTTGCTATTATAGCCCTAGTCACACGGTTTGTGTTGCAGCCACACTCGAGATTAGCGATGATGTAACAAGAAGGGGAGACCGAATGACGTTTTTGCGCGCTCCGCCCGATACCATCGTCAGCAGACAGGGTATCTTCTTTTTTTCAGAAAAACACAACTTGAGAGGAGTTAGCATGACATTGTTGCAGCAGACAAAGCATACTCGCACAGCACAATTATCGCGGACACTCGCAATTCTGCTTGCCGGCGCATGCCTGTGGGTTGCCCCGGCGGCATTCGCGAACCATCCTGTATTTCTCGAGGGTGAAACTGACTTTGATGGAGACGGCTTATTAGGGGTGGACGAGGATGTCGATAATGACACCGATCAAGTGTTTGGTACTATTGCTGCAGCTCTCGCAGCAGCCAACCGTGCCGCGAATCAGAACGGCCATGTTATCTGTGTGACGTCAGGTCGTTTCAACGAGCAGGTGAATATCACTGCTGCCAATGGTGACGTCTCTCTTCAGGCAGCGGAAGGGGTCTATTGTGCCGTCGAAGCCGTACGCGCAGGTGATCCGAACAGCGCAACGCGACAAGGACAGCCGGGCATCATTATCGCCGCACCCGCGAATCGGCGAGTCACGATACGCAACTTCGTCGTGCGCAACTGGACAGAAGGGATTCAAATCCTCGGTTCCTCCTCTGTCACAATCGATAACTGTCGCGTGGAACACAATCGAGATTTTAATATCCACGTCGCGGACTCCGCGAGACTCACCCTCGTCGCAAGCCACGTCAATGCGGCAGGCTTCCGTCAGGGCGCGAATATTGATAACACACCGAATCCAGGAACGGGCATTGCCTTCGATGGATCGTCTGTCGGGGTTGTGGCGGACACTACGGTGAGTGGGAATTTTTCGGCAGGTGTCTCAAACACGACCGGAAGAAAACAGAATGTGGAATTTTTGCGAGGGGTCGCGTTCAACAACGCTTCGGACTTCATCGATGTGAAGGTTCGGCGCTAAGCGTTCTCACCTGAACCAGGTCACAGAATCTTGCCACGCCAGAGAATCCCCCTGAGCCTATCGAAAGGCTCAGGAGACACTCCGCCAAGAGCCTCGGAAATGACTTTTCGTGTTGCGCAGAGTGGCGGCAAGATCACTTACCCAGAGTGCAGTATACGAATCCAGGGAAAAAAGTGTCCACTTGGACCTGGGACCTGGGACTGGTACGCTATATTCCCCGCGGGCGGATGTAGCGCTGATACACTTTCGGGAGTTCGGTAGGCAGCGAGGCCACATCGTCCAGCACCAGATATCGCGACGGTTCGCACATCTCGCGCAAGTAGTCATGTCCTGCTTTATCAACGGTTAGACAAAATGTGAGGATTCCCGCCTGATCGGCTTCACGTAGAGCGGTCATGGTGTCGCGAATCCCGTACGTGATCGAGCGACGATCTTCTCCATAGTCCAGGTCTTGTGGGAAACCGTCACTGAGTAACACAAGGAGTTTTACCCGACAGGCCACATCTTTCAACTTCTCTACCGAATGACGCAGAGCCGCACCCATACGGGTCGACCGCTTAGGCTCGATGGCGCCAATCCGTCCTTTCACCGTGGGTGAAAGCGCTTCGGCAAAAGATTTCACATGATAGAATTCAACGTTCTCCCGCCCCTGGCCAGAGAACCCGTAAATACTGTAGGCGTCGCCAATTTCTTCCAATGCCTCGGCCATCAACACCAGCGCCTCTTTGGTCACATCAATAATCCGCCGCGGCTTGGCCTCCGGCGTGGTCGGCCGTTTCTTCCCCATGGTCTGCCAGTAATCTGGCTCTTCGTCGCTGTACTCGCGCACCACCGGGACAATGGGCTCGTCGGTCGACGCACTCATATCGAGCAGAAAGAGCGCGGCGACATCACGTTCGGTTTGTCGCTTGGTTATGTAAAGCTTCGGCGAGGGTGACACCCGCGCGCGCAGGTCGCTCGCCGCTGTCACTACCGCATTGAGATCAAACTCTTCCCCATCCTCCAGACCACGAACAATGCGGTATTGCTCGGGGCGGATGCGTTGAAACTCGTGTTTCACTGCCGGTGTCAACGCTGCGTAGTCACTCAAGGTTTTGGAAAAATATTCTCCCGCATCACCCGCAAGAACGATTTCGCGCAGGCGGCACCAACGTGACCGGTAATCACCAATGACATAGTCCCATTCATCATAAAAGAACGTGAGCGCTTCCTCGCGCTCGCGGCGTCGTTGTCCGCCAATCGTAACCAGACTCTCTTGCGACTCGATCTGTTCTTGCCCACTCTCGTTTGGCAACTTCCCGGCCAGGTCGCTAATGTACAATCCTTGTGGCGTAATCGTGTCGTCATTACCCTGGCGAATCTGCAAATCAACCCCGGCTTCAAGCAGCGCTTTGAGTTCTTCGGGAGAGAGCGGAGACCCGCCTTCACGCTCATCTTTTTCGGGATCAAGCTCAAGCTGCGGAAGATCTGGGATGTCCGCCGGGGCTGGGCTCTCATCCATTTCTGGATCAATCAGTGCGTCACCAGTAATTTTATCGAAGAGCAAGGAGCTAAAAGCTGCGGGGTCACGAGTGTTTCGTGCGGTTACCAGAGACGAGAGCATCTGCACGTAGACTTCGGCTGCCGTCAGGGCCGAGTCGTACACCGAGGTGTGCTCGTGGCCACGCTGAACAAGGTACGGGAGCAACGGCTCAAGCACATCCGGCAGTAACGAGGGCAGGTCCACCACACTCGCCCATTGCAGTTCCGTTCGTAAACCACGGTACGTGGCAAAGAGCTGGCGATTCACTCGTTGTGTTTCCAGCACGATAAACAAGGCCTCCACAATATCGGGATGAGGAAAACAACGAAAATACATGCCTAATCCACCGCTGGGGACCTTATCATAATCGACAAACCGACGGATTCCTTCCGGGAGACTCGGCCAGAAATCTGCCAACGAGAACGCATAAGTGCCGAACTCGCGGCGACCAGCTTGCTGCGCCGCTACTATCTGGAAAAGGCGCAGGTTCTCTTCGTAGGTCGGAAAAATGTCAATCCGCGCAGGGAGCGGCAAGGTATCAAGGTAGAGCGGAAACTCCTCAAGCGGCGGCGGGTACGAGAAGACTTCTTGTTTGCGAATACCGGCCGAGGTGCCGGACAACATGTAGACATACTTGCGGAGGAGTTCCTGAACTTCCTCTAAATCAACTCCTTGCGACGACTGGCGGAGCGTTCGCAGGCTGGTGCGGGACTCCAGCGCAAAATAGGCGACCCCGGCAGAGGTATTCCTTGTTGCAATATCGAGCCCCCGCGTTAACCACTGATCGACACCACTGTCGCTTGTTTCCTCGCAGACCCGCGGGAGAACGCGAACCAGCGGCGGAACCCCTGGCGCGAACTGTTGTGCCACCGTCACCAGACGCGCTTGCAGCCACGGTTGCTGGGCTAATTTCATCGCTTTCACACAGGGCCCTACTAGCGGCAACAACGGCGGGATTGCTGCAGGGTCTGCACGAATAACAGGCACTAAAAGTGACAATACAACTGACCGGAATGGCGCCGGAAACGACGCCAGCACCGACGGACACTGTGAAAAGACCTCGGCCGCCGCTTTGGGAGAAATAGCGGTCGCTGCGTGACAGCTCTGCAGCAGCGCCATCCGTTCACTATCGGTCAGGGAGACAAACCCTGGCGGCAACGTTGAATAAAACGTCCACGGGCCAGCATCTTGCACCAGTAACCCCAGCTGCGCCCACGCTGCCATTTCTTCCCCGCTCAGCGCCGGCAAAGCGGCGGCTGCCGCTTCAAAGTACGAGACGGCCAGGAATTCCCCTTTCCAGCCCTTAGCGTAGAGAAGCGCACTCCCATGCCTGGCCCACGCCCGCAGCCGTTCCAAAACCGGCGCGGGCAAATCCGCCAATAACGGAGCAGAGGTCTGTAAGAATAATGAACCCAAGCGTCGCGAGATTTTCAGGGTTTCGCGCCCGATGGCGACCCACTCTTCCACCACATCGAGCCCCAGGTGAGCCAATGCACGAGGGTCACCTGCAAAATATGCGGCAGTGCCCTCGCGAGAGGAAGGCTCCTCCACCGCCAGACGCTCACCAATGGTAACCCAGCGCGAGAAGTGCTCCGGACCAAAGGTCCGCCACGCTGTCGGAGCTGTGCGACAAAATATCTGCGCCAGAGTCAGGGAAATCGTAGCCAGGCGGTCACCAGTGGCAAGAATGGTCTCGCGCGATCGCGGGGCGAGAGCGTCAAGCTCAGCCAGCAACGCTTGACCGGCGGCATCTCCGAGCAAGTGACGACTATCAAACCACAGGTGACGAAGAGAAGGCATTCAACAAATGATGAAGGCAAAAAGATGAATGAAAAACTGACGCTTTTAACTGCAGAATAATCAAGAATACGAAACGACAACTCAAGAAAATGTTATGTTTTCGTCCATTGCTTTATGTTTCACAACTGTCATTTCTACAGAAGCCCTAGGGGTTGTCAACCTAAGGCAAAGACTGGCAGGAAGTCAACGGAGGAGGCAGAATGGGCATGACGCAAGTATGTACACGACGAGGGGGGCTCTGATGCGCGGAAGGTATTTCTTGTTGACGGCGTACATCATCTGGCGTTGTGCGCTCCCATCCCTGGCCTGGGCGCAGTACGATGTCGAAGAAAAATCCCCAGTCTGGCTTCGCGGTGTGCTCGACGTACGCGTTGCGCAGGGAGGACGAGCATCGAGTTGGACCGATCAGGGTTTGGGTATCGGAAAACATCGCTACGGTGGCAGTGGTCCGCTCTTTGACGGAGAACGCTCAACTCGCTTGCGTTTTTCTCAGTTGGCAGTTGAACTGGGTGCCACCCTACCGTGGGGGCTGACAGCGCGTGCACAAGTCAACGCCGAGACCGACATCGAGGTTGATCGTCCACTCTTAATTGAAGCAGTGCTCCGGAAAGAATGGGGCGCGTGGGAACGCGGTTGGGGACTCCAAGCAGGAGTGATGGCACTTCCCTTTTCGCTTGAACATACGGGGCCCGCCTGGACCCCGCAGTATACGTTGACCCCATCCGCACTGAACACCTGGCTCTGGGAAGAAGGCCGTCTCATTGGGTTAGAAGGCGAGTGGTGGCGAGTCACCCACGCTGGTCTTCGCCTGGGTATGCTCGCTGGAGCCGGCTTTGGTCCCGATCAAATGGCACGACTCCTGGCCCCACGAGGTTGGGTCATGAGTGATTACCTGACCGGAATAAATAGTGACCTGCCGTTAGCGCACCCTGGCCGTGCAGATAACGTTTCAGTTTTTGACGAGCGCGATCATCGCCCGGCCCTGTACACCCGCCTGAGTGTAAGTGACACCCGCAACCGCGGCGAGTTAAGCTTTGCCTACTTTGATAATCTTGGCGACCAAGACACACTTGGCGTGTGGAAAACCCGCTTCGGCACCCTTGGGGCACTCTTTCGACCATTAGCGAATGTCGATCTGCTGGCCCAATATATGGGAGGGACAGCACGAAGTCGGGCGGCAAACTGCGATGTGCTCTTGCAGGCGTTTTATGTTCTCTTCTCAGTTCATCATCGTGGGCACCGCTTCAGTGTTCGTTACGATGACTTTCGGATTGACGATCTTGATGGTCCACCATCATACCGTGAGCGCGGCGATGCAGTGACACTGGCCTATCTTTTTGAATTTGGGCTTTCTCATCGCGTGGCTTTTGAATATATTTTTCTCCACAGTCGCCGGGCTATGCCTGTTCGCTTCGATCCGTCTGATAGCGGCTGGCAACTCAGTTATCGCTTTAGGTATTAATATGAGACAGTTTTGTGTTAGCAGAAATAACGTGTGGCTGTGGGGTTTCCTGATGTGGGTGCTTCTGTTTACTGCAGTCGCCCCCAGTCACGCCGCAGAGGTGAAAGGTCGTGTCGTAGACGAACACGGTAGCGGCATTCCTCAAGCTGTTGTTTTTGTCAAAGATCCGCCGACTGGAGCAGCACAGGCCTCACCACGTACAGCGGTTCTTGATCAAATCAACAAACAGTTCTCTCCTTCGGTATTACCGATTGCAATCGGAACCGAAGTGCGGTTTCCCAATCACGACCAGCTTCATCATCACGTGTACTCGTTCTCTCGCCCCAAGAGTTTCAACCTGCCCTTGTATAAAGGAGAAGAAGTCCCTTCTGTCGTCTTCGATCAAATCGGCGTGGTTGATGTCGGATGTAATATCCATGATTGGATGTCGGCGGTGATTTTAGTCCTGCCCTCCACCTTATTCGCTATCACAGACGAGACCGGCCAGTTCACTCTCACAGACCTCCCCTCTGGAACCTACGCGCTAGTGGCCTGGCACCAACGCAGCACGAGAAAACTCGACGACACAACCCAACAGGTGCACGTTACCGCAAACACTCCTCACCTTTCTTTTACGTTATCGCTCAAACCGGCGCAGGACCGGCCAGCAACTCATGGACAGAGAGGCTATTAATGATCGGGTGGAGGAGAAGTCGGCTCCGCACAAAAATTTTTCTCGCTTTTTCGACCCTGATCCTATTTCTCCTCCTTTTAGTGTTATGGCTCACGCAATTCATGGTGAGCCGCCAGGTCCACACCGTTCTCACCCGCGAGTTGCTCGTCACCAATCAAGTGTTTCAGCGACTCATGAGTGTTCGCGCTGAGCATTTGTTGGCAGAGGCGGAATTGTTGGGGTCAGACTTTGCCCTCAAGCAGGTGTTGGTGACCTATGACCCGGCAACGCTGAAGTCGGTGGCGCAAAACTACCGGAATCGTATGGGAGTCGACCTGTTGTGGATTACTGACGAACGTGGGATTGTCTTAGCCGATTCACGCGGAAAGCTGGCAAGCGGCACAGCGTTGACCTCGGTACCACCATTAGCTGCGGCACTGACGGCAGAAAAGCCCGTAGCGCTCATCAGCGAAGTGAACGAAGAGCTTATTCAGTTTATGGTGGTTCCCATCTTAGGGCCAAAAGTTATTGGTTTCCTGCTGATGGGCGCAAATATTGGCAATGAGACGGCACGGCAGCTACAGGCAGAAACCGGGTCCGCGGTTTCTTTTCTCACCACGGATCGTCTCTTCGCCTCGTCATGGCCGCCGACAGGACAATCGCTCTTGACCCCAACCCAACCGCCCGTCACCAGTATTTTCCAACAACGGCCAGAAACCCCGGTTCTTCTGACCTTGCAAGGAGAGCGGTTCTTATCGCTGTTGGTGCCAGTGCAAGCCCAGCTTCCAGTGCCATTGTATGCGCTCGTGCAACGTTCCTACGACGAAGCGATTGCCCCCTTGGTCATCTTACGGTGGCAAATTGCTGGAGTCGGGTTAGCCGCACTTTTGGGAGCGCTGATTCTCGGCGGTGGACTCGCCACCGGAATCACAGCACCGATTCAAGGGTTAGTGCAAAGCATGCAGCGCGTGCTGCAAGGAGATTTTCAGCAGCGCCTGGCGGTCAAACGCGAAGACGAGATCGGGTTTCTCGCCCACTCGTTTAATGCCATGGTGGAAGGGCTCGAAGAACGCGAACATCTCAAAGATATGTTCGGACGCTTTGTCTCTCGCGAGGTTGCCAGTGCCGTACTCAATGGCCGTGTCCCCTTAGCGGGGGAACTCAGAGAAGTGAGTATCCTCTTCCAAGATATTCGCGGTTTTACCACCATTAGTGAACGGACAGCTCCCGAGGTGTTAGTCCGCATGCTGAACCAATTTTTCACCGAGATGGTTGCCGCTGTTGAAGCAGAAGGAGGCGTAGTCCGGCAGTTTACCGGTGATGGGGTAATGGCATTATTTGGCGCTCCTGAAGCCTATGAAGATGCTCCGGCGCGGGCCGTCCGCGCAGCCCTTGACATGGTCAAACGACTCAGTGCACTCAACACGAGATTACGGGAACAACACTTGCCCGAGTTACGCATTGGTGTGGGGATTCACTCAGGAGAAGTCGTCGCGGGGTTGATCGGTCCGGACGAACGCTTTGAGTATTCAGTAGTGGGAGACCCAGTCAATGTGGCCAGCCGGATTGAGGGGCTGACGAAGGAACTACAATCTCCTATTGTTATCTCCGAAGCAACTGCCGCCCGCCTGGGGCCGGAGATCATTCTTGGTCGTACCGCCTCTATGCCGGTCAAGGGCAAAGAGAAACCGGTGAATGTCGTTGAAGTCCTCGGCGCTGCACCGCAGGAGCAGGCAGATTCGTCGGCGCCGGTCAGTCCGCCAATACGGGCATAACCCACGTCAGCATTACTGCGACGGTAGAATCCCGCCTCGTGGTGTATAGGCATCGCGCAGAATTGGCGCAGTGGAGCGGTAAGGCGCACCAGTCACCTCGCGCTGTGCCAACGTTGGCAGGGAAAAATCAAACCCATAGCGTTCTTGCACTGCTGCCGCTCGTTCGCGAATCAACGGCAGACTCAAACGTTCGTTATCGCTGCCAAGGACGACCACATTGCCCCCCAGCAAACGAAAAGCAACGTTCGAACGAAAGGCGGCGGCAAAGGTCTTGCGGGCCGAATCATACAAGGACGTCGACGAATGCAGGTTTGTCACAATGACTCCATCGGTCGCAAGCTGTCTCCTGCATTCCTCATAAAACTCGCTCGTATAGAGGTGAGGCGGAACACCTTCAGCCTGGTAGGCATCGAGCAGAATGACATCATATGGTGCTTCCGGAGGCGTACCGCGCACATACTCTCGTCCGTCCTGTACGATAATATGTTGCCGTTCGTCTGGAACCAGCGCGAAGAATCGACACGCGACATCGACGACAACCTGATCGAGTTCGACCGTATACAGTTCGACGTCTGGCAAATAATGATGCAGCACCATCTGTAATCGTCCGCCACCTAACCCAAGCAATAAGATCCGACGCGGCGAGGGTTGCCAGACCAGAGCCAGCATCATGGCTTGCGTATAATCGGACAGCAGCGAAAGAGGATCTTTCAGAGCGAGACGTGATTCAATTTCCTCCACTCGTCCATATTCGTGGCGATAGCAGAGTTGCAGTTGCGCGGTACTCTTACGCACGATGATGTGGTTGTAGAGAGACTTCTGGTTGAAGACGATACCAGAGGGGAGACGTTTCACTGGAGCAAGCCGATGAGTAATTGCAGCGAGATTCTGTTGTTGCCAGGGAGACATAATTCAAAGGGCGAAATAGGACAAGAGGGAGATGGCGAAAAGGAGAAAAGAAAAGAAATTTGCTACCGTCTCCCCCTTTCCCCTTTTATCCGTTTTTATCGCGCTTGTGCTCCGATCGCGAGACGACTCATCCCTTCGTTGCGCGCGATGTCCATGACTTCGACCACGCGCCCGTGCTGTACTTCTTTGTCTGCCCGGACCACGAGTGTGACGTCTGTGCCCTGGCCTTTTTCATCGTGCAGACGGGTCTTGAGTTGTTCGATAGAAACCGGCGTTTCATCGAGAAACAGCCCCCCGTCTTTCGTGAGACTGACCGCGAGACTCTTGCGTTCAACAGGTGGAGCTGCAGAGGTGGCTTTGGGAAGATTCACGTCCACCTGACCTTCACGGGCCTTATTGAAGGTCGCAAGAAAACTGAAGGTAATAAAAAAGAAGATGAACATGTTCATGATGATGTCGGTGAGCGCCAACGACTCCATACTGAACATGACTTTGCTCTGTCGCTTAAAGCGCATGACGAACAGGCTCCTTAACCTTAATGTTCGTTTCGGTCATGAGATCGACAAACTCTTCGGTCCGTTCTTCAGTCAGTCTGCTCAACCTCCCGATCTTGCCCACGATGTGGTTGTAGATGAGGTAGTACGGAATCGCGACGATGAGTCCGCCCGCCGTGGTAATCATGGCTTCATAAATGCCGCCGGCAAGGACATTGATGGTGATACGATCACCGATAGTTTCCCAGCTCATGAACGCCTTGATCAGACCAATAATCGTCCCGAGAAAGCCGAGCATCGGAGCGACTCCGATCACCGAAGCTAACGTTGTCATGTATGACT
Source organism: Binatia bacterium (assembly GCA_050187625.1). Lineage (GTDB taxonomy): Bacteria > Desulfobacterota > Binatia > Bin18 > Bin18 > JBFWXH01. Next base: position 80,207 of record JBFWXH010000009.1, read on the forward strand.
CGAGATCGGCAACAACTTCTCCGCCGAGCCGTTCGAGCCGTCGCACTAAGTCGCTCCGCTCTTGCGTACGATGGAGAATCGCATTTTCAAACAGACGTCCCAGGGATGTTCCATCCTCACGACTGGCGTAGAGCGCAGCGTTGACATTGCCATCTTGGACAAGGGTATTGAGCTTCGTTGTGAGCTTGTTCAAGCGCGCCCGGAAGCGCCAGATTTCCCAAAACTTGGCCAGAATGATGGTGAGTGCAACAATTGACAGGATGATGATAAGGATCATCACCGGTCCACCCTTGAGAACAAAAAACCATACTCCTGTAGGAACCGTTTCTGTTGGCATGGGGCTATATCTATAGGAGTCGAGGGAAGAGGGAAAGAGTAGTCAGGCTACCGACTACAGGGAAGGGAAAGGAAAACAGCTCGCTCACTATGTTCGCTTTATGGCGCGCTTCTCCCTATAGCATATGACGTATAGTCAAAGGGTTAGCGACCAACGATAGTCAGCCACCCGTTCTTACTCTTGTTATCCTTTTTCTATTGGCCAGAGAGTGAGCCAGTGAACGAGCTATCTACCATAAGCCGTTTACCGACCGCCTACTTTTTACAACTTTGCAACGAAAGATCTTGAATTTTCTTCCTCAGCCCTGGGTCGCCAACGCGGTTTACCATCACGAACGCCGCACTAATCGTCTTGCACGACTGCTCTTTATCTCCTTGGGTCGCCTGCAATTGCGCAACTTCATAGGTTCCCCGAAACCACAGCGGGTCGCCAACTTGGGAGCTTTTGAGCATTTCCTTCCACAGGGCCAAGGCCTGCGTTGTCTCACCTGTGACCGCCGCGACTTGGGCCAGACCAGCCAGAGACGCTGCTCCATACACCCCAGGTCGCAGCTCCTGATAAATCTGGGTTGCTTTGTCGTACTCCTTCACGTCGAGATACAGTTGGGCGAGGTCGTATTTGAATTTGTCCGGCGATTCTCCTGCCGCAACCGCGTCGCCGCGCTCGAGCTGTTTGGCGTAGAGTTTGGTGAGGGTCCGTTTGGCGATCAGCGCCTTGTCTTTGTCGTTCTGTTTTTCAAGTTCGTCAATGTCACGCACTAAGACTGGTCCGAGTCCTTTCAAGAGTTCTTGCTGTTGTTCGCCTTTGTACACGGCAAAGATGCGTTCCACTTCTTTCTCCAACTCGGCCAAGCGTCCAGTTTTCTCCAGCACGATCAGCCGGGTACGCGCGACCGATTCAAGCGCGCTCTGCGGTTGTTCTGGATACTTCTTTTCAAAATCCTGTAAGAGGGTCACGAGTTGCTCGGCATTGGCATCCATGTCTTTGCCAAGAAAAACGGCATTGAGAAAGACTACATTCCCCCGCCATTCCTTCAGCTCCTTAATCTGCCGGGCTTGCGAGGGATTTTGCTCCAGGGCAGCGACGTTCTTTTGGAAAGACTGTAGCGCCTTGACAATACGCGAGCGTAGCTCGGTCTCTGAAATGTCGATTTTTTTCTTCTGATCGAGCGCGTCTTGTAGAGCAAAATAGCTCTGCAGCTCGGCATAATCAGCCCGGACCTGAAACGGCAAATCGCCCTTCACCTTCTGATACTGTTCCGCCGCAGCCAGATAGTTTTTCTGACTGTGCTCGTACTCGCCCAACCGGAAGTAGGCTTCAAAAACGGATTTATGATTGGGATACCTGCGAATATAATTCTTCGTGGCGTCAACATAGAGCTTTATTGTCGCTTCACTCGGCGTTTTTGTACTCGCGTAGAGTGCTTCCGCAGATTTGAAGCGGAGATAGGCCGCGTCATCTGCATACTGTTGCGGCACACCGTCCTTAGCAAAAAAATCATCAAGCCGCGCCAGGGCCGCACGATAGTCCGCCTGCTGAAAGTGGCCAACACTGAGAAAGTAAAGCGCTTCCTTTCGATGGGCTTTTGCGCGGGCATCGTCGGACGCGACCACTTCTTTTAACAAGGGGATAGCCCGACTATATTGATTCTTCTGCAAATACTCAGTTGCTTGTTTCCACGGCACGAACGGATTCTTTTCTTCTTCGAGTTGCGCCGTTTCCTGAGCGGTCATCTCCCGCTTGGCTAAGGCATCAGCCCGTTTTTCCCATTCTCCACCTTTCTTGCGTACCTCCTCGATATAGGCGATACCTTCCCACCGCGTCTTTTCCCGCTTGTCTCCTCGCTCTCGTTGACTGCGATCAAAGAGGCTTTGGGCTTTGTCAAGCATCGCTTTGGCAATATCGTCAGGAGAAGGTTCGGATGGTCCCTCGTCTTCGTCTTTTTGCCCACCGCCTTTTGCCCGGCGCGATCTGGCATCGGCCAGACTGGAGCGAACTTTCTGTTCCATATCCCTGGGAAGACCTGGGTCTTTGAGCAGAATTTCAAAGTCTCGAATCGCCCAGTCATACTGGCGCAACTCTTTTTCCGCCAGGGCCCGACCGAATAAACTCTCGCGTTTGAGTTGAGATCCTTGCTCACCGACGGCAAACTCAGAAAACCCGTCAGCGGCTTTCTGTAACATTTCCTTTCGCTGTTTACTATTTTCAACGAACGAGCAAATATAACGAAGCCAGTTAAGGAAATAGAGCGACTGCGACGCAACGAGCTGCGAGTCCTTCCAGGCCTTGGTCTCGTATAGTGCTTCGAGGTCACCGTCTTGGTCCATCACCGACTTACTCATGCTGTTGATCTGTGAAAAGGCACTGTTGTAGATATCTTCCAGCGGGTCCTTCAGCGTGTCGCACGTCTCACGTACCGTAGAGCGTTGTGATTTGGCGGCGTGAGCGAGATCCGAGGCGCCAACAAATTCCAGCGTCACGGGTCCCAAAATCTGGATAGCCTGAACTTTATCGTCCACACTTCCGTTCTTCAGTCCACGGGCGCGGGCATTCGCTTGCCGCGCTTTCCCGAGGATCTCGCTCACGCTCGCAGCCTCACTCATTTGTGGCCAGAGGAGAACAATACTGAGGACGAGCAAAGAACGGAAAGTGATAAAACGACGCACGTGCATACTCCTCACTAAACTCAACCCTCATTCTAAATCCCGGAGATACTTGGCCATCTCCATTTCCCAGCGCGAGCCAAACGTCATCACGATGATCTGTTTCGTCAAGGCTTTGTCTTCGGTTAACGGAATAAAATCCCCGCCACCAGCTTTGGCAATTGACGACATCGTGTTACGGAATTCTTGGTAGAAACCCGGCAATGGAGAAGGTTTGAACGGCTTATTCGCCAGCTGTGGACTGGTGTGATAGATGGCGCGTTCAAAATCCTCATGCATCTTCCCCGCCATATCGAGCACACTAACGACACCGCCCTGGGCTTGGAAGTTTTGGACCAGGCCGAGCACGTTGCCAACACTGTCTGGATGTGGAGGAGAGCCGGCAACCAGGATAATGACTTTCTTTGAATGCTTGCGCCACTTCAGGTCATTGACCGCGGCGTCAAGACCTTCGTAGACGGCTTCCGGCCAATCACCACCACCGCCAGCTTCAAGATTCGAGACAAAACTTTGTAATTTGGTCTTGGAAAAACTGAGATCCGTCCACTTGGTAACGAAGTCTTCCCCTTTGTCGCGATAGGCAACAATACCGATCCGCGTGGTCGGCACCATCTTGTACAGCGCCGCAATCAGTTTCAGCATCTGGACTTTCAGCGACTCCGCGACAAACTGCATACTGTCGGTGGCATCGATCACGAGCGCCACATCCAGCCCGACTTTCCGTAAGCCGCCAACGTAATCCCCACCAGCACCTCCAAGACCACCAATGGCGCCGCCAATGGCACTGATTGCGTTGAAATTCGAGAACTGCCCAGTATCGTTGTTCGCCGCAACCCCAATAACCCCAGGGCCCAAGCCCTCAATCACCGGCAGCGAACGCGTGGTTGGAGCCGCCACAGGAATGACTGGAGGACGGACGGCCTGCACTCGTCCCACCTCTGGAGGTGGCCCAGCCGGCGTCTGGGTTTTCTTGGGGGCTAATTCTTCCATCGTCAAGACCCCTGGCAGATCTTTCAACGATGGTTCGCCTTCCCAATCTTCCGGCTCTTGCGCTTTGGCTTGCTTCTGCCGTTCCAGCTCTTCAAGCGACGCGGCCAGGTCTTGGACTTTTGCCAACACAACACGCTCTCTCCGGTTTTGCACGATAGTCATTGACATCGTCGCAAAGATACCGAGTAACAGAACGTGCACGACAGCCGAGACAGCAAACCAGCGGGCATTTTTTCCCACCCGTTGCCCGCGGTACAGCCATTGATCTTCGCGCAGCTCGTCCTCGACAGACGGCGGCGGGGGAGGAGTATTCCGTTGTTCAGCCATAGCTTTCTCCTTGGTTTGTTGCTCAGGAGAATACCGCTCACGCTCCTTTTTTCTCAGAAGCGATGGCGATGGTTTTGGCGCCTGCTCTTTGGGCAATGGCAAGAACCTGCACAGCATCGCCGAGAATCACGGCGCGATCCCCTTCTAACACGACCGGAATGTCGGGTTGCAACTGGACAAGTTGCCGCAGCACTCCTTCCAGGTCGGTGAGATTCGTTGGAGCATTGTTCAAAAAGATGTCCTTCTGTGGCGTGATGGTAATCACAATTTGTCGTGGTTCGGATTTGGTATCCTCCACCTCTGGTAAATTGATATTGGCGCCAGACTGTACCATAGCCACACTGGTGACCATGAAAATAATCAGGAGCACGAGGAAGATGTCCGTCAGCGGAGTAATATTGATCTCCGCCATAATGCTGGAACCGCTCCCTTTCTTCTTACGTGGGCTAGACATTCCCATGAGCTTTCCTCCCTAAACGAATGGCTTCGAGCACTCGGTCGGAGGCAATCGTCATAGCCGCCTCAATGCGCTCAAGCTTCGTTTGAAAGTAATTGTAGAAAATCACCGCCACGATCGCGACTGCCAGCCCGAGCGCCGTAGCAATGAGCGCTTCGGAGATACCTCCAGCAACCACCGTGAACCCACCACTCCCAGTTACGGACATGCTATGAAACGATTTGATGATACCGATCACCGTGCCGAGGAGACCAATAAACGGCGCACTCACACCCACCGTTCCAAGAATCCAAATCGCGCCTTTGAGCGACTCGACTTCCTCAAAGCGCCGATCTTCAACCACCTCCGAGAGATACTCGAGTGACTCGCCATCTTGCTGCGAAATCACATCACGGAAGATTCGTGCCGCCGGGGCTTTTTTCTCTTGTTGCGCAACAGAGAGTGCCCCCTTGAAGTCTCCCTTCTGCAGCCGTCCGACCAGGCCACCAGCGACTTGCAGCGTGCCACCAATCATCCCGCGGAGCGCCCAGAGCCGCTCACAGATGACGGTAATGGCGATAATAGAAATGACAATGAGCGGGTAGGTGATGTACCACCCTTGATGAATCATATCGAGTACAGTCATTCCTTCCACAACGGAGTCCTCCTTAGAAAAAATTTTCCCTCTTTATTTACGAGACGCTCGCTTGCGGTTCTTGCTTCAACAGTTTTTCTTCGCGCAGATCCATGTCACGAATGAACTTCTTTAGCCAGGTAATCTCAGCTTCACAGTGTGCCAACCCATGTTCAATGATTTTGGCTTGAGCAAATGAGATCTCTTGTGACTGCCAATAGCGTTTCTGCGTGCGCACCCAGACAATACGTTCCTGGGCCCATTTCAGATGGGTCGCCAGCGCCGCCCGTAGTTCTTCACCATCAACCAAGTGGCCAAAAGCCAGGGCAGTATTGAGAGGATCAAACACCTTTTCTCGGCCTTCGGTATCAAATAAGAGCCGGCGGAGTTCGGTCTTCAAATATTCATTCCCAGCCTGCGTGATCTGGTAGACTTGGCGCGCGGGATAGCGACCTTTCTGTTCAACCCTGGTTTTCTCCACATACCCCGCTCGTTCGAGTTGTCCGAGATTGTAATACAACGATCCGCCACTCAGATTGATATACGTTGCGTACAAGCGTCGTTCGACTTCTTGCCGCAGTTCGTACCCATGGCGAGGACGTTCAGAGATAAGACCTAAAATGACGAGTTGGACGCTCACACAATACTTTTCGTAGATTAGTTTAATTTGACTATATAAGTGACTCTTCAAATGTAGTCAAGTAAAACTTCTCTCCAGGCAGAGAAAAAAAGGCAACTGATCACTTCCAGTGAATAATTCTCTGCCACGTTGGCCGTGCAGAAAGACGCGCGTAATACGCGTCGACGACAGGCCACGACGCGCAAGGCAATCCCACGTCAGACGCCAGATAAATGTAGGGCAACACAGCGAGATCAGCCACCGAAAATGTCCCGCCGATATATTCTCGGCCAGCGAGAGCGTCTTGCAAGATGCCCATGTTCGTACGAGTCTCCTTCCAGCATTGCTCAATCATCACCGCATCCTGTTTGTCAGGAGGGGTAAAACGTACCTGACGAAAGAGCGTCGAGACCGGTGGACGAAACGTCGTCTGTTCGAAAAGAAGCCATTGAAAAACCCGTGCGCGGTCGTGGGGGTCGGAGGGAAGGAGGGTTGCCACCGGGAATTTTTCCGCGAGGTAGAGCAAAATGGCATTGGACTCCCAGAGAACGAAAGTGTCATCCTTCAGCGTTGGGACCTTCCCATTCGGGTTGAGTTTGAGATACTCCGCACTCTTCTGTTCCCCTTTGGTCAGATCAACCCGGGAAATCTCGTATTGCGCGCCGACTTCTTCTAAACACATGTGCACCTTGCGGCCGTTCCCAGACAGCGGATAGGTGTAAAGTGTGAACATATTGTCCTCCTCAAAGAGGTTTCCGCATTTCTCTGCGGCTTGCGTATTATGAGTCCTCAGTTCTTCCCGCTCGCTCCTGCGACACAAGGCCGCGCTCGGCTAACAGCTTCAGGATAATATCGAGACTGTGCATACGCAGGTTGATCTTTAACTGATCGTAGAGGGTGAAATTGGCTAGTCGCAGATGTGGCTGCCCGTGGACAAAATCGATCACGTTGATGCAGCCGAAGTCCTGCTCGATGTTAAACAACCGTCCACTCGTGACCCCGGTAACGTAGGCGAGCAACGCATTATTGATTCCGCCATGCGCGACCAGCAGTACGGTCTGCCAATCTTCCTGGCCCATGAGGGAGGTGAGAAACCGCACCCCGCGTTCCTGCACCTGATGAAAGGTCTCGCCACCGAGATAGGGTTCATCCCAACTCGTCGCCGATTCTTTAAAGAACCGCTGGACCTGACGCAGGGTGTCCCCAGTGGATTGGGTGGAGACAACCGATTCACTGGGTGTGACTTCGCGAAGGTCATCCGCAATCAAGACTTCTAACCCTTTCTCGGTAGCGATGATCTGGGCTGTCTCGCGTGCACGGGCCAGTGGACTGGCATACACGCGATCGAGCGGAACGCCGCGAAAGAGGAGCGCAACGGAAGCGATTTGCTCGCGCCCCCGTTCCGTCAGCTCGCCATTGCCGAGTGCCCCTTCGGAGGCGCGAGATTGGTAGAGGGTCTCTCCATGACGCATGAGGTAAATGCGACGCCCATCCTGTGCTTTCATAGCGATTCCATCCTTACTTATTTTTTGCCAGCAAAGGGTTTATCGCGGTCACGGAGCGCATCTTTCAGGCCACGCTCGGCCATCTTCTTGACCTCGCTCTTCACCGTGACGGTCTGGTGGGCGATGACATCATGCTCAAGCGCCGACTGCTCAGCCGCATAGATTCCCATAATCTCAACGAAGCGATTCGTCGCCCCTTTATGTAACGTCAGCAGGTCAACCGGAACCATAGCAACGCGGCGAGCATAGGCTAACACTTCCTCTTCGAGCTTCTCTTGCGGATACACCCGATTGATCAGTCCGTTCTCTAAAGCTTCCTGGGCGGACATTGAGTCGCCCGTGAAAAAATACTCTTTGGCCTTGCGAATACCGATCAGATATGGCCAGAGCGAAAGCGTTGGTAACACGCCAAGCGAACGGCCTGCAGGATGGCCAAATTGCGCATCCTCAGAGGCAAACACGAGATCACAATGACCGACAAATTCGGTCGCTCCGGCTAAACAATACCCATGCACCTGGGCAATCGTGGGTTTGGGGAGGTTCCAGAGACGTTGCCAGCGGGCCACGATTTTGCGGAGTCCCAAGCGGTCACTTGAGACCGTAAATCCTCCGGAACCACTGACCGGTTGGAGATCGTACCCGGCACAAAAGGCCCGCCCAGCCCCACGGAAGATCAGCACGCTCGCATCGTTATCGTTCTCGAATTCATCAAGGGCACTGTCTAATTCTGACAGTAATTGACGACTCATCGCGTTGAGCTTCTCTGGACGGTTCAGGGTAATACGAAAAATCTTGTCTTCAACCTTTTCGTAGATGATTGCCTCGTATGCCATAGCTGTAGCCTCCTTACATGGTAATGTCCGCCCGTGCGGACGAGCTTTGCCTTACCACAGCTGCACAGGGGTTGCCTAGAGTGGGAATTGCCGGTTTTGCCCGCAGCGCGATATGGTAGTGAGCATAGAAAGGAAAATCTCACGATCTCTATGAATACACACACCTGTAGGTGTTATGGTTTGCGGCAGGCACAGTGGTTTTGTGCCATGCTCGCGCTTGGAGTTTTGCTGGTGTTCATCTCGTCTGCGCTTGCCCAGCAACTGCGAGAAGATGAACAAGGAACGCTCTATTATGATAATCAAGCGCCGGGAGACGCGGAACGCGAGATATCTTCCCCGTCTCCACCAGCCCGACGCACTCCATCGGTGTCTCGCTCTCCGGCGCGAAGTTTCTCAACTTTTACTACAGGGCTGCTCTGGCGCATCGATTCACCTTTGGCCGGCGCAAGACGTGTTCAGCCCAGTTATATTTTTGGCACCATGCATTCGGGAGACCCCCGCATACTGAAGCTTACGACCACCGTGGAGCCAACGCTCAAGAAAAGTGACAGCTTTTGTATGGAATTGCTGGCGACTCCGGCAGCGGTTGCCACCCTCTCGCAGAGTTTGCTGTATACCAATGGGCAAACCCTTTCGTCGGTTATCGGCAATGACCTCTTTCGTAAACTCGTTCCGCTGATGAATGCTCACGGTATTCCAGAACCGATGCTCACACTGTTCAAGCCCTGGGCCGTGATTATGGGGTTAAGCGCGCCGCCTCAAGAACAGGCAAGTCTCAGCCTTGATTTTGCCTTGCACAACATAGCCAAGCAGTCTGGAAAGCAGGTCTGTGGAATCGAGACCGTCGAGGAACAAATCAGCGTGTTCGAAGAAATCCCGCTCGCTGATCAAATCGCCATTCTGCGTGACCTCACCAAGGGCGAGCAGCCGCTTGAGCGACTCACGCAGCAGCGTGAACAATTAGCTGCACGGTATTTAGCGCGAGACTTGAGTGGGTTGCTGAGCCTCTCGTACGACCTCACCGCAGACGACCCCAATGGCCGGCGCATCCTGACCCAATTCTTGCGCCGGTTGACCGATAAGCGCAACGTACGCATGGTAGAGCGGTTGGTACCTCGCTTACAACAAGAATCCGTCTTTATCGCTGTCGGCGCCCTGCATCTTCCTGGCAAGAACGGTATTCTGCAAATGCTTGCAGATCGGGGATATGCGGTGTCGGTTATGTATTAGTGGCCCGTCGCCGCGCTGCCCGGGCAAACTGATCGTCATAACGGCGGACGAACGGAACAAACCAATGCTTCTGTTGATAGGGTTCGGTCTCACGCATAAGATTGAACCCACAACCAGTGATGATTCTGTCGGCGGCAGGGAACAACACAGAGGCAGGGTAGAATTGTCGCCATAGTACAGAAGGGGCAACATCACGTGGACAGCACGGCGCAATCAAGACGAGCGGTTGCGCTTTTCCCTCTTCCTGCATCAGATCCTGGGTATAATGCACGAGCTGGACGATTTCATCAGCAGGACCACTGTGAACGATAAGCCAGAACGATGGGGGCAGCGACAGCTGGGAACACAACGACCGTGCTTCAGCTGCTGCCATTGCCCCCGAGGACGGCAGTACCAGCAGCGCAGGGAATGAAGTCATGCTGTCACTGCATGTTTGCAGTACCGCTTGATATTCGGCAGAGAGCGGTTCAATGATCGAAGTGGTCGCAAAGCGAAAGGGTAAGAAAGAAGCAACCGAGCGGTACACCTCCCACGTTAACCATCGTGCAACCAAGTGAACTCGTAGGTTCGGTGGCCAGGCAACGTCGCAGAATTCTCCCACGATCCCAGCAGGAAACGTGTCGAGCAGAAGTTGCTGAACTCTCTGTGTAGCCAGAAGTTCTTGCAGCCAGAAGCGGTACGCGGCAAGGTCACAAGACAAGGCTTCTGGTACGGCAAGAACGTCGTAGTTGATCGTGTGACGAACATATTCTGGGAGAGTTGCTCTGGCGAGGATTGTGACGTCGCCAGCAGCATCATAGCCGAGGGTACGCAGCACCCACTGCGCCCTAGTCACATGCCCGAAGCCACCACCGACGGCGTAATAGAGCGTCGTCATATGCGCCCAATAGGGAGTGCGGCGTTAATACCCCGATGCTACGAACTCCGCCATCAGGATATAGCGTTCGACCTCTGGAATTTCCTCTAGGAGCAACAGCCCGTAGGCTTTGGTGCGCTGGGGAGTTTCGACACGATACCGCTCTTGCTTCGTCGGCCCGTAGATTTGAACGCTCTGCGGTGCCTTTATTAGTGAGACCGTCCCTAGCTCTCGCCCCGATGCACCAGCCTTTAAGGTCTGCCCATCTTCGGCCCAAATCTCGAACGGGTTCAGATTCTCCTCGTTATTGGAGATTTTGATCTTCTCCGCTTTCAATTTTACTTTCCACAACAGTCGACCATCCGCCGTGCGCAACTTAAAACCGTCGCCTTTGTACTTTACTTCGTACAGGGTCTCTCCCGCCGCATTCTGATATTTTCTCTTGCCACTGTCTTTGAGTTTTCCCATGAGTCGCAGCAACGTGCCCTCAGTCGTGCAATCGAGACGTACATCACTATGATCAGTACGAATCTTGAGAATTTCCTGGCCCGAGGCATTCTTGACGATAACCGGGTCACGCAGCGTATCTGCCGCAAGCGGTTGTACTCCAACTATCACCCCGCAAAATACAGCGAAAAGAAGATTGACAAGAAAAGGGTTCATACGGATCTCCTGGTTTGGTGGAGGATTGCGAGATATCTGTCGGTTTCCTGTTGTGTAGTATATGAATCGGCAATCAGTCGTCGGCACCCGGCACTCATGGATGCTAATTGTTCGCTCGTGGCGTGGCAGGCCTGGGATAATGCCTGTGTGCACTGCTCTGTATCGCCAGGAGCAAAGAAGAAGCCATGTTCATGCTCACGAAAGACATCAGCGATGCCACCCGTGCGTGCCGCAAGCAGGGGAATTCCTAAAGCGGTGGCCTCCAAGGCCACGTTGGGCAGGCCATCATAAAAAGACGGGATCGCCACAAAATCACAGCAACCATAATATTTGAGCAACTCATACCGCGTGACACTGGGGATCACATGCTGCACAAGCTGCTGTCCTTCCGTAGCGAGCCACGCCACCAGGGCTTCTTCCACTTCACCTACAATAAGTACCTGGAAGTGTGCGGCCAGTATTGAGTCGGCCAGAGTTTGTAAAAAGAACGACGCTCCCTTCTTGCGTTTGAGATTGCCGAAAAGCCCGATGGTCCGACGCCCATTTGCTCGGGCTCGCCACTCACGACTAAACTGCTCCTCTGACGGGAGGAGCTCCCAGTCTTGCAACGGAATGCCGTTATGTACTACCTCCACACACTGAACCGCGAAGTAGGCGGCAATCCGCTCAGCCTTTTCCTGACTCACCGTGCAAATCACGGCAGACCGGGAGAATACATCGTGCAGCAGGCTTCTGCGCTCCGGCACGAAAATCCCGATGTCAAAATCGTTGCCGCGCACCAACGTGATGAGCGGTAATTGCAGCCACGCCGCAAACAACGGCGCAGCCACAAAGGGAAGCAAGCCACCAAACGCGATCAGATGGGACCACTGTGACCGCTGCGGATCATTCTGCAGGGTATTCCAGAGTACATTCATCGCATGGGCTGGGTCATCCTCAACCACAATGGTCAGCAGTCGGCCCTTCGGCAACGAGGTCACAGAACACCGCGGCGCACGGCGAGACAAAAATGCGACATCAACAACTACTCCCGCCGCTTGTAAACCACGCACGATGCGTTCACACGACTCGGCCATTCCGCCACGGCCAGGATAGTAGTGCTCGGTCAGCCACAAAAGACGCAGCGTGTCTTGCATACACGGCCCTCGCTCAGCTTAGCTATCACCGAACGGATCGTTCCCCGATTCGTCGTCCTCGCCGCTATCTTCGTCATCTCCAGCTTCCACCCCACGAAGATCTTGGTCATCGTAATAGGAATCGGCTGGATCAGCAGTAATGGGTTGATAGTCGTGCGAGTCATAATACTGTTGGCGATACGAATGTGACCAATAGGGATCTTCGACATCTTCACTGGTGTCGCCCCCTTGGAAGGCACATGTCGGACAGAACAGGGCACCAACATCACCCGCCGTCGACGAACGTGCATGTTCAGGACACAAAGATCTCCCACAGCTTCCACAGGTAGAAATAGCGCCATTCCCGCACGGACGAAGCCGAAAAAACCCGCGTTGTACCTCACATCGTCCGGTCATGCTCTTGCCTCCTGAGATGATGGCGCCAACTGCGCATATGCCGTCGCCAACAATTGCGTGAGATCATCAATATTCGCAGGCAGCGTTGGAGTTTTCGGATCTCCGCTCGGCACCATCCGTCGCAGCTTGATCACATCTCGTTTCTCCCCCGCTTTCACCGCCATGCGGATCCCATCTTCAGGATGAGGTGACTCGGCAAGACGGTAGGCTTTATGCGACGCAGCCAGCCGCACTTCGTACAAGCGCCGACCTTTGTACTTGGTCTTGTACTTTACTTTGCCGCGCGCATTTTTTTTTGCGATAGACCGCTCGCGCACAAAGTCTTTCGCTTCAATGACTAACCGCGAGCCGTCGGCCAGTTGTGTTTCGACCTGGAGCCAGGGATCGCAAAAAAATGAGAGGTCGACTCGGGGGTAATTTTTGTTTTTGGCTGGACTGTGTTCGGTTCGTTTAGTTGACTCTAACGGTCCGCGTAGATCGATGGCGGCCTTGATAATGCCGGTGCTCTCCTCGCGCAAGATGCCGAACAGCGGCACCACCACCATACGCAGCGTATCGGGTAGATCGATTTTTCGTAACCGCCACCACAACAAAAGAAAGAAAAAAAAGAGTCCGATAATAGTGAGATGCGCCGTTGCCCACACCCAAAAGGGGAGGAACCCAAGGACAAACAGCGCAACGAAGAAAAGCCCAGCGAGCCACGCCGCCGACTTGCCGGCAAAGGAGCGTAGTTGGTCACCCCGTTGATCGAAGCGGGCAACCGCTCCTAGCAGCGTCAGCCATTGGTTCGCGGTAAGTTCCCTAGTCACGATTTTACGCGAGAGAATCTTGCGTTGCGCAACAGTTAACGCGCGGTAGAGTCTATACACTGTCAGCATATATATCCTGTACAAGCGTTGCGGGGCGAGTTGTGAGGAGCGTCGCGTAGAGGCGCGAGAGCTCGGTAAGCGAATACTGCCATTGAAACTGCGTCCGGATCGTCTCGCGGGCATTCTCTCCGAGTGTCATCCTGCGCTCCGGGTATTCCAACAAAATACGTATGGCTCGCGCCAACTCTTCCGGTCGTTCAGGCGGTACGAGCCAACCGTTGTCGCGACTCCGTATGATTTCCCGCGTAGGAGGTACATCTGACGCAACTACTGGTACTCCCGCGGCCATCGATTCCAAGATTTTCAGTGGCGCACAGCCCTGTTCAAGATTCCGCGCACACGCGGTCAACGGCGCGAGCGAAAGATAGGCATGCTCCCGCCACGGCGCCAGCTCTTCCTCACTCAGCGCGAATTTCCAGATCACACGAGAGGTCAGTCCTAATTTCTCTGCCAGTTTCTGATAGCGTCTCGCCGTACGCGGATGTGAGGCAACACAGGCGACCAACGCTAAATCAGTATAATCGGCGAGAAGCCGGAACGCTCGCAACGCGTCGTCGAAACCCTGCCAGTTTTGCAGCGCACCAAAATACAACAGATACATTTCTGGAGCGTCAGCCGGTCGTGGGGTTGGCTCTTGCAGATCAGCCCCGTTCGGCACGATACCAATCTTCCGAGCTGGAACCCCGAGACGCACCAAGTTGGTAGCCAGCGTTCGAGCCGGAACGACAATCACGTCGGCTCTTGTGAGGCAAAAAACTTCCAGTGCCTGGATTTTGGCTATCGTCTGAGCAGAGAGGTGCGGATAACGAAAGCGCAGCTCGATGGAAGGCAAGCCGTTCACTTCATAGACAGTGCGGTACGCACGGAGCGGATACGAGAGAATCGGGACCCCACTCCAGGGGTCGCGAAAATGACACAGACGCAAGGACTGACCATGTCGATGAAGAACAGCGGAGAGCGTTTGGCTAAAGAGGACCGTGCGCCGTAAGAAGTTAGGTTCGGGCTCGGCGAAGCGCAAGATGTCGACGTTGCCCTCAGACTGATAGACTGGCAGCGACTCGTCACCGAGGACATATAAGAGACCCCCACCCATGGTCGCGAAAAGGGTCTCAGCCATACGAGAAATATGCACCGCCGCTCCTTTGGGAGAAGGATAGCGGTCAAACGCGGCATACAGAGCCGAATGCGTATTCGCGATCATAACAATAAGAAGTGACAGCGCCAGCTTACTGTATTTCGCCAACGCATCTCAACTTTTGGCAGTATAAGGTGTAAATAGAATGGCTTGTCAGGCAGCTGCGCTTCCTAGTAAGGTAGATACTCTTGTGGATGACATTGCCCCCGTAGCTCAGGAGGATAGAGCACAGGATTCCTAATCCACACAAGAAGTGAAATCAAAATACAATACCTGCGGGGGGTTAGCGATAACTCCCCGTTTTTCTTTATAAAATTAGATCTCTTCTCATGCTTCCTATTCGTTCTTATTTTTCTCGTTCCTCCTCATTATGCACACAACTTTCCCACATGGTGCACACGTAGAAACACGACGTTCCCACAGGAAAATCCGGTACTCTGCTCCTCCTTTCACGTTTAAGACAGAACGTTAATGAGGCATCCGACAAACGAAAAAAGGCGTTCAGTAGGGATTGCCTTACTTGGTCCAGAGCACTGGAGTAAAGTAGGAAGATCGTGAGGACCAATAAAGGAAGCCCCATGCAAGTAAGAGGAACGGTCAAAGGAAAGATTATCGAACTTGAAGAAGCCTTACCATATATCGAAGGGAGTCTCGTCCGCGTCATCGTCGAACCAGAAGACACAGCCCTGGAGCGGGGTTCGCCCGTTGCTGTACGGCAAGCCATACAGCAATCGCCACATCTCTCTGCAGCCGATGTCGATGCATTGGAAGACGCGATCAAAGCCGGACAACTCCCGGTGCACGAAAACACGGTATTTGACGAGGGACGATAGGACATGTTCTTTCTGCTCGATACCAATGCTGTGAGTGACCTGATGCGGGAACATCCCCAGCTCACTGCTCGTCTGGGTTCCCTGCCTGCCACAGATCGGGTCATCATCTGCCCAATTTGTGCGGGGAGAGATTTTCTATGGCATTGAGCGCCTGCCACCAGGCAAACGGCAACAAGAACTGTTGACAAAGGCAACGACGCTCTTCGCTGCCCTTGCGTGCGAGCCAATACCCGAACAAGCAGGTGACCACTACGCTAAGATAAAGATCGCGCGTCAACAGAAAGGCCTGGCGTTGGACGAAAACGACTTGTGGATCGCCGCGACTGCTCGTTCTCTTGGAGCTATCCTCATCAGCCGAGATAGCGACTTTCAACAGATCGAGGATTTGACCGTGAACGATTGGACACTCTGATTTTTCCTTCTGAGGCCCCTGTCTTTTCTTGTTCACGTCACCACCTGATTTTTTTCCCACTCCTCGTGCCTCAAACTATCAATAGCCCCCAAGTTTTTCGCCCACCATGCTTGCTCCGCAGGCATTTCAGGTTTCAGAGTTCAGAGGAACAGCGTCCAGAGTTTCAGAGACCAGAACCTAAACGTGGACCCACAACGAGCCGAAATCCGTAGTCGTCGTGGCCGTGCCAGCTAGTCCTGAGGCGAAGGACACAGTGAGCATACTCTCTATTTTCCCAGGCGCTCCCGCCACGTAGCATATGATCGTTATCATGTCCGGCATGCAGATCTTCACGTTTAGCCTGTTCTTTTGGGTCAGTAGGATAAAGATACGGTTCATGTGTACTCCGTGTCCATTCCCACACGTTTCCGGCCATGTCCTGACACGCATACGGACTTGCGCCCTGTGGAAAGCAACCCACCGCACTGGCGTGGCCAATCCGTGATTCTTCCGTGTTCGCATGATTCTCTTGCCAGTCATTGCCCCACGGATACTCTCGCCCGTCTATCCCTCGCGCCGCTTTCTCCCACTCCGCTTCGCTGGGTAAGGAAATGTCCTTTTCGGTCATTTGACTGAGCCACTCACAATAGTCCAGCGCATCGTACCACGAGACACTCACCACTGGATGGTCCAGCTTCCCCTGAGGTGGTTGACCATTCTCCCAATGCCTAGGCGCGTTCGCTCCCGTCGCCTGCACATAGAGGGCATATTGCGCATTGGTAATGAGAGTGCGAGCAATCTGAAACTCGGGGACAAACACACGGTGCAGTGGTTTTTCATCATTATAAGCCAAAGGATCTTGGTCGCCACTTCCCATCCAAAACTCACCAGGTGGAATTGATACCCACTGTGGCTCGCCGTAAGGGAGAGACCAGTGTGGACTCCCTCCCCCAAACGTTCCACTTTCAATCCGGCTGAGCGCGGTGGCCGCAGCAATACGCCGAAGAATCACGATACGGCGCTTATCCAGCGTGTCCGCCAAACGACCAAGCCAATTCCAGAGTTTTGTCGGCACCTTTGTATTGAGTTCTGCGCGAGCTGTGTGGTCAGCGTGGCTTGGAGGTCTCCAGCTACACGATTCGTGCCCACGTCATGGATACACTCCGCCGCAAGGATCACATTGTGAAACAGTTCAGGTTCCTTTGGTGCCTCCACAATGGCGCGAATTAAGCGGTCGGTTTTTTCGGGATTCCTGGTACTGAGCACCCCAGCCTCCAGCAAAATTACCTCACGCCAAAACGGGTCAGCGATATGGGCCAGCGTATACGCGCAAAAATCATCGCGCTCCGCCACGGCGACGGCGGCCAAGTATTCTTGAAAGGTGAGATGAGAAAACCGGTACTCCCCTGGGCCTGCCTCGACGAGTAAGCCGGTCCGTTCTCTAGCGACGGTCAGGAACCGCTCTGCCGCCTGTTCGGCGGCACGATTATCACGGGTCTTCCCGGTGAAGGCGGCTTTCAACACGGTCTGTAAGGTGTCAAGCGCCACCTCTTTCTGTCCCGCTTCGTGCATCTGCAATGCCAGCGCCTGCAGCAACAGGCGTCGGTCAGCCGTGGCGAACGACTGACCGTCAAGGATCGGTATCTCCTCCACACCGCGTGCTTCATCCCATTTGCCAAGGAGTACATCGACGGCTTCGGCATACAACTCCGCCCGGCGTTCTGGTAGCGTCACGCGGTCACGATGCACCAGGGCAATGACAGTAAGCATCAGCGGATTGATCGCCAAATCCCGTACACGCGGATTCGACCGAATGGCGTTCAGCAAGTGCTGTGTTTGCAGGGCGGCGAACTGCTCTGCGCTCTCCCCTGGCCCCATCTGACCGATCGCGACTAACCGATGCCATTGCGTGAGGAACTGCTCGACATCTTGCAAGGTGAAGTCACGAATCCTGGTCGTCGTGAAGCCTTCTCCCAGCCTGGCAGCACCGGTATACCCGACAATACGGCTGGTGGTGATTATCCGGCAGCTGGGATAAGCTCTCGCGAAGGCTTCAATCAGTCGAGCGACCCGACGCCGCAAGTCAAAATCGCCGACTTCATCCATGCCGTCCAACAAGATCACAACTTTGCCTGCCTTCAGATCAGCGACAAAGAAATCCTCTGGCACCAGGATCCGATCAGCATGTAAAGACGCGCGGAGAAATTCGAGCAACCGCGCGTGCCCCTCAATGCCATCGGCCTCATCATGTTTCTTGAGATACGCCCCCAGGTTCCGCAAGGGCAAAAGAATGGGCAGATAGCCACTCTCCAGGAGCCTCAGCCGATCGTTCACAACGCTGAGATTTTCTGCGCGATCTCGTGCGTAACACAAGGCGAGATAACGCAGCAGCGTGGTTTTGCCCGATCCAGGGTCACCCAACACGACCACGTGACGATGCTCGGCTAGGGCCTCTTGGACGGTGATCGTCACCGTCTCAGTCCGTGGTTCATGGTGGAGTTTGTGCGATTCTCCGGGTACGAGTTGGCGCTCCTCGGCGAGCCAGGCTTCTTCCGCGGCAAGCGTACGGATCCGAGTCGCCTTGAGGCTCACGTAGATCTGTTCCAGCTCAATGTTGACCAGGCGACCACCGGAGCGAATTCCTTGCAACTGCAGATAGCGATTGCGGCTAATGACATGATGCAGATAGTGGCCCAGTGCCGACTCACGCTCGACAGCGGTCATGCGAATGGGCTGGTCGCCAATACTAATAGTTGCACCATTACTCGCAACGATAACCGGGCCGTGCACCTCACCATCAATGACAGCACTTCCCGCACCTCCAGCGGTACCGCCGTTTGCAGCAATTGCCCCGGAACCGGACATCTGCAAACTTCTTGCTTCTAGTAAACGTTGTTGGAGGACACCAATGACAAGGCTATTGTCGACTCCCAAATCGCGCTGTTGCGCTTCAAGTGTCGAGATTGCCTGACGAAGTTTCTCAATAAGATCGACACCCCCCTCAGACACGAGTAGTTACTCCTTCTTCGGCGCCCCGCCCACGGCAATGCCGCCGTGCACATCGCCTTTGACCGCCACTCCGCCTGCACCCGCTGCCACTCCACCACGCGTGGCCACTGCCCCCGATCCGGTATTGAGAGTTTGATCCCCACGTTCTGGTTGGACCGCAGCGAGTAGCTGGGCAAGTTCCGCCAGAAAAGTGGGATCATCGGCAAGGGCTTTCTTGAGTTGAATGCGAAAGGTCGTCTGATTGTCTTCATCGCCTGGTTCAGTCAGCAAATCCAGCGTCGCGGCTTCGGCGACAGGTTTTCCTTTGAATCTGCGCATAATCGCTGTCCACACCTTCCCGACACCTTCAGGTACCATTTCCCCCAGCTTCTCCGCCGTCTTTTCACCCGTTTTCACGACATACGGCATGAGAGCAGTCGTGACTGTTGCCGCAACGGTTGTTAGGTCCATCGTCTCGTCCTCCTTTCCTCAATAGACCCATATTAAACAGGATCCTGTCAAGTTGTTGGGGACAGTCAGCCGGTTTGTCGCGAGGTTTCCGGTTGTTCGGTGTGCGGTTGGGGGATAGCCGAGGCAAGCACGATTCGCCAGGGGCAACCGATCTCTATCTAAAGTTTGCCTCGACCCCGGCACGGGCACCAGTCAGACGCTCGCAACACCGCTACACCATGTTCTTTGACGCCGACACCTCGGAGTATAATAAATGTATCATGGCGATCACTGGCCATAAGACTTTTTCTGTCTTCCTGCGATACAACAACCCAACTGAGGAGGATGTCAAAACTGTGGTGCTAGCCAACCCCCCGAAAAAGGTGGTAGGGTAACTCGTATTCCCACATGGTGCACACATGGATTTTGCGTGTTCGATGTCGGTCTTGTAAGTAGTTGATTTTCCTATACGCCCCCGTAGCTCAGGAGGATAGAGCACAGGATTCCTAATAACCACACCCCCTGTGAGATAGAGAGTGAAAAGGCCCGGTAAATCCGGGCTTTTTTGTGTCTACTGTCTACTCCGCATTTCTCCATATTCGTAAGTCTCACATGCGAACAACTACCCTTTTGACTACCGTTGAAAGAGCTTAGCGCTTACGGTAGACCTCGCGACGGTGGCCAATTTTGATTACTAGGATAAGCAGCGCCTTATCCTGGATCTGGTAAATGATACGGTAGTTGCCCACGCGCAACCGATAATAGGTGTCTTTTTGCCCTTGTAGAACCGTTATCCCTGGTGGTCGAGGGGTCTCAGCGAGACGGCGAATGCGTTCGTTAATACGTTTTTGCTCTTTCGACGGGATGGCGGCGAGTTCCCGTTGAGCCGAAGGCAGGATTTCAAGCCGGTAGGTCAATCAAGCCCTAACTCTTTTTGGACTTGTTCATAGGGAAGAGGAACTTCGTTCGGATCGGCAAGTCGACGCTCTGCCTCTTCAATATCAAGGCGATCTTCTAATTCTTCCAACAAGGTGAGATCCTCTAGAGGAATGAGGGCAGCAACGGCCTTGCCGCGACGATGCACAACCACCCGTTCTCTCTTGGTTACGACGCGAGTAAGCGAACGGGAAAAGGTCTCTGGATGTTTATGAGCAGCAGAATGAGCCATAAGGAAAGTATAAGTAATCGCAAAACAGAAGAAAAGGGCTTTTGCGATTACGCAGCCAACCTATGTTGCAAGGGCTATCGGACTTGCTACAAAGCCAGGATCAATTAAGAAAGGCCTTGAGGAACACCGAGGGTTTCTTTGCGGTTAGACATGTCTGGATCAATTTTCACCTTCTCCCTGAAAAGCGAAAAAAGTCAAAGACAACACTAACTGGCCTGTCATCCTGAGGCCACGGGCATCACTGACCGAAGCAAGCACTCTACACCATTAGTTAACCCCTCTTCTGGTGTGGTGTTTGCAGCACTCGTTTTCTCTGAGCTGTTGACCTCTTACGGAAACTCCCAATCTGGACATGAGGGCCAAGTTTGCTTCTCACTTTTTTTTCGTAGGTTGCCCGCGCTCGTGTTCTTTCCTTCTGCGAGTTCGCGCTGCGAAAACGCCGCGAAGCAGCTCTATTCTTACATTTGGCGGAGCAGTAGCTTTGCCTCCCGTGCTCTATGAGGAACACTTTCTCGCAGGCTGGGCAACGTCGAAGTTCGAAACGGTTAATGTTGCACCACGCTCCGAGTAAAGCAAACAATAGCATGTCTGTGATGTCATCCGCCTCCACCGCCACCCCCGTAAAACCAGAAGGGTCCGCGGAGAAAGTCACTGAACGGATTCTCCCCTTAAGGGGATTCGTACTCACATAGTACGCCGGAGCTTTCGCTCTCTGTAACTGTTCCTCTCGGCTCATGGGTTGCCCAGGCAATTTCTCTTCGTCCTGGGCTTCCCGCCACGCATTCCGTTTGAGCCAATCGTGGACGTACGCCTGAGCGACGGCGACCTCCTCAGGCGTGAATTGCTCCAGTTCTTCAACGGACAGGGGTATGTTTTTTCTCCGCTCGTGATCTATCTCTGAAGGTACAAACCCATGCGTTACGTACCAGAGATCCTCTCGCAAATTTAGCCAATCGCCAGGGCGAAGAGTAGCAAGATTCAGCTCTGCAAAATGCAGGAACCATTTCATTCTTTCTAATGCGTTTCTCTCCATAGTGAACACTGTAAGTAATCTCTAATTGTCTGTAAAGCTATTTTGTAGGTAATACACTCTTTTAAGCATAAATAAGCTTAAATTAATATATTAGATTGTACACAAGGCCCTCTCGTGTTAGGACAAGTAGACACGGAGGTGCCAAATGCAAAATTTACTTACAGCGGTAGAACTCAAAGACACTCTTAAGGTGAGTCTTCCTGCGATCAGAAAATGGACGCGGGAAGGAATGCCGTGCCTACGGTTCGGAAGGCTCGTGCGGTTTGACCTAGAGGCGGTCTTGGCATGGATGAAAGAGCGGCAAGAAAGTGTTTCCCAGTAAATAAAAACAACCCGAGAGATCGAGATCTCGGACCAGGAGTGCAGCCAGGCTGCAAAACAGTACGCTATGACAAATCTAGAAGAACCGCAGTGCGAAAGCCCTTTGGAAGCGGGAGACTATGCGGACCTCAATCTGCTTCCACAGCATCAACAACAGTTACAGGAATCTGCGATCTCACCGAAGGTTGCCAAAGAGCGAGCTTACTGGTCCGCTACGAAAAAAAGGGATCTCAAAGACCTGGGCTTTAGCGAACGCCAGTGCCGGGTGCCGGCGCTCGTGATGCCCATCTATAACGTGCTGGGGGAGATCATCTCGCATCAAATTCGGCCCGATAACCCACGGGCTGGTAAAGATGGCCGGATTATTAAGTACGAGACCCCGACGAAGGCGCGACTCGCTCTGGACGTCCCCCCCGCTGTGCGCGAGACTCTGGCGGATCCGAAAGTGATACTGTTTATCACCGAGGGCGCCAAGAAAGCGGACAGCGCTGTGTCTCATGGCCTCTTTTGTCTGGCCTTGCTTGGCGTGTTTGGGTGGCGGGGAACAAATAGAGCCGGGGGCAGAATTGCGCTTCCTGACTGGGAGCTAATCGCTCTCAATGGTCGCCCCATTTACATCGTGTTCGACTCTGATGTTGCGGTAAAGCCCGAAGTTTCCGCAGCACTCATTAGGCTCAAGAACTTTCTGGAGTTGAGAGGTGCTACTGTCCGTATCATTTATCTGCCCTCCCGCCGCGATGGAGGAAAGGTTGGGCTCGATGATTTCTTTGCCGCCGGAGGAACGACTGACGATTTGCTGAGTTTCGCAACTGAGACAGTGCGGGAACCTGCCGAAGCAGAAAGGGAAGGGTACACACACCCGTATATTGAAAAACCAGAGGGAATATTCTTGTGTCAAGCAGCCTTTGACTCAAGTGGTCCTGTCCCCCTCACAAATTTCACCGCATGAATCGTCGCTGACATTATCGAAGACGATGGGATGGAAAAACGTCGGTTCTACGAAATACAAGCCCGGCAAGGTCAGCGCGTTGCTTCGCTACGGGTAAGCGCGGATCGTTTCAAAGAGATGACGTGGGCTGCGGACACCCTAGGGGCGCGCGCGATCCTCATGGCAGGACAATCTACTCGTGACCACGCACGCGCTGCGATTCAGTTCCTCTCCACAGACATACGTGACCATCGGGTTTATACGCATCTCGGATGGCGAAAGACCGGAGGACTGTGGGTCTATCTCCATGCAGGGGGTGCAATTGGTGCGAATGGAATAGAGCCAGATATCGAGGTATCGGTTCTCCCCACATTAGAGCGCTACCACCTTCCTCCACCACCAACTGGTATAGAACGACAACAGGCGATCAAGACTAGTCTGACGTTTTTGAATGTCGCTCCTCACGTTATCACTTTCCTTCTCTATGCCCTGCCCTGGCGGGCGATTCTCGGGCAGACGGATTTTTCCCTCTTCCTGGCAGGTCGAACTGGAATGGGAAAGACGGAGCTTGCTGCACTTATTCAACAGTACTTTGGGGCAGAATTCGATGCACGTCATCTTCCCGGCAACTGGCTCAGCACCGCGAATAGTCTTGCGGACTTAGCTTTCCTGGCAAAAGATACCGTGCTCATTGTCGATGATTATTGTCCAACCGGCAGTCTCTCCGACAGACAACGCTATGATCGTGAGGCGGATCGGCTACTCCGAGGCGTAGGCAACGCGGCAGGCCGACAGCGCATGCGGTCGGATGGGACACTTCGCCCCGAGCGACCGCCACGATGCACAATTCTTTCCACAGGAGAGGATGTTCCAAGAGGACATAGTCTCCGGGCTCGTACTGCTGTCATCAACGTGAGCCAGGGAAACGTCCGATGGCCGATTCTCACGCAGTGTCAGCAACATGCGGCGAACGGTGTGTATGCGCAAGTCCTTTCCGCATTTGTCCAATGGGTCGCCCCTCAATACGAGACGTTACAGGCCAAAGTCCGGCAATATACACGCGATCTCCGCTCACAGATCGTTGCCTCACATCGGCGGACCGCCGATGTGGTTGCAAGCCTCGCCGCTGGATTCAGGATCTTTCTCGACTTTGCCGTTGAAGCCGAGGCGCTAACCCCAGCGCAAGCCCACTCCTATCAAACGGAAATGCTGCGTGTATGTCAGGCCTCCACGGCTGTGCAAGCCCAACACCAGGCTGACAGCGATCCAGCACAATGCTTTCTCGAACTCATCAGCGCAGCGCTCAGTAGCGGGCGTGCGCATCTTGCTGACCCGAAGGGTCACGCGCCTGTAGATTCTGCGACATGGGGTTGGGGCTTGAACCCGCAGGGGATGGAACCTTTAGCAAAAGGGGAGAAGATCGGCTGGCTAGAGGAGCCGAACGTCTATTTGGAGCCGGATGTGGCCTTTGCCATAGCGCAGAAACTCGCACGGGATCAGGGGGAGAGCCTCCCCGTTTCTGAACAGACACTGCGCAAAAGACTCAACGAAAAGGGATTCCTGGCGAGTATCGATCATGCCTCACAAACACTGCTCGTACGCCGGCAATTAGAAGGTCAACAACATCGGGTTTTGCACCTGCACGTCGACACTTTTCGACACGGGCTCTCTTTCCCTAGCGAACCCAGCAACCCGGCATATCTTCTGCCGACTCGCTCTCCGAGTCTTTCGAGAACGAAACCGCCGAGGCACAACCCAGCAGGCACGCACCGGAACCCAGCAAACCCCACGGAGGCCCAGCAAGCAAAAACCAAAAGAAAACAGAGGCTTGTAGAGAAAATGCTGGAAATGCCTGGTTACTACAGCCAAGAGAAACGCAACCGCGTCCCCGCAATGGTGGAGATGTTAGCCGAAATAAAGACGTTGCACATGCTGGGTTCCGGCAAAAGTCACACCCAGCAGTGGAGTCCCAAAACCCCGCATCGGGATCGGATGCCGTAGAGTTTCGCACGGAGGGCGACGATGAATGCTCTCAGTCTCTTGACTGAACTGTTACGCCAGGGAGTTCGTTTTGAAGAGCAGGGTGGGAAACTCCGTGTCATTACTCCTCGTGGTATCGCGTTAGGAAACACCCTCAAAAGAGAGATTATCCGGCACGGAGACGAAATTCTTCTTCGTCTCCGCAGAGGTGGAGTCTCCGGTCATGATGTATGCACCCTGTTCCCTGGTGCTCAGGTAGTCGCACAGGTCGACCTTGCTGCCTGCGCCCGGTGCGGGGAGCAATCTTGGTGGACCTCACAGGTTGGACTGAAAGTATGTGGTCGCTGTTTCCCTCCGGCCCTGCCCTCAGTTGTAGCAACACGGGGACAGCCAACGCCGGGGGGAGGATAAGCCAAACATGCATGGGAAAAGAGAAAGGCACGGGGAAAAGAGGTACGCTGTGAGTATGTGGCGGAGGGGCAACAATCCCTGTTCCTTGTCTGAAAGTGAGAGAGACGGTCTTAGGTGATATTGTAGCCACAGGGTCAACGGTCATCAGCCCGATGGAATAACGGTCTCGTTACAGCTGACACGATTTGGCAGTCATAAAACAACGGGAGAAAACGTAGAGGCACTTCTATGAGTTGGGAGGGATGAGGGTGGACGAAAAAGCAGTATGGGACAGACAAGTCGGAGAAAGCAGTCGTTGGTTTGAGAGATTCTGGCGATATCTACAGGCTGGACCAGGACGTAGCGCACTTGCCATATACAATACAGAACGGGCGCGAATAGGCGCGAATAGGCACGCACGACCGGCTCGTACCCTGCCCCACAGCTGGGCAAAAGCAAAGGTGCGATTTACCTGGGAGTACCGAGCAACGAGTTATGATGACTATGTACGCAAGCAAGAAGATCTCCAGCGTCAGGAAGAGCGCACACGCGAACAGCAACTCCTTGTTCAGCGCAGGCAGGAGCAACGGCAACAGGAACTGGAGCTTGCCCAAAAGCTCTACGAGAAAGCGCTGGCGTTGCTCGCACTGCCGGTCGAAAAAGAGCGCAGGGAGGATGGCGAGAAGGGAAACGTGACAGTGTATCGAATGCCGCAACACCAGGCGTTCGCCGTTGCCGCGCGATTAAGTGCAGAGTCGAGCGGACGGGCACGCCTCGCCTTGGATATGCCCCTTAAGTACGAGGCCGTCGACATCCGCAAGATGAGCGACGCAGAGTTGCTTTATTTATTGGAAAGATTGTCAGAGAACGATGAAGAAACACCGTAATCACACGCTCCTCTCCGGGAGCGCTATTGGGGTGCGGAGGCCCGCCAGATGATCCGATACTCCGAGCTATCGTAGCGGTGGACAACTTCGGACTGAGTCACGGTGCCTCGCCGCGCCAGCTCTTCCAACGCCGCGACCATCTGTTCCCCATGCAACGAAACCCCAGGGAGCAGTGACGGATGTATCACACAGTCGTGAATCTCCCCCTCTGACCGCTCCCGTATGCGTGTCTGAATTATGCCACCGCTCGCAAGAAAGGTCTCAAGTGCAACAACGTCATCTGTCATTTCACACCTCCTTTGTGATAAGGGGAGAGTCGCTACGGCCGTCCGGACGCCAGACTCGCAGCGCAGACAACCGCAACGGACATCGTTCTGATACTCCCACTATAGGGAAACCAGGGTGCGCGTGGTTACAGTGGGGGCTCCCCTACCATGCTGGGTGCGTGCCGCGCCCAGCGGACCATTACTAGGGTGTCACCAGTTTTCCCCGCTCCATTGCTCCTCGGCGAGAAAGCCCGGCAGCGTGCCAAAGGCATAGGCGCGTTCCTGGCAGGCAATCTTGCGGCTGTGATCAATCAGTTCCATTGCAGTGATGGCATCGGCCAAAGTGAGGCGCATATCCACGACTGGCCGTGTCAACGCCAGCAGCATGCGCGCGTATGCCTGCCAGCCACTTTCGTTCAGATCGATGGTGTGCAAGAGATTCCCGGCTCCATCGAACAGGCGTACGCCCTTCAGGTCCCTGGGCGCGCCTTTGGCCTGGCGAAAATCAAAGGTGACCTCTTGCCATTCTCCGAGCAAGCGGCCTTGCACCCGTGAGGCTGTCCACACGTGGGGCTGGGCTGCTTGTCCAAGTGGATCAGGTTCATGGGTCGCAGCTGAGACCTTTTCGACCATAATCTCGAACGAGCTGACAGCCGCGGTGAAGAGCGCGATTAGGGCGGTCGTGAACAGGTGCCACTGGACGTCGGCAATCGTATCTTCCTGCTGTCGGTTCTGTCCAATGCCTGCGCGTTCGTAAAAGACTCCGTCGATATGACAGACAGGGCGGAGGGTGTCCGGAGTCTGCCGACAGGCATCGACGAACGCCAAGGCAGACGCATTGAACAGTTTATGGCTCAAGGGATAGACCTGGCGACCCACGAAAGGACGCAAGAGCCGGGCGTGACGACTGTCAGGGGCAATAGGCTTATCCAGGCCGACGGGGCATAACCCTGCCAACTGCACCGCATACCAGACGTGGTATGGAGAGGGAGTACACACGATCCACAGCGTTTCGGGGGTGAGAAACCCCTGATCGTGCAACGCATCGAGCGGCAGCAGGTCGTCACGCTGGATCTGATGATACCGATGCGGGAACCCGTTTACGGCACTGTGGGGCTCAAGGCTACACACCGCAACATCGTCGAAAAAAAAGGCGTCCGTTTGCAGAATCGGCCAGAGTTTATTCCGAACACAGTCGCCCATTCCCACAATGCCGAGCTTTTTGATGGGGGTAGGAGAGAGAGGACTGAAAGTGACCCGTGAAGGTTCGCTAAGGCTCGCTACCATACGTTGGCACCTCCTATGAGTGTTGTTACACTGTCTGTAGGGAGATAGGCGCCAGAAGGTTACCGGACATTTCACACACGGTGAAGAGCGAAGGGCGAGTTGTGACCCAACGGCGCGTGACTGTCACCCCTGCGGACGCTTTCTTTGAGGAACAAACGGGACGTCATTCCCGCGAAAGAAGCACTGCTGAGTCAGTGCTTTCATTGCGAGGAGCCGCAGGCGACGAAGCAATCTCTTTTCCGATTAAAGATTGCTTCGCTCCGCTCGCAATGACAGTGCCGGAGCGCTTCGGGTATGGTCATAGTCAATGGCGTGCTACAGGTGCATGCCAATTCCCGCGACAGCCTGTCCTGCGCTGGGTCGGGAGGCGAGCATGACAGGCTAAAAGAGAGACTGACGGCGATTGCTCTCACCACACCATAACGTCACCGCCAGACCAGCCGACCGTTGGCACTGTGAGGGCCAACAGTGCACGAATCTCGTCACGTCCTTCGCTGGAGGGCACCAGGTGCTGCCCGCGATACCACAACCGGGTGTCACCCCCGTTATCCAGCAGCAACGCATCCTGCACTTTGAGTTCTTCCTGCAGAAACTGTTGGGCAGCAGGCAGCGTCGTCCCTTCACGCCCGGATTTCCCGGGAAACACCACGAACCCACAGGACCCATCGGCCCAGCGCACGAAGATGTTGTGCGGATAGAGCGCCTTTTTGAAGAAGATTTCCAAATGCCCGTTGATAAACCGTGCTTCCTCCTCACGCAGCGGGCGCGTGGTGTCCACCAAGCGGTACCCCTGCAACGCCTGGGTGAGGAGTTGCTCGGTCGTTTCTACCATGCGCAGGAGCACATCGGCCTGCTCCAGACCGGTCTCCCCGTTCAACAGGCCGTGTTCCTGCAGAAAGGTGGTTACGGTGCCACGGGCCGCGAGTGTGTCTTTGCCCAGTTGCATCCAGCCGGCGGTGGACAACGGGAGAACAGTCTCTGTATCGACCACCGCTTCGAGGCGAATGTGAACGGGTTGGCGGAGCGCCTTGCGCAGGAGTCCCTGCTGGAATTGTGCATTGGGGACAAAAAGCGCCGTGCCGTTGATCGGGATGAGTAAAGGCGACACCACATGGCGGGTGTCGTACCACTGGTCGGCGATCTGTTCGAGAGGAATGACCTCACCGTGGCGGACGAGTGCTTGTCCACTGGTGGCCAACGTTATCGCAGCAGTAATGTCGTGAATCGTTCCCTCTGCGCTCCGCAAGACCGTAACGCCACCATTCTCTCGGGCAAAGAACAGGTCTTCAACCGTTATCTGTCCGTTCGTCCAGCTCGCCAGCGAAGCGTAGGCATGCTTGAACACGGGTTCGTCAGCCAGGGCATACAAGTGTCCCTCTGCCCAGGCCACGAAACCATAGTTCGCCTCGAGGTTGCCATTGCCAACGTACGCCAGCAGTTGTTCACCTGGATAGTGAGTCCCCAACGCGACGCAGTGCTGCGCAGCGGTCATGACGATCCCCTGGCGCATCACGCGCTGATCGGTCAGTGTCTGACCATTGGCAGAGAAGGCAGGTAAATCGTAGTCACGGTTAATGGGATGCCCCCCGTTATGCCGTGCATCCACGGACAAACGCAGGTGAAGGCTCTCATTCGGATGCCATTGCAGAATCCACGGTTCTGTCATCGGTGACGTGATAGCAGTAACCGCTGCACCTTCTACAAGCTGTGGTGTCATAGCCATATTCCTCCTGGTGATGTTCTTATGGTATCTCTATAGACTTCCAACTCCAGGAATGGTTACGGCGGCTCCTGGATGAACCGCATCAGAGGGTGAACAGGCCTACTGCGTCCAGCCCAATTCTGCATTGCCCGATCCCGCTTTGGCACACAAGCGACAGGGCGACGCGGTGTCTGACTGTGAGGTCAGAAGATAGACGACCGTCATCCGCCCGGCATCATCAAACTCCAGCCGTGCCCACCGTGAGTCGGCGATGCGTTCCGCGACCAGATCTTGCAGCATTTGCACCCCAGTGTGCGCCGCAATTTGGTTGAGTGTTCTCAGCGAGCCTGCTCGTTGCTGCCACCACTCCTCTGATTGCGGAGGAAGTGCGCCGCCCCGACATAACTCCTCTACCGCCTGTTGATAGCGCGTCAGGTTACCGACACAAAGCAAACACCCATTGCCGGGCAGGATCAGACGGACATCTGCCCCCATGCGCCTCAAGCCGCTGCCCGTATCTTGCGCGTCGTTGTGGTCGTTCTTTTCGGTGAAGTGAACCCCAGTGCCGATGTCGATCAACACTTTGTGTTACAAGGTGGCAATGAGGGCGGTAGCAAAACGGGCCGTATCGGTATCGACACAGCAGAACAACACCTGCGCCGCGTTGCAGGCAGCCAGGGCGGAGGCTGCGGTTACAGATGTAGGAATAGAGTGAATAGACGACGCAACGGCAGTTGCTGGTGCGAAGTTGTCCGGGGACTCGTGCGCTCGGCTGAGATGTGCGGCAAGAGCTTGGGTTTTCGGTCGCCCCACATCCGCAAGCGTCACCATATCCATCTCGCCAAGATTATGCTCTTCGACGAGATCAGGATCGATAAGCGTAAGCGCATGCACCCCGACACGGGCAAGGGTAGCTGCAACCAGCGACCCGGTACGGCCACAGCCGATCAAGGCGATACAGAGGCGCACGAGCCGCTGCCAGACCTCTTCACCGCCGAGGGCGCCGATCATCCGAGACCAGCGCGCAAATGACGAAACTGGAGCGGGTAGTGCGGAGACAACGTGAGCCTTGGACCAGGGAGCAACAGAAATGACATGCATCCCTGCACCAACTAAACTGAGGCGGTGAAGAGGTTCGAGGGCGTTCTCGACGGAAACACTGCCCCAGAGATACGCGCGCAAGGGACCGGTGCCGAGATCGAGTCGCCCCACGACGGTCGGAGGGAAGGCCGCGAGGGATTGCTGGATCGACGACTGCTGTTGTGGATGTGTGGTTAACGCGATGCGAAAGAGCGGCCCTTGCGACGGTATGGTATCAGATGGTGAGAGGACAACCTCGCGCACGAACCATTCGTGTACTGATGGCGTGTGATACGTGCCCACACGGGCAAAAGCGATGCGATGGGGGTCTTGTGCCAACGTGCGGAGGAGGCGTTGGAAGATAGGGAACGGAAAAATGAGAGTATTCATGGGTGCCTGAGATCTGTAATGAGAGAATTGGGAGCCGGTGGGGAGGATTGTGATCGCACTGACTCCCTGGGCTGAAGCTAATCGTGGTCGTAGCGCACGGTGGCCTTTTCTGCCGGAACGGGCTGGCGAGGAATCACGCGCGGCTGCCGCTGCAGCGTAACCTCCTGCTCAGCCTTGTCCCATAACGACACCAAGACGAGGGTACCGTGCGACTCAGGCTGCCTGTCTTGGTCGGGCTGGATGGGAAGCTCCATGATGAGTTGCTGCTGCATACGAAAAATCTCCTTTCGTGAGTAGTGTGTCTGATCGAGTCATAAGATGGCCACGCGGAAATGGTTACACGACGCTGGTTTTGTGAAACTGAGACTGTCAGAGAAATGCATGTCCATTGGTACGAAGATGGGAGCGCGAGGGAGAATCAATCGAACATTGTTCGTTAATGATCAAGTGATCGGGGTAACCGATTTGACCGTTTACGTCCATAGTATTAAGGAATAGGGGAGGGAGGTACGAGGCAATCTGAGAGAGCACAGGCGTTCGTAGGAGGTGGGCTGTATGACAGAACAGGAGCGGCAACTCTGGAAGCGTATTCCGTGGCGGTATCAGCAGATTCTTTCAGCGTATAAGTCAGTCAGGCGGATGACCGAAATGCAGCCTACCATAGAGCGGATTATGGAGCAGCTGAAAACCGTACTGGCGTATTACCGTGGTCAGCTGAAGCAGGAACTTGGCCGCGAACCTTATGTCGAGGAGACGAACCACCTGCTTGATGGCATACGTTTGCGGGTGAGAGGCTCGCTGAAGGTGATCCATAGAATCTTCCCGGTTGTGCTCGTATATGAAGAATTACAGAAGGCGAAGAATTCCGCAGAGGAACTCTCTCGCGAAGAAATTCTCGATCGATTGGGGCTTACAAAGGATCAGATACACACTCAGCTGCAACAGGTTCTCAAGCGTCACCCCTCTGCGAAGACGCTTGAGCGGCGTGTTGGCCTGGCTCAGAAGAGAGTCAATAGCGCCCTGGCTGTGATACAGGCACGGCGGGAGTTAGTGCTGCAGTATCAGCATATGGTGCGGTTTTGGGCGAACAAATTGAGTTCCACACTCCATTGGGTATCGTGGGACGACTTGTGTCAAGCTGGCAACGAAGGACTCCTCAAGGCGGTCGATCTTTTCGATCCGAACCAGGGAACTGAATTTAACACCTATGCCCGCTACTGGATCAAGGCGGAAATCTGGGCGAGTCCGGAGGTCACACGTAACATCCCTTCTGCTGTCGCAAAACGCTATCGTGCCATCCGTCGGGCGCATGATACGCTGATGCAGGAGCACAAACGTAAACCGACCATAGAAGAGATTGCATGCAGGGTTAGGGTTGCAGTAACCGCAAAAGAAGTGGAGGAAGCGCTCACTGCGGTTGCGCTTGGGTTTCCCGAGGCCCTTCCTGAGTGGGATGACGACTCCGAGGATAACTTCCAGGCATTTGCCATCTCTGAGGACATCGTCCCCGCGCTGGAGACTCGTATTGACACTGAAAAGGCGCTGAGTCCTCTGCCTGAGCGAGCCCGAGCCATCTTAATCTACACTTATCTACACGACCTCTCTGACTCGGACATAGCCAAGAAGCTCAACATGAGCGTTAACAGTGTCAAAACGGCGCGCTCCCGGGCAATACAAAAGCTGCAAGCATATTCGTTGCGGTTTTTCTGCGCGTGTCCGTCCTGCCTTGACGTTGACGAAGAGAAGCCTATCGGGCAATCCTTCCTCTGGCCTCCGCGTGAGCCGGGCCGCGTAGGTTCAGCTTTTAAGGCGAGAGGAGCAATGGAGCGAGCCCCTACTTTTGCTGCTAAAAAAAAGGGATGCCAGGGAAAGTAAAAGCAGCATAGGGAGGAAAAAACCGTGCAATCCCAAGATCTCAAACATATTCTGGAAAATGCGAAATTTGTCCACTTACACGATGCAGAACTGGACGCCTATCGTGAGAGCGAGAGCAACCATAACGATCTCATGCGCGCGCGGGCGCATACGCATCTCCAACTCTGCCGCATCTGTGAGCTGCGCCTGGAGCAACTTACCGAGGAAAAGTCTGAGATAGCGCATCTAGAGATGACAGCGAACGAGACGGGACCCGCCGTTGTCGAGCCACAGCGTCCGACGCCGCCACCGCAGGAGGCGTATGCGCTCGCGCGTCTACACGCCGCACTGATGGTGACGTTCGCTGTGGCCCGCCTCTCACGCCGCTCACGGCGGGTTCAGTATAGAACCAAATCTTCTCGTCTCTATCAAGATTGGCGAGACCAGGACGGGTTCAGCTGTATATTGTCGGAGGACAAGCAGAGCTTTCTATTCACGGTTGACACCACCGAAGCCTCGCATAATGGCGCCGTAGTGCACTTTGCGCTCGTCGAGCACGACACCCAAGAGGAGCGCGCCTCGGGTCTGTTGGTGTTGCATCCTGACCCTGTGGCTGAGGGAAGATATGTCGCCTCAGTCAGACTGGGAGAGGAGGTGATATTGCCCGAACAGTGTCAGCCACGGCTGAAAATTGTCGCTCGCGGCACCCCTTTCAACCCAGACGAACTGAGTACGGCGGTGCACGCGGCCAGAGACGAGGCCGACCTCCAGGCGTGGCATGAGTGGGCAAAGCAGGAGGAGCAGGCTGGACGCTTGCCATCGGAGGTGGCAGCCACCATCTACGAAAGTGCTATATAATCTGTCGTTTGCCTGAGCGGCAAACGACTTTGACTGGGGAGACGACTCGTGGAGGAAGGCGAATTTCTCAACCGTTTGAGTAAACCGGACACGGAAACCAAACGAAGGGCTTGGGAAGAAGGGCAAATCGAAGACAACCTGCTCTGGCGCGCATGTCGTGCAGCGGTTACAGCACCCAAACCCAAGTCCCTGGATCGCTGGCACCAGGCAGTAGACGACTCACGTACAGTCATTGCTCGCTGCTTTGGCGAGCAGCATGTGACCTCTGCCTCTGCTCTTCTTGCCTGTGCCGAGCTTGCCGGGACAGCGAAAACAGTAACAACGCTTTCCGTAGAGAGTCTGGTCAAGGTATTTCACCACGCGGCAAAAGTTCTCGGTTATACGTGTAATCATGACGCTGATCATGGCGTAGTTGAGACGGCAATGATGACAAATAACGCATTGGGTGCAAAGACCAGCGCTCGTGGCAGTGGGTCGGTTGCTGTAGACGCCATCGACCGTGTGTTTCGTTTTCTTGCTGAGGGAAAGTCCTCTTGTACATCCGCTCACTTGCTGAGCTGGACGTGGGATGTGACACGCGAACTACTGGAACATCCGCGTCACGTCGTGCACCGCTGTGATATTCCTGTCGCTGGAGTGAACGGTGATCGCGGCTTTCTCGCGACCCTTGTGCTTGAGGTGGTCGAACCGGGATGTGGAGCAGTCTTTCACGACCCACAGGACGCCTTCCGTACCAACGCAGATGACGAATTTGTTTCATCGATGGTCGACACGTGGCAAGTTCCATGCGCAAAAATGAACGTGAACAATCGGGATGGCCGCTGGCGGCTGCTGCACGATTGGCATCCGGAAGCGCAGGTAAGAGAGAGACTGTCTACAGCTGCCGAAGCCAATGGACGATCGGCGAGCGGAGCAGGGCTGTACGGGTGGTATCATGCGCTCACAGGAACGAGACCTGATGACCGTCTGGTGGTGGTGATGCAGGCAGGTCAAGATGGACAACTTGAGGGGGTCGATGGTGAAGGGGTCTTCGCGAAGACGAAGGCCATCGTCACCGAGCCGAATGGACACTTTGATACCATTGTTGTTGCCACGGAAGACAATGCAGCCAAGGTCGAAGCTGCGCTGCGCGAGTGTGGCAAGAAGTGTACGATTAAGCTGCCGACAACATTTGAACAACTCGTTACGATCCGTTCACACCTCGTCGAGGAGGTCCAGGCCTATCTTAATGATCTGGCGCAGAAAATGGCGAAATTGTCTGAGTACTACCCGGCTCACCTTCGCACGGACAACACGGGCACGACGCGCTTTGATGACATCCGTCAGCTGGTCCAGGTGGTTGAGGACCGCCGTAAATTCGAGAAATGGGTAGCCGAGGAACGGGAAGGCCTGCGCGCAGCCGGACAAGACATCGATCGCCTGGCCTATAAGCCAACACGGGCACGACCGGAACTAGGAGAAGACGACGAGGCCCGCTATGACGATCGCCCGCCTCCACCGCCACCGATCCCCTGGGACGATCATGCTGGAGAGCGTTTCCAGCGCGCGGTGATTTTGGGGGACCCAGGCTTCGGAAAAACCTGGCTGCTTCGTTATGAAGCCCGGCGTCTGGCGCGTGAAGGAACGCGGCAATTACAGGAGCGTACGATTGATCTTGACCAGCTCTGCTTGCCGATCTTCGCCCGGTTGTCAGATATCAACCAAAGCGACGATTCGCTCGAAGACGCGCTGGTTGCACCACATAGCACTAGGCGATCGCGTGTTTTTTGCCGGTTCGCGCGGGAGAAGTTAACCACGGAGCACTGTGTTATCTTGCTTGATGCCTGGGACGAAGTGCCAGTCGAGAGTTCGAACGACAGGCAGTCGGATACTGAAAAACCGTCCTCTCGCGAGCGCTTGGGCCAGCTTCTGGAGAACTTTGCACGACAATTTGCTGGTCCCCGTATACTCCTCACTTCGCGCATTGTGGGCTATGGCAGGTCACCTATTCCTACTGCCGCGGAACTAGAGTTGCTGGCCTTTGATCTGCCGCAAACCGAGTCCTTCGTTAGGGTATGGTTTGGCGCCAACCCGGAGACGGCAACCCGGTTCCTGTCCACATTGGACCAGAACCCTCAAGTGCGAGGGCTGGCGCGTATTCCGTTGATGCTAGCCCTGATGTGTCGTTCCTATCAGGAAAAACAACTAAATTTCTCCACACGCCGAGTAGACCTCTACGATTGCTGTTTACGTGGACTGTTAGGGGATTGGAAGTATGATGAGGAAGAACGCAGAGAACCGAAAGTAGACGAGGAGAACTCTGAGCCAATGTTGGAGCTGCTCCAAACAGTGGGGTACACGTTGTTCATTGAAGGTCATGAGCAGTTTCGAGCGCCACTCTTACGAAAGAAGATCGGGGAATGGTTGGCTACCCTGCCGCAGTGGCATGAATTCTTTGCGCGCAATCCTACCTCCCTGATTGCTGAACTCAAACGTGATGGGATTCTCATTACCATTGGAGAGCACCGTGACGCGCCATTCCTCTTTCTCCACCGCACGTTCCACGAATATCTCGCCGCCAGTGCCCTCGCTCAGCAAGGGTGGGAAACAATTGCTGAACTCATCGACCACAAAGCGTGGCTCCCTGAGTGGCAAGAGATCATCGTATTACTCGCGGGTCAATTGCCTGACCCAGAGCCGTTGTTGGCAATGCTCTCCAATCCGGAGCCAACGAAGACAAATCCGCACGGTGACGACTATTTTCGTCATCGTCTTGCCTTAGCTGGGCTCTGCTTGCCAGAGATTCCGGTGGTGACTCGCCGCCAGTTGTCTCGCCGTACCGAGGCGATTACCAGAGTAGTCTTTGACGAGTGGTGGGACCATCGAATGAAGAGCACTCAAGATACGATTGTGCACTTCGACCGGGCATTACGAGCGGTAGGATACGTCAATGCGAAGATAAACGGCCTGCCGCTCGTCGATAATGTGGCGCGACTGCTGGTCGATGGAGATGCGGGCGTGCGGCGGATTGCCATTGAGGCCATGGGCGTGCTCGGCAGTCAGACGGTAACGCCTGCCTTTCTAGAGGCCCTGGCCCGTTTACTCGCCGATGCAGATAGACACGTGCGGCAGATTGCCATCAAGGCCGTGGGCGCGCTGGGGAGTGCCGCTGCTACCCTGCCCATTATCGAGCCCCTGATACAGCTTCTGGAAGGGGGAGATAAATTCGAGCGGATGGACGCCACCAGTGCCGTGTGCAGGATGGGTCGTGATGCCGCAAAGCCAGCCATGCTCGAGTCTCTCGCACGACTCCTGGCAGGGGAAGACTGGAAAATGCAGGACGCTGCCGCCCTGCCGATTGCAGACGCGATAATGAGGAGAGCTCCGCGTGATAGATTCGTGTCTCTAGAAGGTATTGCACATGGGCTATCCGCTCAGAATGTACAGAGGGACGCTGCACAAGTGGTGGGCGCAATAGGCAGTGCTGCTGCCACGTCGCCCATTCTTGAGGCTCTTGCGCAGCTCATGGGTAATCTCAGAGAGTACAGTTCACAGGACCCAAATGACGCGGGGCGGAGGATTGCCGTGGCGGCAGCGGAGGCTGTGAGCAAGATCGGCAGTGCCGCTCTCAAGCCCGAAATTGTGGAAGCCCTCGTGCGACTGTTGGCCGATAAGAGTAGGGACGTGCGGATGGACGCCGCCGACGCCGTACGCAGGATCGGGAGTCCCGCCACCAACCGCCCCATTCTCGAGGGTCTGTCCCCGTTTTTGGCCGATCCGGATGCGAGGGTGCGGGAGGCTGCCACAGAGTCGGTGGGCAGGATGGGCAGTGCCGCCGCCACGCCGGTCATGCGGGACGCCTTGGTACAGCTGTTGGCCGATCCGGATCCGAACGTGCAGAGGGCTGCCGCCGATGCCGTGGGCAGAATGGGCAGTGCCGCCGCCACGCCGGTCATGCGGGACGCCTTGGTACAGCTGTTGGCCGATCCGCGTGCGAGGGTGCGGGAGGCTGCCGCCGATGCCGTGGGCGGGATGGGCAGTGCTGCCGCCACGCCGGTCATGCGGGACGCCTTGGTACAGCTGTTGGCCGATCCGGGTGCGGGCGTGCGGGTGGCTGCCGCTAAAGCGGTTGGCAGGGGCGGCAATGGCGCCGTCACAGCGCCCATTCTGGAGGCGCTGGTGCAACTGCTGGCTGACGATAATGAACACGTACGGTGGATCACCGCCAGGGCAGTGGGTAGGATCGGTAGCGCTGCTGCTACGTCAGTTGTGCAGGAGACCCTGGTACGGCTACTAGCGGATCAAGATGTGGGCGTGCGGCGGGTCGCTGCTAAAGCGGTGGGCGGGATCGGAAGTCGCGCCGCTACGCTGGCCATGCTTGAGGCTCTCACTCAGCTGTTGACGGAGACGTACTCATATCCAGGAGGAAGGGCGGCCATCAAGGAGGCAGCCGAGGCGGTGGGCAAGCTGGGGAATGTCGCCGCCACACCCCCGATTCTTAAGGCTCTAGCTCGGCTCCTGACCGATCGGGATGTGAACATGCGGCGAGCCGCGGCTAAGGCGGTGGGCGGGATCGGAAGTCGCGCCGTTACGCCGGCCATGCTCGAGGCTCTCGCGCAAGTGTTGACGGAGATCTACTCAGATCCAAGAGAAACCTCATATCGACCCGGGATGATCATCCATGAGGATGCCGAGGTGGTTGAGGCGGTAGGCAGGCTGGGGAGTGTCGCCGCCACACCCTCGATTCTCAAGGCTTTAGCTCGGCTCCTGACCGGTCGTCGGGATGTGGACGTGCGGCAGGCTGTTGCCAATGTCGTACGCAGGATTGGGAGTCCCGCCACCAACCGTCATTTTTTCAGGATTCTGGCCCGGCTTTTAGACGATCAGGATGTGCACGTGCGGATGGGCGCCGCCGAAGCCGTACACAGAATCTGGAGTCTCGCCGCCAACCGTTCCATTCTCGGGGCTCTGGCGCGGCTTTTAGCCGATCCGGATCTGCGTGTACAAGGGCCCGCCGCTAAGGCGATGGGCGGGATTATGACACAACATCGTATGAGATTTTTTAGAAGACCAATGTGGAAACGATTTTTCGGAAGACCAACGGGAAGGTGGGAATGGCGTAGTGTGGAAGAGTTGATCCAGGAAAGAAACAGTGGCTGGCATCTATGGCGGTTTTTCTCAACCGGATAAGCTGAGTGTGGACGTTCCTTTCGCAAAACGCCCACTTGACATAAGGGACCCACTTCCACAAGTTTTCCCACATACACCGGACGACGTCACGCAAGAGAACAGGCGGTTGTGCTGTAACTGTACTCGTGTTCCTCTCCTGACGCTTTCGTCCTGGCATCAAACGAGTGGTTCTGTAACCTCACCGGCACGCATACCCTATAGAGCAGGTGAGGTGCACAGTGACCGCGAGACAAGTTCCACGAATTAATCCTCACGATTGCGAGCAGCAACGGACTGGCACAAGACATCGGCGACTGGCAAAAATCCGCCACGCGCCACGCTCTCCGCCGCTCCGCAGAATACGACTGGAGCCATCGGGAACTTGCGAAAAACGTCCTCATACTGTGTCTCATAAATGTGAGGGCCGTTTGCGGCCCTTTAGAGTGCAGCGGCTATGATACCGCCTTGACGACGTGCGGCCCTGTTACTGTTAGTGAGAGTCAGCCATAGCGCCGCCGCTGGCGGCGCACTCCATAGAGGACAGTGCCTGTTGCGTTTTCTGATAACGAACTCACAAGACACACTACGAGTTAGAAAGGACCAGGAGACAGCTATGGACAGTTTGCAAATACGTTTGCGACGGTGGGCCCTCATCGGCAGTATTGTGGCCATGTTGGTCAATGCTACAACGCTCAGCGCTGCCGAGTTGGGGGAAGAGGTGGGCTTCGGCAATTATCGCGACCGTCAAGAAATATCCACGCGGATCTTCGTCCTCGACGAAGCCCTCAATCGCAAGGTCAGCGCTTTAGGAGATCGCCTGGCGAAGGCGGCAGGCAGGCCTGACCTCACCTATACGTTTCGTATTGTCAATGATCCCAGCATCCAAGCCCGCGCCCACCTCGGGCGGGTTTGTGTATATCCATACCGGCCTGCTGGAGATCTGTGACAGTGCCGATGAACTCGCCGCAGTGGTCGCTCACGAAATGGCCCACATCAACGGATCACACCTTGTTAACCATCTGCATCGTGCCTATCGGACCAAGTTAGTCGGGAAAGTGGGCGGTGCGGCGGTTGGCATCGCTGTTGGGGCAGCACTGGCAAGCTTGCTGCCGCAGCCGGCGCCGTTTACCACGCCCCTTATCTCTCCCGAGGAGATCATGGACCAGACCATGCAACTCGGTGGATTGGTGGGCGATGCTTTCTCCGAAGTCTCTATTCGAGGATATAAAAAGGAACTCGAAATCCAGGCTGACGAACACACCGTCGACTATATGGTGCAAGCCCAGTACGACCCGTATGCCATGATCCGCTTGCTCAAACGGCTGAAGACAATTCGCGATAGTTCTGCCGTGCCAGAAGAATTCCAGGCCTCGGCGTTGATTAACAAAAAGCCAGGCCTCGATGAGCGGATCAGCCACATAGACGCCGTGCTGCAGGCTAGAGGCATGACAACTACTCACTAGAGAAAGGAGAAACCGAACATGAGACAACGATACGTCGTATGTGGAGCAGCAAGCCTCGGGCTGATGATGCTCCTCTCTCCTCCTCATGTGGCAGGACAGCAAGGGCTCGATCCTGCCGTGCTCACACGCATTAGCCAGGCCATCGCCGCTGCCTCGCTCCTCAATGGGCACGCGTCACCAGAGTCAGCTGCACGCGACGCTTCACCCGTAACGGTTGAGTCTGGAGCGACTGACGAAGAACAACTGGCGTCGGATGACGGGCTCGCGGCGCTGGATTCCCGACAGGACCGTAGTCGCGCTAAACTCGACCGCATACGCGCACGCAGTGTGGCACAGCAGCAACGGATACAAGCCCAACAAGCGCGCATGCAGGCGCGGATCACCGCGCAGCAGCAACGCATGCAGGCCCAGCAGAGCCGTATGCAAGCGCGGGTCATGGCGCAACAGCAGCGCATGCAAGCACAGCAGGCACGCATGCAGGCACGAATTATGGCTAGACAACAACGCATGCAGGCAAATATGACGCGGATGGATTTGCAGCAGCGCCATGCGCTCAACCGACAGACGGCTCGTAACCGTCTCGCCACCATCGAGGCTTGGCGGCCTGCACAAATAGACGAATATGCCAAGCTTGGGCAGCACGCCGGGGACCTGACCAATGCGACGATCAGTCTCTCGACTGTGGTGCCAGGACCACATAAGCCGTTGGCTGAGATGTATAGCACAGCGAGAGAACTACGCTCCGTTCGTCGGGATATCAGTCAGCGCAGAGTGTCACTGTCGACTGCCGTTGATTTGAGTAAAACAACCATGCGCGGGCTTAAGACCCAGAATAGGATTCCTGAACTGAAGAGTGCCGGACGAGTGGGAAGTCGGCTGCTGAAAGTGGACTCGGCGCAAAAATTCTACATCGCAGTACAGGACATTCGCCGTGACGTGGAGGCGATCAGACAGCCAGCACCGGTCAAACGATCCTTTAGTATCAAAACGCGCACTCCGTACAGCCGGACGAGTGGGGAACAAAACATCTCCTACTATCAGTTTCCTCGTGGCGGCAGTGTCATGCGGACTAAGACGTCGACCCGACAGCACTTTGCCCGGTAAGGCGCGACGTGTGACCGGGAATCGCTCTGCGTGAGGAGAAAGGGAACACAAGACCATGACACAACGAAAGCAACCTTGGCTTAGCTCTGAACTCTGTGTGCCGCCCCTTCTTCGACTTCGCTTACGCTACGCTCAGGACGAGCGGGAGAGAATAATTCGCACAAGTTTCCCACAGAAGGCACAGCGTTATTACTTTTATCCAACGGTGCTGTTCGCGAGTCTAATGCTGTGTGGGTGTACACCAGCATGGCAACATCTGGTGAACAAGCCGGAGCCAGAGCGTGTCGACCCTGCTGCAGTGGTGTTTGGGACGCTGGCGCACGAACAACAGGCGGCCAGCGCCTGGCAGCGGCTGCATGCGAATGAGGCTGATAGTACGGCACGGTTAGAACTGGGAAAGTTGTTGTTGCTGGAGGGTAACGCCGACGAGGCGATTGCCGTGCTGCAGCCTGGGCTCGCCCAGAATCCCCACGAGGTGCAATTCTATCTCACGCTTGCGCGTGCCATGCAGCAGGGCTCGAAAAAAGACTTGCCCCGTGCCATCGAACTGCTCGAAACGGCAACACATTTGGCGCCGGCCAGAGGCGAGATCTACGTGCAACTTGGACACACGTATGCCGAAGCAGGCAAAGACTCCGACGCCATCGCCGCATACCAGCAAGCGCTCACGGTGACACGCGAGCCTGCGGTTCAGCTGTCTGCGCATGTGGGGTTAATTGCTGCGTATCGCAAAGTTAACGATCAGGAGCAGGCGAACTGGC
Organism: Binatia bacterium; assembly: GCA_050187625.1. Lineage (GTDB taxonomy): Bacteria > Desulfobacterota > Binatia > Bin18 > Bin18 > JBFWXH01. Next base: position 122,118 of record JBFWXH010000009.1, read on the forward strand.
ATTTACAGGCAGCTCATCTCATTTATCCGGCGATCGATGGCGTGTTTATTCAGGCCACGATTGCCCAGCAAGGGCCAGCGCCCGTCTATGAGGGCAACCCAGGCTGCAACCCGGCGAGTGACCATGAGTGCCTCGAAGCACGCATTCGTCGTGCGCGGGCCAAGATTGAGCAACTCGCGAGACCCACACGAAACGGAGGTGAATAATGACAACGACACGATATCGGCTGCAAATATTTTTTGCTGTGACAGTTGTGATAGTGCTCACTGGCAAGGCGGAAGCGTTTCTCTTTTGGGCAGATATTCCCAAGTCCGCTTTTCCAGCGACGATCGAACGCACGTTTCCCACCCCGGTAGATGTGACCTGGAAAGCTGCCCTGCACGCAGCCCAACAGGAGGGGGCGCTGATCACTGCCGACGAGGAGGCAGGCGTGATCGTGTATGGCAACAGCCAGGAATCGCCAACTACTCGCACCTACATGAACATCCTGTTACGGCAGAGCGAAACCACCGCTGGCACAGTGGTGTATGTCCTACCGCAACGCCGTGGTGGAGGAGCCCAGGCCGGAGCAGATCAGCACTTTCTCGAAAAACTCCGTTCTGCATTGGAGGTGACCTATGCGCAATAGACACTTGTTCAGTTTCTGTCTCGGTTGTGTCGCGATTGTCGCCGTGAACGGCTGCGCGGCGACCATCAAGCGACCACAAGCACCAGTGGCAAAAACCCAGCTTGAGGTACTCTTCGAGCAAAACTTTGCCGGATTTCAGCCGCCGTCGCCACAGCGAGCAGACGAAGGAGGGGTCAGCCATGAGTTTGTCCATACCACCTTTGCGGAAGTGTGGGATGGGGCACTGGTGTTGTTGATGCAACGAGGAATTATTGTCCATGCTTCAAAAGCCACAGGAGTGATAGTCGCCGTCAATACCAACCAGACAACAACAAGAGAAGAAGGTGCCTTCGTGTTACCCTCCTGGCAAGACACGACACTGCCTCTGGTCCTGCACATTCAGGAAAAGGAACCAACTGAGGTGAGAGTATCAATCAACTGGCTCGAAGAACTTGGTCGCACGAGTGACGCTCCTCCTAGACACGTCGTACGCATCACACAAGGGAGTAAACAATTACAGGCGAAGTCCTTCTTTGACCTGCTCGCGACCCAGATCTTCGCTAGACACAAAGCGTCGTATCTGTTCGGGTAGAGGCACCGGGAAGCATGGTCGGGTGGCGACGTGTCGCTGCCGCCCGTACTATTCAACTTTGTTTGACCACAGGAAAGCCACCACATGTTTACACGAGCGCACAAAGAGAGAGATTCGTGGCTGCTGTTCAACAGCTGGAATCAGCGGTTGATAATGTCGTGTCACGAGAACTATTCCACTTCGACAATGGCGATCGGGGTTATGGGGACACGTACGCGAGACAAGGTGTCAGGGGCAAAGACTCAGCTGATGGCTCACATGTTGGCTGCCCTCAATCAACCCCTCTATCTCATTGACGTGCGGCGCAATGGCGTGGGCGCACAGAGTTCGTGGTCGCCACGCGAATTCGCGACCGTCATTCCGGACATGCTGGCTGGGGGAAGCCCCTATGCGTACCTTCATCTTCCATGTCTTGCCCCAAGCATTGCGCTTCTCAACCAGAACCGCCAGGGAGAAATTGCGTCATGGCAGCACTTTCGTCAGCGCTATCTTGCAGAACTCACGCCGGAATCTCTGGACGTCGCGCAAGCCTTTGTAGAAGCTGCGGTGGCCGCGGGCGGTATGGCCGTGTTTCTGTGCGCTGAAGCCGAGCAGCCAGCATATGATAGCTTATCCGCTACTGAGCAAGACGCTCACTATTGCCATCGATTCTCGCTGGCCAAGCAAGTGGCTCGGCGGCTGCAGGAGGCGTATGACGCGGTGGTGGTCAAGATGGTCCACCTTGATCTGGTAGATTTGAGCGAGCAGAAGAAAGCCCGTGGGCAGTATCGCCCACGGGTGACTTCCCTATGAAAGCGCATCGGCGGCTCCTCTTAAATTCATCATTTCACGGTATCTGATTGAAGAAGCACAGTGTATGGCAGAGCGTGTAGTTGGCAAGAGAAGGAACGCGCCACGCACGTCGCCAGCGAAGCGGTTACAACCCGCCAGAAGAAACCACCCGCTACGAAATCGGAGCCTTGGCGGGCTGCTAAAAAAAGGGCAGTTCGTGCGTCGATACGCCTGTCCTGCGTCACTCCCCTGTTGTTCTTGGATTGCGCCGGGTTCCATCCTGGCTCCCTTCTGGATGTCCGTGTACAGGAGAACGGAGGAGATTTGCTTGAGAGATGAACACAAACGATCCAGCAAAGCGCCGCTGGCTTTGCCTTTTTCTTCAGGTATACTTGAAAAGGAATTTCCTTAATTCCATCATTCCTTTGAGCGAAAGGAAACCAGGAAAATGGCGCTATTGAAGATCATCCGCTCCAATCAGATCACGTTACCCGCCGAGCTGCGGAAACAGTTTGACCTGTCTGAAGGGGACTACCTGGAAGCCCAGGCAACGCAGGAGGGGATTCTCTTGAAACCGGTCAGTATCGTTGCGCGTCAGCACGCGGGCAAAGACTTGTTGAAGCTTTTAGATCGTGTGCACGCCAAACAGCCCACAAGTACGCTGTCTCCGGAAGAGCAAGAGGAGATGATCGCGCAAGAGGTCAAAGCCTTCAGAAAACACAAACGCCATGCGTAAGGCGGTGTTTGATACGACGACGCTGGTCAGTGCGTTCCTGACGAAAAAGGGGGTTTCTGCCCTGCTCCTACAACACGCCGTTGCGGGGGCTTTTGAACTCCACCTCTCGGAGGCCATTATTGCGGAAACACAGGACGTTCTTCTCAACCGTGCCCATTTACGACGGCAGTTTATCTACACCGATCACGATGTAGAAGAGTTTTGCCTTCTGTTGAAAGCCTTCGCCCACATCGTTTCTGATGTCCCAGTCCTCCAGGTGAGTCGAGATCCAGAGGACGATTATGTGATCGCTACTGCCGTGGCTGCCGAGGTGTCGCATTTGATTACCCGTGACAAGGATCTCCTCACGCTGACCACCTACCAAGGCGTGCAGATGGTTCGTCCCGAGGAGTTCATGGCGCTGGTCAGACAACAGACCGCTCAGGAATAGATCGACGATGAGGACCGATTGGTTCAGGTTCGGCATCTGTGCGTGACCTGCCGTCTGCCCTGCGACTCTGCAGCAACAGCAGCAGAATCGACACACATGGAATTGATAGGTTTCTGATGGAATCCTTATCAGGCCCCCATCATTCGTCCCTATCAACGGCTGCTTCCGCTCTTTTCATTTTTCACTACGGGTGCGGAAGACGATGGCGTAGCGCTCTACCGGGACGGGAAGCACCTGGTGGGACCACCGCCACCGCGCATCATCGGTCATGATATAGAGGGAGCGAGGCTCGATCGTCGTGGTGATGGACTTCCCCGTTGCCTTTTCTTTCCACTGGATTTTTGCTATCGAGGCCAGAGACAGCACTAGGATCATTTCCCCGTACAGAGGCGCATCAATATGCGCCCCAATTCCGGCGCCCGGTGGATACCAGTTGACACTGACCTGATCTAACGTCTGGACTCTGGCTATGTCACCACAGCGGTCACGCCAGGTCGCCAGCAAGGGCGGTAGTTCGAGACGCGCTTTTCGTAGCGGGCGGGAAGCCGCAGTATACTCCCACCCAAACGACACCCGGTGCCAGCGAGACCTCCGATAGGGTTTCCAGGGCCAGGTCCGTTGGAGACGAGACTCCCGCATTACATCCACGAGCTGCTGCTCGTCCGTCGCATTGAGAAAATTTGGTCGGTACTCAAGTCCCGGAATGGCTCTTTTCATCATGTCCTCCTCTGCTGAGGGCGGAGTCGAGGGGCGACCGAACGACAGTCTCGACAAAGCAATGCAGAAACGTATCGTCAGGACACCTCTGTCCTTGGCTTTCGTTCTTCGCCTGTCGTGTCCATAGGTCACAGATGAACCGCAGGTTACACTTTCACTTACAGCGGATTTCAGTTGCGTGCGTCCTGGGGGTGCGGGCGTTCCGAGCCTTTCGCTACGGTCGCTGCGCGACCTACTCAGGGCCGACGGTCGCGGTCCCGGCTTCCCGAGTAGCGACCAGCAGGTCGCGTAACGAGGGAGAGGGACTCATTCCAGTGAAAACCGCTGTAAGGAATTGCCCAGCGTCGGACCTTTGGTACTCCGTTTCCATCTTGCCTACCTAATGAGCGGTGGCACTGCTGCCACGTAGTGCCTCTACAGGGCTCTGTGCAAACACGGAAGTAAATGTGAAGCGGCTCAGGTGCGTACGGTGGAGGTGGTCACTGCCACTGCCACCTAAAGTTCCCTCGCACAGTAGCTGCTTCAGCGCATCCCAACCGTATAGCAGAAAACCTGCTGGTACCGTGGTGCCTATGTATCTTCGTAGCCGAAGGTGATCCAGTCTCGTGCGGGGCGCGGACGCACGGGCTCAACCTGTGAGGGAAGAAAAATTCTGTCCCATAACGCGAGCGGCACCGCCAATCCTGCTGCGATCGTCAAACGCTGGGCAACATCGGCTGGTACAGGGCTCTCGAACTGGAGAAGGGGCAAGACCTCTATACTTTGGACGAGTGGAATTTCCCGTTGAATATCTTCCCAGAGTATTCGCTCTCTACTGCCTCCCCCGATCACAAAAATTCGCAACCCTTGAAATGCACTTGCACTGCGTTCTTTCTCTCGTGCTTGCCTCAACGTTTTTAGAACTCCGTCCAAAACGCGCTCACGTACACATTCGCGGGCAAATTGTAGCGTGGCGTTCGTTGGGGTTCGCTGCCTCTTCTCTATCTCGAACCATTCCATTCCAAATTGCTGTGTCTCTCGCTGTACGCGCACGGTTGCCACGCACAGCGGTGGTCGCCTTTCCTGCTGCTCTGATTGCTGGAGATCCCATAGTTCGAACAGCCCCCTCAACGTTCGCTCATCAACTTCATTGACTGCAACACGATACGTACCGGCAGCATAAAACTCGATCGAGGAAAGGCCGTCGTTCGTCACCTTCAAGGCAACGTGGCGAAAGAACGAAATGTCTGTTGTCCATGCACCAATATCGATGAGCCCATACATGCCAGGAGTTAAATCCAGCGAGGCTCGGCAGGCCATGACAGCGGCTCCCGCCTCCGTACACAGTTGTACGAGTCTCAGATTTTCCTGTGGTACGGGTTGATCTTTTAGCGCTCCTATCCAACTAAGCACGGTCTTCAACTCGATACCCTGGCGCATCCCGTCAGAGAGCTGCCACGCACGGAAACTCACACGGGAATACGCTTCGCAGAGTGGAGAACTGTGATCGAGTTGATCAAGTGGTACGCCAAGATTGTACGTAAACCGGCTCTCTGTGGCATCTCCAAAGGCTGGTGGCAAGCCGCGCCGGGTTTCCCTCATCACCCAGGCGAGAAAACATATGACTAACTCCGATGCTCTGACCGCCTGAGGAAAGATTGCCTCGCAATGACCGCTCGCAGAACAGGTAGAGCGGCAATCACTGAGCGGTTTCTGTCTTCCTTCCTCGGACTCACACAGGAAGAGTTAGGCGAGCGACTGGGCGTGAGGAAAAACACTGTCTGGCGATGGGAAAAGGAGCAACGGCGCGTACCTGAAACCGTAGTCCGGCTGGTGCAGTATCTAGTAAAGGAGGTGAGAGCAAAAAAAAGGAAAAATGATCGTCCGTGAGCATTCATGGTGCAACGTGTCACCAGCAAATGAGCCTAGCGACAACAAGTAGGAGAAAGGAGAAGGAAGCTTATGCCGAAATACCGCAGAGGTTCAGGTAGTGTTTATAAGAAACGCGGCGTGTACTACATCGCGTATTATACGCCAGAAGGGAAACAAGTCTGCGAATCTGCCAAGACCAAGGACAAAGCAGAAGCGCGGCGGAAATTACAATCTCGATTAGGCGAGCTTGCTGATAGCCGCTATGTTGGCCCGGCACCGGAACGGGTGACATTCGAGGAATTGGCCAACATGATTCTGGATGACTACCGGGTGAATGGGAGAAAATCATATAACGATGTCGAGTGGCGCATTCGCTGCCATCTCCGACCTTTCTTCAACCAGAAACGCGCTCACGAGATCACAACCGCAGATGTCAAAGCGTACATCGCTCACAGACAAACAGAAGGCGCAAAAAACGGGAGTATTAACCGAGAACTGGCAGCGCTGAAGCGCATGTTCAATCTGGCCTTACAAGCGGAAAAAATCATCAAGAAACCCTACATCCCCTCATTAGAAGAGAATAACGCTCGCAAGGGATTCTTTGAACAAGCAGAGTATGAAGCGGTATTGGCAAAGCTTCCTGAGCATCTCCGCCCTATTGTGACCTTTGCCTATTACACGGGTTGGCGTATTCGGAGCGAGGTCTTACCTCTCATCTGGACTCAGGTTGACATGGAAACTGGAACCGTCCGACTCGAAGTAGGAGAGACTAAAAACAAAGATGGCAGACTAATATACTTGACTGCTGAGCTTCGCGCCCTACTCGCTCTTCAATGGCAAGATCATGTTCTGTACCCTGAGTGCCCCTGGGTTTTTCATGACCACGGGAAACGCATCAAGACCTTTTACAAGAACTGGCGGAAGGCTTGTCAGACTGCCGGGCTTCCTGGTAAGTTAGGGCACGACTTCAGACGAACAGCAGTGAGAAACATGGTGCGATCGGGTATCCCGGAACGGGTGGCTATGCAAATTGCAGGACACAAAACACGATCAGTATTCGACCGTTACCACGTCGTGGCTGATGGCGACCTGAAAGAAGCAGCGCAACGGCTGGATCGTGCGTTTTCCCCGCAAACAACTACCCTTTCAACTACCCTATCTCCTTCAGCAGTGGAGAGAATTGCCGTAAATCATTAATTTTATTGATTTGCCCCCGTAGCTCAGGAGGATAGAGCACAGGATTCCTAATCCTGGGGCCGTGCGTTCGAATCGCGCCGGGGGCATAAGCTTTTCAATGACTTAGCGGCGCGTTCTCTTCGGTCGGCAGGAAATTGTGACTAAAATTGTGACCATTCGGCTGAGGAACGGCACGATTGAGTTTCTGAGCGGCTTCTCGCAAGTCCCCGTCAGAGACGATGTGATACCGATCAAAGACTGACCGGGTTTTGTGTCCACTCATCTGCATCGCGACACGTTCAGGGATACCCGCCCGGACCATGTTCCGAACGGCGGTACGTCTGAAGTCATGGGGAATTTTCCCAACCAGTCCAGCTTCTCGGCAGGCGCGGTTCCATGAGCGGTTTCCCTTCTCTACAGGTTTGCCGTACCGTGGAAACACCCACGGACATTCAGGATAAGCAGCGCGGACCTCCTGCCGTTGCACGACAAGCAGCGCTCGCAGTTCGTCCGTGAGATAAAGTAACCTCCCCTCTTTGTTCTTCGTCGTTCCAACTTCAAGCCGAACGGTTCCAGTCTCAAAGTCAATTTGTTGCCATCTGAGTTTTAACACCTCACTACGAAGCCGCCACCCTGTCAGGTAGGCGAAGGAAGCCGCTGGACGAAGATAGTCAGGCAACTTTGCGAGTACGGCTTCATACTCCCATTGCTCAAAGAATCCTTGACGGGCGTTGTTCTCAGCAAGCATTGGAAAATGAGGCTTTCTCACAATCTGCCCAGCTTGCAGAGCGAGATTAAAAGCCCGCTTCAACGCAGCAAGCTCGCGATTAATGGTTCCCCGTCGTGCGCCCTCCTCCTGTCGGCTGGCGATATAGGTTTGCACATCTTTAGTGGTGATCTCATGCGCTCTACGACCAGCGAAGAACGGGGTAAGATGCTTACGAATCCGCACCTCGACATCTGCCAAGCTCTTTTTCGCGTTCACTTGGTAGTCAACCCGGAGTCCTTCCATCAGTTGCTCAAACGTCACACGATCAGCAGCAGGACCCACGAATCGCCCTTCCGCAATCTGACCCATACGTTCTTGTAACTTCCTACGGGCTTCAGCCTTATCTGTTGTCTCGGCTGACTCTCGTACTCGTTCCCCGTTGGCGTAATAGCTTATCCACCACGTCTTTCCCCGCTTATACACAGATCCAGATCCATGTTTGTATTTCGGCATTCTTACGTCTCCTTTCTCTTCTGACGAATTTGCTTTTTCTGTCCAACTTGGATAGGGGAGGCAACTTTCCTCTTTCCGTTTGTCTCATTGTTTCCTCTCCCTCTGTGACGTTCTTCCATCCGCTGCTTTTCTCGGAATCGCTGTGTCCCTGCTCGGTTCGCGCACTTCGCGCTACAGAACCATTGCCGCCCATGCTCTGCGAAGAAAAGCCGTGCACAGGCAGGGCACTCGCGCAGATACGTATAGTCGAGACTTGCCACTGTCGTGGCGAGCAGAAACAAGACTTCCGTTCGGAGATCCGCCTGGATGTACAGCTGCGTCTGATTGCCATCGGCTACCCGCAAGTAGAGTTTTTTGGCATGACTCAGTGGAAGCTCGATAGCGGACGGTGCCTCTTCTTTCTCGAGGTTTGCAAGCGTATGGAGAGCCTGGAGATGGGAAGGCATCTTAGTCAATAGGCGCTTCTGCAACGGTTCGTTTCTCTTAATGATTTGACGCAAGACTCCTTGCGCTTCGGTTTGTACGAGTTGCAGCCCTTCAAGCGTCAGGGATTCGTGGGAAGAAAACTCCCCTAACAAGTCCCGCATATCCTCCTGAAGATTCAGCCAGTCCCCCTGCCGGAGATGCGGTAAGTCCAACTCTATGAACTGCAGAAACCATTCCAGTATCTCTTGAGCGTTCTTCATGAGACCTACCATAGTACAGGATAATTAAAAAATCAAATTTTTTTCTTCGATGTATCCTTATTTTATGATATACTATTACATATGAAAATTATCTGTACTCGGAGAACGTTTCTTTTGATGACCTTTCATGAGGAGAACGCATGACTGACCAATTTCATACTGCCCCTGAAATTGCCGCATGGCTCAAAGTCAAGCTCCCAACCGTGCGGAAATGGCAGCAGGAAGGCTTGCCGTGCATCCGCGTAGGCAGGTTGTGTCGCTATCAACGAGAATCCGTCTTGGCATGGCTCAAGGACCGCGAACAACGACGCACCAGCAAATAAGCAGGTCAGGAACAAAGGAAGAACTCGTTAGTAGGTATATCCCCACATGGACCCCGTAGTTTATACACCGCAAGAGAATCCTCGCCTCCGCGCCGCCCTTCGCTATGCACGACGCGGGTGGCGTGTCTTTCTCTGTCACTGGATCGAAGCAGGGCAGTGTTCCTGTAAACGTCCCTGTCCACCAAATCGAGCGGGAAAACATCCGTTAACGCCTCACGGCGTCAAGGACGCGACGACGGACGAGACGCAGATTATTGAATGGGGGGACAATTACCCGAACGCAAACGTCGCGATTGCCACCGGCGCAGAGAGCGGTTTCATCGTGATTGATGTCGATCCCCGCCACGGGGGAGACGTGAGTCTGGCTGCGCTCGAAGATGAATTTGGAATGCTCCCCGTGACGGTCGAAGCAGCAACAGGTGGGGGAGGAGGACACTTCTTGTTTGCTCACCCTGGCGGGGTCGTTCGCAATAACAGGGACAGGTTAGGAGCAGGCATCGATATCAAAGCAGACGGCGGATACATCATAGCCTCACCCTCAAACCATGTGTCTGGAGGCCAGTACGAGTGGGAACCAAACCACGGACCGGATGATATTCCTCTCGCCCCCATGCCTCTGTGGCTTATCGAGAAACTGACCGCCTCTACAGTCCACCCGAAAGTTACCAGCCGCATGAGTAGCTCGTCAGGGAGGACCCGTTTCGTTTCTCATCAGTTCCTGCCCGGCACTCGCAACATAGGACTTACTGGTATTGCTGGGTCCCTGCTCAACGATGGATGCCGCGACGATGCCCTTGTCGCAGAACTCCAGTCTATAAATCGCCGCCAATGCCTCCCACCGCTTGACGATCAGGAAGTAGAGAAAATCGCTCGCTCCATGCAACGGACGCACGACCACAACAAGGGGAGAGCCGCAGGCGGCTCAACGCAGCGGGACCTCATTCTCGACATGATGGCTTATGCGCTCACATTGACCGAGGAATGGCGTGGGAGCCGCGGAAAAACGGATTTGGCCACACTCCTTGGCTTGTACCGTACTGGCTACGATGCCGCAGCACTCGTCTTTTCAGCCTCGTATCGACAACTCGCGGACCACGCAGGAGTTGGGTTAAAACCCACCTATACCGCAGTTCAGAGGTTAATACGGCGGGACTGGGTTACCATTGAGGTGCCCTACCGACAGTACTTTAAGCACCTCGCCCAGCAGAAAGAACCCGTCGAGTACGCAACCAATTGCTATCGCCTTGCTGTCCCCTCTGCGTACCGCAAGAATACAACAGTAAACCCACTGTCCTCTGGTCTTCTTTTCCTACTGTTGTCGTTTTGCGGTAGTGATGCATTCCGACGACGAGGGTTAGGGAAGTCTACCCTCTTAGTGATGGCAGCCCTTGCACAGGGACCTGCAGAGAGCTTTCGAGAGATTACCAGAAGAGTGTCGGTGAGTGAGGATACCGCTAGACGATGTATAAGGAACCTCCAGCAGCATAATCTCATTATTGTAACAGACCAAGGCTATGAACTCACTGAGATTGAAACGCAGCACTTCACAACAATTGCCGAGATAAGAGGAACAGCCGGCACTGGTACCCGGCAGCGGCAATGGCACGAGCATGAACGTGTCCAGTATCGAAGGCGATTACGCCCCTCACCCTCACGCAAAACGAAACCTGTCGCAATAGTCGACGATCCGCCAAGCCCGGTATGGGAGGGCGAGACAGTAAACGAACCCACCCCGGTGGGGCCGTTCGACAACGGACGAACAGACCCTTCTTCTCGCAATTCCGTTTCTCGTCGCTGTGATACGGAGACGCCTGGTTCTTCCTTTCCTCATACTGAGGCCGAGGCACAGGATACACCAAGCGTGAAGCAGACAGTTCCGTGTTCAGACAAAAAAACAGATCAGCCGTGGGAGATCACGATATGAAGGATGTCCAGGCCCTCCTCACCCAATGTCGACAACTCGGGGTGGAATTGATTCCAACTGCTAACGACAAATTGACGATCCGGGCACCCTCCCCTCTGCCGGAAGTCTTGGTCAAAGCACTCCAGCAATGCAAGATGGCGATTCTCACCATGCTAACGGCTCCCCACATCAACACGCGGGGGGAACTAATCATCCCGTCCAATTGTGACTCGCGTTACCGCTGGTGGGCTGGCGGCCAGAGCGTCGCGCAAACCCTGGCAGAACTCAACGCGCCCGCAGAAGTGTGGCGGCGATATGTTCCGGGCTACAAGGACACGCTGCAATAAGTCGTGAACAGGGAATGTTTTCTCCAAGGAGGCAGATGTATGCAGATGATAGGCCACGGCGAAAAGCTCAGCCGAAAAATGGAAGTCTTGATTGCGGCATTGCTCACAGAACCCACAGTCACACAAGCCGCGATGACTGCCGGCATTGCGGAAGCGACAGCCCGCCGCTGGCTGCAACTGCCGCATTTCCAAGCGCAGTATCGCGCGGCGCGACGGGAAGCCGTAACGCAGGCGATCTCGCGGCTTCAGCAGGCCAGTGCTCAGGCAGTGAGCACTTTAGAAGCGGTCATGACGGATGGTGAGTCTCCTGCAGCCGCACGGGTCACGGCAGCTAAGACCACCTTGGATCTAAATCAAACCACAGAAGATTGGCACAGAGATGCACTCGCTGATACATCAAGAGTTGTGAGACCACTCAATCCATCAGCGAGGAGCTTCTGTGCCAAGAGCGACGATAGTGGATATTCCCCCTG
>JBFWXH010000010.1:0-121201 GCA_050187625.1 Binatia bacterium
GGAGATGGACGTTCCACAACAACCTCGACTGACACCTGCACAAGCGATGCTAATGTCGCAATAACTTGCTGTCGAATTTGCGAGACAACCTCCGCTTTGTCGGTCGAAGGAGTAAGAAACTCTGTTACTCGTGCGCCACCAACTTCAATGTCTTTGACGATGCCAAAATCAACGATATCACGGCTAAACCCTGGATACTTAATGCATCTCAGGGCTTCCAGTAATTCCTGCGGCGACGGCATGATAGCCACGTTACCCTTTCTCTGTTTCTGAGTTCAACGTTTCACGTTGCTCACTTAACGTCCGTAAATATTCAAAAGTGTAGATGCCGGTCTCATGCCCATCCGTCCAATGCGGATTCAACGCATAATTGCCGACCATACTAATCCCTGCGAGCTGCGGATTCTCGACACGGATGAAGTTTCGATCCCCGCCGTGCCCTTGACACACTGCGCACGGACACCACCCACGCAGATATGAGAACGCATACTCACTAAGCAGATCGTCATCCCACAAGATGCGCAGGGACTGCTCTTCTATAATCGGGACGATTAACGCTGGCTGCGGCATATTCTTAGCTCCATGCCTAGTGTTCTCGGACCCGAGGGCATTAAGAAAACCTCCGTGCGTTTTCTCACCCTCCGCGATTACCTCATACATTGCATTAGTGAAGTGTCCTAACAGTCGACTGCGCGACATGTCGAGCAATAGATTGGAATGCTTGCGTAACCGGGTGTTCCGGATGTTTCAACATGAAAGGAATCCCCAGGTCCCCGTCTGCCCGTATATCTTCAACAAGCGGAATCTCACCAAGTACAGGTAAGCCGGTCTTCTTTGTTCCTCCATGACCAAAGACGTCTTCGCGCTCTCCGCAATGAGGACAGAGATAGTAACTCATGTTTTCAACAATACCGAGGATCGGGACCTTGACCTGGCGGAACATCGCAATCCCACGATTCACATCTATAAGCGCAACATCTTGTGGGGTACTCACAATTACACCACCACTCAACGGAATCTCTTGGGCGAGCGTCAACACCGCATCGCCCGTCCCCGGCGGAAGGTCAACGATGAGATAGTCGAGATCTCCCCAGACAACATCGCGCAGGAACTGGCGAATAATACCCATGACAATCGGGCCGCGCCAAATAACGGGCGATTGATCGTCGAGAAAAAATCCCATCGAAATAAGCCGAATTCCATGCTTCTCAACCGGATGGATCTTTTTCTCATCTGCTGCTCGTGGAGATGCATCTGTCCCCATCATAAACGGCACACTTGGCCCATACACATCAGCATCAAGCAATCCAACACGATGGCCTAATGCCTTCAGTGCCAGCGCAAGATTAACCGATACTGTGGATTTCCCGACCCCACCTTTTCCACTGGCAACGGCAATCACGTTACCAACACCTGGAAGAGGAGTTTTGGTCGGCTGTCCCATCGACTTCGGACTCTCTGCACCGGCACGACGGCGACCATCATGAATGGAGACCTGGGTAACCCCTGGGATCTGCTTAACAACAGCAGAGATCTTGTCCGCCAGATTCTGGAGAATCTCATTACTAGCACTTGACGGACGGATATGGATAACAACCAAATCCCCGTTCATGTCAATTGATCCGATCAGCCCCAATGTCACGATATCGTACCGCGATCCTGGATAGGTAATCTGCCGCAGTTGTGAATGAATATCTTGCTCGTTTGGCATGAAGAACTCAACGTGAGTACGTCATCTGAATAAAAACAGCAAGCGAATAAAACGCAATAAGTAAAAGGAATAAAGGCAAGACACAAGAGGAACAAGGAACACGCCTGCGTCTTACGCGTTACATTTACGTGTTACGCATGCTTCCACTGCACATTCTTCAGATCAACTCCTTCTTTGACCATCTCGTATAAGGGGGACATTTCTCTCAAGCGTTGCACTACCTCAACGACACGCTTAACGACATATTCCACTTCTTCCTCGGTGTTGAACCTCCCCAAACCAAAGCGTATCGATGTGTGCGCTAGATCATCTCCTACGCCAAGTGCCTTAAGGACATAAGACGGTTCAAGCGTTGCCGACGTACACGCAGACCCTGAAGACAGGGCAATGTCGTTGTTTACCCCCATCAGAAAAGATTCTCCTTCGACATACGAAAAACTGAGGTTCAAGTTACCAGCAAGTCTCTGAGTAGGATGACCATTCAGAAAAACATCTTCCAATTGGCTCGTCAGTCCATCGTGCAGTTTTGTCCGCAGAGCAATCAGCTTGGCCGCTTCACTCTCTAATTCTTGGCCACTCACCTCACAAGCTTTACCAAATCCAACAATACCTGGAACATTGAGAGTGCCTGAGCGCATGCCACGTTCATGCCCACCACCATCCATCATGGGCGTGAGTCTGACCCGCGGCCCTTTGGAACGAACATATAGTGCACCGCACCCTTTTGGGCCATAAATTTTATGGCCTGTCATCGATAACAGATCAATCCCGTCTTGATCGACGTTCACCGGAATTTTCCCCACTCCTTGAGTCGCGTCACAATGAAAGAGAATGCCTTTCTCCTTGGCGATTTTGCCGATCTCGCGGATGGGTTGAATGGTGCCAATCTCATTATTCGCGTACATGATCGAGATCAGGACCGTCTTATCGGTGATGGCATTTTTCACGTCATCGGGACTCACCTGCCCATACCGATCAACACCTAAGTATGTAACTCGTGCTTTACCAGTACGTTCGAGCGCTTTACAGGTGTCTAACACCGCTTTATGTTCCGTAACACAGGTGATGACATGGTCACCCTTGTCTTTATAGAATTCAACAATACCTTTGATGGCAAGGTTATCCGACTCTGTCGCACCGCTTGTGAATATGATCTCTTTCCCTTTCGCCCCAATCAGTGCTCCAATCTGTTCCCGTGCGTTCTCGACTGCTTCTTCTGCCTCCCAACCATAGGGATGACTACGAGAGGCCGCATTGCCAAACTTTTCATTGAAATACGGCAACATCGCCTCTAACACTCGTGGGTCCATTGGTGTTGTAGCATGATTATCCATATAGATTGGTCGTTGCGACATACAGTTTCTTCTCCTTCACTCTGCACTCCGCCATAATGTAGACCTTTAGAGTCTATTTTGTCAACTATAGGGCTACTCGCGCAAAGCAAGGCGCCCCCTGTTCGTTTCATCCAGTGGCAGAAGGTGCACCTTGCCGGTGATCTCGTTGCGACTAATATAGACATCGGTCTCGTACACGGTTTTCACGTTGGCATAGGTCAGCACCTGTTCAGGCGTCCCTTGACAAAAGAGCTGACCAGCCTTGAGTAATGCGAGGCGATCGCAATACAGCGCCGCAAGATTCAAATCATGGAGAATCACCACGACCCCTAGCCCTTGATCCCGAGTCAACCGCTTCACTAAATCGCAGATTGCAACTTGATGTTTGATGTCGAGAAACGCCGTCGGCTCATCAAGCAGCAACACAACCGGCGCCTGCGCAAGCGCTCGTGCCAAGATTACTCGCTGCCGTTCTCCTCCACTTAAGGTATGTACCTCGCGCGCGGCCAATGTGGGTATTCCCGTTTGTTCCATAACGCGTTGCGCTACAGCAAGATCAGCAGCACTTTCAAAGCCAAATTTGCCAAGATACGGAGAACGCCCCATCAACACGACTTCGAGCACTGAAAAAGGTAATTCAATATTTGTCGCTTGCGGTACCACCGCAATAACTCGCGCTAACGCTTCTCGGTCATACGTACGCAAATCTCGCCCTGCGTATGTCACCTGTCCCTTTTGAGGGGAAAACACCCCGCTCATGACACGCACTAACGTTGACTTGCCTGAGCCATTGGGGCCTAACAATCCAACAATTTCTCCCGCAGCGACAGATATTGAAACTGACGAAAGCACCTCCGTCGTCCCGTAGGAAAAGCTCACCTGTTCACAATTCAGAAGAGGAGTACTTTCACTACTCATGCCGAGAACACTCTCCGCTCGGTCTTTCTCAACAAATACAAAAAGAATGGACCGCCGCACATAGCAGTCACTACTCCCACCGGGAGTTCGGTCGGGCTCATCACCGTTCGCGCAAGGGTATCAGCCCAGACCAGGAATATTGCTCCTCCGAGAAAGGATGCCGGTAATAGCAAACGATGATCAGCACCTATGAGCAGTCGTAACAAGTGAGGCACGATGAGGCCAACAAAACCAATCATGCCACTTACAGAGACGGCTGCCCCAACTAAAAACGAGGCGGTAAGGAAGGTACCACGGCGCAACACGTCAACGTTCACCCCAAGCTGAGAGGCGCCTTCGTCACCCATGCTCAATAAATTGAAGCGACGCCCTTGAGCCAGCATCCAGCCGACACCAAGCAAGACATACAGGGTGACCATACCTACAGTCGTATAGTCCTGGATCGCCAGGCTTCCCATCAGCCAAAACAGAATGCTGTGACTCTGATAAAAATCGACCACAGAATTAAGCAACATGATCACTGCACCACAGAACGCGTTGAATACCACCCCAGTGAGCAAGAGTGCGTAAGGCTCTAACCGACCTCGAGTTAGTGCCATACGGTATATCAACAGGGTGGTTCCTACCGCCCCAGCAAACGCGGCTAAAGAGATCAACGAAACCCGAAAGATCCCTGGTAAACCAGTTGTGACTGTTCCCACAAAGACAAGCGCACCAATACCACACAGCGCAGCTCCACCGGACACGCCGAGGATATGCGGGCACGCTAACGGATTATGCAATAGTGCTTGGAGTGCCGCTCCAGTAATTCCTAAAGCACCACCGACAACAGCGGCCAGCAACACCCTGGGTAAACGGATACGCGTTAAAATGACAAAGTCCGTATTTTCCGGAGACGGAGAAGATAAAGCATGCCCGAGGTCAAGCGATTCCGTTCCGATTGTCGCACAAACAAATATTGTCCCTGCCAGTCCCACAACAAGACCGGCATTCACAAGCGACCATTTGCGTCGGGTAAGGTATGACATGCACCGGAAACCAGCTTGTCCTCTTTAGCCGATCATCGTCAGGCTGTCATGGGGATATCGATAAAACGTGACGCGTAAAGCGTAATAAGAAAGAAATCCCTGTTCCCTTTTTATGTTTTACCGGTTACGTATTTCGTCATTTTGAAACCGCTCCGGGTGAATAAATCGTGCGATCTCTTCGAACGCCTCGGGCAATCGCGGTCCGGGACGTAAGAGAGCAGAAGAGAGGCGTCCATACAGGCGTCCATCACGGACCGCAGGGACTGTCGGAAAATTCCTCCAGATCCCTAATCGCTGCTCGGCCTCTTTCTGTTCCTCAGTTCCCATCGACCCGTCAATAATGATCTCCGGTTGGTGCGCCACAACCACTTCAAGACTCAAATGGGGCCACGGTTGTTTTGCCTGTGCGGCAATGTTGATCCCATGCGCTTGGTCGATCAGCTCGTCGAGAAAAATACCACTTCCAACCGCAATTAACGGTGTCTGTCCCACAACCATCAATACGCGACGGCGTGGAGCTTCAGCAAGACGTGCTCGCACAGCGGCCATACGCTGTCGCATATCAGCAAGCAGTTCTTCTCCCTGCGTTTCACGTCCAGCTTCTCTGGCAATCGTCCGGATCGCCGCTTCGGTCCCGGCAATCGTATCAACACGGACAATCGTCACTCGCACCCCAAGTCGTTGCAGTGCAGCGATCGCTTCAGGATTATTCGGAGGAACACCAATCACTACATCTGGCCGCTTGGCCACAATTGCTTCAACATTTGGATTGACATAGGCACCGATGCGATCGAGTCGCGCCACGTCACGAGGAAAATCACAAAAGGTACAGACTCCGACCACTTGGCTTCCGGCACCTATCGCAAACAGAGTCTCTGTAACTGACGGAGCAAGAGAAACAATCCGGCGGAAATGGGACTGCTGCTGAGGCTCAGATTGAGCACAGGCACTCAGCAGTAACACCATGAGAAGAAAAACAATGTCATACCGTAAGTCGAACATATCGCGCCACGAGAAGAAAACCGCAAATGCCGCCAGGGACGTATGTACTCCCGTTCAGAACGTTACTTTTACGCCAATGAGATAGTTGATCGGTGGAGATCTAAACCCAAGCACCTCCTGATATTTTCGATCGAACAGATTGTAGATTTTCCCATAGATTGTCAGCTCAGGAATCGATACCCAACTCGTCGGCAACCTATACGAAATTGCCGTATCGGTTCTCGCAAACATTGGGTTCGTGCGTGCTCCCGCGAGCGGGTCGATGTCGTCCCGGCTGCCAACAACGTTCACGCCAACATGGAGATTCAGGAAATCGTCTGCCTGGAAAAATCCGCGCTTCTGATAGTTCGCCCTGAAGGTACCGTGAGTGCGGGGACGCCGCAATAAGCGACCATCTCTCGTATCAAAATCAAGATAAGAAAAATTGCCACTGAGGGTCAGCTCCGGTAACACACGCAAAACAGGAGTAAATTCTACCCCTTGCACGTCCACTCGCCCTCTATTCTGCGCCAGGAAAATGAAGTGCTCCGGGTCAACCAAAACGCCTTCAATCAGTCCGTTTACTCGACGATTAAAGTACACCGCCTCGAAAGTGAAACGTTGCCCCCATAGTGCCTGATCCACGCCAATACTCCACTCGCTACTGATTTCCGCATCAAGATTAGGGTTACCAAAGTCTGGAAAGAACAATTCATTGAAGTTCGGGGCGCGAAACCCTTCGTTGAATCCTCCTTTGAGCTTGGTTCTGGTCTGCGGAATGAGATACGCAACGGTTCCCGACGAGGTGACATGCGTACCGAAGTCTTGATTGTCATCAACGCGAAACCCGCCGGTTAAGAACAGGCGTTCATTCAATAACCGCAGTTGCGTTTGTAAGTAGGACGCAAAATTGTTGCGGCTTTTGTCATAGTTAGTCTCAAAGCCGCCAAAGTTTGACCGTACCTTGGCCGATTTTTCCTCAAACTCGAAACCGAAAGTGATGATACTGAGATCTCGCCAGTACACATTCCCTTGTACCTCGCCGGTGAAAGTTTCAACAGGGATTCGTGACACGCCGACACCCAGTTCGTCAAAGCGGTCAGGCTCATCATAAAACCGTTGATTGTCTCGCACATAAGACCCGGCGACGCGATAATCAAAAAATGAGGCCGGGCGATGCGTCCATTCTCCCTTCCAGAGGAAGAAGTTTACCAGTTGACGGGCGTTCAAGTCTGGTACTCCCAGATAGTTCTTGTTGTTGAAGAGCCCGGTGTTGGCGTCCGTGTAGCGTAAGAAGTTCCGGAATGTCCCAGTTGGGAGAACATCTACATCAAGCCGCAGGTTGGTAGAAAAGTTACGGAACCCATCGTTGAGGGGACGAAACCCCTCTGTGTCGATTGAGGCAAGAGCTCCGGATAAGCCGATGATGCCAGATCCTCCCGAAAATGACAGTGTCTCTCGATGAGTTGCACCTTTCCCCCCTTCTGCCGAAAGGCTCGCCGTCGGTTTTCCTTCTCCACGTTTGGTAATGATGTTAATCACCCCACCAATGGCCTGTGATCCATAGAGAGTGCCCCCACCGCCGCGAACCACCTCGATACGCTCAACATTCTCGGTCGTCAGGTTACTAAAATCAAAAGACCCCAGCGTCGCGCTGTTTACCTCAACCCCATCGATTAAGACCAACGTATGGTCGGATTCAGCCCCACGAATGAAAACCCCGGCAGTGGTTCCCCGTGAACCGTTTTGGACAATGTCGAGACCAGGCACGAGACGCAACGCTTCAATAACAGTGTCGGCTTGTTGGCGTTGGAGGTCTTCTTCATCAATGAGGGTGACCGAAACAGCAGTTTCGGCCAACGGTGTTTCTGTACGTGTAGCGGTGACAACAACGGGACTCAACCGGGCTGTTGGGAGTTGCAACAGTACAGGACTAGCAGGCGACGAGCTCAGTAATGAGGGGGGAACGGGGCTTCCTTCCTGGGCCCACGAGGAAGAAATTGCAACCACCAACCAGAGCCCCCAAACAACCAACGATAAAGTCACACCCATAAAACCCCGATCTCCACAGAAAAGATCAGGGCGCAATGTTGGCGGACTTCTAGCGCTCAGACCTCCCCCGCGGAAGGTACATTTGCTCTCGTCGGTTAAGCAGGTCTCCTGGCTTAGGGATCATTCTACGCGCCGCGCCTTCCCGGATTACCCAGTGGCATATGCGACGTTCGTCCCCCTTCACAGTTGCGGGGCAGCAGGGGAATTACACCCCCTTCCCTTTTCACCCGCGGATCGCGGGACCTAACCGAAATGATGTGCCGTCCTAATACGAAGACGGCTCCCAATTGTCAAGTCATACCGTTATTCCTACTCTACTAGCAGCAGATTTTATTAAAAGAATGCCCGTTCGTATTCACAAAAGGGGAAAATACTTGCCGTCGTAACGTTTTCACGTCACAATGCCCTTTCCAGAGGCATCCAATGCGAAACTGGCGGGCACGACTGACTCCATTTCAGCAGCGCATGTACGATCGTAGTGCATCTATTCCCGCTATTCCCTTAATTCCCACACCGCAATTGTACTCTTCCACCATTGCCCTAGAGAAGGCGCTCGCTATCGAGAACTCCTACGAGGTGCAGCAGCTCTCACAAACCATAGTGAATCACATCTGCTGGCGGTTAAACGTTCGAACGGTCAGCGTTAAAGTGCAGGGAATTCGTCCGTCTAACCGTCGTGGTGAATTGCACGGTCTCTATACACAGCATGAAGGTGGAAGTCTGCGCGATTCGATCCAAGTATGGATGCAGACGGCAAAGCGGGGACAAGTGGTTGCCTTTCGGACTTTTCTCCGCACGCTTCTTCACGAGGTGTGTCACCATCTGGATTACACTTATTTCCATTTGCGAGAGTCATACCACACCGAAGGATTCTTCCAGCGTGAATCGAGCCTCTTTTCTGTACTCATGCAGCAACCGGTAGAAGAAACCCAAAAACCACAACTCTCACTCTCAGCAATGGTTGAAGACCTCTTGGCCTCTCGCGAACAGAACAATTTTCACGACAAGACAGCGCCACTCCCTGATTCTTTGCCAACAAATCACGAACAATCCGCACCAAAGGAAACCACCGCTGGTCAGAAACGGCGGCTTTCATAGAGTCAGTTGCGCCGCGACCAGCGCCCTTCGAGATCCTCTAAGCGACGACGTGCCCCAGGAAAGTCGGGATCATAACGAAGCGCCTCATGGTATTCAGCTACGGCCTCACGTGTTTCGCCGAGGCTCGCATACACATCTGCGAGTTCAGCATGGGCTCGTGGGCTTTGAGGACACAGGCGAAGACCACGCTGATACAGAGCAATTTTCTGATCCGGATTATTCGCATTTTTTGCCCGGATAAAGAAGGGACGCGCTTGTCGACAAAGCGCCTCATCTCGTTGGAACGACCGTGATGCTCGTGGTCCTATCTCCTCTGCCGCCGTACGGCGAGTTTCGTGATCAGGGCGCAATGCAGCTGCTTCATGATGTAGGGTCTCAAAGCGCTCGGCCGAGGATGGATGAGAAGAAAAGAACCCGGCATTCGCAGTTTCAGGGATCTCCTCTGCCATTCGCCGCATTACGTACGCCGCAGCAACTGGATCATAGCCGGCATCATACGCGTAGCGTAGACCAACATGATCAGCTTCTCGTTCCTGCTCTTGATTAAAGCGATTGAGAAACAGCTGGCCGGCTACGTTTGCCGCCGCATCTCCACCTGGAATAAATGACCCGACGATCAGACTACCGATATTCAAAAGGACGTTGTTCATCGCTCCACGCGAAACATGACCTTCGGTCAAATGTGCCAATTCATGGCCAAGAATCATTGCTAGCTCATCGTCTGATTGAACAAATCGCATCAATCCCTCCGCGACAATAATCTTGCCAAACGTCGCCCCAGCATTCACCGATTTTTCCCCAGCAGCCAGGATAAAGTTGACTTGAGGGGGTCGTGGAATTGCTTGGAGCAGGCGACGCGAAACCCGATCAAGTTGCAAAAGCTGGCGGCGATATTCTGTCCGTTGCGCTTCGGGAAGGTCACGTAAAGCTTCTTCTAGGTCATCGTGCGCATTGCGCTGCGCCAACGCTCCGGCAGAGGGCAACATCCAGAAACACAATAGGAGACTTGCTAGCCACCGTATCATCAGATTCTCCTTTCTCTTATGCTATAGTGCCTCAGGTCAATGAACACAACAATTGCAGAGGGGATGCGTATGCCAGAATGGGTGTATATCAGCGACATTGCCAAACATGAGGGACACGAGGTCACCCTGAAGGGCTGGCTGTACAACAAGCGCTCAAGCGGCAAGCTGCACTTTCTTCAACTCCGCGATGGGACTGGAACTATCCAGTGTGTCGTTTTTAAGGGCGACGTCTCTCCAGAAACGTTTACCCGGACCGACCATCTTCCTCAGGAATCATCTCTGATAGTGACAGGTACAGTTCGTGCCGATAAACGCTCTCCCATCGGGTTTGAACTTGCGGTTAAAGATCTCACCGTCGGTCAGATCGCCCAAGAGTATCCGATTACCCCGAAAGAACACGGTGTCGCATTTCTCCTTGATCATCGCCATCTCTGGCTTCGCTCATCCCGCCAACATGCTATTCTTCGTATCCGTAGCGAAATCGTCAAAGCGTGCCGCGATTATTTCGATGGAAACGGATTCACCTTACTAGATGCGCCAATCTTCACACCGGCGGCCTGTGAGGGAACCACGACCTTATTTCCAGTGAATTACTTCGACGATACTGTTTACCTCACCCAGAGTGGCCAACTGTACATGGAAGCTGGAGCAATGGCGTTTGGCAAAGTCTATTGCTTTGGGCCGACCTTCCGTGCCGAAAAATCTAAAACACGTCGTCATCTCACGGAATTCTGGATGATCGAGCCGGAGGTAGCGTATTGTGATCTTAACGGCGACATGGACCTGGCAGAAGATTTTATCGAATACGTCGTGCAACGGGTGCTCACCACTCGGCAGCAGGAATTGTCATCTCTGGAGCGCGACGTCACCAAACTCGCCAACATTAAGAAGCCATTCCCGCGTATCAGCTACGGTGAAGCGATTGAACTATTACAAAAGAAGAGCGTTGATATTCAGTGGGGGGCAGACTTCGGTGGTGATGAAGAGACGATCATCTCTGAGTCGTTTGATCGTCCAGTCATCATCCACCGTTATCCGGTCGAAAACAAAGCCTTCTATATGAAGACTGACCCAGAGAATCCACGAGTCGCCCTCTGCATGGACGTGCTGGGTCCAGAAGGGTACGGCGAAATCATCGGTGGCGGTCAGCGAGAAGACGATTTACAAGTCCTGCAAGCAAAAATTAAGGTGCACGACCTGCCAGAGGAAGCGTTCTCGTGGTATCTCGATCTACGTCGCTACGGCACAGTGCCACATGCAGGATTCGGCATGGGCATCGAGCGTATGGTTTCGTGGCTCTGTGGGTTGCATCACGTGCGTGAAGCAATCCCGTTCCCTCGTATGCTCGAACGTGTCACTCCGTAAGTCGTTCCAAAAGAATCCAACGAATGGAGGCAGCTATGGCAACTCTAGAGGCAGACTTGCTCTTCAATATCAACATGAGCATCACCGGTGCAGAACCAGTTGGGGTTACGCCGAAAGGTACCCGTGTTATTGCCTACGTCAAAGGCACTTTTGAGGGTCCAACAATGAAAGGAACCATCGAGAACGGCGCAGATTGGTATCTCCTCCGTTCAGATGGCGTTGGGGAACTTGATGTGAGATTGACGATGAAGACTGACGATGGCGAGTTTATCTACATGAACTACACCGGTCTTGCCATTATTCCACCAGAAGTTCTGGCGAAGGCGGCTCCGGGTCAATTACCGGGCGGCAGAATGGATACCTTGCGCACGGCGGTACGCTTCGAGACCGCTGCGAAAAAATACGAGCGTCTCAATAAAGTCCAGGCCATTGGCATTGGTAAAGCCGATACCGAAGCCGGAACAGTCGGATACGCAGTCTACGCGTTGAAATAACAGGTTTCTTCCATACTCGATCCGTTCCCCTAGAGCCTGAGAAGAGGCATACGGCATGAGGAGAAAAACAGGGGACAGCGCTGTTTTTTCCTCATGGTTGTGGCGCTACGACTTACGCGACGGCAGGTCCATGCGTTCTTGTAACAACCGCACAAGCGCAATGTTATCCGTATGCCCGGTACAGCTTGCCGTTACCTTCCCACAAATTGGCCGACCGAGCAGGTACAAGTCTCCCATTAGATCCAGAATTTTGTGGCGTACCAATTCATCGGGAAATCGTAACGGCGGGTTAATCACCCCTTGTTCCCCGATGAGAATACAGTTGTTCAGTCTACCTCCATTCGCCAACCCCATTTGTTCGAGCATTTGGATGTCCTTCAAAAATCCAAAGGTTCGTGCAGAGCCAACTTCCTCCCGATAACTCTCGGGACCGCGGTGGATGTAATGATATTCTTGGCAGCCAATAGGCTCAGAATATTTCAACGTATAATGCACCTCGAAATGAGGTGAAGGTTCGATGCAGATCCATTTCCCTGAGTGCGGGTCACCAATCTGATACGTCGTTGCGAGTCGTAGCGGTTCCACTTTTTCAGCCTGTTCGACAATACCGGCACTTTCCAACAACTGACAGAATTCCTGCGCCGAACCATCGAGAATGGGAATTTCGCCTTGCATCTTAATGAGCAGATTGGTCAGCCCATACGCATGCAACGCAGACATCAGGTGTTCAATCGTCTGTGCCACGATACCATCGCGACACAGACTTGTTGCGTAGCCAGTCGAATCGACATGATCTACCGTTGCCGAGATCATCACGTCGGGTGCCGAGATCGAACTAAAAACGATCCCACTGCCCGGTGGCAGCGGGTGGAGAATCACTCCCGTCCGGACTCCAGAGTGAAGCCCACGCCCATGCACGACCACACTCTGACGGATCGTACGCGCGCGTACCTGCTGATAAGGAGAAAGCGAGGTCCGCCCAGTCTCCCCCAATACCGAAGAGCCGGAGTCCACTATCCCATTCGACACACTACGTCCAGTCGCACGATACACAGACCGCAGCAACGTATCGAGAGAAAACGGCTTCTCGATAAAGTCCGCCGCCCCAAGTTTGGTCGCCCGCACGGCCGTTTCAATCGTGCCGTGTCCAGAAATCACAATCACAGGCAACTCTGGTTCTTGTATTTTCAAACGTTCGAGAAGCTCAATCCCGTCAACTTGTGGCATCCAAATGTCGAGGATCACGAGCTGAGGGCGCCGAGCAGCAACTAAGTTGAGAACATTGAGCGTCCCATCCGTATCGAGTACCCGAAACCCTTCGTCGCTGAGAACTCCGCGGAGCGTTGTACGAATTTTCTCCTCATCATCCACCACCAAAACGGTCTCTTCCATACCATTCTCCTTCTTCCCCGTGTCCATTTGGTCCAATTGTTCCCACATGTGAGGATGCCCCAACAGGGAGGGAATGCCACGTCGTTTTGCGAACCGGGAGTTCGATAATGAACCGACTCCCACACGGCGAATTGTCTCGCACTCGAATGAACCCCTGGTGGTCAGCAAGAACAGTCGCGACAATAGCGAGTCCCAATCCCGTTCCTTCTTTCTTTGTCGAAAAATACGGCTCGAAGAGACGAGCCTTTGCTTCCGGAGGAATACCGCATCCCGTATCCGAGATTTCAAGCTGGACAATTCCCAGTGCCCACAAATAACGAGTCTGCACGATAATTTGCGGTTGATGCCCGTTCTCCACGGCCAGGCAGGCAGCCACAGCATTATCAATCACATTCCGCACTACCCGCCGTATTCCTTCTCGATCGAGTTCCAATGCGGGCAACGATTTATCTGGGAGAAAAGTAAAGAGGATATCTCGATGCGCCTCCACGAATACTGGCATCACTTCTTGGATCAACGCATTGAGGTCTTCCGGCAAATGATCTGCAGTAGGTAAGCGAGCAAATGTGGAAAATTCATTGACAAGTTTTTTGATCGCTTCCACTTCAAAGGAAATACTATTGATACACTCATCAAAAACTTCAGCGTTCGTGGTAATTTGCGGCGCAAAGCGACGGTGCAATCGGTGCGCGGCCAGTTGGATCGGGGTCAGCGGATTTTTAATTTCATGCGCAATACGACGAGCAACCTCACGCCAGGCTTCCATGCGCTCGACCCGAACAATCTGCGACACATCCTCAAAAAAGCACACTACCCCAAGTGTTCCTTGGTGCTCGTCAGTAAGCGGGGCTCCGGTCATTAACAATGATAAGATATGACCGTCACGCTGAATCTTAAACTGGCCTTGGCGGCTTGCTACCTCACGATGCGCGTCCGCCATCGACACGGGCAACAACTCACGCACAATTCTGCGGACTTCGGTGAATTCCCCAAGAGGAAACACTTCGCGATAGTCTTGCCCAATCGCTGTCGCGGAAGAGAGGCCAAGAAGCTGTTCTGCTGCCCGATTCAGTGTCGTCACCTCACCATGTCTGTTTAACGACACTACTCCCGCAGTGATATTCGCGAGAATGATTTCCATGTATCGTTGTCGGGCTTCAAGTTCCTGATGGCTCTGTTGCAGCTCCTGAGTCATACGATTAAAAGCGACAACCAACGTACCAATCTCGTCTTCCGCCTCACCTTCAATGCGATATGTCCAATGACCTTGTGCAACCTCACGCGTTCCTGCGGCCAAGCGCTGCAACGGAACTGTCATTTTCTTGGCAAGGAAAAGCCCTAACCAGATGGCCGAGAAGACGGCCACCAGACTGACGAGCAACATGGTGACGACATAATTCGTCTTCATCGGCTGTTTGAGAATCCGTAAATGCAAATACTCACGAAACGCACTCACAACCTGAGCACTCTGTTGCGCGAGACTCCGTGGGACAAAATATTCGATAACGACGGCGCCAATGACCGGTCCGGGGCCTACAATCGGAACACTCCCGAGAACGATCTCAGCCTCGCTTTTTGCGACTGGACGGACTTGGCGGATTTCCTCGCGGCGCAGCACTCGCGCCAGCAACGCAGGATCAATACCACTCCGTTCCCATTCCGCCATATTCGTGCCCGTCGCATTGGCTAACAACGTGCGCTCGGGAGAAAACACCATCACGCGACCGAGGTGCAAGACTTGGCGTTTGCTTTCGACCAATTCTTGTAGCGCCTGACGTTGTTCCGGAGCAAGCAAATCATTTTGGGCCACCTCTGCGGCCAGGGTCCGCGCTTGCGATAGGGCTTCGTTCCCAAGGAGCTGATAAAATGTGTCCACCACTGCGAGTGACCCCTCGAGCGCATCTTCGACTTGCGTCGTAAAGACGCTTTCGAGCGAGCGGGTCATCACTCCCACACCGACGCAAAAGAGCAGAATCGCGGGAAACAGCGCAATGGCCACAAATGCCGTAACCAAGCGAAACCTCAGGTACGCACCGATAAGCTTCCGTCGGCGGTCATAAAAGAGCTTAATCAGGTTACGTGCAACCAGGAAGACAAGGAGAATCAGAAGAATAATGTTGAGATTGATGAGGAGAACAAAAACAGCGTTCCCAGCCAAATTGTGGGTATCGCTCAGTTGCGGTAGACGAGTGAGCGAAAACGCCAGCAAAAGCACCGCAAGTGCGGTTGCAAAAATAATTGCGGCTTCCCAATAGAGACGACGGCTTGGTTCTTCGGCAATTTCGTGCTGGCGGCGGTTCTCCACGTCTTTCTCTCCACTCTGATTAACGACGCAGAAGGGCAAACAAAACCGACAGCACTACACTCAAAAGAATACAGGTGGTCAACGGGAAATAGAAAGAGAAGTGTTCACGTTGAATAACAATGTCGCCAGGTAACCGACCAAACCACGGCAGTTTCCCACCCATCGTAAAGAGGATACCGAAACAGAGGAAAACCGCACCAACGACAATGAGAATCTTGCCAAGCTCCGTCATGATGGAACCTCGGTCCTTAAGCGAGAGTTACCCTTAGCCTCTCTCAGAAGAGCTGCCCTTGGGCCCCTCCGTTTGGTCGGGTAATGCCAAAATGTTGGTACGCTTGCAAGGTGGCTAAGCGTCCGCGTGGAGTTCGTTGGAGATACCCCTCTTGAATGAGGAAGGGCTCATAAACATCTTCCACCGTACTTTTTTCTTCACCAATCGCTGCGGCAATGGTCTCGACCCCAACCGGTCCACCGTTAAATTTCTCGATAATGGTCAGCAAAATTGCCCGATCCATTTTGTCAAAGCCAACGTTGTCAACCTCTAACAATTTTAACGCTTCACAGGCGACGTCGCGGGTTACCTCTCCTTGCGCCTTAACCTGCGCATAATCACGAACCCGGCGTAAGAGGCGATTGGCGATGCGGGGGGTTCCTCGGGACCGGCGTGCTATTTCTTCCGTCCCCCTCGCATCAATGGTGAGAGCCAAAATGGCCGCAGATCGACGAATGATCTTTTCTAAGTCCCCCACTTGATAAAAATCAAGACGGAACGTTGACCCAAATCGATCACGCAACGGTGAGGTCAGTAATCCTGCCCTGGTCGTCGCTCCCACCAGCGTAAAACGCTTCAAATCAAGCTTCACCGTTCGCGCTGAAGGCCCTTGTCCAACCACTAAGTCAAGCTGGAAATCTTCCATTGCCGGGTAGAGTAGTTCTTCAACGACACGATTCAAGCGATGGATTTCATCGATAAACAAAACGTCGCCACTCTCGAGATTGGTGAGAATTGCAGCCAGGTCTCCAGGACGTTCGATTACGGGGCCAGTTGTGGCGTGAACGTTGACCTCCATCTCACGCGCGATGATATGAGCAAGCGAGGTTTTGCCCAGCCCAGGAGGGCCACAGAATAACGTATGATCAAGAACATCGCCGCGTTGTTTTGCCGCATCAATCGCAATCCGGAGATTCTGCTTAACCCCGTCTTGCCCAATATAATCAGCAAGCGTTCGCGGTCGCAACGAGCCTTCAAAGAGGTCATCAGGGCGCTCTTCCATGACTGCTTCCAACTCTTCCTCTGCCGGAGGAAGAGAATCAGCAAACTGGTCACCTTTCAGCTTCTTTCTCGCCTTCATGTCCGTAGACTCCGCAGAGATTCGCGAATCACATCAGCAATAGTTGTAGCTCCATGCTGTAGCACGGCGCGTACGACCTTTTCCGCTTCAGCCCGGCGGTAGCCGAGATTCACCAGAGCCGAGGTCGCTTCTGCAGCAACAGAAGTTTGTCCGAGAAATACTCCTTGGCCATCGTCAAGAGAACCTACTTTTTCTCGAAGTTCAACCACGAGTCGTTCAGCAGTCTTTTTTCCTACTCCTGGCACGGCCACTAACCGAGATACGTCACTGGCGCGCAACGCATTTTCTAATTCGTCAACCGGGATGCCGGAAAGGATATTCAGGGCTAATCGTGGGCCGATCCCCGAGACGCCTTTGAGCAACAGAAAACTCGCTTTTTCCTTTTCTTCGAGGAAACCGTACAGTTGCAATGCATCCTCTCGTAAATGCGTATAAACATACAGGCTCGTCTGTTCATGCAGTGCCGGCAGGCGATAGAAGGTCTGCAGGGACACAAGTACCTGATACCCGACTCCGTTGACATCAACGATCAACTGGTCAGGTGTTTTCTCTTCAAGGACACCGGTAAGACGAGCAATCATACGCGCATCCTCAGGAAGAACGACCGGTTTTCCGTTGCATCCCCAATGTTCGAGGCAATGCGCGTTTGAGAAATGCATTACGTAAGAGTTGGACCCGCTCCTGATCATTCTCACTGGACCCACGATGCATCGAACTCGCCGCCTGAATGCGTTCTGCCAGGCGCGAAGAGTTAAAATGACACAGCGCCGCCGCCAACGCATCCGTCGCATCCTGACTCGTGGGGAGAAGGGTCTCCCGCGACCCCCTCCGACCCAGTAACGCCCCTACGGCCTCCTGCACCTGTTGTTTGTCAGCACGACCATAGCCGACCACGGCCGTCTTAATCTCAGTGGGGTTGTAGTCGGTAATCCGCAGACCGGCTTGCGCAGCCGCTAATAAGACGACACCACGGGCTTCTCCTAGGCGGAATGCACTTTGTACGTTATACGCCACGAACGCCTTTTCTATACTCAGCACGTGGGGGGCCCAGCGGTCAATCACTTCAACGACTCCCGCGTGAATCACCCGCAGTCGCTCAGGTAAGGAGCGAAATCCTTTGGGGCTAATAACGCCACCCGCACAAAACGCAAGTGTCTGCCCCCGACGTTCGACCACCCCCCAACCAGTACGGAGAGTACCTGGATCAACCCCAAGTACCCGTAGTGGAATCTCGGCGCGTTGGTCAACCACAATATTGTCTTCTCTTACGCCGCGCTGAGACGCTCAGCTTCTTCCTGAGCGATCTCAACGTTAGCCGACACGCTCTGGATATCGTCATGCTCTTCTAGGATGTCGAGCAACTTTAACGTCTGTTCAGCTTCCTTCCCGGAAAGGTTAACAGTATTCTGTGGAATCATCGTTACTTCTGCCGAAGCAAGAGGGACGTTCGCTTTTTCTAGAGCCTCACGTACCGCCTCAAAATCTTCGGGAGCCGTCGAAACCTCAAAGAAATCCTCGCCAACGCTGACATCCTCGGCTCCGGCCTCAAGGGCGAGTTCCATCAATTGATCCTCTTCCGCCTGAGACTTCTCAACCGTAAGGATGCCTTTCTTCGTAAACATCCACGCCACCGAATTCGGTGCTCCGAGGCTGCCTCCATGTTTTGAAAAAAAGTGGCGGATTTCCGAAACTGTCCGATTCTTATTATCAGTGAGGGCCTGTAGCATAATTGCTACCCCACCTGGACCGTGGCCTTCGTACGTGACTTCCTCATACTGCACCCCTTCCAGTTCTCCGGCCCCCTTTTTGATCGCCCGATCGATTGTATCGTTGGGCATACTTGCGGCCTTTGCGGCAGCAAGAGCCGTACGCAAACGAGGATTGGCACTGAGATCGCTGCCGCCTATACGAGCCGCGATAGTGAGGTCTTTGATCAATTTGGTAAATAACTTTCCACGACGTGCGTCTTTTAACGCCTTTTTATGCTTAATCGTACTCCACTTGGAGTGGCCGGACATAGCGGCATCCTCCTGGTCACAAAATCTTTGCTACAGTTACCACATCGCTGGGAGGGAGTAAACGAGGAGAAATACACGGCCCTCTCGCTCTTCCGGACAATAAGATATTGAAGAATCAGGAGTTTTAGAGAGAACAGTGAGAAAGCCGTATGCTTTCTCACTGTACATACCAATGAGTTCGTCCAATTTGGTAGACAACTACCAGAACGCATCATTGCGGCGCTGGTGCACCAGCATTAATCCAATCCTGAATTGCGGCAATCTCAGCATCGGACAGACAGGTATTACCTGAGCAACCGAGGGGCATCCTGAGCGTCCCGGTGGCAATATTTCCATTCGCAATCACTTTTTGGAAGAGATAGCTCCCATCAGCATCGCCAGGACTCACACGTAATCGCGTGGGATCTTCGACACTCTTGACTGCCACGGTTTGGTCAAACGACACGTTCGCAGACAAATCTTGTTCCGCCTGCGGCACACTTCCAACATGACATCCAGAAAGCGCACACTTCGCAGTAAAGATATCCTGCACAGCATTGAACAACTGGGCATTGACCCCAGCAAAGGCCTCGGTAATCACCGGGGCTTGCAAATTCGTGGCATAATTGATGCGCAAATTGACCTTCGTTGGGTTTCCTCCCTGCGGGGTTACCTGTGCTCCAACCACCACCAACTCGTTTGCATCGGTCGCGGCTCGCGCAGCAGTCGGTAAGCTAAAATCGCTCAGGAACTGGGCATTCGCAAGTTTCGTCACGTTCACCGTTGCTTCTGCACTCGCCGCGGTTTCGTTCGGTGCTGTCACATCTACTCGTAAGGTGTGAGGCCCCACAGAGAGAATACCGTAATTAAATAGGAGACTAAATGCGGAATTGAGCGGTGCTCCGGGATTTGCCGCCTGGACATCAGCGCGAGGCCCACAACAGGGGATCGCCGTCCTTGTCGCATCATTCCCATCAATGGTTAAGGTTACAGAGACATCGGTGTTGGGCACGTCAGAAAATGTCCAGCCCGATATGGTCACGATCCCCGAAATGTCTTGCCCGTCAGCCGGATTTTCCAGATTCAACGTGATAGTGGCCGACACTGGCGCCGTGAAAAAAAACAGCCCGACAAACATAATTCCGCAAAGCAATCTTCTTCGCATAACTCCTCCTTACAGCGTTAATGTGTTCACTCTTCGCCTCGTCGCGTGCCCCGCCTTCTAGCGAATTACGACAAACAGACAATCCACTAGAAGGAGGTTTTTTCCTACTCCGGCAGAACGTACTTGGCAGAACCAGCAAATTCCTTACATTATTCCCGAGCAATATGAGCAGAACGAAAAGGACCCTCTCGCATGAAGAAACGTCTCTTGATCGGGCTTCTCCTTCTCATCGTCGGTGCCGGCGCATTTTGGTACTACAAGGATCATCAGCAAACCACACGCTTGACATTTACGGGCTTCGTCGAAGGGGAAGAGAAGGTCATTAAAAGTGAGATTGCTGGCCGCGTCCACACAGTGACGTTTACTGATGGTACTGTGGTAAAAAGTGGCGACGTGCTAGCGGAAGTTGATGCCCGCGACTATCAGTCACAGGTTGCCCAACAAGAACTGAATCTCGATCTTTTACGCGCGAAGATCCAACAAGCCGAGAACCAGCTCGCCCTTGCCCGAGAGACCTACCCAACCCAGCTTGCCGCCAGCAAGACCAACCTCGCCAAAGCGACCTCAGATCTGACTTTCGCAGAAAAAGAATTCGCCCGACGCAAAGAACTGTTACAGGCCGAGGTGTTAAGTCAACAACGTTTCGACCAAGCACAGAACCAGCTAGAAGTTGCACGCGCTGTTGTCAATCGAGAACGAGATGCGGTCACAACCGCAGAGGCAAACCTGCGACAGATTCAGCTGGCGGAAGACGCTTTGAATGTGCAAAAACATCAACTCGCCGTGGAAACCGAACGTCTCCGGCAAATGCGCATCATTCTTGATAAATACACGATTCGGTCCCCGTGTGATTGTACAGTTCAGACTCGGCTGATCCGCGCAGGTGAGTATGTCACACCTGGAACCGGGGTCGCGACACTTCTGGATCCCCTCGACAAATACGTCCGTATCTATGTCCCGGTACCGGATCTCGGCAAGGTCCATGTCGGAGACAAGGTCGCGATTGAACCCGATGCCATGACTGGAGAGTTCATCCCTGGAGAAATCAGTTTCATCGAGGATAGTGCACAATTCACCCCAAAGAATATCGAACTCAAGAGTGACCGGATTACACAAGTGTTTGCCACGAAGGTTCGCATTCTCTCGCAGGTCGCCCAACTCAAGCCAGGGATGGAAGGAACGGTCTATTTGGATGGAGCCCAGCCCCAGCGAGTGGAACACCCTTAGTGAGCCCTTTTGCGTGCACCAGAGCACCTCCGTCGCCGCCCTCGGTACGCTATGGCAATCATTACACTCACGGACGTAAAAAAGCAGTTTGGGCCAACACTCGCGCTTGATGGCATCGACCTGCTCGTCACCGCTCCGCGTATTTTTGGCATTGTTGGCCCCGACGGGGCCGGCAAAACCACGCTTCTCCGCATTCTTGTTGGTTTGCTAGATTTTGAGGCAACAACAGCAACAGCATTAGGGTACGACATTCGTACCCAGGCTCCACAACTCCGACGCCAACTTGGCTACGTGCCACAAACATTTAGTTTGTATCCTGACCTCACGGTCCAACAAAACCTCGAATTTTTCGCCGATATTCACGGTCTCTCGCGCCCACATTTTCGTCAGCGCGCTACGGAGTTGCTCGCGCTCGCCCAACTTGAACACTTCACTGCGTTTCTGGCCAGCTCGCTCTCCGGCGGGATGAAACAAAAGCTTGCCCTGATCTGCGCCCTGTTACACGAACCGCAGCTGTTGATCCTCGATGAACCAAACAACGGCGTTGATGTGATTGCTCGTAGCGACATGTGGGCGATCTTACACCAGCTCCAGAACGTCACGATCATTATGTCCACCGGGTATCTTGATGAAGCTGAACGGTGTGACGAGATTGCCTATCTGTATAAGGGCCGCATTCGTGTTCACGGCTCCCC
The DNA here is from genome assembly GCA_050187625.1 of Binatia bacterium. Classification (GTDB taxonomy): domain Bacteria; phylum Desulfobacterota; class Binatia; order Bin18; family Bin18; genus JBFWXH01. The sequence goes on from JBFWXH010000010.1 coordinate 22,140, forward strand.
CGAGACGGTCAAAGCCCGTTTTCCTTGGAAACTCTACCGTCTGCTCGGGGACATCCCCAATAGGGCGATTCCACTATTGCACCAAGCAAAATGGGTGAAAGGGATCTGGTCGCTTGCCGGCAATCTGAGCCTCGCGACTATGCTTTCACGAGCTGAAGTCCAGGCGCAGCTCACCTCTCTCCACCTGACCCACGTCACCCTTGAAGCCATGCTCCCAACGTTAGAAATTATCTTTACCGAGCTCACCGAACAGGCAGAAAAAGCAATAACGAGTGGAGAGGAAGGGTGAAGAGCGTTGTCTCGTGCGTTGCGTCTCGTCTTTGCCTGCCTGAGAATTGACCTCAAATAACAGCGTATGCCTACAGAAACGATTATCGAAGCGAACAATCTCACCCGCCAATTTGGCTCTTTCACGGCAGTCGATCATGTCACATTTCAGGTTGAGCGTGGCGAAATTTTTGGGTTTCTCGGCTCGAATGGCTCGGGGAAATCTACCACCATTCGCATCCTGTGTGGGTTACTCGCACCGACGGCGGGCACGGCCCACGTCGCCGGACTCGACGTACGGACTCACGCTGAGGATATTCGGACTCGCATCGGCTACATGTCCCAGAAGGTCTCTCTCTATGCCAACCTCACTGTCAGAGAAAATCTCTTATTCTTCGGTGGCCTCTACGGGCTCACCACCAAACAAGTCGAAGCCCGCGAATCGCTGTTATCGCCACGGCTCGGCATTGCCCGTCTGGACCATACCTTAGTGCGGGAATTACCCGCAGGATTAAAGCAACGCGTCGCCCTCATCAGCGCCCTGCTGCATAATCCTGAGATTGTTTTTCTTGATGAACCAACTGCCGGGGTCGATATTATCAACCGTCAAGTGTTTTGGGCTCTCATTCGAGAGTTGGCCGCAGAGGGCAAGACGTTGTTCGTCACGACGCATTACCTTGACGAAATGGAATATACCAATCATGTAGGCTTTATTGATCGAGGGAAACTCATTGGCTTTGACTCCCCACTCGGATTAAAGATCACCTTTGCCGGGGGATATCCTGTCCGTTTGCACCACGATGATGCACGCGTCTTGGCGGCCGCCAAAGAACGACTCCAGGCTGAGGGCCACCCAGTAACGGTACTCCCTCGTGAAGGAGCAAAGGAGGAGATACAAGTCCTCCTTAAGGACGGGGCTCCGGCACGGCTGAGTCGGTTCCGGCAAGAGCTGCACCAGCTCGATCCAACGCTCGACTGTACTGCAGCCCTCCCCTCTATTGAGGAGGTATTCTCAGGGATGATTCGCCGACAGGAACATGCTCAGGGAGCAGAAACGTGAACCGCCTCAACAATAAACTCACGCGTCTACGAACCTTGCTGTGGCGTGAATTCGTTGAACTTCGCCGGGATCGCTTTACCTTGACGATTCTCGTCCTGATTCCTGCGTTCCAACTCGTGCTCCTGGCTTATGCAGTCACGACCGACTTTGATCGACTGCCTCTCTGTATCCTTGACCGCGCCCACACCCGAGAGAGTCGCCAACTACTGACTGATATTGCCGCCACACGGTATTTCACCCTCACTTCATTACAAGACCTTGAGGAAGCGAGTTCGTTCTTCGGACGGGAACATTGTCGTGCGGCCCTGGTTATTCCTGCCGATTTCAGCGAAACGATCGCGAACCGTGAAGAAGTCCGCCTTGGGTTACTCCTTGATGCTTCGGACACCACGTTGGCCACTAGCACTGAGGGATTTCTCACCGCGATGGTCCAGGCATTCTACCGCCATACCCGTCTGGAACGTACCCCAGTAACAGCGCGGAATCTCCGTCCAGAGGCAACGGGTGTTGTGACGCCTCTCCGCCGGGTACTTTTTAACCCGACTCTGTCAGGCACAGCCTACACGCTGCCGGGGTTGTTGGGCATGATCTGTCTGTTTTTGACCGTCTTTATCACTGCTATTGCCCTGGTGCGTGAGCGGGAAACCGGCACCCTGGAACAGTTGTTGGTCACGCCGGTCACCTCAACAGAGGTGGTGCTTGGGAAAATTCTTCCTTTTGGTGTTGTTGCGTTGGGGGCGGTTGCCTCTTGTATTGGTGTTGGTTGGTTCGTCTTTGGCATTGTCCCGGTCGGGAGCACATTGTTGCTCCTTGCCGTAACGCCAATTTTTTTATTGATCGGTTTAGCGCAAGGGTTACTGATTTCTAGCCTGGCACAATCCTCTGTCGATGCCGTGGAACGGAGCGTCCTGACAATGGTGCCACAAATGATGCTCTCGGACTTCCTCTTTTCGCTTTCGTTAATGCGCCAACCTTTTCGGACGATCGGAGAGTTCTTACCTTTGACGCATTACATCCGGATCACACGAGGGATTTACTTGAAGGGGCAAGGGCTCGCCGACTTGTGGCCAGAGCTCCTCATTCTCGGCGTTTTTCTTGTCCTCTTTATCACCGGGGCTGCACGTACGATTAAAAAGCAGAGCTAGTTTTAGCCATCAGCTCCCAAATCAAAGATGGCAGACAAGAAGGTTTTTGAGATTTTCCTCGACCATTAGTCTTTTCACTTGCGTCAACTACGAAAAACCTAGAACGGAAAACTACACCCATGCGCTTACGAAGCATCCTCGCTGTGACACGCAAAGAAGCTCGAATCATGCGACGCGACCATGGTCTGCTCGCTGCCATCCTGGTGCAGCCGATTGTCTATTTAATCCTGTTCGGCCTCGCAATTACCAATGAAGTCAATAACGCCGCCTGGGTCGTCTACGATCAGTCGCAAAGTGACGTCTCTCGCCAACTTGTCACGAACTTGACTGCACTGACAGCACTACAATCCCCGCAATTCGTATTTAGCGAAGAGGCCGTAATTGAGTTCCTTCGTACTCATGACGGCTTGGCTGGGGTGATCATTCCGTGGAATTTCGACGACAAACTCCGCCGTGGAGAGGAAGCCCCAATCCAAATGTTGCTCAACGGTGCCCAAACCAGCAGCGCGTTACGCGTCGCCAATTACATTTCTCAGGCAGCAACAACCTTCTCGTTATCTCAACTCCCAACACGAGATCGCAGTGAGGAACGGTTCACAAGGCCACGGGTATCACTAGAAAAACGCTACTGGTACAACCCCGGCCTGCGTGACCGCTTTGGTATGCTCTCCGCGATGCCAGCTAATATGCTCACCCAAATTTGCTTGATGCTCGCCTCCGTCTCGCTCGTATTAGAACGGGAGCGAGGGACTTTTGAGCAGTTGCTCGCAACACCACTGTCACTAACAGAAATTATGCTCGGCAAAATAATCCCTTACATTGGTGTAGGTTTCATCGCCCTCATCATGATGATGAGCGGCAGTTACCTCTTTTATGGCATTGCGGTGAAAGGGAGCCTTCTGCTCCTTTTTGCTGTCGCGCTGGTCTTCATGATGGCAACGATGGCCTTTGGCATTTTCTTTTCCGCCTGGGCACAGAACGTGCAGCAGGCCATCTTTCTCGGGTTTTTTGTGATGTTTCCGTCCGTCATCATTACCGGGATTTTGGTGCCAACCGATAACTATCCCGTAGCGATTAGCTTTCTCTCCCATTGTTTACCAGCTCGCTATTTTGCCCATGCTCTCCGTGCAATCACGCTGAAAGGGGCAGGCTTTGCCGAGGTCAGTACTGACCTGTTGTTTTTATCTGGATTTTTTCTCGTATTTTTGGCCGCCGCCGTGCGGGTAACAAAGCCGAAACTCGGGTAGCAAAAAGACTCGTGAGTCAAGTGCACGGGCAGCGATCAAGCCACCAGTGTTAACTCACGCCCATTAGTTACTTCAAACAATAAACACTACCAAGATGGGGAAAAGGAGGAAGTAGCAGCAAGTTCAGAGGAGGCAGGGGAAAGAAAAAAGAGCCGCAAGAGCAGGGGCAGGGTGTTCCTGTCCCTGCTCTTCACGGGTAGGGGTTGCTTATTGAACCTGCAGCTCAACGCGACGGTTCATCGCCCGGCCTTCCGGGTTATCTCGACCGTTCTTAGTATTCTCCGCGATCGGTTCTCTTTCGCCACGACCTTCGGTTGACAAGCGTCCGGCATCAATACCACCCGACACCAAATACCGCTTTACCGACTCAGCACGACGCTCAGAGAGGCGTTGATTGTAGGCATCAGATCCTATCGAGTCTGTGTGGCCAACAATGTTCACCCGAATGTTCGGATTATCTTTGAGCGTTTGCACGGCTTCATCGAGGACCGGCATAAACTCCGGCTTGACGTTCGACTTGTCGAAGTCAAAATTGATACCTCGGAGCCTAATCGTTGTCCCCTTGGTTATCTCTGGCTCAGGTGCCGGCGGCGGTGGTGGCGGTGGTGGCGGCGGTGGTGGTGGCGGTGGTGGCGGTGGCGGCTCTTCTTCTCCAGCCATCAAATATCCAATAGCGGCACCAATAAGGGCACCAGCACCAACACCAATGGCAACGCCAGCAGCACGCTCATCATCTTCATCTGTACCTTTGTGACGGAACTCTGGACCAACACCGGCCCCAATACCACCTCCGACAATGGCTCCAACCATTCCGCCAAGTACTGCCGCATCCCGCTTCTTCTGCGACATAGTACAGCCACTGATCCCTAAGAGCGCACATACCCATAGGGCCCAAAAACTGACCCCTCGTCTCATCACAGGCCTCCTTTCCTCATCCTGCATATCCCAACAAAATTATTTGCCAAACTTTTGCTTGCCCCCCTGCTATGGTTAGAGCAATCAGTTTTACTGTTAGCTTAATTCTTATCGTTACGCAAATGGTTTTTGTTTTCCTGTTTTCCCGCTCTTCCTTTTCTTTTACCTTCCTGCCTTAGAGGCTTTCTGCGTATGGTACTTCTTCAGCACTGGCATCACCTCAGCCTGAAAGAGGGTCATATGCTTTACCGTCTGCTCATGTGTGGCATTCCCCGGCCCTGCCCCGGCAATAACATAGCCAAACCCGCCAAGATAGTCGTAATCGGCAATCAGCCGATCAACAACGGTTTTCGCTGTGCCAGCGATCATGTCGCCTAAGGGTCCTCCTTGTCCAAGCCCGGCAGCCAGAAACCCTCGCAGCGAGTTCTCCGTCACGTAACCTGGGGGGATCAAAAAGTGAGGCGGAATCTTAAACGCTTTACTCATGAAAAATTGTCCATGTTCTGCGGCCTCGTCTTTCGCGCGTTGCTCATCGTCAGACACATAGGTTCCCGGGGCATAGCCCAGCTGCGCAGGATTCGGGTCATAGCCAAATTTCTCTTGCGCACAGGTACGATAGGCAGCCAGCAACCGTTTGACATTGTCGATTGGTGTAAACACCGAGACATACGGGTAGCGATGCCGTGCAGCGAATTCGATCGTTTCTGAACTGCCAGCAGAAGGCAGCCAGATCGGTGGATGGGGTTTGCTATAGGGCCGAGGCCAGACATTCACGTATCGATACTGATAGTGTTTCCCAAGATGTTCGAAGGGACCGGGCTCAGTCCAGGCACGAACGATAAGATCATGGGCCTCATAAAACATTTCTCGCGAGAAGGTCGGGTTAATATCAAGGGACAGATACTCACAACCAATACCCCGGACAAATCCCGAAATCACCCGCCCACGAGTGACAACATCAAGCATCGCAATTTCCTCAGCAATGCGGAGCGGATTTCCTCGCAACGGGAGTCCATTCCCGAGAATTGCAATCTTGGCGTTCTTGGTGCGCCGCGCCAGCATTCCCGCAATGACATTGGGCGACGGCATCAACCCATAGGCATTTTGATGATGTTCATTTACACAAATGCCGTCGTACCCTAGCGTGTCGGCGTACTCTAGTTCATCCAAGTAGCGATTGTACAACTCCGCTCCTTTAACCGGATCGTAGAACGTGTTGGGAAAGGTCACCCATGAGGATTCATACTTCTCATCGAAGTCGTCAGGGTAATCCGTCCACGGCATCAAATGGAAAAAGTAGGATTGCATGGTCGCTTCGCTCCGTAGGCTTGAGGCCGTAGACCATAGGGGGTTCCTTTTCTCACCCACAGGGTAGGCCCACGGCCTAAGGCTTTTCTAACGTAAGAATTCCACCGTCACCCGCGCAAACTCCTCCGGTTGTTCGATCGTCGGATCGTGCCCGCATTGATCAATGTAAGCGATGTCTGCGGAGGGGAGAAGGCGCTTGTACTCTTCAGCATACACCGGAGGAATGAGCTGATCCTGCTTGCCCCACACAATCAGCGTCGGTACCTTTGCCCCTTTCAGCCGCCGAGGGAGTTTAGGATCATGCAAGTAAGGATTCCACGCCAACCGAGCAAATGCACTGCGATCGTGAAACATTTGCACAAGCGTATCCGGGCCAAAGTCCTTCGGCATCAGTGGCATCGCCTTCGAAATATCGTGAAACGCCAGGGGCAGCACTGATTGGGGTGGAAGGCGAAAAATATCCGGAAGTGGAACCGCAGGAATTCGTAACCCGGCCGCATCCACCAGCACAAGCTTCTGTACCCGCTCTGGATGAAATGCTGCGAACTCGGCAGCGATCCAGCCACCAAGCGACGCCCCGACAATCCGGATGGGCTGGTGTATGCCGAGACCCTCAAGCAAGTCGGCATAGTGAAACACCATGTCGTCCCATCCGATCAACCAATCTGGTAGTGGAGAAGGACCAAATCCAGGATGATCCGGCAGCAACACGCGAAATCGCTGCGCAAGCCGAGCAATGCCCTCCGTCCAGATTCCCGCTCCCATTGCACTGTGCAGAAAGAGCACTGGATCGCCGTGCCCAGCTTCGAGCACCCGAACAGGGTAGTCTCCAGCCTGCACCAATCGCTCTTGCGGTGTACTCATACGCCACACTCCTCTCATTTTCTCAGTGTCCGGGTTCGCCAGATTTACGCAAGACCGGTCAACGAACAGCATCATCCAGACAGCGAAGAATGGCCAGTGCGAAAGACCTGATACTGCCGCTGATCCTCCGGGGTCGGTTGCACCCGAAACAATGACAACAACGCCCATCCAAAGAACGATCCAGCAACAGTCAGTGAGGCACCGATAAGGGCAAGGACCAAGCCAAAGAGGCCGATGGCTTCAAGCAACGCCCACCGCACGAGACAATAGACCTGGTAGTCCAGTGCTTTCGCCAGTACCTTGGCACCGGAGAAGATGAACAAGGTGATGATAACTGCCGCCACTGCAAAGATCGGCGTCATAAAGTCCCTATCTATCGTTGCCAAAGCTTGTCCAGTCTGTTGGCGAAGAACATACGCCACCACGATGTACACACAGACTGCGCCAACGAATGCGCTCCAGAGAATACGCAACGGTAAACCTGCTTGCCCGGCTGGTGTCTCCTGCATAGTGCCCCCTATCGACTATGATCTTTTCTACTGTAGCGTAACCAGCTCACATTCTGAACCTTGTCCGAAGATTACCGGGCACCAGTGGGCAGGCCTCGGTTGGGGTGCGAAAGAGACGATAGCGATTGCTGGCGATCCCATCATAGACAAGATCCCGAATGGCAAGCGGGACGAAGCGCAGAAGTTCTCCTCCGACGCGCCACAACCCTCCCAAACGTTGCAAGAGATACACAACGGCTGCAGACCGCGTGAGCACCCCACCTGCGGCCGGACACACGATAATACTATCGGGCAAGGTTGCGCGTTCGGATTCAGGAATAGCACAGCGGAACGTGTCACTGTCTAACGGGGCAAACTGAAACGTCTCCCCAGGTCGATCTTCTGCAAGGAGAAAACGAACCGTGCGATGGCATAACCCACAGTTCCCATCGTAAAAAACCAAGTCCACCGTTGGTGCCGGACGTGGACATACCCACGCCGGGTTAAAGGTAAAGAGATGTAACATTACCATGCCGAGACTTAAGTCGGCAAAATCAATGACACCCATAAGAGCGACATGCATGCAGAGCATCCCACCCCACAACCAGGGGCGTAACCAAGGCCAGAGCACCAACGGCGCAAAAGCGCATTCAAGCGCTAACGCTCCCCAACTCATCCCACGCAACAATGGCTCAGGCAACGAGAGAAACACTTCACGGACAATACCAGGACGAGCGAGCGGATTTTGCAATACCTGCATCAGTGCCGTCCCATCAATCCACGAAGGGCTCGTCAGCTTGGAGACCCCACTGTACGTATACCCCACCGCCATAAGCATCCACGCAACTGCGTAGATGGCAGGAGGCATCTGCCACTGACCAGCAGGGTCAGGGCGACCTCGCGCCGCCCATGAGCCGTACGGAGCTGTTGGCAAACACGCATGAGCCAGGAGCATCCAACCGATATAAGGTAATCCCGGATTCGCGATCAACGGATTACGACCCAAAAGACAGGCCCAAATGTACCACAGACCAATCGCCGCAGAACGATCGTAGGCGCCAACCATAAACAGCAAGCTCAGACCACACGCAATCACCAACAGCGCAGTCACAACCTCAGGCGCGTCCCCTAGAGCCAAGATATTGGGAAAAAGCCCGAGCAACGGACTCATAGAGCCGTCTGCCAGCACTCCTTGATTGGAAAAGAGTTCCGTTCCCCAAGGTAGGAGCTGGGCAAAATGAACAAAAAGATACGTCCCGAAGAGGACGCGAAAGAGACTATATTGCCCACCGGTCCAGCCGTTTTTCAGTGACATAGTGGCTCCACTACCCGCGGGAGGTCGGCTGGTGTCCCGGGAAGCGGTTCAAGACGGACACGCACCTGCCCAACAACATCACTCGGCTCGATGCCAAGTTCGTTCAGAACCGGCGCTCTTCCACACAACGCATAGGTAAGAACAGCCCGAAACATGGGCCGCGTTCGGGGGTCGGTCGAGAGAATCGGTCCGTACGCCAAGGCCGCACCATACACATTCCGTCGGTTATATGGCCCTGCGAGCCTGCTATACACCTCGGGCGTCACGGCCAACGAATGTGCTTGCCCATCCCGGGCAGTCCATTCGAGAAAAAACCGCGAGGAATACGTCTCTAATCCGCGCACCGCCGAGAACACCTTTGGAGCCGGGGAAGCAACCGTGGCAGCGCCAAGGCCTTTCAATGCCGTGATGCCGAACACATCACCAGTCATCTGCAAGAGCCCGAGAATCAACAAGAATGGTGCGGCTTTGTTCATAGACTCCTCACGTGAACAGGCACGACATGAACATCCACACCAGCGAGCATCGCGCCGAGCCGCTGCTCATTCTCCGCCCCGAATCCACAGCGCTCTTGCCATTGCCCGGGATTATGAAAGGTTCCAAACAGCATGTCCCACACTGGCAGATCGCCAAAGTTGTAGGAATGGAGGCCTTCTTGATGATGAACACAATGGCTTTCAGGGCGCTGAAAGAGATACCCCAGCCAATAGGGCGTACGCACATTCCAATGATAGAACAATTCGGCTAGACCGCTGAGCAGAACGGCTTGGACTGCGGCGAGCGGACCAAGCCCGACGAGCAGATAGAGAATCGCGCTCGATAAAATGCTATTGGCCAAGAGTTCAAACGGATGCTTGTAGAAACTGGTAATAATTTCGATCCGCTGTGGACTATGATGCACCTGATGGAACCAGCGCCACAATAGTTGCACCTCATGCCGCCAGCGGTGCCACCAATAATAGATAAACGTAATTGCTAAATAACCAACGATAGCACCGCCAGTGACGCCTAAGACATCTGCCGACCACAGACGATGTCGCATCAGCCACTGATCCCACGTCACTCCAGCGACCAACACCATGAGACCTTGCATACCGTTGAGGAATGCAGCACGCGCCCACCATCCGGTTACCGGCGGCCAGGCGCGCCCAGGCCACGTGACTTCGTACACCATCATCAACACTCCAGTCGTGAAAACAATCAGTGGAATCGACATCTTTGCGGTCCTCCCGTCCAGTACGGACCGCAAGGGACATACCAAGAAGATATCAGGACCGCATACGACCGGAAATCAAGGGTTTACTTGTGTTGAGACAGAAAGGATAATCTGCAACGTGAGCATTCTGCGTATAGGGGTATACAAACGATGACATGGCTCGCCGGCGCAGACGGGTGTCGTGGCGGGTGGGTTGTGGTGCTCGTCGACTACAAGGCTGGAAAAATACGCAATCACCATCTCACCCGCTGCCCCACCTTTGCTGACATTCTCGCTCTCCAGCCGAAACCGGAGATCATAGCTATCGACATTCCCATTGGATTACTCGACACACCACAACCAGGCGGTCGCGTGTGCGATCACCTTGCGCGTAAGCTTTTAGGGCGCCGAGCCAGCAGCGTGTTCTCGCCCCCGATTCGTCCCATGTTAGAGACCACCTGCTACGAACAGGTGCGGACCCAAGGATTGAGTATTCAAGCGTTTGGTATTCTGCCCAAGATTCGCGAGGTCGATCAACTAATGACCCCGGAGTTGCAGAGAGTCGTCCATGAAAGCCATCCCGAGTTAACGTTCATGGCCCTCGCTGGCACGCCGATGCAGAAGAATAAGAAGACACGGGAAGGACGAGAGGAGCGACTACTGGCGCTCGAACAAGGGTCTGAGCAATTATCTCGCGGGATTCGGATCCGTCTCTCGAAAAGTCTGGGAACAACTCGGGATTCACATGCAGATCCTTCGTTCGTCCTGAGCGTAGCGGAGCGAAGTCGAAGGGGGCATAAAGAGGAGAGATTTTCTCAGAAGGATAAGAAGCACAGACTCTCTACTCTCATCATCGCCGCCCCCGACGACATCATTGACGCCCATGTCCTCGCTTGGACTGCCATACGCATCAAAACCGGACAGGCACGCCAAGTGCCTGCCAAGCCACCTCTCGATCAGAAAGGACTGCGGACGGAGATGTGGTATTAATGTATGAGAACTTTGTTCAGCGGTGCTGTTGTCTTAACATTCTCCCACCCCGCTCCCCCGTATGTCGCCCTTGCTCAGCGGTGATTCTGCCGTTGACGATGACGTAGTCGATCCCCGGCGGATAGCGGCGCGGCTCCTGATAGGTGCCAACATCAGCAACCGTCTGGGGATCAAAGACCACCAGGTCCGCGTAGGCCCCTTCGCGGATCGCTCCACGATCAGTCAAGCGGAACTTTTGCGCCGGCAGGCCAGTCATACGATGCACCGCCTCTTCGAGAGAGAACAATTGCTCGTCACGGGCATAGGTACCCAATACTTTAGCAAAAGTCCCGTAAAGTCGTGGATGCGGTTTGCCCTCGACAGACGGAATACCGTCAGACCCTATCATCGTCGTAGGGTGTACCAGCACCCGTCGGACATCAGCCTCATCCATGCCAAAGATAACCGCGACAACCCCCTCCCCTTCTTCAGCCAGAATATCTTTCACCGCCTGTTCGAGTGGCTTTTCAAGTAATCGACAGATCTCGTCAAGGGTCTTTCCTTCGTACTCGTGTCGGTTCGGCGTTGAAGCAATCAATACGTCTGCTGGAGATACCAGCGCTAACGACCCACCGCTCGCCAGCGCCGCCAGCGTCGTGCTTCCAGCAATGTACGGGTAGGCATCTGAAGTCACATCAAAACCGCTTTGCCGCGCGTGCTCGACTAAGGCGAGACTTTCGCTAACCTTGCCCCAGTTTTTCCGTCCCATCGCTTTGTGATGCGAAATCTGCACCGGCACGCCCGCCTCTTGCCCGATCCGTAAGGTTTCGTTGATCGAGTCGAGCAACTGTCCGGCTTCATTGCGCATGTGCGTGGCGTACAAACCGCCATACTCGGCAACTACTTTGGCCAGGGCAATCACTTCTTCAGTTTGCGTATGTGGCAGATAGTACAAGCCGGTCGAGAGTCCCACCGCTCCAGCTTCCATGCCTTCACGAACTAACGCTTGCATCCGACTCAATTCCTGTGCTGTTGGTGGTCGCTTTTCGCTCCCCAGCACACCGTAGCGCACTGCCGCATGAGGGATCTGTGCCACAACGTTTACTGACGGAGGATGGGCCTCAAACAAACGAAAGAACTCGTCGGTGGTCTCCCACAAGAACTTCCCTAACGGACCAAACAGCACAGCGCCAAATCCTTGCAAGAACTCTTTGTAGGCAACACTTGCAGGCGCAGCTCCAAAACCGCAATTTCCGATAACTTCCGTCGTCACGCCTTGCATGATCTTGAAGTCACACAACGGGCGATCGAGCAACGCAAAGTCATCGTGTGAGTGGACATCGATAAAACCAGGAGAGACAATCCGTCCTGTGGCATCAAGCGTCTTCTTCGCCTCGCCACTCACACTCCCAACCACAGCAATACGATTGTCTTGTACAGCCACATCAGTAACGCACCCGGGTTTGCCAGTACCATCGATGATTGTTCCGTTACGGATAATAAGGTCGTAAGGCATAGAGCACTCCATAACTGCAAAGGCGACCATCGGTCGCCCCTATAAACACTCGGCGCGCATAGCGCGCCCTACATTTTCCCTTTCCCCGTTTCCCCCTTTCCCCTTTTCGCCCGGCGGGGCGGAAGGAGGAGGGTTAGACTGGTTTGAACTTCGGCACGGAAATCTCTTCCGTCCAATCGTCAAAGGTGACCTGCACCGGCATCCCGATCTTCACCTGCTCGGGCGAACAATCAACAATGTTGGTCATCATTTGCGGCCCTTCATCGAGCGTCACCAAGGCCACCACATACGGGACATCGGCGGCAAACGCTTGGGTCACGGGACGATAGACAATAGTGAACGACAGAATCTTGGCACGACCTGAGGCTTTTACCCACTCGACTTTTTCACTCATGCACGAGGTACAGTACAATCGTGGATAAAACTGGTGGTGACCACAAGCCGCACACTTCTGGATATGCAGCTCGTGCTTCTTGCATCCATCCCAATACGGTTGGGTCTCTTTGGTCGGAACCGGTACCGGCCTGACTCCTGGTGCAGCCATTATCCTCTCTCCTTTCCGAGGATCATCGAACAGTGCGTTGACATGATCCCACCTTGCCCGTGCACGAAAGCGATCTCCGCATCTTTGACTTGTCGCGGTCCGCATTCGCCACGCAGCTGTCGAACGGCTTCAGTAATTGAGAACAGCGAGCCCGGATGGCCGGGATGACAATGCGACATCAGACCGCCATGCGTATTAATTGGTAATTCGCCACCAAGTTCGATGCGGCCACCTTCGACGAACCGCCCACCTTCGCCTTTGGGGCAGAACCCCAAGTCTTCAAGTTCGATAATCACCACTGGAGTAAAGCAGTCGTACAACTCAGCCACGTCGATATCTTTCGGACCAAGACCCGCCATGGCATATGCTCGCTCACCAGCTTCTTTGGCCGCCGACGTCGTCAGACTCTGCGCCTGACTGATATGTTCATGCGAGTGGCCTTCACCAACGCCCAACATATAGACCGGCGTTTTCTTAAAATCCTTGGCCCGTTCTGCCGAGGTCATCACGATTGCCGCTCCACCATCGGATACTAATGAACAATCGAGGAGATGCAGCGGATGGGCAATCATTTTCGAGTTGACCACATCGTCAACCGTAATGGGTTGACGCATCTGCGCTTCCGGATTCATCGACGCATGTTTCCGACAGGCAACCGCAACCGCTGCCAGTTGTTCACTCGTGGTGCCATAGGCATGCATGTGAGCTTGTGCGAGCAAGGCATAGAAACCCGGGATCGGTGGGCCATAGGGCCGCTCAAACTGTGCGTGCCCAGCGGTGGACATCGCTTCAATGGCTTTATCTCGCGAGAGGCCAGAAAGCATATTATCAGCCATCGTGATGAGCACTGTGTTACAGACCCCAGTCGCAATTGCCGATGCCGCATGATGCATGATCGCCAGAGTCGTTCCCCCACCAGTTGCCACATTGAGGCAGTAGCGCGGAAAGATCTGCATGTATTCGGCGATCATTTCCGCATGATACATGTACGGTTCAACAAAGGACGTACACGTAATCAGCCCGTCAACGTCTTCTTTCGTAATCCCTGCGTCTTCAAGCGCAAGTTTTGCGCCTTTGACGTAGAGTTGAGTTGCGCTCAGATGCGGTACGACCCCGACTTCAGTGTCGGCTGCGCCGACAATCGCCACTTTGCCACGGAGCGAGTCCATTCGTTGCCCCTCCTTGTTCCTGTAATCTGCCACCGGTTCGCGTGGCTGTTGGGCTATCCTATATCTGCTCTTCCCTCGACCTGCAAAGGGCAGGAAAATCTGCTACAGAAACTCGACCAACCAAGGAGGACATACGCATGACGACCACTACGGAACCAATCGATTGGAAAGAAGTGAGTGACAAGCTACAAAACTTATTACGCCTCCGTACACTTCCCATTGGCATGAAGCTCTTCGAAACCATCGAGGAGATGGAGGCGGTTCCTAAGATTCGCCGTCCCAGGAAACATCACACAACGTGCCAAATTGTGACCCAGGCGCGTCAGGTAGGGTGGACGGTCGGGGTAACGATCGACAACCTCATGCCCGGTAATTGCGGGGCAGTGATCGGGCTCAAAGAAGTCCCACCGAGCACCGTAGATGGAACGCAAATGGCTGGCGTATGGTTCAAGGACAAAGAGGAAGCGGCGAAGCATCAGGCTGCTATGACACGGGTTGCTCCCGGGAAATACAACGCAATGGTCGTGTCTCCCTTGGCCTCAGGTCGACTTGACCCACCAGACATTGCCTTGATCTACGGGACACCAGGGCAAATGATTCTCTTTATCAACGGGCTCCAATGGAAAGGGTATCGACGCTACCAATTTGGTGTTGTCGGCGAAAGCGCGTGTTCAGACTCGTGGGGGTGTGCATTAGCCACGGGGGAACCCTCGCTGTCGATTCCCTGTTATGCGGAGCGACGCTATGGCGGCGTGGCCGATGACGAGATGCTCATGGCGTTGCGCCCACAGCTTTTGCCAAAAGTCATCGAAGGACTTGAAATGTTGTCAAAAGCCGGACTGCGCTACCCCATTCCTAACTACGGTATTCAGATGGATCCGAGCGAAGGCCTTGCTGTCAGTTATTCTGACACAGGGAAAAAATAACTTTGCCCCACGACGAAGAGAGCCTGAGACACTCTTCGTCGTGTTCTCTCTGTTCCCTTAGTTATTTGTCATCTTTGTCACGGCTGTCTGTCAATTCTGTCAGATATGAGAACTTTCTGCAGCGACTAACTCTATATCTTTGCCTGCAGGAAAACTACCGAACAGTTCGAGCTTGGCCCTTTGTCTTCTGAAGTGGCCATCTTATTTGAATTATTTCGCTTTTTTGCTTCTCGCCCACCATTTGGTCGAGATAATTTTCTATAGACAAACCCCTTTACTTCTAGATAATGCTACTGGTATCCTTCTTGCATTCTTTACTAACTGCGAGAGCAGCGGTGCAGAAGCTTTTATTTCGGGCTTAAGTAGCACCGGCCCACTGTACTAGCTACTTCTCCTCGCGAAGGAGGATAATCCCATGGGTAAGAAGGTCTGTGGTTTGATTGGGGTGGTTGGGACCTTTCTCAGTTTATCATTTGTGTCGCCAGCGTTGTCGATGACAGCGACGGTCTATGACGCGTTCCTTGCACAAGGCGATGCGTTTGCAATCCATCAGGGTGGGAACGCTTTTTCTTTACGGGGAGATGGCTCTCCCGATGTTTTTGTCTTTTCCCAGGATCTGCTCAGCTATCCGAACTGTCCACTCCCAGAGCACTGCCAACCGGGCCATTTCATGCAAATTGATGAGACAGGAACGGCCACCTTGACTGGCGACGCCTGGAGTCTCTTAGCGGACGATAGAGGCTTCAACATTCATATTGATCTGAGTGGGTTGCTCACTTCTGGTGCGAGCACTCTCGACCCCAAGCTCGAACTGCAGGAGGCAGCGTATACCTTTCTTGGCGGGACGGTTGATCCTCAGAGCTGGGTATTTTACACCACCGCGACTGGGACACTGACCGGGTTTGGCGACTATGCAGAAATCGTGCTCGACATCGTTAACTTTGGTCCGCCCTTCCAGGTGGGTCTTGGTGCAAATGGAAAAAATACCGACTTTGGCGCCTCAGGCTGGTTCGTTATCGTCAATAGTAATTCGCAACGGTTTCCCGCTGATACCCACGGGGACGGTAATATCAATCTGCTCAATCCGGTCGTTTTTGAAATTGAAACACCACCAGTCCCGGAGCCCAGCACGCTGACCTTACTTGGAACAGGTATCGTAGCTCTTCTCGCGTACCGACGTCGTCGGACGGTTGTGTAAGGAAGGAAGAGAGTAGCGGCGGCGCGTTGGCCTCTATCTCAAAAGCAAACAACGCACATGTGTAAAGAATCGGGCGACATCACCTACTGTCGCCCTCCTCTCCATTGTCAGCATTAATAGATACATGCTTCGTCGTTGCTGCTTACCCGCGTTTGCGGCGAATCGGTAGATACTCAGGCTTCCACATCCCCTGCGCAACGAAGTTCTCCAGATCCCGCTCTGGGACTTCGTTACGCGCCATACCATCAGCAATTGCTTGCCGAATCACCGCTACCGCTACGTACTTGCTCGCCTCACGGAGCTTATCAATGCGTGGATAGACTCCCCCCTGCGCAATGCGTTCCGCATCCGTATAATCGTTGAGCGCCACCGCTGCCGCTGTCAGCATAGCATCGGTCACACGTCGTGCCCCACTCAGCATCACGCCCAAGCCGAGACCAGGAAAAATGAACGCGTTGTTCCCCTGCCCGACTGGGTACGATTTCCCACCATGTTGCACATCGGGAAACGGGCTACCAGTAGCAACGATGGCTTTGCCATCGGTCCACCGATAGACGTCCGCTGGGTTTACTTCGCAATTCGCCGTCGGATTCGAAAGTGCAAAGACAATAGGATGAGGCGTATTAGCTGCCACCGCGCGCACCACGTCTTCAGGGAATGCATTCGGTTGTCCAGAGAGACCGATGAGCACTGTCACTTTTCCCTGTTGAACCGTTTCGTACAAATCAGGAATCGACCCTTTTATTTTCCAGCTTGCCACTCGTTCCGGGTCCCAGGCGAACTCTACTTTGTAGGGTTCAAGCCCAGAACGGTTGGTAAGAACTAATCCTTTCGAGTCAAGCGTCAACATACGCGCTTTTGCCTCGGCAGGTGACGTTCCTTCTCGTTCCATCCCTCGACAAATCTGTCGCGCAACACCCACACCACCGGCTCCAGCCCCATGAATGACAAAAACCTGATCAGACAAGCGTTGACCAATTTTCCGCATGCTGGCCAATAATCCAGCTAGCACCACAGCCCCTGTTCCTTGAATATCATCATTAAAGGAGGGCAGGACGTCCTGGTAACGATCAAGTACATCAAACGCCTTCTGTTTACTAAAATCCTCCCACTGTAACAGCGCATTAGGGAATTTTTTCTTGAATGCCGTCACGAACTTCTCAATAAAGTCCAGGTAGGCTTGACCCTCGAGCCGACGATGGCGAACCCCCAGATACAGGGGATCATCAAGGAGGTCTTGCCTATTCGTACCGATGTCGATCCCGACTGGCAGCGTAAACGCCGGATCAATCCCAGCGGCGGCGGTGTACAGCGAGAGCTTGCCGATACAAATCCCCACTCCACCAATCCCTTGGTCACCGATGCCCAAGATCGCTTCGGCGTCGCTGGCGACCGCCAATTTCACTTCCGATAAGGCAACATTATCCAGCAGGCTCTCAATGTGATCGATATTCTCCGTGCTGACAATGAGCCCCCGCGGATAGCGAAAGATAAGACTGAATTTCGCTACGGCCTCACCAACAGTCGGCGTGTAAATGATGGGCATCATCTCTTCGAGATGACGATCAATCAGAGCATAAAAGAGCACTTCATTACGATCCTGAAGCACGCGTAGGTACAAGTGTTTGTCCAGATCAGTTTTGAAATTCTTGAAACTGGCATAACTTTGCTCCAGTTGGTCAGACAGGGTCGTAATGTGAGGGGGAAATGTTCCAAGTAGTCCGAACTCACGTCGTTCTTCAACTGTAAATGCCGTGCCTTTGTTTAACAGCGGAAGACGCGTGATCATGTCTCCTGGCAAGGCGGTTTCCAGATACACCTCCCCCTTGTCATCAGTTTTGCGCTCATACGTTCGCATACTTGTCCCTTCATGGCAGAAAATTATCGCACTATAGCGGAGAGTAGAAGAAGAGAGAATCAGGGCAGGCCAGCACTTCCGCGTCTTACCGCGCAGTGACCCCACCATCAACCACAAAGACTCCACCGGTAACAAAGGCGGCTTCGTCCGAGGCGAGATATAATGCCATATAGGCAACATCGATTGACCGGCCAGCCCGGTGGAGTGGCGTATTTTCGAGATAGGCCTGCAAAAGCCGTTGACTCCCAGAAATTTCCGCGGTCATGGGAGTCTCAATAAACCCCGGACAGATCACGTTACTCCGGACATTCTGAGCTGCGTAAGTCGTCGCGATTGATCGACTGAGGGCAATCATCCCTCCCTTCGACGCTGAGTAGGCATGAAAATTACTGCCCATAAGGCCAGCAGCCGAGGCAGTATTGACAATCGCACCTCCCCCGGCTTTGATCATTTCGGGAATTGCGTATTTGCACCCCAGATACATCCCCTTCAGATTCACGTTCAGTGTCAAATCCCAGATGTCGTCAGTCACCCGCGTTACCGGTCCGTCTTTCCCGCGCAAATAGACCCCGGCATTGTTGTACAACACGTGCAGGGCTCCGTACGTCTGTACGGCGAATGCAACTCCGTCCTGGACTTGCTCTGCGTCGAGCACATCGATGCGCCGACCAACCGCTTCACCACCTGCGGCTTTCACTTTGTCAACGGTTTCTTTGACTCCGTCGTCGTTGATATCGGTAGCCACTACCTGAGCCCCTTCTTGCGCAAAGAGAATTGCCGCCTCTTGTCCTTGTCCAGAACCTGCCCCTGTAATGAGTGCAATTTTTCCCTCGAGTCGCATCACTGCCTCCATACGCAACGCAAAACCGCAGAATCAACGTCACCTGTAAGCACAAGACGAAACGCGTTACGTTTTGTTTTTGTGGTTTGTTACTTTACGTCCTGTGCGCCTGCCTTCTGGCCCTACTGCCGCCCAGTGGCCCTGTCAAGACGCTGGGGCAGCATCAACAATATCGACGCCATCAGGCACGGTGAAGCGAAAGAGCGTTTCATCAAAAGGGCTCTTACGGTCGATATGAGAAAAACCCACGCGCGTCGTATTGCCGATGGGGTCTATAATCGTTGCTTGCAAAATATCAAACGTTTTCGCGTCAACTTGGAGATCAAGGACTCCGATTGCCTCTGGATCTTTCTTGGGCGTCAACCGCAGCGAATATATCTCCGCGGTTTGTCCTTGGAGAGTAGGGATAAAATCTTGGGTAATGCGACCGACCCCAAGGAGAAACGAGACTGGCGTACTGGAACGAAACGCCTGAGTAAACGGGGCCCTGAGTACTTGATTCTCTTTGGGTTGATAGAGCCAGAAAAATTTGCCGTCCGAGACCAACAATTGGTCAGGCTCCGTAAACTCCCAGCGCATACGGCCTGGCTTCTTGAAAAAGACCTTGCCGTAAGACGTGACCTTTTGGCCAAGAGTGGCGGATTCGATCTCCTGAGTGAAATCGGCGCGAAAACCTGGGGTCGTATCGTATCGTTCTTGCAAACGCTCAACGACAGCATTGACAGAGGCCGCCTGGGCAAAATCCCCAGTCGTCAGGCACCAGGACCCAGTAGAAAAAAGAACCACACAAATAAAAGAGCGGATCGCACGTATTATCATATAAAAATATAAACACCGCCTTAGGAAAAAGAGCGTGCTTTTCTTCTCTATTCCCAGGGTCACTACGCACTACTGACCGCTGGATGCTTCCTCACTCTCTCCCTCCCCCAGCACTTGCACGGACAAGGACTTCGCGCGGCTTTCCAGCTTCCGCGGCTGGCGCCACCAAGCCTTCACGCTCCATACGTTCGATCATACGTGCCGCGCGATTGTAGCCTACGCGCAATCGTCGTTGGAGCCACGAAATCGACGCCTGGCGACTCTCCATGACCAGCTCTCGTGCCTGTTCGTACATTTCATCATGATCGTCTTCGTCCACTCCTCCATCAGCCCCTTTCGTACTCCGGGCTTTTTCCAATGCCGCGACAAATTCACTATCGTAGATAGGTTTGCCTTGCTTCTTAATCGCCGACGCCGCTTTGCGAATTTCCGGTTCGGAGATAAACGCGCCGTGAATACGTTGCGGTTTTGCGCTCCCCGGCGGCAGAAACAACATATCGCCTTCTCCGAGGAGTCGCTCAGCTCCGATTGCATCAAGAATCGTGCGGGAATCAATCCGTGAGGATACCTGGAAAGACACTCGCGCGGGAAAATTCGCTTTGATCAAGCCCGTGATGACATCAACCGACGGTCGCTGCGTCGCAAGGATGAGGTGAATCCCTGCTGCTCGCCCCATCTGTGCCAGTCGCGTGATCGGTTCTTCAATCTCCCGCCCTACCGTCAACATCAGATCAGCCAATTCATCAACAATCACCACGAGATAGGGAAGCCGTTGGTGGACCAAATTGTCACTCTTAGTAATTTTTACTGCATTCCCCACACTATCATCGTCAAGTTCATCTTCACCAATGATTTCCGTGAGCTTCACGACTCCTTTCGCGTCAGGCCGATTGATCTCCAATGCGCGATTATAGGCTACGATATTGCGTACCCCTTTGTCTTTCAGGAGTTTGTAGCGATACTCCATGCGTCGCACGACTTCTTGCAATGCGGCCCCCGCTTCTTTGGGATTGGTAATCACATGCGAGAGCTGATGAGGGAGATCTTCATACAACGACAGCTCCAGCATCTTCGGGTCGATCATGATAAATCGCGCATCACGAGGCGTTGCCCGATAGAGCATACTCATGATCATGACGTTGAGCGAGACGGATTTCCCAGTCCCAGTCGCTCCAGCCACCAGCAAATGAGGCATGCGCGCTAAGTCAGCAACAACCGGGTTTCCTATGGTATCCTTCCCCAACGCCAGCGTCAGTGGCGACTCAGATTGCTGGAACCCTGGGCCTTCAATGATTTCCCGCAAACACACTTTCTCACGTCGAGGGTTGGACACCTCAATACCGACCACCGCTTTCCCAGGAATGGGCGCCAGGATACGGACAGAGACTGCTCGGAGCGCCATCTGGAGGTCATCAGCCAAAGACACAATGCGATTGACTTTGACCCCAGGCGCAGGTTCGAATTCATAGGTAGTAATCACCGGGCCGGGACGAACCGCAACCACTTTTCCTTCCACCCCAAAGTCATCGAGCTTACTTTCCAGAATACGAGAACTCGCATGCAGCGCATCCTCATCAACTTTCACCGCCAACCGGACAGGCGGGTCCAACAGAGAGACGGCAGGAACAACATACGGCTTCCCCTTGTCCGCAAGCGGAGACAGAGTGGTTTTGGGGACACCGGTTTTTGTGCGCTCTGTCTTTGTTGTCGGGGACGGTGGCGCAGTTTGAGTAATAATAATGGGCGGAAGAGTCTCTTCTTCGTCGTCGCCTTCTACAACCAGGGGAGGTGGCGTTTTCCTTGTCGGGCTGTCTTTCCGACCGGTTCGCTTCGGAGAGGGAACTTCTGGCTCTGGCAAAGGTGGGCGTTCCCACACTACACGCGGAAGCATATCGCCGAGACGCTTACAGCGCTCTCCGATCCACGAGAGGAACGTATAACTCCCCGCAAAAATACCCACCCCCGCGCCAAACAAGGAGAGGCGGGTCATTGCCATAAAAGAGATCAGTAACGCCGGGATCAGCAACAGATGGGCACCAATAACATTCAACCCACTGCGGAGATGAAACGCCAGAAATCCACCAATCCATCCTCCCGCATCAACCACCTGTCCAGTATCACCCCAGAGGGCGAGAAGAGCGGCACTGACCAGCAAGAACAACACAAAAGAGGAGGCCTGAGTGAGGATCGCGGGGCATCGCCAGAGATGCAGTAACACGCCGGCGAAATACAAAAATGCGACAGGAAACAGATAGCACGCTCGCCCCAAGGCTGGACAGAGGAAATCAGCAATTAAATAGCCGATTAGGCCGACGGCGTTAGCACTCGCATTCCCTGCTTGGTATGAATAAAATGCCAGGGTCAAAAAAATCGCCAGCGTCAGGCTGGCAATACCTAGGATTTCACTCCCAAAGGGCTGCTCTTCTGGTTGCGGTTTCTTCCCCACCGCCATATCCTCCACCTCCTCCGCATTACATCTCCATCACAAATGGCAGTACCACCGGGCGTCGTCCAAAGGTTCGACGAAAATATCGACGTAACGACTGACGTACCTGTTCTTTCACCAACCCAACATCGGTTCGTGACTCCCGCGGCAACTCGCTTAACATCGCACGAACGGCATCTTTTGCCGCGTCAAACCCTTCACCATTGGTCGTCGCTAAAAATCCCCGCGACAGCAAATCCGGTCCCGTCACCAGCTCTCCAGTCTGCTGTTCAATCCCCACAATGGCAACGACAAGACCATCTTCAGCCATATGGCGACGATCGCGTAAGACCTCCTCTTCTATTCCGCCCAGTCCATCAACAAACACCCGTCCTGCTGGCACCGAATCGGTAACGTGCGCCTCGTTGTCCCTAATTTCCAGCACCTGCCCGTCCTCTAAAAGAAACACTCCTGTCGGCGCTACCCCTACCCCACGCGCCAACTCACAGTGGCGGACCAAGTAACGAAATTCACCGTGAACCGGCACAAAAAATTGTGGCCGCACGAGGTTCAACATAAGCTGTAATTCTTCTTGACTTGCGTGTCCAGAAACATGCACGCACGCAACCGCCTCATAATAAACCTCTGCCCCACGTCGACACAAGTGATCCAGTAACCGTCCAACCGTGCGCTCGTTCCCTGGGATAACGCGAGAGGAAAGAATCACCGTGTCGCCAGGACTAATCTTCACCTGCGGATGATCCCCAGTCGCAATTCGCGACAGTGCCGAAAGAGGCTCCCCCTGCGAACCGGTTGTTAGTAAGGTCACGGTTTGCGGGTCACGATCGCCAAGCTTGTTCACTTCAATCAATGTGTCAGCAGGAATTTTGAGATGTCCCGTCTCGCGAGCGGTCTCGATATTTCCTACCAAGCTTTTGCCCACAATCCCGACCCCTCTTCCGTGTTTGATCGACAAATCAATGACTTGGCGAATCCGATGGATGTGCGAAGCAAAGGTCGCGACTAACACTTTCCCCGACGCGTGCGACAGTAAATCTTCAATAGGTCGCGTTACCGCTCGCTCTGACGGTGTGGTGCCTGCCCGTTCAACATTCGTCGAATCAGACAGAAGCAAGAGCACTCCTTGCTCTCCTAATTCAGCAAAACGAGCTAGATCCGACTGGCGACCATCGATCGGGGTTTGGTCGAGTTTGAAGTCCCCCGTATGAATAATCACCCCTAACGGAGTCGTAATCGCAAGCGCTACCGCATCAACAATACTATGAGTGACATTGATGGCTTCAATCTGAAATGGCCCGATCTGCCACGATTCACGCGGGTGGACTTCGTGCAGATCCGTCTCGTCAAGGAGGTCATGCTCATCAAGTTTGTCGTGCAACAACCCAAGGGTAAACGGGGTTCCGTATACGGGCACATTGAATTCGCGCAACAGGTACGGCAATGCGCCAATATGATCTTCATGCCCGTGCGTAAAGACAACTCCTTTCAGATGTTGTCGTTCGCGAAGGTAGCGAAAATCAGGAATCACGATGTCAATTCCCAACATTTCACGCTCGGGAAACATCAACCCACAATCAATAGCGATAGCCGCCGGCTCGCTATCACTGGCGGGAACGTACTCAATCAACATCAAATTGAGCCCGATCTCACCTAATCCCCCAAGGGGAACAATGCGTAAAGTGCCGTCGCTCATGAGGAAGGGTGCTCCGGAACTGTTGAGACAAATTCGGGGACAGCACCCTCTGAGGAGGGCTGTCCCTCATCGAGTTGTGCTGCGACTGCTGCCCGCACTTTCACCAGTAATTCTTCCCGCGCCGCTTTTTTCGTGAGTTGTGCATTGATAACCACCGGCTCACAAAACACCACGTCGACCGCTCCTGGCCGCAAGTCTAGCCCTCCTGGGGGCCAAAGTGCTCTGCTCCCCGTAATCGCAATTGGCACGACTGGCGCCCCAGATTCCACGGCAACAGCAAATCCTCCAGGCTTAAATTCCTGTAACCGGCCATCACGGGTTCTCGTGCCTTCAGGAAAGAAGGCGACTGAAATTCCCGCCGCAAGCAGTGCCTTTACACTCCGAATGACCGCAATCGCTTGCGTTGGGCTCTCGCGGTCAACCAGCACTTGGCGCGTCCGTTGCATGCACAGTCCAATCACCGGCACTTTGCGGACTTCCTGTTTCGACACCCACCGAACTTGCAGCGTATCGAACGCCGCCATCAGAATCGGGATGTCAAAATTGCTTTGAT
This sequence comes from Binatia bacterium, assembly GCA_050187625.1. Lineage (GTDB taxonomy): Bacteria > Desulfobacterota > Binatia > Bin18 > Bin18 > JBFWXH01. Next base: position 46,476 of record JBFWXH010000010.1, read on the forward strand.
GATTTGCCATGAAAAGATATGCTTTGGTTGGATCAAGGCGATCACGACCACGCTGGTGAATTTTGACGCCACATACCCATAGCACCCCTTTTGCCCAAAAGCGAATGAGCCGTGCCGCGCGTTGCGCATAGGGATCAAGATAGGAAAAGAGCAGAACGAGAACTCCCCAAAAGAGCGTGAGGAGAGCGACAACAAAAAAACGGAGAGCAACTATCAACAAATGCAAGGGCTGTTCCTAACAGGGAGAGAAAAGATGGGTGTATTATAGTTTTCTTTAGTGCTCATCGTCAACGCTGTTGATTTTTCTTCACTTCCTCCTACAATTTCTTTCCGAAGAAGGGAGGGACAACCTGTGACTATCGAATGTCCAGCGTGTCACACTCGGTATCGTCTAGAAGACCCCTCAGAAATCACCGAATCCACGCTATTTGAGTGTTCGCGCGACTTTTGCGGACATCGTTTTTCTCTACCGGAGGAGTCACTACCAGCAACGGAAGCTTCCCCACCTGCAGAAGAAATTGTCGAAGACGCCTCTCCCCCTCCCCCAGAGTGGGAGAATGAAGCGGTCTCTCCACCTCCCGATTACACACCACCCCTCCTCCAAGGAGAAAAAAGCGCTCCTCCTATCTATGGTCCTCAGCCAGCCGAGCCCGCATCAATGACCCTTTCATCCCCACCACATACCGAAGAAGAACGCGAGAAACCCCGAGAAGATTTTGAAGATCCAGAGGAGAGCATTCCCTTTTCTGTTGAGGCCCCGCCCTCCTCGCCATCTCATACGTTTACCTTCTCTTCACTACCAGAAGAACAAGAGGAGATGCCTCCCCGGAAACGGAGTGTATCCAAACCACGTTCCTTCCAGCCTACAGTAACAACAGTTTCAGCATGGCCAGTCCTCGGCTTTCTGCTTCTTCTCATGCTCGGCTACCATGCACTAGGGAAATACAGTCGGGCCCATCTTGCAGAAACCGAGAGCTCCTTTGCTCAGCTTCCTCTCATTGGGTCTTCTTTTGTCGACAATCAATTCTCAACCCAACATATCGCCCTGTCCAATTTGCAGAGCGGCTTTTGGGTAACCAAAGATAAGCAGCGAGTCTTTGCCGTATCAGGGAAAGCAACCAATAATGCCTCCATTCCGGCCTCGACTATTCAAATTGAGGGACAATTACACAATAGTGACGGGGAAACCGTAAGACAACAGAAAATCTTTTGCGGGATGGGCGCGACAGCCGACAGCTTGCCGACCATGACAACGAATGAGATCACCGTGCTCCAGAATCTGATCCCGCCCAAACAATTTCATGTTCCGCCGGGAGAATCGGTGGACTTCCTCCTTGTCTTTGATAATCCACCGCCGACGGTTACTGAATTGAGCTGCCGCGTCGCGGATGCACAATTCAGAGCGTCTTAATTCGTTTTCTTGTTTGCTTGGGGGTCAGTTTCTTGTTCCGGCGTCACGTCAATCTCATCCGGAGTTTTCACCGATTTACGGAAGTTGCGGATAGCCTTACCGAATCCTTCGCCAAGCTCTGGCAATCTTCCAGCGCCAAAGATAAGAACAACGATAAGAATAATAAGTAATTCGCCAACACCGAGTCCAAACATAATGGCGCTACTATACGCTATGTCCTACCCTATCGACAAGAGATGGCCGCAAAACTTCCTTGCAGGAAAGCGTAGCGCTCGCTAGAATGCCGCCGATGTCATCAGCAGCGCTGCCCATAGAACGCCCCTTACGACGAGATCCTCTCGCCGGGTTTTTGTTTGTTTCTCTCCTTCTCCATGCGCTCCTGCTGCTTCTCTTTCCCACGTTCTACCGCCCGATTGCGGACCCGTCTCGGGAACAGCTCACTGAGGTCGAAATCCTTCCTCCTCCCCTTCCACCGAAAGAAATCGCTAAGGCTGAACCTCCACAACTTGCTCCACCTCCACCTGCGCCAGTAGAAAAACCCAAAGCTGAGGAACTACCAAAACCGCTAGAGAAAGCCCAACCTAAACCGCCGGAGCCAAAACCCCAGGAAGCACTTCCTGAACAGATCGTTACTCCGCCAGACCAAGTCAACGACCAGGTTCCTGAGAATACTCGCTTGCTCAGCGATCGAAATAGTACCGCAAAAGAACAAACAGTAGCCCACGGCTTCCCAGCCTCAGCTCCACAAGAGAAAGAACGCGAACCGAAACCAGAAAAAGCCAAGAACGAAGAGAAGAAGCCGCCAGTACAGACAGTAAAAAAACAACCAACGCCGCAACCGCCTGATACACCAACGAGTAAGCGAGAGGGTGAGATCGCACCGCCGAAACAACGGCTCGCCGGAAAACCAGAGGCTGCACCACGCCCGCCGAAACAGCTCGCGATGAAACCGCCGATAGCCCAATCTCCGCCACAATCCTCACTAGAGAAACAACGTGCGCAAGACATTGACGAGGAGTCCTTAGCAAAACCGGCAGCATCAGGAACAGCCACGGGGGCAAAAAATCCGCCGCAACTGTTCGCGCGAGCAGATGAATTGTTATCCAAAGGTTGGATAGACAGTATAGGAAAAGACAAAGAAGACTCAGAAGAACGGAAGCCTCCGCAAGGGAGAGATCTTATTGCCATGGCCCCCCCACCGGCACCAAGCGTCTTTTCTCTTCCGGGTCAAGTTGGAACGCCAGACTTTCTCCCGGACGTCCGCCAAGGCAATCTCACGTTCCTCAATACCAAAGCGCATCGATTCGCACCGTTTGTACGCCGAGTCGCGTTGCGGGTCTTTCAGCATCTCATCATCCATCAACGCAAAAACCTACAGATCAACGATGTTGTTGCCGCACGCGAATACTCCACGATCGAAGCGAAGATCGACACGCAAGGCAATCTCAAAAAACTCATCATTCAAACTCGTTCAGGTAGTTATGCCGTTGACGAAGCGCTGTTACGGGCGTGCGAAAATGGTGCGTGGGATGAGAACCCTCCGCCCGAAGCGATTGCCGAAGATGGGCTCATTCATTTCATCTTTCGCTCGGAAATTAACGCACAGTATGATGATCTAGGGCTACGAGGGATTCTGACAACGCTGCAAGTCGGACTCGTCTAATTCTCTTGCAAAGTAGTCAGGTGACTGCTAGGGTAGCTTAGCTGTCAGACAGCACTTTTTTTTCACCGTCTTGTCGTTTCCCCTGTCCATATTCTGTGGGGCCGTAGCTCAGTTGGGAGAGCGCTAGAATCGCACTCTAGAGGTCGTGGGTTCAACTCCCATCGGCTCCACTTTGTTTTCAAGTAATTAGCTATCTCTCACCTCAGCTAGCCCGTTGTTGGTTGCGGATAGTTGTCTGCGCGGAGGGATGCGGCTCATCCAATCGATCGACCGCGGCCTTATTTCCCCCCGGTACCAGATGCCCGTACGTATCGACCGTGACACGAATGCTGTGGTGTCCCATCTGCTCCTTGACGTAGACTAAGGACTCGCCTTGTTGGATAAGCAACGATGCAAACGTATGTCTGAGGTCATGCATACGGATCTGTCGGAGTCCGGCCTTGGCAAGCAGTTTCGGCCATACCCGTTTTCTGAAGTTGTCCGGGTTCATCCGGGTACCAACCTCAGACGTAAACACCCACAACGGCACGTCTCCCCAACCATGTTTGAGCGTGTCTTTCTTCCGTTCCACCAGAAAGGCCTTGAGCGTCTCTGTCAACACGCGAGACATGGCAACCCGGCGCCCTTCCCCGCTCTTTGGCGTCGTGAGCACGCCATCAACCCAGTTTCGTTGGACGTGCAGAAAGCGGCTGTGGAAATCTGGCAACTCACCATCTACATATACATACAGCACGTGCCGTGGTTTGGGGGCGTTCCATCGGCCAGCGAACGTACTCCCACCACACGCGATAGTGTAGGCCGCGCTCAAGGTGGCAAACGTCTTTCCAACCTCACGCTTTGCATGGACCATTGTCAGAGACTTTTCATGCAGCCAGGGAGTGAGGATAGTGTCCCGTGGTTTGAGCTCCATTGCAAGGAAATCGCTGATCGAGAAGGCGGTCAATGTTTTAGGGGGAAAGGAATCACATTCACTGCGAATCTCGTCAAGCTGTTTCGCGATCTCATCGTAGCGTTGGCGAGTCGCGCCTATTTGCTCTTCCGTATAGATCCGCGGTTCACGTGCATAGTTGATTAACTCGCGTTCCGTGATCCACTTGAGTTGAAGCAAGCCTTGCTCTTGACGTACCGGGCTCCCTTGTTGCCTGACTGCTACTTGGATTCCGAAGTCTTCTCAATCGCGGTTATGAGTTCACTTCGTGACATTACTCATCTCCGCCATCACCCCGTCCACAATCGCGTCAAGATCAGCGCCAACCCTCTTCGATTCAAGGAATTTATCGATCTCTGAACGCTTCAAGATGATTTTCCGTTTGGTAGGGCGGTAGGCAGTCAAGGTGCCTCCCGTGATCCAGTACCAAAACTGGCGACGAGAGTAGGGGTACAGCTGTTCGGCCTGGTTGAGATCAAGCCATTCCGGGGAATCGTTGAGAACGTGCAGCGTGTTTCTCATGCACGCATTTTCTCAGATTCGATCGCTTGTTTACCGTGTGAAAAACGAGTAGTTTTTTTAGGGTAAGAGTGAAAATGTGACCCTCACGCCGATACGAAGGGCTAACGACATGAAATACCAAGAGAAAATCAAAGAAGCCTTAGGTGCTCTCCAGCAGATTCCTGGCGTTGAAGCGTGCTGGCTTGAGGCAGAAGAAGGGGACATCTTCCACGTCTACACGGTCACTCGTGAAGCGGATTATGATCTTGATACGCGTATTTTTGCGGAATACGCCCGCATTGAAGCGCAGTTCCCTGAGGCAAGTTTTGAGTTTCTGATCACCTCTCAACGCCCCTCTCCTCGGGCTGAAGTAGTGTTTTCCTCATCCCGTTCTGACGCTCCTCTGGCTGCGGTCGCCTTCTGAGGATGAAGACCGACGAGCATCTTAAGCAGGCGTACCACAACGAAACCCGTGTCGCTCGGTTTGGCAGCTCCGATCTCAACGCCTACGATTGGGCGATTACTGCTCTGTTTTACTGCGCTTTACATTTTGTCGACGCCTATCTGTTTGAACTGCGGGGGATCGATCCTGAAGGGCATACGGCAAGATATGACAGAGCCACGGGGCGAAACGTGCCTGGACGGAATGACCTCGTCAAAATGCATATTCCTGTCATTCACGCCGACTATCTGAAGATGTACAGCGCCAGCAGACGAGCACGATATGACGTTGCCTATCTCGGGCTAACGGCAGCCACCTATTACCAGAATCTTAAAAACAACGAGTTTGCGCGAGTCAGGGAATTCTTTCGCCAGCAGAAGAAGTGGTAGGCTTTTTTCTCTTTCTTCTCTTGTATTGGGGGTGTTGATTCAAGAACGTCATATAGAAGGTCTCAACTGTTTTTGGTCCTATGCCAGGATACCGATACGGTGATCAGCCGTGGCCTATCCCCTCAGGGTGAGGATATGCTAACGAAGAAGCCGGTAAAGAGTCTACCGGCCTCGCGTATCTCACACCCTGTACGGTTGCGGATCATGCGTCAGGGTGCGTTATTTTGCATCGTAGGTTTGAGGAAATTCAATAATTTCAACGGCCTGGAACGCTATCGCACTCTAGAGGTCGTGGGTTCAACTTCCATCGGCTCCACTTTGTTTTCAAGTAGTTACAAAAATTCAATAACGGTGTTCCCTATGGTTGCTGCCGTTTTTGCTGCCACTCTAGTGCATTGTGGGCAGTTGCTACCGTCTCAGTACCATTCTTCATCCCCTCTTGTTTCCCAAAATCGGTGTTCATGCATGACACCGTGCTTGGGCTCTTTGTCCATCGCTATGAGTTTGGCACCCCAGTCTAACTCATAGTGTCAACAATTCGAGAACATGACTGTTTGCTGTCGTGAGTTGCGAGTCCTGGAGAAGAGCTACCGGGAGAAGCGGACAGAGAGGGTCAACAATTTGAATCTTTATCGCTCCTCCGTCAGGAAAAGAGCGCCTCAGATGATTGCTGTCAATATGACTGTGCAAGAGCACATACCTTCAACCTGTCGGCAATAAACAGCGAAACTCGCTCATCCTTTCAATGTGAAGTGCCGTTGATCAAACAGTGGTGGAGTTCCCGCGGCTCCCCACTGCAGGTGAACGCAAAAGTACAAAAAGGAAGGAGAACGCTATGTGGTGTAGTCACTGCAAAACCCCGCTGACGTGCGTTCAGGTTGGCCCCTATGTCGCCTGGGAGTGCCGTCATGTCGCCTGTAAAAGCCAACTCTGGCCGACAACCCCGCGTAAGAAGGAGTAGCAGGCAGGAGGCCAACATCACCCAGGGGGTTTCACGCCTGCGCGGGTGCATCCTCTAGTAACAAGTGACTGGAAAGCCGTGCCCTCGCCGAGTGTCATATGATCAGGTCGTCTATCACGTCGTCGAGCAGCTCGGGATCGACTCTCACCCATCACACATGCCGAGGAGTAAGGAAGAATGAAGAACAACTTTTTTAGTGCTGTCTTTGCCATGCTAACGGTGCTCGCTGTGGCGGTGCTCGTCGCTGCGGGGTGCCGCAGTGAAGCGCAGGAGAGGGTCGTGTTCGCGCAGAATATGACGGACCCCACGGAGGGATTTTCGGCCTTCACACGCGGCACGGAGCATGAAATTTTGGTGATACAACTTCCGGGAACGACGCTTTCCAGCTCAGACAATCTCGTCAGCGAGAAGAGTGTGACGTCTCTCCGAAGCAAAGGGTTTAAGCGCGTGGAGGTGAGAGGCAGCGATGGCAACATGCTGTGGGAGAAGACCTTAGAATGAGGCACGGCATAATGGCTACTATGGCGGCCTAAATCAATCCACAGCAGAGTGGCACACCAGAGTTGTCCCCCTGAGGGAAACGAAGGGTCTCTCAGCGAGATTCTTCGCGGAGCCTGTTCTGAGCTTGCCGAAGGGGTCAGAATGGCATGCCGCGAGGTCGTCGCAGAACGTGTCCGAATCTCGTGGGTTCTGATTTAGCATCGCTAAGAATCTAACTACAGAAAGGGCATATGCGCACGGTATTCAAAGTATTTGGTATAGTCCTCACTTTCGCACTCATCGGCAGTCTGCTGGTCGTGGGTCAGAGGCGCCTCAGTGCCCAAGGACCCTTTTTGGTCGCTGGTCCGGTGACCGAAACGGAGGTGGTCAAGTTGCAGCTGAACCACTACTTCACGCCAGACCGGCAGGCCCACAACCCAGACTTCGAGTGGACCTTCACCCCGACGGAATTCGTCCTGAAGAAAGCCCAAGGGCCGATTCCCGCCGACTTGCGGGAGCAACTGCTTCCTGCTCACACCACTACCAACAACATCCGCGGCAAGTGGAAACTGGACAAGACCGGACAGCAGTTGCTCCTGACGGAGATCACGGCGGGCGAGAAAAAGGGCAAGGAAAACGTGACGCTGTTCATCTACAAGACGGCCAGCACCATCGTACGCATCGGGGAGCCGCAATACGTGTTCAGCGTCGGACAGTGAGCGCGGGTGCCGAACCAGCGCGGCCGTAGACGATAGCCCCATCGTTATGGGAATTGTGTTGAACTTGACACCGTCGTCCAAAACCACGGGTTTTCAAGCTCTGGGCGCTGCGGTGAACGCATAAAAAGGGCAATAAAGGCGGGAAAAACACTTTCTCTTTCTTTCCTGGAACCCCTGATGTCACGTAACACATAATCACCTTCCTATCATTCCTCAAAAGACACAGAAAATCTTGCTTTTTTCGCTCCAGCCCACGAGAATCAGTGGGAAGGGGAAACTCCCGCCCACACCGCGAACGTCTTGGTCTTGAGCGAAGGAGAGACTTTTCAGGAACGTGAAAGGGAGAGACAATTCTATGCTGACCGAAGCCGATACCTGTCGTACCTACGTACTCCCGCAACTGATCGCCGCAGGCTGGGATAACGAACCGCACTCGTTCACTGAGCAAAAGACCTTCACCGATGGACGGATTGTAGTAGTTGGGTCTCTGAAGCATCGTCGCCCACAAAAGCGGGCTGACTATCTCCTGCGCTACACCCGTGACTTTATGATTGCGGTGGTCGAAGCCAAGGCCGCCTACAAATCTCCTGGCGCTGGCCTGCAACAAGCCAAAGACTATGCCGAGATCCTGGGCCTCAAATTCGCCTACGCCACCAACGGCCACAGTATCGTTGAGTTCGACTACCTGACCGGAAAAGAGCGGCAGCTTGCGGCGTTTCCTACTCCTGACGAGCTGTGGAATCGTCTTCGTCGTACCGCGGGAATACAAGAGGACGCTGCTTTCCGCCTCTTGACCCCGTTCTATCACCTCAGTGGTAAAAGCCCGCGCTATTATCAGGAGATCGCGATCAACCGCACCGTGCAGGCGATTCTGCAAGGGGAACGTCGCATCTTGCTGACCATGGCGACCGGCACAGGCAAGACCGTCGTTGCCTTTCAAATCTGCTGGAAGTTGTGGAACGCCCGCTGGAACCGGACAGGCGAGTACCGTCGCCCCAAGATCCTCTACCTGGCCGACCGTAACATCCTGGTTGATGACCCCAAGGATAAAACCTTCACGCCCTTCGACGATGCTCGCTGGAAAATCGAAAACGGTGAGATCAACAAGAGCCGTGAGATCTATTTCGCCATCTATTAGGCGATTGCCCAAGACGAACGCCGACCAGGGCTCTACCGGGAGTATGCCCGCGACTTCTTCGACTTGATCATTGTCGATGAGTGCCATCGCGGCAGCGCCCGGGATGAAAGCAACTGGCGGGAGATTCTCAACTACTTCGAGCCTGCGTATCAGCTGGGCATGACCGCTACACCGCTGCGCAAAGATAACCGCGCCACCTATCGCTACTTTGGCAATCCGCTCTATCAGTACAGCTTGCGGCAAGGCATCGACGACGGCTTCCTCGCCCCCTATCGCGTACACCGCGTGCTCACCACCTGGGATGCCACCGGCTGGCGACCGAGCAAAGGCGACCTCGACCGTTATGGCCGGGAGATTCCTGACGAGGAATATCAGACCAGAGACTTTGAGCGCGTCGTTTCCTTACGTGCGCGCACGCAAACCATCGCGCGCCATCTGGCCGAGTTTCTCAAGCAGACCGACCGCTTTGCCAAGACTATTGTCTTCTGTGTCGATCAAGAGCATGCCGATGACATGCGCCAAGCCCTCAACAATCTGAATAGCGATCTGGTGCAGCAGTATCCCGACTACGTCTGCCGCGTGACAGCCGATGAGGGGCACATCGGGCGCGCCCACCTCAGTCGCTTTCAGGAATTGGAAACGACCACGCCGGTCATTCTGACAACTTCACAGTTATTGACGACTGGCGTCGATGCTCCAACCTGTAAGAATGTGGTCTTAGCGCGCGTGATCAACTCCATGACGGAGTTCAAGCAGATCATTGGCCGGGGGACGCGGGTCCGGGATGACTATGGTAAGCTGTCGTTCGACATTCTGGACTATACAGGCTCGGCCACTCGTCTCTTTGCTGATCCGGAATTTGACGGTGACCCGGCGTTGATCTCGGAAGTGCAGATCGACGACAACGGCGAGCCGATCGCCGGGACCGAGATAATCCACACCGGAGCCATCGAACCCTACCCAGAAACTGACGCCGGGAATACCCCTCTCGATCACCCCATCGTGTCTGATGATTCTGAGGGTGTACGATGCAAATACTACTTTGATGGCGGGCAGGTGGAAATTGCCGCGCATCTGGTTTACGACCTGGGTCCCGATGGCAAGCAACTGCGGGTAATCAAATTCACCGATTACACGGCTGAACATGTCCGCGCGCTATATCCCTCAGCCGCAGCCTTGCGTAAGCACTGGGAACAGCCCGGGCAGCGTGCGGAGATTCTCGCGCGGCTGGGAGAACGTGGCATCAATTTCGAGGAGCTGGCAGCGGCAACCAACCATCCAGAGGCTGACCCCTTTGACCTGCTCTGTCACGTGGCGTTTAATGCCCCGCTCCGCACGCGGCGGGAACGGGCTGACCGTCTCCGTCGTGAGCAGACAGATTTCTTCGAACGCTATGGCGCAGATGCTCGGGCAATTCTCAATGAATTACTCGACAAATATGCAGACCACGGGACAGCCCAATTCGCTATCCCGGATGTATTGAAGGTACCGCCGATCTCTGAGCGTGGCAACGTGCGAGAAATCATCAACCTGTTCGGGGGTGCGGAAAACCTGCGCACGGCGATCACGGAACTGCAGACACTGTTATACGCGGCGTAGAGAAATGTAGAATTGAGAATGGAGAATGAAGAAACAAAACAACGGCAAAAACGAAACATTCAAGAACGAAGCTTTGAGTTTGCCCGTCGCATTGTAAAACTCTACCAGCATCTGGAGAAATCCGGTGCCACCGGTCGTACGCTTGGGAAACAGGTTCTCCGGTCTGGTACGTCTATTGGTGCGAACCTTGAAGAAACGGAGGCCGGACAGAGCAGAGCAGACTTCATCGCCAAAAGCAGTATTGCTCTCAAGGAAGCGAGAGAAACCTATTACTGGCTACGATTGTTAGTTGCATGTGAGCTTGTCTCCTCGGAGCAAATACGGTTGCTTGTTGCCGAGGCTAACGAACTTGTTGCTATCTTGACCGCTATCGTTAGAAAAGCACGCTCACAAAAAGTTGCGAAATAAAGTGGAGAGATAAAGGATGGCTAAAGCTGCAGCGAAACATTCACGCTCTGGGACACAAACTACTTCAGGTCGCCAGTCTTCATTCTCCATTCCCCATTCTCCTACTACGGCGCAACAACTGGGCAGTATCATCAAGTCCGCGCGTGACATCATGCGCAAGGATAAGGGATTGAATGGCGATCTCGATCGCTTGCCCATGCTCACCTGGATCATGTTTCTCAAATTCCTCGATGACATGGAACAGATCCGCGAAGAAGAAGCCGTCCTTGAGGAGAAACGCTTTCGCCCGGCCATTGAGTCGCCCTATCGTTGGCGGGATTGGGCCGCAAACGAAGCCGGGATTAGCGGGGATGAGCTGATCGCCTTTGTCAATAACGATGAAGCCGTGCGTCCGGATGGCCAACGCGGGGCCGGTCTCTTTGCCTATCTACGCAATCTACAGGGAGCCAACGGTGGAGATCGTCGCGACGTGGTGGCGACCGTGTTCAAAGGCACCATTAACCGCATGATCAATGGCTATCTCTTGCGTGATGTCATCAACAAGGTGAATGGCATCCACTTCACCTCCAGCGAAGAGATTCACACCCTCGGTCATCTCTACGAATCCATGCTCAAGGAAATGCGCGATGCCGCGGGAGACTCAGGCGAGTTTTACACCCCGCGCTCGGTAGTGCGCTTTATGGTCGAGGTGATCGACCCACGGCTGGGCGAGACCGTGCTTGATCCGGCCTGCGGTACGGGCGGTTTTCTCGTGGAGACGTACACGCATTTGGAGAAGCAATGCCAAACCGTGCAAGACCGCCAGATCTTGCAGACGCGGAGCCTCATCGGCGGGGAAGCCAAGCCGCTCCCTTATCTGCTGGCGCAGATGAATCTGCTGCTGCATGGGTTGGAATCTCCACAAATTGATCCGGGCAACAGCCTGCGCTTTCCGCTCCGGGAAATCGGCGACAAAGATCGCGTAGACATTATTCTCACCAATCCGCCGTTTGGTGGCGAAGAAGAGCGCGGCATTCGCAGCAATTTTCCCGAAGATAAACAGACCTCAGAGACGGCACTGCTCTTTTTGCAACTCATCATGCGCAAGCTCAAACGCCAGCCCCAGCCGGGTCGGGCTGGAATTGTCGTACCCAACGGCACCCTCTTTGGGGACGGGATTTGCGCCAAGATCAAGGAAGAGCTGCTGAAGGAATTCAACCTGCATACGATCGTGCGCTTGCCTAACGGCGTGTTTGCTCCCTATACGAGCATTCCGACCAATTTGCTCTTCTTTGATCGCTCAGGCCCGACCAAAGACGTGTGGTATTACGAGCAACCGTTGCCCGAAGGCCGGAAGCAGTACACCAAAACGCAGCCGTTACAGTATGAAGAATTCGCGCCCTGTCTGGCATGGTGGAAAAAACGTAAAGAGAACGAACAGGCATGGAAAGTTTCTGCCAGTGAGATTCTGAAGAACAATTGTAATCTCGACAGCAAGAATCCCAACAGCAAGCAGGACTTTGAGCACTTGCCGCCAGAGCAGTTGGCTAATGATATTCTCAAGAAAGAGCAGCGGATTGCGGAGATTATGGGGGAGATCAAAGCAATCCTAGAGGTAAAGCCATAAACAAGGAGCTGGGAGTATGAAACTCAAAGTGGTTATCCACGAAGCAGAAGAAGGTGGGTACTGGGCAGAGGTGCCAGCCATTCCAGGGTGCGCCACTCAAGGAGAGACGTTTGAGGAGCTGTTACAGAACCTCTACGAAGCAGTCGAAGGCTGTTTGTCGGTTGAGGTCAGAGCTGTCTGAAGATGCTGAGTAGCGGATTGCATATCTGCCAGGAAAAAGCGATGAGCAAAGCATGGTCATTGGTGCCGCTTGGGCAAGTGGTTTTACCTGTTGAACGTGCAGAGGTACCTACATCTGGTAAAGTGTATCGGCAGATTGGTGTTAGATTATGGGGAGCAGGAGCCTACGAGCGCGAAGCAATTGACGGTGCTCAGACAAAGTATCAAACCCTCTCACGAGTAGAAACAGACGACATTATTGTAAACAAGATTTGGGCGCGGAATGGCAGCGTTGCCGTTGTTTCTGAGGCTCTCGCTGGATGCTACGGCTCAAATGAATTTCCGACTTTTGCGCCTATTCGAGAAAAGCTAGCTCCTCGTTGGTTTCACTGGCTTACAAAAACAAAGAATTTCTGGGAGCAGTGCGATGAGAAGTCTCGCGGCACCAGCGGAAAGAATCGTATTCGGCCAGAGCGATTTCTTGAGATAGAAATTCCCCTCCCACCCCTTCCCGAACAGCGCCGCATTGTCGCGCGGATCGAAGAGCTAGCCGCCAAGATCGAAGAGGCGCGAGGACTGCGGCGGGAGGCGGTGGAGGAAATAGAAGCATTAACGCAGCGTACTAAGGCCAGACTGTTTGACAGTGATCGCTGGCAAAAGCTCCCCTTAGGATCTCTATTACGTGAGGAATCCCGAAATGGTCTGTCGCCTCGTCCCTCAGATATGCCACCGGGGATTCCTATTCTGCGTATCAGTGCTGCAACATCACGATCTGATGATATTGTTGATGAGTCTGATATAAGATATCTACGAGTGAGCGAAAAAGAAGCTGAACAATATAAACTTGAACCCGGTGACCTTTTAGCATGTCGGTTTAATGGCAATTTGCATTATGTTGGGAAGTTCGCCCTGTATCGAGGCACTCTAAATGAGCCCCGGATTTATCCTGATAAGCTGATTCGCTTTCGTGTTGATCCGGAAAAAACGTTACCTGATTTTGTTCGCTACGCAGTTAATAGCCCGAAAGGTCGTAGCTCTGTCGAGGCTTTTTGTGCGACAACAGCAGGTAATATAGGAATTAGCGCAAGCAATCTAAGAACCGTGCCTATTCCTATCCCTTCTCTTTCTGAGCAACGCCGCATCGTCACCTACTTGGATAACCTACACGCAAAAGTAGACGCACTAAAACGCCTGCAAACCGAAACTGCCGCCGAGCTTAACGCCCTGTTACCTTCCGTGCTCGACAAAGCTTTCAAGGGAGAGTTGTAGCGGTAGCCAGAAGGGCTCCTCTTGTTTCTCAGCATCTTGAAAACATCTCTCGCGATGCGCTTGGGAAATATCAAGGAATCGTGCGCCAATACGTCAGACGGCGGCAGAGCATCTACACGCTGTATCGTCGCGGCAAGCTGTACTACATCGGTCTTGCGAGTAACCTGCGCTCTCGACTGGAGCGACACTTGAAAGACCACCACAGGCAATCCTGGAATCGGTTCAGTGTCGCCCTAATAAGCGAGGCACGCTAAAAAAGCAGTATCCTTTCTGTATCACTTCGAGTTTGCTCATATCGAGTGACTCTAAAGGGTAGCCGCTCAAAGAACAGCATTGTTGACGAAGCCGATCAATAATGACGCTAGCGATCTCAGCGCCCTGGCTCCGATTATCTGCGTCGGTCAATTGCGAGGATGCTCTCTTGCCAATTCTCACCTCGGCCATATAATGCCCGCCGTCACGAGCAGCCCATGCGAGGTCTTTCAGCTCAAGCAGAACGCAAGCGGGCGGCTGGCGATCATGAAACTCTTTTTCTTGCCACATTCCAACGACTCCTTCCACAGGTCGCAAAGGTTAAGCTGTCCATAGCTCCCTGCGCCCTCAGTCGCCCCACCTACGTTGATGATGGTACCCGATTGTTGCTCACTGCCCATCTTCTCGGTTTCTGTGTCACGCCGACAACCTGAATACCGCACACACCGCGTAATCGTCGCCCCTACATAGAAGACCTCCGTTCCCCCTGGTTGGGTCAGCTCATAGGGGTAGGTTTTTCGTCCACACCACAATGTTTGCGGGTTTGCCAGTCGCACGATAGGGCTAGCCCGTCATGCCCGCGCAGGCGGGCATCCAGGCGGTTGACCCACGACTGACGGCCTCTTTCCTGGATTCCCGCTTTCGCGGGAATGACGTTTCTGCTCTTCTCCTGGTAAAAACCTACCCTTAAAAGGGTTGGGTCAGGAGGTGTTCTGTCTGCGCGACTTCTTCTTGTGAGTGTGTGGTCGTTAAAATAGATGACGATCGCCGGATGTGTTTTTTGCTCCGCTCCAAGTTCTTTCTCTAATTTCGGTAATGTGGCTTTGACACGGGTGAACACCTGGGGCGTAAGCAGGATGAGAAGCGTCGCCTTGGAGTGCCGTAGCAGTGTGTGGAGTTCAGGGGTGAGTTTTTCCTTCGCCGAGACAGCGGCGCTATACCTGACCCGCATACAAGCAGAGAAACCCCGTCTCTCGTTACCAGGAAATAGCCCTGCGCATATTTCCCATGTACAACTTGTCGTCCATCTCATGATGAGATACTTTTATCCTCCGTGCATGTCATCAGCCGGAAGGCGCTGCGCAAATTCTGGGAACAGCATCCTGAGAGCAAAACTGCCTTGTCTCGGTGGTTAAAACTTATGCAAACACCTAATTGTCATAACTTTGACGAATTGCGAGCCACCTTTCCGTCAGCCGACGCCGTGGGCGATCTGATCGTATTCAACGTCGGTGGTAACAAATACCGGCTCATCGCGTCCATCCATTTCAACCGCGGCAAGGTGTACGTTCGTCACATTCTTACCCATAGCGCGTATGATCGAGGAGTATGGAAGTCATGACGGCCATCGCCAAAGACCTTGAACAGCACTGGACAGCTCTCCGCCCCATTCTGTGTATTCGTAATGAGCGGGATTACGACCGGGCGGTGAAGCTGCTCAACAGTCTGATTGACGAGATCGGCACGGACGAAAAGCACCCTCTCTATGAATTGCTGGATACGCTCGGCACAGTGATCTCTGCCTACGAGGAAAAGCACTATCCTATGCCGGAGTGCAGCGGGGCGGAGATGCTCCGCTTCCTTATGGAAGAGCATGGGCTAGCCCAATCAGACCTGTCAGAGATCGGGTCCCAAGGGGTCGTGTCTGAGATTCTCAATGGCAAGCGAGAGCTGAACGTGCGGCAGATCCGCGCGCTGGCGAAGCGTTTCCATGTATCCCCCTCTACCTTCATCTAACCCTTTTATGAACAAGCAACGCCGCGACAACCTCCGCCCCGTCATCGGTAAAGCACGGCACCTCAAGAGAGTCGGGCTACTCGGGAGGGGAGTTAGCCAGGGAAGCGAAAGAGCCCTGCGAGGGACTGGCGACCAACAATCAGCTCCGTTCCCGCCTTTCGGCAGACGTCATGATGAAGCGGGAGGAGCAGTCTGCCTGGGCGAGGACATACCTCGACACCCTCAGCCACGTTGCACGCGAGATCAACGGCGATAACCTGCCCGCCTGGGCGGTCGACATGAAATCTGCCAGCCGGAGCGCAGATCCGCTGCAGTGTGACAAGGTGTACCAGAGGGTGAAAGGAGACACAAAGGGAAATCCTACCTGACCGTTGCCCCTCTCTCCCTCCCTCGGATTCGCAGATAGATACGCTTAGATACGCTGAAACGTTGGCAATTCGAAATCACTACCGAGCTGAACGCCCTGCTATTATCATTCGCGATAAAGTATCCACAGTCGAGATCTAATCAGGGCGACGCAACACGCAACGGGACAAAGTAACCCATGGTTGTAGGGGCACGGCATGCCGCGCCCCTACGAAAGCCAGGCGTAGACTGGGCGGCTTTACGATGCGGATTTTGCCAACTCCTGACGTGGCCCAAAGAATTCGAAATGTACTTGCGATGGCGGCATGCCCCACGCCAGCAACTCATGATAAATGCCTTCCATGAACGGTTGCGGCCCACAGAAATAATAGTCGGCATCCCGTCCCGGCACCAGCGATTCAATCAGTTTGGCGTCGATAAACCCCGTGCTGGTAGAACCATTGCGGACAACTCCGTCCTTTGCCGGATCGCTGTAACGATAATGGGCTTTGAGCTGAGGATGTTTTGCCGCTAGCGCATCGACGGTTTTTCTGAAAGCTTGCACCCCTTCATGCAAGCTCCCGTGAATGAAGACAATCTCGCGCTCCGGCGTCGCCTCAAGGGCGCTGAGTAAAATGCTTAAGAGCGGGGTGATGCCAATACCCGCCGCCAGCAAGACCAGTGGACGTTCGTGCTTCTCCGTCACATCAAGAAAAAACTCACCGCAAGGGGGACCAACCTCAAGTGTCGCACCAACGGCAACACCGTTATGTAACAGGTTGGAGACATAGCCATCCGGGACCCCCGCCGCCGGCCCCACTTCGCGCTTCACGCTAATGCGGAACCAGGTCTGGCCCGGTTTATCGGACAGGCTGTAGTTTCTCATCGTCGTCCGCCCGTCCGGGCTTGGCACCCGCACCGTAATGTATTGCCCCGGCTTGAATTCAGGCAGTTGTCCACCATCGACCGGCACCAAATACAAGGAGGTGATCACCTCACTCTCAACTTCTTTCCTGCTGACACGGAACGGTCTGAACCCTTCCCATCCGCCTGGCAGGACGGCATGCTCATGATAAATCTGCTTTTCACGACCAATCAGAATGTCAGCTAAGAGATTATAAGCCTCCGCCCACGCGTTAATGACCTCATCGGTTGCCACGTCACCCAGCACTTCACGGATGGAGGCCAGCAAATTTGCCCCCACAATAGGGTACTGTTCGGCCTTGATTTGCAAAGAGGCATGTTTTTGCGCAATCAGCTCTACTGCACTGCCCAGAACCGTAAGATTATCGATGTTGGCGGCATAGGCACAAATTGCCCCGGCCAAAGCCCGTTGTTGACGTCCGGCGGTCTGATGGGCCTGATTGAAAAACGGAACCACCTCGGGATTGTGAGAGAACATTCTTTTATAGAAATGGCGGGTCAGCGTTTCTCCCTGCGCGGCGAGAAGTGGGGCTGTGGATTTCACGATGGCAATGGTTTGTTCGGATAGCACGCGTCCTCCTATAATATGCATAATAAATACATATTATAGGTATCGGTTCTGCATTTCTTTTTCAAGATGCACCCTATGCAGCCCATCTTTTTACCGATTATGGGTCGTGTCTTACCGCCCACGTTGACAAACTGTGCAGCGTTCGCGCACTCACCAAGCATGAAGGAGCGGGACCACAGCTGCGCCCTTTACGCTGCCCTGTCGCTCGGGGTAGTGTCCAACCATACCCAATACTAACGAGGGGGACCAATCAATGAGCAGAATTTATGGAGAACAACACCGGGCATTGCAGGACGCATTTGGTACCCGTGCCCTAGCCGACCGGGTCGAGCAGACAATCTGTAAAACCGAGTTCGGTGAGGAAGAAAAGACTTTCATAGAAAGTATGGACATGTTCTTCCTCGCGACCGTCGATCATCGGGGACGCCCAACGGTCTCCTACAAAGGCGGAGACCCAGGCTTCGTCAAGATCATCGATAGCACCACGCTTGTGTTCCCCAGCTATGACGGCAACGGGATGTTCTTTTCGATGGGGAACGCCCACAGTCATAGCGATGTGGGGCTATTGTTTCTTTCCTTCGAACGGCCTCACCGTATCCGGGTCCAAGGCCGCGCCACTGTATCACAGGATGATCCCATGATGGCGTACTACAAAGAGGCTGACTTGATTGTCCGGGTCAAGCTTTCAGAGCTGTGGCAGAATTGCCCACGCTATATCCACCGCTACCAGAAGCTCTCCTCCTCACCCTATGTTCCGCGCGAAGCCGCTGAAACCCCACTTGCCGGGTGGAAGCGTATCGACAGCCTCCAGGATGTGCTGCCGAAACGCGATGTCGCCAAAGCCCAGAAGGCGGGCGTGATGAGCGGCGAAGAGTGGATGGACAAACTCAAACGCGGCGATCCAACGGCGTAATCTGCGTTCGCACTTTTTGTCCTGTGGCTAATGAAACTTGCATCACAGCAACATAGCCCAAGTCACATGGACACGCTAATGAAATTGGCTGATCAAAATCGGTAATCGTGCCAGTGTACTCCCTCACCCTGTCCCTCTCCCGCTGGGAGAGGGGACCCAAGCCGCCGAGTTGAGTATTACCGAACTTGTTTATCAAAACTCATTCGGGAAGACCGTGCCCCTGTTTTTCTAATATCAGTATTACTCTCTACGCTCGCACCCCAATTGCGCCACAGCCCCGCAGTTGCTCCAGTTCTGCTGCGCTGAACCCCCACTCGCGTAACGCTTCTTCAGTATGCTCGCCCGCATTCGCCGGTGGTCGCTGAATCGCACTGGGGGTGCGACTGAACCGCGGGGCTGGTGCAGGCTGTACAACTCCGTCGATTTCAACAAACGTCCCACGCTCACGGTTATGCGGATGATTGGGGGCCTCCTGCATACTCAAGACCGGCGCAAAACAGACGTCGCTGCCTTCCATGATCCGGCACCACTCGTCGCGCGTCTTGGTGCGAAATACCGCCGCCACCCGCTCTTTTAATGAGGGCCAGGAATTTTTGTCGTTCTGACGCGGCAGCTCTTCGTGTTCGAGCCCGGAGAGTTGCAACAGCTCGGCGTAGAACTTCGGCTCAATCGACCCAATCGAAATATATTTTCCGTCACTGGTCTCGTAGACATCATAATAGTGCGAGCCCGTGTCGAGGATGTTGTCCCCGCGATTATCAGTCCAGCGTCCTGCGGCACGCAACCCATAGATCGCGGTCATCAGCGACGACGCGCCGTCGATCATCGCCACGTCAATGACCTGCCCTTTGCCT
Organism: Binatia bacterium; assembly: GCA_050187625.1. GTDB lineage: Bacteria > Desulfobacterota > Binatia > Bin18 > Bin18 > JBFWXH01. Next base: position 65,745 of record JBFWXH010000010.1, read on the forward strand.
GACTTCTGTGCTTCCAATAACGCCGCGACCACGCCCAGCGCGAGATATACTCCACCACCACCAAAATCGCCAACGAGGTTCAGCGGTGGCACCGGCGCTTCTCCTCTGCGGCCAATGGAATGTAGCGCCCCTGTCAAGGCGATGTAGTTAATGTCATGACCCGCGGCATGGGCCAAAGGGCCATCTTGTCCCCAGCCGGTCATGCGTCCATACACCAATCGGGGGTTGCGTGCCAGGCAGACATCCGGCCCGAGCCCCAACCGCTCCATCACCTTCGGTCGAAACCCTTCGATCAGGGCATCCGCTCGCGCAATGAGTTTCAGTGCGACCTCAGTCCCTTCTTTCTTTTTCAAATCGAGCGCTACCGACCGACGCCCACGACCGAGTAAGTTAAATTTCGCATCGGTGGGAATGCCCAGATTCGCGTCTTCCGCACGATCAATCCGCAGCACTTCAGCTCCCATGTCTGCCAGCAACATCGCACACATCGGGGCGGGACCAATCCCCGCAAATTCGACGACTTTATAGCCGGATAACACTCCCATATGTCTTCCCTCCTGGGTGGCAAATTTTCTTGTGATAAAATCTCAGTGATCTTAGCGCCCGCTGCGGCGGAGTCAAACTCGCCTCTGTCGCTCCGCTCCCACTCCTTATAATCGCCTCCCTCTTCAGTGAGCGTCGACAGCTTCCTTCACGGCTGAGACCAAAAACTGACGCGTTTTCGTGTCAAGTTGCCCTTCGATGGTCAGCACCTTTCCCGTTCCTTCCGTTTTGCGGATCTGTTCAAGCAGTGAGTCAGGGCCAGTAAACCTGACCTCACGAAAAAGGATTCCCCATTTGACCGCTTGCATGCGCTCTGCACTCGTCAGCTCCTCGACTCTGCCAACTCGCAGCAACAACGACGCCTCTTGGATAAGGATCTTCGCAGTCACGATATCTTCTGGTGGCGACTCGACAAACGGCAACACCTCGCCTGTCACCAGGAGTTTAACCGGGCGATCGAAGGACGTCGCCGGTTGGGCGTGCAATATATCTGCCCAACCCAACACGACGAACGTAACAACAGCCAGCATCCTTTTCATACGCGTGCGCTTCCTTTCTCCCCTCTTCACAGTTTTCCGCGTTCTCGCGTGCCTTGCCCTATAGCCTGAGTTGACAGGTTACGCAAATGAGCGCAGGGAAAAAATAACGAAACGGGAAAATAGATAAAGGGATAAAAGAGGAAAGGATAAAGAAGAAGAGGAAACGGTTTGTTCCCTACGCTCACTTTCGAGCGCACAGCAAAAAGGATAAATGGGGAAAGGGATAAAGGAGAAGGGGAGAAGGGACGGGATAGAGAGCGCAACCAGCCAAAGCAGGAGGAAAGATGCACTATCGCACGTTGGGGAGAACAGGCTTACGGGTTTCTGATGTCGGGTTTGGGGCGATGACCATCGGTGGGGAAATCTTCGGCGCGACTGACGATCAAGAATCGCTGCGTGCCCTCCACCGCGCCCTTGACTTGGGCATGAACTTCATCGACACGGCCGACGCCTATGGACGTGGGCATAGTGAGACCCTCCTCGCTCAGGTGCTCAAGACCCGCCGCAATGAGGTCGTCCTCGCGACCAAAGGTGGCAATCAGTTCACTATCCGGCAAGGGCTCCGTAACTTCGACCCTGACTACATTACCTCGGCGCTCGACAACAGCCTCAAACGCTTGCAGATCGACACCATCGATCTCTATCAGCTCCATAACCCCTCGCCAGAAGTGATGCGGCGTGGGGAGATTTTCGAACGGCTCGATCAGTGTAAGCGTCAAGGCAAGATCCGCTTCTATGGCGTCTCTCTCGAAAAGACCGAGGATGGCGTCGTCGCGATTGCGACCGGGAAACCTGACACTCTACAAGTGGTGTACAACATTCTCCACCAAGATCCGGAAGACCACCTCTTTCCCCTCGCGCAACAACACAACATCGGCATTCTTGCCCGCGTGCCGCTAGAACGCGGCGTCCTAGCGGGGCGCTTTAAGACTCCAGACGAGTTTTACCAGAAAGATTGGCGAACCGGGGTCTTTGCCGAAAGCGAACTGGCCCAGGTCCAGGCGGCGGTGAGCAAACTTGCCTTCCTCGTCAAAGGCGACGTGGCAAACCTCGCCCAGGCGGCCCTACGCTTCGTCCTCAGTCATCCTGCCGTGTCCACCGTCATCCCAGGCATTCGCACGGTCAGGCAAGTCGAAGACAATTTGGCAATCAGCGGGAAATCGCTGCCAGTCGATGACATTAAACAGTTGCAGCAACTGTACCGTACCGAGTTTCGACAGATCGCTTTTCACTAAATGCCGTTTGTCAACTATTAGCAGAGTGTGCTAGAGGGAGTCTCAGTTTTTCCTGGGGAGAACAATCTCATCACACTGGAGGAGGCAGCCTGTGCTCAGTCCGTACCGTGTGCTCGATCTCACCACCGAACGTGGACTGCTCTGCGGACAGATCCTCGGCGATCTCGGTGCTGATGTCATCAAAGTCGAACCGCCAGGGGGGTCTCCGGCTCGTCAGCTGGGACCCTTTTATCAGGACCAGCCACATCCAGATCGCTCGCTCTACTGGTGGGCGTACAATCGGAACAAACGCAGCATCACCCTCAATCTAGAAACAAAAGAAGGGCGAGCGCTTTTACAGCGCCTGGCCACAACAGCGCACTTCTTTATCGAATCTGATAATCCTGGCTCCCTGGCAGAGCGCGGCTGCGGGTTTGCCGACCTCGCAGCGATCAACCCGGCACTGGTCTATGTGTCCATCACCCCGTTTGGTCAAGATGGGCCCAAAGCCCATTATGCAGACAGCGATTTAGTGATCCTCGCCGCAGGGGGGCCGCTCGTCCTCAGTGGCGACGAAGACCGACCCCCAGTACGGGTGAGCGTACCGCAAGGGTATGCGCATGCCAGCGGCCAGGCGGCGGCAGCGGCGCTTATCGCCCATCATGAACGTCAACGGTCCGGTCACGGGCAACACGTCGATGTTTCGGCCCAACAGGCGGTCATCCAGGCAACCCAATCCAGTATTCTCGCGGGACCGCTCGGCGAGCGCGATTTTGAACGGCTTGCGGGCGGCGTCAAAATGGGACCGCTCAACGTTCGCCTCGTCTGGCCGGCGAAAGACGGCTATGTCTCGATGGCCTTTCTTTTCGGTTCGGCGATTGGCCATTTCTCTCGTCGCTTGATGGAGTGGGTCTGTGAGGAAGGCTTTTGTGATACCGAAACTCGGGACAAGGATTGGGTGGCGTTTGGTCGCGTCTTTCTCGGCGCGCCGGAGGATCTGGCCGAGTATGACCGCCTCGTTGGCATCGTCTCTACCTTCAGCAAGAGCAAAACCAAAGCCGAACTGTTGCACGGAGCACTGACACGCGGATTGCTGATCGCGCCGATCCTGACCACCGAAGAAGTGTTGCAAAGCGAACAGCTTGCCGCGCGGGAATATTGGCAGTCGTTGCCCCATCCCGAATTAAACCACACTGTGGGTTATCCTGGACCGTTTGCCAAGTTCAGTGTGTCGCCGATTCGCTATCGGCGCCGTCCACCAACGATCGGCGAGCATAACCGTGAAGTGTATACTGACGAACTTGGGTTGACCGAGTCACAACTCGCTGAACTGCAGCGCTCGGGAGTCATTTGAGAGAGCAAACGTATGACACAACAGCTTCCCTTGGCTGACGTAAAGATTCTCGACTTCATGTGGGTCATCGCGGGACCAGCCTCAACGCGCATGCTGGCCGATTACGGCGCCACAGTCGTGCGGCTCGAATCAACCCATCGCTTCGATGCCACGCGCACCGTCGGACCGTTCCACGATGGCAAGCCTGGCCTGGAGAATTCCGGCCTCTTCTTCAATATGAACACGGGCAAGCGCATGCTCACCCTCGACATCACCAAGCCAGAAGCACGCGACGTGATCCTCGATTTAGTCCGCTGGGCGGACATCGTCACTGAATCGTTTTCTCCCAGAGCCATGCGCGCTCACGGGTACGACTATGACTCACTGCGGAAGGTCAACCCCAACCTCATCATGCTCAGCAGCTGTCTGATGGGACAAACCGGACCGATGGCCCACTTCGCTGGCTTCGGGAATTTGGCCGCAGCGATTGTCGGCTTCACCAATATCGCCGGTTGGCCCGACCGCCCTCCAGCAGGTCCGTTCGGCGCCTACACCGATTACATTGCCCCCTGGTTCACCGCCTCGGCGCTGCTCGCCGCCTTGGAGTATCGTCATCGTACTGGTCAGGGGCAATACATTGACTTCTCGCAAGCAGAAGCGGCGTTACATTTTCTTACCCCAGGGCTGCTGGACACTGCACTCAATAAGCGTCCCCAACAGCGCATGGGGAACCGCGACCGCAATTATGCGCCGCATGGTGTCTATCCCACTGCGCTGAGTCACTCGTGGATCGCCATCGCTGTCACCAGTGAAGCGCAGTGGAGCAGCCTGTGTACCGCGATGGCACGCCCCGAGCTTTCGACCGATGCCCGCTTTGCCACGATGTCGGCACGGCTCGCCCAGCAAGACACACTCGACGAAATGCTCACGAATTGGACAAAAACTCACGATCCGTCGCAACTGGAAACCCTACTCCAAAGCCAGCGAGTTCCAGCCAGTGTCGTACAGACTATGCACGAACTGGCGCGAGATCCTCAACTCACGCACCGGAGTCACTTGGTGCAGCTCTCGCATCCCACCTATGGGACCACCACCGTCGAAGGCTCACGCTTCCGTTTGTCACGGACTCCCGCTCGCATCGAAGGCTCAGCCCCGACGAGTGGCCGGGATAACCAGCAGGTATTGGAAACAGTGCTAGGGTACAGCGACGAGCGTATTACCGAACTCGTCGCGAGTGGCGCACTAGAGTAAGCAATGTTAAAGAACACACTGGATAAGCAAGATCATTACTTCATTCCTAAAGGAGGGACCCATGAGTACACAAAATTCACACGAAGAGAGGGACGCTCGCGTCGCACGCTTCCACGATCTTCAACCCATCGACTACGCGAGCTTCATCAGGAACTACAAACCCGACGGCACCCAAGGCTATGCACTGATTGGCAAAGCCGGGAGAACCGCTCCGGCTATTGCTGGCGAGCACGGGTTCACTATGGCAGTCAACAAAGTGAGCCCAGGAAAAGGTGCCCCCCTACACAGCCATCCAAAGCCGGAAGTGTTCGTGGTGCTTTCGGGACAGTGTTCATTTTTCTGGGGCGAGAAAGGAGAACATGAAGTGACCCTGGGGCAGTGGGACACGATTTCGTTTCCCGCGCATACCAATGAAGGCTTCCGCAATGTCGGGACGGAAGAAGCCGTGTTACTGGTTGTCCTCAGTGGCTCGGAAATTGGCGAAGTCTCCTTTTCCAAAAATACCGGCCACACAGCCAGTGCGTCGGCCTAAAGTAGGGCCATCGTAGCAACTTGGTCTCCTACATATTCGACGCAGTGTTACCCTCTTGAGGACTCTCTTTCCACGAGAGTCCTCAGCTTCTCATCACGCCGTCAAAGGCTTTTCCTTGACAATGCCCTTCGTTTGTGACTAAATAGTCAAAGACCAACTGGCGGTCAATAACAAATTATAACTTGTAGTCTACCGTTGCGTCGTCTCAGGCGGATCGGAGTAGCTTCCTCTACAGGTACCAACTGGGATCTCTAGAGGAAACCGAGGGAACGATCTTGTCAGGTGATTCTTTGCTTGTAAGAGAGCCGACGCTGGCAGATGCTGCCACCTTGTGGCAGCTCGTCCGTCAGTCCGGCGTTTTAGATATTAACTCACCCTATAGTTACTTAATTCTCTGCCATCACTTCGCCGATACCTGCTTAGTTGCAGAGCGTCAGGGGGAAGTTGTCGGCTTTGTCACCGGCTATCGACCGCCACGTACCCCGGAGGTGGTATTTGTGTGGCAGATTGGGGTGGCCCATTCCATGCGTGGTCATGGTTTGGGGCTGACAATTTTGGAAGCACTTGTGCGTAAAAGCATGAAGAGCGGCGTTACTTTTCTCGAAGCGACAGTTACGCCTTCGAACGCCCCCTCGCAGGCATTGTTTCGTTCCGTGGCGCGACGCTTCAACACTCAATGTATTGAAACTCCGTGTTTTTCCGAACGCTTGTTTCCCGAAAGCGGTCATGAGGCCGAATATCTTTTTCGTATCGGTCCGTTTGCGTAGAACAATGTAGCTACTCTTAGTGAAAGGAGTACATAATGGACATTATCGAACAGTGGGAGTCTGAGGTACGGAGCTACTGTCGTGCCTTTCCCACCGTTTTCACCCGAGCCAAAGACAGCTATCTCTATGATAAAGAAGGGAGGCAGTACCTTGATTTTTTTAGTGGCGCGGGCGCTCTGAATTATGGACACAACAATTCCTTCATCAAACGTCGCTTATTAGAATATCTCCAGAATGATGGTGTCACGCATAGCCTCGATATGGCAACCGAGGCAAAAGAACAGCTTCTTGAACGCTTCGCAGCGGTTATCTTACAACCGCGCGGACTCGATTATAAAATTCAGTTCCCTGGGCCTACCGGCACCAATGCCGTCGAAAGCGCCTTAAAGCTCGCGCGCAAAATCACCGGACGACAAAAAATTCTCTCTTTCACCAATGCGTTTCATGGCATGACGCTGGGGTCACTGTCGATCTCCGGCAACGCCTTCAAACGGGACGGTGCCGGCATTGTCCTCACACACACAGTCTGTATGCCATACGACAACTATTTCGGTGAGGATGTTGACACTATCGAGTATATCGATCGTCTGCTCAGTGATGCGGGCAGCGGGATCGATGCCCCTGCCGCGGTCATCGTCGAAACGATTCAAGCGGAAGGCGGCATTAATGTCGCCAGCTTTGCCTGGTTACAGCGGATACAGGAGTTGTGTCGCAAATACGACATGTTGCTCATTGTCGACGACATCCAGGTGGGCTGCGGTCGAACGGGTCCGTTTTTCAGTTTTGAGCCGGCAGGTATCACTCCGGATATGATCTGTCTGTCGAAGTCGATTAGCGGCTATGGCCTCCCGCTCGCGTTGACGCTGATCAAACGCGAACTCGACCAATGGCAGCCAGGCGAACACAACGGAACGTTCCGTGGGCATAATCTTGCGTTTGTCACGGCAACGGCAGCATTACGGTACTGGGAAACCAACGACCTCAGTCTCGACGTCCGGCGCAAAGGAGAGAAAAGTCAAGAATTCCTCGACGCTCTCGCCACCCAGTACCCGCATCTCGCCGCCGAAGTGCGTGGCCGTGGCCTTATTCAAGGCATCGATTGCATCCAACCGGGACTTGCGGAAGAAGTCAGCCGGGCGGCATTCCGACGAGGGTTGATAATGGAAACGTCTGGCGCAGATAGTCAGGTATGTAAGCTGCTTCCGTCGTTGACGATCTCAGATGCAGATTTAGAGGCTGGACTTCATATCATTGCCGAGTCGTTTGCTGAAGTCTTGAGTTCTCGGCGTCAGTACACGACCGCGTCGGTAACGACCCTGCGCCAGAATGGCGCACCGAATCAGCCATAATCCAACGAAAAAGGAACACCCATGATTGTTCGTACTGCAGAGGAGATAACCGGCACAGAGCGTGATGTCCAAGCTCCCACCTTCACGAGTCGGCGCTTTTTGCTCAAAAAAGATGGCATGGGATTCTCGTTTCACGAAACGATTCTCTATGCCGGAACCGAAACGTACATCTGGTACAAGCATCATCTTGAAGCCGTGTACTGCATCGAGGGTGAAGGGGAGGTCGAGGTGCTCCCCAACGGTCCAACCTATCACATTCGCCCTGGTGTCATGTACGCGTTGAATGGCCATGAAAAACACTACCTCCGAGCGAAAAAGACCCTGCGGATGATGTGTGTGTTTAATCCCCCGCTCACTGGCCAAGAAGTGCATGACGAGGAAGGGGTGTATCCTCTGCTTAAAACAGATTGAAACAGCTTGAAACGGTAACTGCTCCACCGCAACAGAGCGAGCAGGAGGAAGTTGATGAACGTTCACTCAGATCCTTATGTCTCTCGGGTTGGCGAGAAACCCTATATTACCAATCGTGTCGATCCGGTCGTCTACCGCAACAACAGTCGTCCCTCTCGTAGCCCCCTCACGGCAGAGCAGCTGGCGTCTTACGAGAACAACGGCTTTCTTTTTCTCGAACGCGTCTTCTCGGACAAAGAAGTAGCGGTCTTCCATGATGAGCTCCTGCGCCTCCATTCTTCAGCCGAGCTGCAACAGAGTCCAGAGGTGGTTTTAGAGCCGGACAGTAAAGACATCCGCTCTATTTTCGCTGTCCATCAAAGCAATCCCCTCATGCGCCGGCTCGCGCATGACCCACGGCTCGTGGATGTCGCTTCGCAGTTGCTCGGAAGTAACGTCTACATTCACCAGTCTCGTATTAACTACAAACCGGGATTCGCCGGTAAGGAATTTTATTGGCACTCGGACTTCGAAACCTGGCATATGGAAGACGGCATGCCACGCATGCGGGCAGTGAGTTGCTCTATCGCCCTATCCGACAACAACGAATTCAACGGGCCGCTCTTGGTCATTCCAGGCTCACATAAAGCCTATGTCGTATGTGCGGGGCAAACTCCGGAAAATCACTATCTCTCCTCGTTACGGAAACAGGAGTACGGAGTTCCGGATCCACAATCGTTGACTCAACTTGTCGAACGGGGCGGAATGGCCGCGCCAAAGGGAAAAGCCGGCTCAGCGATCTTTTTCGAGTGCAATATCATGCATGGCTCGAATTCCAATATCACACCGTGGCCACGACATAATATCTTCGTCGTCTATAACAGCATCGAGAATACGCTTGTCGAGCCTTTCTGCGGCCTCCCGCCAAGACCAGGATTCATTGCCAGCCGGGATTTCACTCCGGTCACGCCTGAATAAGGGGGGCGAATACATAAGCGTAGGCAGTTCATTGCCCGGCGTCATAAAAAGACCCCGCTGAGGTCATTGTGAGCCCTGCGAGCAGCTCTGGAGACACGCTGCGAAGCCATCTTTGTTTGCAAAAGAGAGGGCTTCGTCACCTCCGGCTCCTGGCAATGACAGTCCTAGCTCAGCCTGGAAAAAAGGAGCGCGCTTTTGTCTCCGATACTAAAAAAACAAGGAACATGGGGCAACCGTCGGGGGGAGGAGAGGTTTTCACCTGTGCTCACCCTGCTGAAACTGCGCCTCTGCCCGCGCTACCTCGTGCAGGATTTGCGTAAGGAGCGTAGCGCCGGTGGGGCCCACCATGTCTGTGTATATTTGTCTGACTGGCAGACTGGCCTGTTTGAACCGTTCACGCTCCGCCGCCGTGAGGTAGTGTAACTGGAGGCCGGGTTTCCGCTTGGTGATTTTCTGCAAACGCGCAGTGTTAAATTCAGATTGCACGGCAAAAATATAGTCATTCGCTTCAGCAACTGCAGCCTGTACCAATTGTTGCCGCTCATGAGGCAAATGCTCAAAGAATCGCGGATTGGTCGCCACGCTCGTCACAAATTGAGCGTGTTTCGCGAACGTCATGTAGTCGGTCACTTCGTAGAAGCTCATCTCTTCAATCGCAAATACCGGATTGACCTGACCATCGATCATCCGCAGCTGCAACGCGCTGTAGACTTCCCCATATGGGAGGGGGGTCGGATTGGCGTTATAGGCCTTATAGGCCTCGATCAGAATCGGCGAGGTCATGACTCGCATCTTCAAACCAGCAAAGTCAGCAGGCTCGTGAATCGGTCGATTGGTCGTCCATACTTGCCAGCCTTCCGGATAGAACGCGAGCAATTGCAGCCCCTTGGCACGATACAAAGCATCGAAACTTTCGATAAGGGTCCGACTGTGGCCCAGTACCGCTTTGTTCACCTCGGCGTGTTCCGAAAAGATAAAGTGCAGCAAGAGCAGCTGCACTTCTGGAATCAATTTTCCCAAATGGCCCGGCGAGGCCATAGCAAATTGAATTGCCCCCATATGCAGCAACTCTGTCACATGGTCAGACGTGCCCAGCGCACCATAAGGATAGACAATGACTTTCACCTTCCCGGCTGAACGTTCCTCGATGAGGGCTTTGAATTTCTGTGCGTACGCGTCCTGCACACTCCCCGGCACTTCCTCCAACGCGAAGCGCCAGAGTTCGACCCCGGCCGCCGCTGTCGTTGGCGCGGTGTGGTTTTGGCACGCACTCCCGCTCATCACGAGGACAATCACCACTAGCGCAACAACGCAAAATTGACGAAACGAGTAGGTCATGGAGTCTGCTGCCGACGTGCAGCGACGGTCTTGGTTGTTCAACGCGCGAGGAAGCCCCATTCGTTTTGTATGCTTTCATAAGTTTTCACAAGAGACAACACCAAACAGCGAGAGCCCCCCTAAGGACACACAATGAAACACCTTTCTCTGACACAGATCTCCCAGGGTATTCAGATGATCGAGGAAAAAATCCTCTCCACCAGTATTCTTCTCCTGGCTGGCATCACTATTGTCAATGTTTTTAGTCGCACCGTGCTGAATGCCAGTCTGACCTTTGCCGAGGAGCTGGCTCAGTTCCTCATCATTTTCATCACTTTCATTGGCTTGAGCTACGCGGCGAGCAAAGGTCGCCATATTCGCATGTCGGCACTCTATGACCAACTCGGACACCGCGCGCGCAAGCGAGTGATGATTGTCATCACCGCGACAACGGCAAACTTGATGTTTCTCTTTGCTTATTATTCCCTGCGCTACATTGCCACCGTTCGCGCATTAGGCTCCGTGTCCCCTGCCCTGCAAGTACCTCTGTATCTCATCTACACCGTCGCACCCATCGGATTCGTTCTTGCCGGGCTCCAGTATACGTTAGCAACGATTCGTAATTGGACAGAGGATGAGGTGTATCTTTCGTATCAGGAGAAAGATGAATACGTAGAAGTGGAAAGTCACTCCTAATGTTCTATGAGAGAAAAAGGGAAAGACATTATGGCCACTACAATCATCGGTCTCATGCTCGGCTTCTTATTCATAGGATTTCCCATGATGGTGCCGCTGCTCATGACTTCTCTCGTTCTCTTCCTGGTCTTTTTTTCGGCTCTTGATCCGGCCATCATGGTGCAACAGATGATCGGGGGGATTAAACCTGCAGCACTCGTGGCGGTCCCTATGTTCATTTTTGCCGCCGATATTATGACCCGAGGGCAAGCCGCGAACCGATTGCTTGACGTGGTCATGGCTTTTGTTGGCCATTTGCGGGGCGGGTTATCGATTACCAGCGCGGTGAGTTGCACGCTGTTCGGTGCCGTGTCTGGCTCAACCCAAGCCACCGTTGTGGCCATCGGCGCACCGATTCGCCCCAAACTGTTGCAAGCTGGCTATCCCGATTCGTTCACTACCGCTTTGATCATCAACGCGAGCGACATCGCGCTGCTGATCCCCCCAAGTATCGGCATGATCGTATATGGAGTGGTCTCTGGCACCTCTATCGGTGAGTTATTCCTTGCTGGAGTCGGACCGGGTCTTCTCATTCTGGCGTTGTTTTGCGCCTACTGCTATATTGCAGCGATTCGTATGCAGATCCCGACCCTCCCGAAAACCTCCTGGCCACGACGCTGGCAAGCGGTACAAGGGGCCATCTTGCCGTTAGGATTTCCCTTGATCATCATTGGTGGCATTTATGCGGGAGTATTCAGTCCGACCGAAGCCGCCGCTGCTTCGGTTCTCTATGCGCTCATTCTGGAGGTATTTGCTTTTCGCCAACTGTCACTTACCGATATTCCGGCCATCGCGTTATCGACGGGAGTCGTCACCGCAGTCGTGTTCATTCTTGTCGGGGCTGGCGCAGCTTTCTCATGGATCATCTCTTTTGCGCAACTTCCGCAAACGCTCATTCATGATGTCCTCGCGTTAGATGCCACCAGCGGTACGTTTCGTATTCTCGTCACTATTTCCATCGCCTTCTTCATTGGTTGTATGTTTGTTGATCCTATCGTAGTGATCCTGATTTTGACGCCCATCTTTCATCCAGTCGTCGTTGCGGCGGGGATCGACCCGGTGCTCGTCGGTGTCGTCGTTACACTGCAAGTTGCAATCGGCTCTGCCACGCCGCCCTTCGGCTGCGATATTTTCACCGCTGTCGCGATTTTTCGCCGTCCCTATCTCGAAGTGATTCGCGGAACTCCACCTTTCATCGCGATGTTACTCTTCTCCTCGATTCTGCTGATCTGCTTCCCCCAGATCGCGTTGTTTCTGCGCGATCTAGCGTTTGGCTAATGCGGTAAAATCGGGAACGTTTCGGGATTTGCGCAACTCTGTATGAAACCTGCCTATGGAAACAACTGTACTTGTTACCTGTTTTTTGATCATTATCGCCCGGGTCGCGGATGTGACACTCGGGACTTTACGTACCGTCTACGTGATTCAGGGGCGCCGTGGGGTGTCATGGGCGCTGGGATTTTTTGAGATCTTGATTTGGATTCTCGCCGTTTCCCAAGTCATTCAAAACCTCTCCTACCCAGCCTATGCCGTTTCCTATGCCTTCGGCTTCGCGACGGGGAACTACGCAGGCATGACCCTGGAAAAGTGGTTAGCAACGGGCCGGCAAGTCGTCCAGGTGTTCACCCGTGAAGGACACAAAATCGCCGGTCAGCTCCGCTCGGAGGGTTTCCCGGTTACTGCCTTTCAGGGTGAGGGGAGAGATGGTCCCATAGAGATGCTCTTCATCGAGATTCCACGCTGGAAAACCCGCGACATCACGTTGTTCGTTCGCGAGATAGATCCCAAGTGTTACTACATCATCGAAGACGTACGAGACGTGTCACACTCGTCGCTCCTGTTGCATCAGCCAACCGGCTGGCGGGCGATTCTGAAGAAGAAATAGAGGAACCAACCCTACCCGCGCCCAGCTAAGCGAAACTTCGGCAACGAGATCTCTGGTGTCACATCGTCAAACGTGACCTCGACCTCAATACCGCACGCCAACTCGTCGTTCGCACAACCGACAACCTGACTGATAATTTGCGGCCCTTCGCTCAGCTCGATCAGTGCCACATTGTACGGTATCTCGTCTTTGAAGCCAGGGTGCCAGAGTTGATGGTAGACACCAAATGAATTGACGGTCCCTTTGCCACTGAGTCGTACCCACTCCTGGTCGTCTGACAGGCAGTTCGTACACACCGGGCCAGGTGGAAGGTGCATATAGCCACACGCACGACACTTTTGCGCAACAAACTCATGGCGCTTGGCCGCTTCCCAATACGGGGCACTCCATTTCTCAATCACTGGCAATGGTTTTTTATACTCTGCCATAACCCTACCTCCGCAGAATCAGCGCACCCGCATGTTCGCGCAGCCCACCGGTATATGTACACATCAACAGCTCGACATTAGGAATCTGCCGCGGCCCACATTCGCCCCGCAACTGTCGCACCGCATCGCACGTGTTTTGCCAACCCACCATATAGGTCTCAGACAGTTGCCCACCGTTGATATTCACTGGCAGTTCTCCGCCGAGAGCAATGCGTCCGCCTTGGATCCAACGTCCCGCTTCTCCGACCGGACAAAACCCGTAGTTCTCCAACGCAGCAATGACTGCCGGACTGTAGGCGTCTTGTACATACAACGCTTGAATATCACGCACCCCAACCCCGGCCATAGGAAAAACCATTTGCGCCACGCGTTGCTGCTGAAAACTCTGCATCACGAGATCGGGGGTTTCATACGCCCGAAACGCTTCCTGCCGACCCATGCCACGAATATACACTGGCGGCTTGCGTAAATCTTTCGCTCGGTCAGCAGTCGTCAGGACAAAAGCATGGCCACCATCGGTGATGTAACAGTAGTCAAACAACCGGAGCGGGGCCACCACATAGCGAGCACTCATGTAGTCATCCAGGGTGATCGGCGTACGCTGTACCGCTTTGGAGTTGAGCTGAGCATGGGTGCGCTGGTTGATCGCAATGGTCGCCAACTGTTCTTCAGTGGTTCCATACAGGTGCATATGGCGGCGAAAGGCGAACGCAAAAGGCAAGGAGGGATTAAACGCACCGTAGGGGGCATGTTCTTCCAACAGCGCCTCGCCGAAACGATTACGATTGGTTTTCTGGTTGGTCCCGTAGACAAGCAACACGTAGTTCGCCATCCCCGCCTGCAACAGCAACGCCGCATGCTGAATCATGTAACACCCCGTCGCTCCGGAACCGTCAATCGCTCCACCGACGCGCGGGTTCAGCCCCAACATGAGACCAAGCTTGAGATAGTCCCCCTGGCGACCATAACTGCGCTGAACGAACAAACCATCAATATCCTCTTTCTTGAGTCCACAATCCTGCACGGCGGCTTTGGCAGCGTCAATTGCCAGCTCATCACCCGTCTTCTCCGGCACGGCGCCTTGCGGAGTATCACCGACGCCGACAATACAAGTCTGATCACGCAGCTCTTGGAGTCCCATACAATTCCCCTCTTTTCATACAATTCGCTCAGGCGGTCATTCCTCCATCCACTGCCAGGACTTGACCAGTAATATAATCCGAATCTGCGCATGCAAAGAAAACGAATGCTGGGGTTACCTCTTCAGGCGTCGCGAGTCGCGCATTGCCGAAGGTCGCAATCGCTCCACTCAGATGTTGCTGACGAAAGGCAAATAACATATCTGTCATCCGGGTCTCGGCCACCGGTGAAATGCAATTCACCTGAATGTTATGCGTCTTGAGCTCATTCGCGGCGTTCCGGGTAAAGGCGATAATGCCTCCCTTCGCACTGGCGTAATCAGCCACGCCGAACGACCCGCGCAACGCTGACGGGGCTGTCACATTGATGATCTTGCCACCCCTTTGCGCTTTCATGAGAGGGAGAACCGCCTGCGTACACAGGAAGGTCCCGGTCAAGTGGACAGCCAGCGTCGCCTGCCATTGCGTTACGGTGATCTCCTCAAGCCGCGTCGGCTGAATCGTGCCGGCGTTGTTGACCAAAATATCGATTCGTCCCCACTTTTGTACGACCTGGTGCACCCACCGTTCGACGTCCGAGTGCTGCGAAACATCCGCTTGACAGGTCAGCACCTCCTGACCAATCGCGACAATCTCATTACTGACCTGAGCAAGCGCTTCGGCATCACTCACCCCGACAATAGCCACCTGCGCCCCTTCACGAGCAAAGGCGAGCGCCACCGCGCGGCCAATACCACGACTGCCACCAGTAATCAGTGCAACTTTCTCTCGCAAACGCATAGACCACTCTCCCTCTTTTTCGCTTCATTGAGGTAAGTCTTTCTCCGAGGGCTTATCCCGTCTGCTTCTCCCAGGTCAAGAGGTTGTGGTTGCCTCGCTCCATCTTCTCTCGCTATGGTAGGCCGCAACTCATGGAACAACAACAGCAATACGATCCGTACTATCGCAACTTTGCCGCCAACCTCGTGCCGGTTCGGACTCCGTTCACCCGGCCAGGACGCCTCGATGCCGGACATGTATTCATCTACCTGACCAATATGTGGAAGCGCTGGAGTCTGTTGTTAGATAAAACGCGGACGACTGACATTCTCCCTGAGGCTCGGCTTCACATTCCTCGTGGCATTTCGCAATTCTGGCTGGTCGAGAAGCGCTACAGCACGCCTCAACCCCGCGCACGATTCATCAACCACCGTCAGCGGAGTCAGACACGCCTCGTCCCCAAAAACTCGCCCGAAGAGTCACAGAAACAGGATTCTCCAGGACGTCCGCTCATTGTTTTGCGAGAACCCTCAACCCACTATGACCCACAGGGTGACGTAGTTTCGTATCATCTCAAAGAGGTTGACGCGATTGCCGCGGCTCAGCTCTATACTCAACAGCATCGCCGCCGTGCGATCGTCGGCGTCCTCTTGTGGGACGAACTGTGGCTGTAACAGTCTTTCCGTCATTGCAGGTCTGCAGGTCGATATGGTTCGCTTCATCCCAGGTCGGCTTGCACATTGGAACTCTCAAATATAGAGAGGACAGACACCAGATGCGTGTCGCAAAGGAGATTCGTGATGGGACAACCGTATCGCGCAGAAGTGATTGGCTCGTTACTCCGTCCGCAATATCTCAAGGACGCGCGCAAACAATGGGAGACCGGACAGATCAACACCCGTGCTTTCAAACACATCGAGGACCGGGCGGTTGACGAGATGCTTACGCTCCAAGAGCACAGTGGTCTTGACGTTATCACTGATGGCGAGATGCGGCGGACTCACTTTATCGCCCCCCTCACCGATGTGATTACCGGGGTCAAGTCGATTCCAGCCTTTACTCGTGTCTGGCGACAACCGCACGAACCAGGCGAGCAAGCCCCAGAGACCAACATCCAGGTCCAGTATGCGGTCGTCGACAAGATTCATCGCACTCGGTCACTGACAACCGAGGAATTCGCCTACGCACGCGGACGCACAAAAAAACCGCTGAAGGTCACCTTGCCAAGTCCCCTCATGATGACGTTACGCTGGTCGCCGGAGTTTTCCCGCACCGCCTATCCTGATCCGTTCGATTTATTTGCCGATGCTGCCGCCATTGTCCGCCAGGAAGCCCAGGAACTCGCGCTCCTGGGCTGCGAATACATCCAGATCGATGCACCCGAGTTGGGAATGCTCTGTGATCCCGCACGTCGACAGCAGGACTTTGCCGATCGTGGTATGGCCCCGGAACGCTTGCTGACCGAAGGGATTGACATCCTCAATTCGGTCGCCGATGTCAAAGGAGTGACGTTCGCACTGCATGTATGTCGTGGCAACAACAAGGGGTATTACGTCGGCGAAGGCGGCTATGAATCAATCGCTCGGCAGGTCTTCCCACGCTTGGGCAAGTACGCGAGTCTCCTCCTCGAATATGATGACTGGCGGTCGGGGTCGTTCGCGCCTCTCCGTGACATCCCAGTCGACAAGGATGTCGTCCTGGGGCTAATCTCGACCAAGCGGACAGACCTCGAACCTATTGACGCCATCATCAAGCGCATCGAAGAAGCGAGCAACTATTTCCCACGCGAGAAACTTGCACTATCAACGCAGTGCGGTTTTGGCACGGTGTGGGAAGGCAACCCTATTCCCGAGTCTACGCAAGAGGCCAAACTACGCCTCGTGGCCGACATCGCGCGGCGGGTGTGGCAGTAATCTTTCAATACGGCTATAGGCTAATGAAATGTGACGAGCAAAATCGATAATGTTTGCGACCCGCCCCGTGTAGGGTGCATTTATGCACCAAAGAGCGGTGCGCAAGCGCACCCTACGAAATTTAGGAACTACAAGCTTCAGAGCCCAGCCCTTCTTTTGCCTATGGCCTACAGCCTATTGCCTCTTCTTATTCCTCGTTAGCCACTCTACGCCTTGACACCTGGCCGCTGTCGCATCGCCTCATACCAGCGGGCAAGGTGGGTCCAGGTCGGATCAAGAGTGAACTGCGACGCGGCCGCGAAGTCAATTCCCACCAGCAGTGTAATATCTGCAAGCGAGAACACTCCAGCAATCCACTCGTAGTCTCTGAGCCGTTCGTTCATCAGCGCAAGCCGATTGCGTAAGACCTGCCCAGCCTCTTCGACAACTTTGGCATTTTGCTCGATACGATCCGCAAAGAACGGACTCGAATGAAAGAAACGCCGGGTCGCTTGCAGAAACACCCCTAGTTCACAGCGACGATCCCAGGCCCGCACTAACGCACGACCGACCGGACTAGTCCCCAAAAGCGGCGGAGTAGGATGAATCTCTTCCAGATACTCAATGATCGCCAAGGATTCCGGGATTACCGTGCCATCGTCGAGTTCCAGGATCGGGACTGCTCCGAACGGATTACGCTGTAAAAACTCTGGCGACCGTTGCTCTCCGGCCAACAAGTTCACTCGCTGTAACGGCAGCGAAATGCCTTTTTCTGCCGCATATACCCGAACTCTGCGACAGTTCGGCGATTGCGGATAATCATAGAGTTTCATTATTGTCTCCTCTTTCCTGCTCTAACACCGCGCTATGACCTGCTCAGCAAAGTCTTTGAACACGGAGCGAGCTGAGGCCATCGGCGGCAGTAGGGTCAGTTCTTTCAGTCCAGCTTTTTCCGCTCGCTGAACATATTCGATCAAATAATCAGGCTCCCCAACCAGCACTGAGCCTTGGATCGCTTCTGGCGTCATGAATCGCCGCTCTTCCGGCATCAGGAAAGTACAATGACCGTTGTGAATCTGCTGATAACGTTTCTCCGGCGGGGTGTCCATATGATTCACATACGCGCAGTATTCATCCCAGATATTTTTGAGGAAGGGGGGAACTGCATCTTCACTCTTGGTTTGGCTATATATCTCGTATGCATAATGAATGATACATGCCACCATCGACCCGCATTCGTCGATCACCCGGTCAGAATTGACTGCTTCACCTGGCTTGAGCACAACTGCCGTACTAAACGTCGCCGCATGAAAAGTATCCGGAAATTCTCGCCCGGCACGTTCCGCGCCTTCTCGGGCTAAGCGCAGGTGGTACGATTGCAGGGCCTCCGGGGTATCGCCAAAAAATACAAAGCCATCGCCATACTCTCCCGCAGCGCGGAGCACCCGTGGATTGTTTCCCGCGACATAAATCGGCACCGGCTGACGGACATTGATAAAGTTCAGGTCGAGATGCAGAAAGCGAATGTCGCGCGTCGTTCCCTGATACGTGTACTCAACCGCCTCTCCATGCAACAAGGTGCGCACGACCCGCAGGTACTCACGAAAGTCGCTGATCTTCATCGGCCCCATGCCCATCACCCGCATGGCCGTATGCCCAGTGCCGATACCAAGAAAGACCCGCCCCGGGGCAATCTGGTTAATCGAAGCGATAGAGTGAGCCGTGACTGGGGCAATGCGCGTCCCAGGAATAGCGACGCCTGTGCCAAGATGAATACGCGACGTGTTGTGTGCCGCAAGGGCAAGAGTAGCATAACAGTCGGACCAGATCATTTGTGAGTCCGGCACCCAGGCCCGCTCATAGCCCAGGTCTTCGGCGTACTTGATCAGCTGCCAATCATCGATCTTGGTGGCAACGCAAATACCAAATTGCATAGAGATCCCTCCTTCAGCAACAGTGTCTCTTGCCTATAGCAGGAACAACAAAGCTGAAGGAAGGTCAGGGAGCAAGTCATTGCGAGCCCCCTTTGAACTATTCTTACGATAGTCCGGCCACTAACATCGCCGCCTCTTTCAGGTTCGCCGTGTCCGACTCTCGTAACCAGCGCCCCTTCTCACTTCACGGTATCTTCTCTTATAATGTGGCTATGCCAATTACTGTGGGAACCTTAGGGAAGCTACGCTTCGTTGAACAGTGCAAGCGTGATGTGGTGTTTGCCTTCGAGAGTTCTGAGCTGATTCTTACAGCGGTGTTACCGAACGTCATTCGCCATACGTGGGTGCCAACACACTGGCGACTATACACTCAGCGTGGCTTCGATACCCATGCCGTGCAGCGCCGCGCATGGCCACCAATGCCCACGCCCATGATCACAGAAACCCCGGATACGGTGCACGTACAGTTTGGCGAACTCTGCCTTGAGGCCACGCGTGAGCCCTTTCATCTGCGCTACAGAGCGGCAGACGGCAGCGTGTTTTTAGAAGAGGACGATGAAGGTGGCTTGTCGTGGTCGTACTGGGATTATGCCTTGCGCTACCGACTCGCTGCTGACGATCATTTCTACGGAATGGGCCAGACAAACCAACTGGTCGATCACGTCGACCTCGATCATCGTGGTCACCGGCGTGAAGTCTGGAACCACCACTCTCCACCGGCGGCGACTCTTTTCCCTTCGCTCTTGAGTCTGCGCGGCTATGGATTGCTCGTCGATAATCCGCATCGCGCAACCTGGGACCTCGGGGCGACAGATCCGCAGACTCTTGCCTATCAGGCTCGGGGTGGGGGTCTACAATACTACGTGTCTTATGGGCCCGACCTGGCACGGCTTCTGCGCACTCAGCTAGAACTCACAGGTTTTCCTCCCTTACCGCCGCGCTGGGTGTTTGGCTTGCTGCAATCTCGCTATGGCTATCGCTCCCGCGAAGAACTCGAAACGATCGCGCAGACGTTTCGTGAAAAAAGACTACCATGCGACGCGTTGATCCTCGACGTGTTTTGGTTTCAGGAAATGGGCGATTTGGCCTTTCAGCCCTTTGATTGGCCAGACCCGCCCGAGATGATTGCACAACTCAAGGAGCAAGGGTTCCGCGTGATGGTGATCGAAGAGCCGTACGTGACCACGAAGAGTCGCAATTACCCTGAAGCAGCAGTCAAGGGGTACCTCGCCAAGCGCTATGACGGCTCAGCATACACCTTCGACTTTTGGCCGGGCGAGTGTGCCCTGCTTGATTTCTCTAATCCCGAAACGCGCGCCTGGTGGGCTGCCAAACACCAGCCACTGATCGAACTAGGGATCGCGGGGTGGTGGACCGACCTCAATGAGCCAGCCAAACATTTTCAGGACATGGCGCACCACGCCGGACCCGCAGCTGCCGTCCATAACGTAGCAGCGCTGTCCATGCAGCAGGCCGTCTTCGAAGCACATCAACGATATGCGCCGCAGCAACGCGTATTTATCCTTAGCCGCTCGGCGTTTCCTGGTTCCCAACGTTACGGGACGGCCTTATGGTCTGGCGATGTCGATATGACCTTTGCGGCACTGCGCAAGCAAATCGCGCTCGGCTTAAATGTTGGCATGGCTGGCATCCCGGTATGGGGGACAGATATCGGTGGATTTGGCTTTGCTGGACAGTGTACCCTGGAACTCTACGTGCGCTGGTTTCAGTTTGGTGCTTTTTGTCCATTGTTTCGCCCCCATGGCGACCAAACCCAGTTGCGCGAGCCGTGGGCATTCGGATCTGGCGTCGAAGCGATCTGCCGGAGATATCTCTCTCTGCGTTATCGACTCTTGCCTTATATTTACACGGTTGCGGCTGAGGCATGTGAGACGGGAATACCGATGATGCGTCCACTGGTACTGGAGTTTCCGACCGACTCCCACGTGTGGAACTTAGGGGATGAATATCTCTTTGGTCCACACATTCTAGTGGCGCCGGTGGTGGACGAGGGAGCCACAGAACGCACGGTTTATCTGCCTGCCGGCAGGTGGGTTGATTTCTGGAATGATACGGTCCACACGGGTCCGTGTACCATACAGGTGTTGGCTCCACTCGATATGCTGCCGTTGTTCATTCGGCAGGGAGCGATCCTGCCCTTGGGACCAGAGATGCAGCATGTGGGAGAGCGTCCGCTCGATCCCCTGACATTGGAAATCTATCGTAGCGCAGAGCAGAGCGACTCTCTTTTCATCTTATACGAGGATGATGGCGAGACGACGCGTTACCGTACCGGGGCTTGGGCGCGAACGTCCTTGCGATTCGCCACGCAGACCAACGGGTTCACGCTGGAGATCGGCAAAGCCCAGGGACAATTCGCCAATCACGTACCGGAACGAGGCTACTTCATTAACGTTCATCACCAAGACGGGGTGCAGGGGATCCTCTGTAACGATGTGCCGTTATCGTTTCTAGATGCGGTTCACTCCCTGGATCTTACCGAGCAAGGATGGCAATGGCAGCCATCGACCAAAGTGCTTACGGTTAAGTTACCCCGGATGCAGGGAACCATAACCGTGCGCGTACATTGAAGGACGGTTCTTCGCCGGGTAAGAAGCAAGGGCTCAGAACAGGCTTATCCCGGCCTACGTCTGAATATCCGCGCTACAGGCTTGACAAAATCAACCCCCATATAAAGACAAACAACTACCCTCTCCGCGCAATCAGCTCAACTGGTGCCAGACGCCCAGCCGCAACATTTGCGATCATGTTCTGCACTTTCGTTGGCGCACTTGCCCCCATCAGAATGTGCAGCCCCAGTGGTGGCGGACCACCTGCAGCCGACGTTTTGGCGCGCAGTTGCTCAAAGAAGGCGAGCGCGAACTCGTGGCGGTTACGCTCAGCAACGATAGTAAAACCGGCGGCTTGCAAGGCTTGTTTATATTGTTCGGCACTGGCCACGAAGCTGGTCTCGGCAGTCGTCGCCCACGGGACCGGATAAATAAGGTCGCCGTCGCCGAGGCGCATCACGTCATAAATCCCGAAAGCCGCGCCAGGCCGTAACACCCGATACACTTCCGCGCACAAGCCGGTCTTATCAGCGATATTCATACCGACATGCAACATGTACGCGCCGGTGAAGTGATCATTCGGGAATGGTATCGACAACGCACTTCCTTGCTGCAGTGCAACGCGATCACCAAGCCCTACCCACTTACACAGCACCGTTCCCGTCTCGACATACTCCTGAGTAAGATCAATGCCTGTGACTCGACAACGATACTGGCTCGTGACAAACCGCGCAGGACCACCGAGACCGCATCCAATATCAAGCACGTGATCGTTGGCACTGAGATTGAGTTGTCCCAGAAAGTCCGCGGATGCCTGGCGACCGCCGATATGAAACTCATCGACCGCGGCAAGATCATCTACCGTAATCGACTCAGGTGTTTTCCCAAGTTTGGTAACTCCCGCACGGATCGCGTCAAGCAAGCTTCCGTGCGTATAGTGCGCCGACACAATCATTGGATCTGACATCGTTCACCTCCCAAAGCCACAACTTACAGGTCTTTTGTCGTCAGAACGAGACACCCAAGATATGGATTTGACAATGGCGGTTGACCAGAGATACAACCCCTGCTGGCAGAACTTACGTGAGCACCCGGAATGGAACGACCGATTATGGGCAATTCACCAACGATTCTCGATCATCCGATTGTCTCAAGTCGTTATTTTTTTCCCCGGCGCGAACCGCTCTCTGATCCCTATTGGGTCGAAGCAGCAGACGGGAGTCGCCTCGCGTGCCACTATCTCACCGTCAATCCGGGCGCAAAGACACTGATATACTTTCACGGCAATGGTGAGGTCGTGGCGGACTATCTGCCCGACTTTCCGGCATGGCTAGCGCAGGCTGGCTGTAACGTGCTGCTCGCTGAGTATCGTGGCTATGGCATGTCGACCGGGACCCCTGCCCTGGCTGGGATGTTAGAAGATGTTTCGAGGATCATCAATAGTCTGCCTACGCCTGAGCGGAAGATCGTGCTCTTCGGTCGCTCGATTGGCTCGCTCTATGCGTTACACGGCGTGTATCGTCATCCGCAGATTGCCGGCTTGATCATTGAAAGTGGCGTCGCCGACCTCACGCAACGGTTCTTCCATCGGGTCGCAGCGGAAGAGTTAGGGGTATCCGAGACAGCGGTGGTTGACGAGCTGAAAAAGTATTTCGATTACACTCAAAAGTTTAAGATGTTTCAGGGCAAGACCTTGATTTTGCATGCTCGCTTCGATGAATTGGTTGGCGCACACCATGCTGAGCTATTACATGCGGCAGCACCAGAGCCCAAACAGCTCAAAATCTTCGACCGTGGAGGCCACAACGATATTTTCTACCGCAACCGCGCGGAATATATGCAGCTCGTGGAAGAGTTTGTGAAGGCGGTGTAGACAATCTGGAAGCATGGCGTGGGCATAAAGCCTTCACCCGGAGCTTTAGCTCCGGGCTTAACCAGCAAAGGCAGCTGAAGCCGCCTGGGAGCCTGGTTGACTAGGCTTCAGAACGTCAGCCCGATGCTTGAGCGTCGGGCTGAAATGGCATCGTCGCATTTTCCAGCAGCATCACTGATCGCTGTGTGGACCTTCGAGTACGCGAAGAATATTACTTCGCCTGCGGCGGCGGACCAGCCACAGCAATCCGATAGCCGGTCTCTTTCTCATAACGGTCAATTTCCTTAAGCACCGCCCCCATCGCCCCACCGATCAAAGAATCGTGATCCCTCCGGCACCACTCTCGCGAATTCACAGCCAGGTCCGCCGAGCCTTGAAAACGTGGGAAGACTTCTTTGGCCAACAGCTCGTAGGACGCCAGCGAAGCCGACCGTTCGACCCAGTCGTTGGCCATAATCAGGAAGCAACCAAAGCCACCCGATTGCTTTTTCAAACGCTCAAGCTGGGCAATGGCATCATCCGGAGAGCCGATGACTGCTGTACCGGAATCGACCAGCGCTTGCGGCCATTTGCGGGGATCGGGCTCTTCGGGCGCAAGTGGCAGAGCGACGACATTACGAAAATAATCGATCCACTCATGAATACCGTATTGCACTTCCTCAAAGGCCTGCTGGCGCGTGCGAGCAACGTGCATGGGTCCCACCAGCCGCCAGGTTGAACGATCGACCGTATGGCCAAATTTCTGCGCCTCATCATTCCAGATCTTCCAATGATCACCCAACACAGCAAACCCACCCATACTGGTTGCCCCGAGGGAGAGAAGCCCCGCTCCGTAACGACCGGCAGTGCGTGGCCCAGCCGGAGAGACCGTCGCCGCCACGGCAATCTCGAAATGCGGATAGGTGTACGGTCGCAACTGTAGACGAGCGTCGCGCAGAGTGAACCAATCCGTCTGTATTGAGACCGGCTCGTCAGAGGTGAGTAGTGCAACAATTGCTCCGAGCGACTCTTCCATGCGTTCACGCTGGCTCGCGGGATCGATACCCATCATATGCGCATCCGATGGCAACGCACCTGGCCCCACACCGAACATGACTCGTCCGCGCGTAATGTGATCGAGCAGGACAATGCGATCAGCGAGCATCAGGGGATGGTGATATGGGAGCGAGCTTACTCCGGTTCCTAAGCGAATGTGACGTGTCCGCTGCGCGGCAGCGGCAATCATAACTTCCGGTGAAGCAATAATCTCCAGGCCGGCGGAGTGGTGCTCGCCAATCCAGGCTTCGTCGTAGCCCAGTTCATCCAAGCGAACGATGAGTTCGAGATCTCGCTCTAATGCCAGCGTTGGATTCTGTCCCGCCGGATGAAAGGGTGCCATAAAAATGCCAAAACGTAACGGACGTTCCATGAAGTTCCTCCATATGAAAACAGCACCAGCGACTACACAGTGCGAAATGAACGAATCTTTAAATGCTTCGATTTAGCGTACCAAATTTAACGCTGTAATGGTGAGCGACCCTTGAGAGCCCTCGGGAAAAAAATATGGCTCGAGCAGATTGGCCATTGCGCCCACCTGCGTTTGACCAATCCCCTCGCTTTCAGCTGGCCACCAGCGCAGGCATATTCCGATAGCCTCGGGTGGAACTATATGCGTGGTACGTTCTCCGCCCGGGCCCTCGAAGAAATACTCCCCCTCTTCCCCGTCGCGAGCCACCACCCAACTCGCCATCCAGCGCTTGCGGTCCTGAGGGGCCTTGTCCGCTTCACCCCAGTCAATAGTCAACTGTTCGATCATTTCCTCGCGTCCTCCCCTGGCACCGTAAAGCCATAGATTTTTGCCGCATTGAGACCCAGCACCTTGCGCCGCTCATCGTCCGTGAGGTCGTGCATCGTGCGATTGATGACTTCTGCCGAGCGGGGCCACGTTCCCTCATGATGCGGATAATCATCGCCCCACAGCAGGTTGTCGATACCAATCCACTTCCGCGTCTCTAAGCCAATCTGGTCCTCTTGAAAAGTGGCAAAGCCCTGGCGGCGGAAATAATCGCTCGGGAGCATGGGCAGCTTCGGCGACACCCAGAAATGATGTTTGGTATACCCCTCATCCATCGCCGCTAACGTCCAGGCCAACCAGCCAATGCCGGCCTCTACCGTGCCAAAGCGGAGTCGTGGGAACCGCTCACAGACCCCGGAGGCACACAGTTGCACGATCGGTTCGATCGCCGGTGCCACAGCGTGCCAGACGTAATTGATCACAGCGCCGCCGTCGCCACTAGCCGTCCGCGGATCTTTCCCGGTCCCGATATGAAAACTGATCGGCAGTCCGGTGTCTTGAATCGCCGCCCACAACGGATTGTACACCGGCGCATTGTACGGTTGCTCGGGAACCTGCACGGGGAGAAACACCGAGCGGTAGCCCATCTTGGCGACGCGTTGCACTTCGGCGACAGCGGTATCGATGTCCTTGGGGGCTATCGCTGCCACTGGAGCACAACGATGACGCTGAGGGGCAAACGCCTCGATCGCCCAATCGTTCCAGACCTTGCACATCGCGGTCTGGTGTGCAGCATCAGGTGAAGCCCACATCATCAACCCCCGATTGGGATACACGACTTCAGCATCGACACCGTCCCGTTCCAGGTCACGAATGCGGGCGTCAAGATCGGCACGACCGCTTTGCGCACGTTCGAGATCTTCTCCCTCGAAGGCCACATCGCGTACCCGAGTGCGACGCATCCCTTCCACCACTAGCCAGCGCTTTCCATTGGTATCAGTTTCCAGGCGCGGGATACGATGACGAAACTTAGGGGCAATGCGTCGTTCCCACAAATCGAGGGGCTCGTGCACGTGGCAATCAGCGGACACGACAAAATATTTCTTCTGTGGTGCACTCGTTCCTACTTGATTTTCCGTGGTTCCCATAGGCAAGGTTCTCCTCTGTAGGGGATCTCTGTGCCAGCGCCTAGAAACGTCGGCACGAGGCTAGTATGGCGGTTGCTCGGCGGTCCGGCAAGTGTGCTCCCGTTAGCGCATCAAATCAGCGGCCATTTTTGTAGGGTGCGCTCCGCGCACCAGGGAGTCAGGGCAAAGACTTAACCTGTTGGCAGTGGTGAAATTCCCTCTCCCTCCGGGCTTATCATTACCCACATCTTTGCAACTTCCGCTAACCTCGAGACATGCAAAGAGATTGTGTGGCGGACAATCGACTAGGAAGCTGGAGAAGAAAGGGGCACGATGAGGAATACTGAAGAACCCCCCCATATTTTCCCATCGCCACTTTGGAGCCTCCGCTAAGTGAGACAAATGTGGGTAAAAGTTAGCCCTCCGGGAGAGGGCTAGGGTGAGGGGATAAAAAAAGAGAATTTTTGCTTTTCGTTTCCCTCATCCTGACCTTCTCCCTGAGGGAGAAGGAACCCCGATGCGCAATGAAGAGCCTAAAATACGGGCATCTTCTCTTAAGTTGTGACCAATGGTCCAGCCCTGCTGTGCTAGTTTTGCGCCAATACCGTACGTTGCAGTGTCGCAATGCGGTCCATCGTGGCGGCGGGCAGAGGACCTGCAGCCACGGCTGCTATAGTCTCGGCCAGTTCCGCGCGATTCTTGGCCCCCGTCACCACCGTGCTCACACCCGTTAGACTCAGAGCGTAGCGCATCGCGGCTACGGACAACGGTTCCCTAGTTTCGGTTGTCAGAAAGCCCAGATGTTGCTGGGCCAATACAAAATCACGGACAACCGGATGGTCCGCTGGCAAAGAGCGATCGATCGCTGCGGTCAACGATCCGGCGGCAAACGGACGAATGCCAAATACTCCCAGCCCAGCAGTGTGGGCCAGCCGCACCATCTCCAGATGATCGCGATACGGAGCATCCCCACGGGCCCCCATTTCCCCCTCTGTGCACAAGATATTGGTGACGAGTTGGACCGTTTCAAAGCGGCCATCGGCCAATAACTGCCGTACGACATCATGTCGAGCAATCCCTGTGAAGCCGATGGCTTTCACAACCTTGGCGTCTTTGAGTTTTTGCATTGCCTCCAATACGCCTCCTGCACCCACCACCTCAGCAAGGGTGAGGCGTCGGGGCGCGGTGGGTTCCTGCGGTTCGATCTGGTTGTGGAGCTGAAAGACGTCGATCTGGCTGAGCCCTAAGCGCTTGAGGCTGCCTTCAATAGACCGTTGAACCGCGCCGGCGAGATCCTTGCGTTCATCCGGCATGACAAACACTTTGGTGGCAACCAGCGGTTTCGTCGAGAGGTCAGGCCAGGCTTGACCCACAACCTCTTCAGATTTGCCCTTGCCATAAACCGGAGCGAGGTCGAGCATGTTCACGCCACTCGCTACGGCTGCTTTCACCGTCTCGACACACTCCTCATCGGTGGTCGGACCCCAGACCATGCCAATACCTCCACCGCCCAGGGTAAGGACAGACACCTCAAAACCGGTCTTGCCGAGTTTACGCTGTTGCATGGCGATTCCTCCTCTCAAATAGGTGTGGGCTTCTCTTCGCTAACCAGCAGTCTACGCTACCCCTCAAGTTGCCGGTTTGGCAAGAGTGGGTCCTGAACCCCTTGCCTTCTTTCGCTTCGCCGGTACCAGTTCATGACTCACACATCTGGCTTATGGTACAACAGAGCAACGAAAAGAGAGGAGAGTAAGTATGACCCTTGATTGGTCGCAATGCCCGGCTGTAGAAAGCATTCCCGGCAAGGTCAGCGGTGCCTGGGTATTTCGCGGCACGCGTTTGCCTGTGTCAACCGTCTTTGAGAATCTCGAAGCCGGGGCCAACATCGACGAGATCTCCGAATGGTTCGACGTGTCGCCCGAGCAAGTTAAAGCCGTGCTAGAATTTGCGGCACGCAGCCTTGACGCTCCGGCGCATGGGGAGCCTTGATGCGCATGCTTTTCGATCACGGCACCCCCTTTCCGCTTCGTTCTGCTCTGACCGGCCACCGTGTTACCCGCACCCAAGACGATGGAACAGGTTCAGCAACGGCGAGCTGCTTACTGCAACGGAACGCGCCGGGTTTGATTTGCTGTTGACCACCGACAAGAATATCCGCTATCAACAGAATCTTGCGGGCCGGAAGCTCGCTATTGTCGTTCTCGGCACTGCCCAATGGCCAGTTCTACGTTTACATGTTCAACGGATTGCCGCAGCAGTCAACGCCGTCACTCCCGGCAGCTACACCGAGGGCCCTATTCCCAACACCAAACCCTGATCTACGAGAATTTGTTTTTCCTGACTTTGCATCGCAGGCCAGTTCAGGAAGCCTGTGGGAGCCCTCCGCCGTTATCAGACTGTAGGCCCAGAGCCCCATCCTGAGTGACCTGATTAAAACCGCGATGCGGTGAGCTTCACATCTGCTTTCGCCCAGGCTTTTTTGAACTGTTCCTCAACGGCTGCCGCATCTTTCCCTTTGCCTTGGGCGCGCAGGCTCTGAGCGAGTCCGTACAACGACCAACCATTGTCAGGATTTTTTTCCAGATCCTTGCGATAGACTTGCTCAGCGGCGGCGTTCTTTCCCGCCGCAAGCAATACGGCCCCCAGCGATTGCCGCACGGGATAATACCAGGGCGGCGGCTCAGTATACGTCAGATCATCTTGGACCTGCACAGCCTGTTCAAGGTGCGTAATAGCCGAGTCTATTTTCTCTTCTTTAGCCGCAATTTCTCCCGCAACGATGTGCGTAGCGATGGCGAGGAGGTTCTTGGCAGTATTACGTCCCATAATCGCCCGCTCAGCATCCATCTCGTTGGCGATGGTTTCAAGTTGAGCGAACTCTTTCTTGGCGTCTGCTACTTTATCTTGCCTGACAAATGCCAGAGCACGCGCATAATGCCAAATGGCCGTCATGTAGACGAGATCTTTCGGGGGACGAGGTTCAGTAAGAATCTCATCCCATTTTCCAAACCGTACAAGCGCGCATAACGGCATCGCAGTCCAGGCTTCTAAAGGCGGGGCCTCGCGGGCGACTTCCGGTGTTGTTCGTGCTGCAAGCCGCCGGGCTGCGGCTATGGCCTCCCTACTCCGGCCTTCCATGTGTCGGGCTGCCCACAGAAAGTCGATATTATGCGGGTAATACATCATGGGATAGAGCCCAGTCGGCTGTTCTTTTTCGATATACGCTTCATCGACCTCAACTGCCCGCTCGTTGCTTTCCCCGGCATCCTCGTAGAGTCCAACCCGCAGATAGATATGAGATGGCATATGCACGAGATGACCAGCGCCAGGGATTTGAGCAGCAAGTCGCCGGGCGTAGGGAAGAGCGCGCTCCGGCTGTGCTGAGGCTTCGACCGCATGGATATAATAATGAATAGCGCCAATATGATCAGGGTTGCGTTCCAGCACGCTCTCTAGGGCAGCCACCAACTCCAGAGTGCCCTCTTGGGGCTGACTATCCGCTGTCCAATAGTCCCACGGCCTGGTGTTCATAAGCGCGGCAGCAAACAGTGTAGCCGCATCCAGGTCGTCAGGATAGCGGTGAGATAATGTACGCATGGCATCGGCATAGGCGCGGTCAAGGGCCTTGCGGTCGGCTGTTTCCGGATCAGCGGCATAGCGAGCGGCCAGAGCTTCGATATACGCGCGTTCTTGCGCATTGGCATGGCGGGCTAACGCGATCGCATGCTGAATTGCCTGATAGGCCTTCTTGCCGCGCTCGTTATCCATGGGGTCGTTCAGGTTCGGTCCGAGGGCAAGAGCAATCCCCCAGTGCGCCATGGCACAGTGTGGGTCGAGCCGCAGCACTTCCTCAAAGGCCCGAATCGCTTCGGCGTGATTAAATCCATACACCAGACGCATGCCTTGATTGAAATAGCGTTGCGCCGGCTCAGAGTTTGTCGTGATGGGGTGATGATACGTGCCAAGATTGTCGAAGAGGATCACCGTTGGTTGGGTCGCTTTAGCCCCGTTTTGATTTCCTGCCGTTACAGAACCAACAAGAACCAGAGACAGAGAAAACAGAAGTCCCGTCCACAAAAAATGGCATCGAGTCTGTATCATGTTGCTCTCCTTTCTGTCTGGGGTCGGCTTTCTGCCACTCTAACGTAAGAGCATTACTGTAGGCTACCCCACAAACGAAAAGCAGAAAGGCTCCTGAGAGCTGTGGTTTCCGCACGAGCCGTTGCTCTTTATACAGAAGAGAACTCAGCGCCTCGGTTCTTCTTTCGCTCGGTATGTAACAGTGTTACAACGAATACGGGGAAATCGAATATGCAAAGTGAGGATCGTTTCTCGTCAGCAATAAGGAGGAACTCGTTGTGGAAAAGAAGTTTGGCGTGATATCTGCGGATGGACATTGCCGGGTGATGCACCTGCCCTTCGACTTATGGACGAAGCGTGTACCCAAGAAGTTGCAAGAAAATGGCCCAAAAGTTGTGCAGCGACCGGACGGTGTCCGGCAATGGGTAGTGGAGGGACGACCGTGGAGCCCGGTGGGCTGGAGCGGAATGGGCTTTGGAGAGGTCTCCTGTTATGCACGGGCGGGAATGGCGGAAGAACCTGAGCCAGGAATCTTCCGTGCCGCCAATGCCAAGTATCGTTGCGAAGATATGGACCAGGATGGGGTGGATGCTGAACTTGTCAACGGCCCCTATGAGCAAATAGCCGCCATCAAAGATCCGGAACTACGTGCGGCCTGCGTCCAGGTCGTCAACGACTGGGCCAGGGAACTGTACGAGGAATCGAACGGTCGGTTCATCATGCTGCTCCCGTTACCCTGCCAAACCCCTGACGAGGCCGTTGCAGAGCTAATGCGGGTCGCAGAGTTTGGCTTGCCTACAGGGGTCATTTTCGACTGGGTGAACGCGCCTCAACCGGTGCTGCACCAGATGTGGGAACCGGTCTGGGCAGCTGCTGCGGAGACGGGCTTGCCGGTGAACTTGCATGCCCACCCGCTCGGTGGGTCACGCCAGTTAGGAGAGGGGGTTGCAGACCTGGAGCCACGGAATCAGTTCTTGATGAAGGTTACCAACTTTCCTATGGGACCTATGGCCGACCTGATGAGTGCGGTTGTGTTCGCCGGGATTTGCGATCGTCATCCCGGTGTGCGTTTCGTGCTTGAAGAGGCGGGCGTCGGGTGGGTACCGTTTCTGTTCTGGCGCTTCGACCGTGAGTACGATTGGGGCGATCCTTCCGCCCGGGTCTTTAAGCCGGATATTCTGCTTTCTGACAAACCCACCGAGTTCGTGAAACGGCAGGTCTTTTTCACATTCGAGGTAGAAGAAGAAGGGGGGTTTCGTCGCGTGCCCGAGGTGGGGTTACAGAACTTTCTCTGGGCCAGCGACTTTCCCGGTCTGGACAGTCCCTGGCCCGAGTCCAAGGCGATGGGCCATACTCCGGTAGAGGCAGCTCTCGGGAAAGAGGCACTCAACCAACTGGTCTTCGAAAACGCGGTGAACCTGTACAAGATTCCGGTCACCCTGCCCAAAGTGTGAGCACAACCTCTCCACATCTGATCGTTCAGAATGACATACTAAAGGGGAGATAGCATAACTGTTAGGTAATGTTCGGTGGCTCGATTAACCGCTTAGGAGGATTCGCTATGTACGATATACTAATCAAAAATGGCACAGTGGTTGATGGTACGGGCGCCCCACGTCGTCATGCTGACGTGGCAATTGCCGGCGGGAAGATTGTTGATATCGGCAAGGTCACAGGGAGCGCTACGCAGGTCATTGATGCAGCGGACTTGATTGTGGCTCCCGGTTTTGTTGATCCCCACACTCATTATGACGCCCAGATTTGCTGGGACCGGCCCCTGAGCTCAGCGTCCTGGCATGGTGTCACCACCGTGGTCATGGGTAACTGTGGGGTGGGCATCGCACCGTGCAAACCCGACGTGCGGGATATTGCTGCCTGGGATCTGGTCAATGTGGAAGGGATTCCGTTCGAGGCGTTAGCGCAAGGCATCACCTGGGACTGGGTGAGTTTCCCGGAGTACATGGATGCTGCGCAGCGGCGGGGACTGGGCATTAACCTGGCATTTCTGGCTCCGCTGACGCCCTTTCGCCACTTCGTGATGGGGGAAGAATCGATGGATCGCGCGGCCACGCCTGCGGAGACGGCCCAGATTCAGACCTTGCTCCGCGAGGCGATGATGGCTGGAGCGTTTGGCTGGACTACAACCACGATCCTGCAGCACGTCGGCTACAAAGGGCGCCCCCTGGCCTGTCGGCAAGCGAGCCGCGAGGAACTCACTGCGTATGCCCATGTACTCAGGGATTTAGGGAAGGGCGTGATTGAAACCACGCTGACCAAGTCGGCCGGGATATTGGCCGATGACGAATATGAGCTGCTTGATCTGCTGCTGACCGAGAGCGGGCGACCCGTGACCTGGCTCGCGGTGGTGGACTGCGAGAACCGGCCAGAGGCGGCGCAAGAGTCCCTGCGCAAGGCCGAGCCGTTAATCAAACGCGGCGGCATTCCGCAGGTGAACTGTCTACCGATGAGCAACGAATTTAATCTGCATAATCCTTTCCTCTTCGGCAGTCACCCTTCCTGGAAACCGGCGTTTAACCAACCCGTCGAAACGCAGATGCGCGTGTACCGTGATCCGAGTTTTCGTCAGGCATTTCGTAAGGAGTTAGAAAACCCGCGCATCTTTTCCGGCAACTGGAATTTGGTAGAAGTGCGCGATGTGCATAATCCTGCCTTGAAACCGTTAGAAGGAAAGACAGTGGTTGAGATTGCCCGCGAGCGCGGCACCGATCCGCTGGACACCTTCTTTGATATTGCCTTGGAAGATGACCTCCACACAGAATATGTCATTGCCTTATTCAACGTGCATGAAGATCGCGTGGCCAAATTGATTACTGACCCGCGCGGGATGATCGGACTGTCGGATGGTGGTGCCCACGTGGACATGCACGATAACGCCGGCTATTGCACCTATCTGCTGGGGACCTGGGTCCGCGACAAACAGATCATGAGTCTGGAGCGAGCGATTCAGCGCATCACTGCGGAACCAGCGGCGTTCTTTGGTATTCAGGACCGGGGCGTGCTTGCGGTGGGTAAGGCAGCCGATCTCGTCATCTTCGACTACAATACGATTGGACCGAAGATCAATCCGATTCGCCACCAAGAGTGGCGGCGCGACCTGCCGGCGGGCGGCCGTCGTCTGGTATGGCCGGCTGACCGGGGGGTGCACTATACCATCGTCAACGGAACCGTGTTGTACGCGCAGCAACACCACACTGGGGAACTGCCTGGCCTCGTCCTGCGGTCGTAGAACCAGCGGTAAATAAAAGCGCAAAAGGACAGGGGGGGCTTTGGTTGACACGCAGCGGCCCGAGGCAGAATAATCCGTAGCCAAAGGAGGAACGAATATGGCTCAAGCCGCAATTTTCTCCGCCGACTCGCATACCATGGAGCCGGCGGATCTGTGGGTTCAGCGTATAGACCGTGGGCTCCGCGATCGAGCCCCGCGGGTGATCTCCAACTATCAGGGGAAGAAAGGAAGCGTCTTTGTCGCTGAAGGCTTGACGCCGTTTCCGGTCGGAGGCGGTTTCGCCGCCGGCAAAGACCCAAAAGATCTCGCCGCCAATCAAAGCGTCGGCTACGAGGAGGCACGACCGAGCGGTTGGGATCCGGCTGAACGGGTGAAAGATCAGGAGATCGACGGGATCGAGGGTGAGGTTCTCTACACCACCTTGGGGATGTTTCTGTTTCATCTTAAAGATGTCGCACTACAGTGGGCGAGCTTCCGCGCCTACAATGATTGGGTCGCCGAGTTCAGCAGCTACGCCCCACGGCGCCTTATCGGTCTGGGGTTGATCGCCCTGCAGGATGTGAACGAAGCCGTGCGTGAGTTGCAGCGAATTGCCAAAAAGGGACTGCGCGGCGCGATGATCAACGCGGCCCCGCCGGGAGACGTGCCCTACAGCGATTCCCACTTCGATCCTTTTTGGGCTGCCGCCCAAGACCTCGGTTTACCGCTGAGTCTGCATATCCTGACCGGAAAGAAGGGGGTTCAGTTGGGCAAAGGACGGGTGGCGTCCACAGTGACGATTTTCCACGAAATACAAAATTCGCTGATCGACTTTCTCTACAATGGGGTGCTAGAGCGATTCCCCCGGTTGAAACTGGTCTCGGCCGAGAATGACATTGGCTGGATTGCGCACTATCTGTATCGGCTTGATGTCTGTTACGACACGCTGCGGTATGTCGACCCCACCCCGATTACGATGAAACCGAGTGAGTACTTCAAGCGCCAGGTCTACGCGACCTTCCAAGATGACCGGCCAGGGGTGATGACATACGAGTTCGCCGGCGCAGACAATCTGATGTGGGCCTCGGATTTCCCCCATCGGGCTTCCACCTGGCCACGTTCACGAGAAGTGATCGAGCAGAACTTCGCCGGGATTCCCGCGGAGGTGACCCGCAAGATTACCTATGAGAACGTGCATCGGTTGTATGGACTCTAGCGAGATGGCAGGCAGCTCTCGGCCTGACGTATTCAGCCTTTATCGGTGAGAGCTGCTTCCCATAAGGGTGCAAGCACTCTGCCTGTGGAGTGCGACGGCGGTGGATGAGGATGGGAAGGTATTGGTGTGGATAGGGAAAGGGACAAACGGAGAAAAGGATAAAGGGATAAAAAGGGAACGGGAAAACGACGGCGAAGCGGCGAAACGGGACAAAGGTGAAGCGGGAGGAAAGACGGAACCGGAGAATCGGAGAATCGGAGGCTGCCCCCCTCTCCTGTTGCCTATACCCCAGCGCACCTTGCCGAGCGCATTCGTGCAGTCACAGTGAGCGACGACGAGCGCAAGACGATCACGGCGTCACGCAAATTGCGGAGATGGCGCGGAGGATCGTGTAATACTGTGCTCAGGGAACATCGCCTGCGTCTTGAAAGGAGTTTTACCTTATCATATAGAAGCAATATGAAAACTATTGCTATAACTATTGATGAAACAACATTACAGATTCTCGACGAGCTTGCTGAGGCCTCCCCTCAACATCAAAGTCGGTCGGCGCTTGTCCGCGTTGCCATTCGAGAGTTCGCCGCACAGGCACGGCAGCGCGAGAGCGAAGCC
Source organism: Binatia bacterium (assembly GCA_050187625.1). Classification (GTDB taxonomy): domain Bacteria; phylum Desulfobacterota; class Binatia; order Bin18; family Bin18; genus JBFWXH01. The sequence continues at coordinate 101,208 of JBFWXH010000010.1, forward strand.
CGTGAGCACAAAATCCTCCGGCAACATCGGAAACGCTTAGCCCAGCAGACTCGCGCATTGATCGAGGAGCAAGCCCGGCCATGAAACGAGGTGAATTATACCGCACGCGCGAACGCGTACCGGAACGCGGCGGCAAACCTAGCTTCTACGTTATCGTTTCTCGTTCCTTTATTGCCGCCCATGAAGATGTCTCCACCGTTATCTGCGCACCAGTGTATAGCGAAGTATTGGGCCTGACGACAGAAGTCGTGCTTGGTCCAGAAGATGGGCTCCCCCATACTAGCGCGGTACGCTGCGACTTCCTCACCTTGATGTTCAAAACGAAACTCACCAATTTTGTCGGAACGCTCACGGCGACGAAGCTGGCAGCACTCAATCGGGCGCTCGCACTCGCCCTGGATCTTCCTCTCGATAGCCGGGAGCGCCAATAAAACCTCCAGCTGGTGAAGAGCGCCGTCAAGGGAACAGAACGGGACGCGCTCGACGCACAGCCAAAACAGTGTCACAGCCGCCCTCCTCCAAAACCGCCACCCAACCATTCTAAAATTTATAAGACAGGGTATTGGCACCCAAGCCGTGTCGGAAACGAACAACCCCCCTGCACTGGAGGAACACGGCAAATCATGGCAGTGTCGAACAGTAAAGGAGACACCTATGACAACACTGAATGGACAAGTCGCACTGGTGACTGGCGGCGCACGCGGTATTGGACGAGGGATTGCACTTGCCCTGGCCAACGCCGGAGCCGATGTTGCCATCGCCGATCTCGAACACATTGCCAGCAGTGCGCAACAATACAGTAACGCGGCTATTGGCGGCTTTACCGAAGCGCAGAAAACCGCTGCGGAAATTACGAAACTCGGTCGTCGCTCCCTGGCGATTCAAGCGGATGTCCGTAAGAAGGAAGATTCTGATCGTATGATCAAAGAAACCCTGAACCACTTCGGATCTCTGCATATCCTCGTATGTAACGCCGGAGTAGTCAGTGTCGCGCCGGTGGAGTCGATGACGGAAGAAACCTGGGATTTGACCTTTGCGGTCAACGTCAAAGGCGTGTTTCTCTCGTGCCAGTCAGCGATCCCAGCCCTGAAAACCAACGGTAAGGGGTGTATTATCAACATTGCTTCTATCGCGGGGAAAAATGGTTCTGCGGGGCTGGCGCATTACTGCGCGTCGAAATTCGCAGTCGTCGGGTTCACTAACTCCCTCGCCAAAGAACTCGCCGCCGCCAACATCCGCGTAAACGCGATCTGTCCTGGCATCTTGCGCACGCAGATGTGGGAGTACTTAGCGGACACGCTCAAAAAACCGAGTGAGGCCAAAGAGGACGCCTGGCAACGATATATCAAAGGCATGATCCCGCTCGGTCGTCCGCAGACACCGGATGACATCGGGCAACTGGCAGTCTATCTGGCGACGGCGGAAAATGTCACTGGCCAGGCGATCAACGTTGACGGCGGGATTGAGTTGCATTAGGTCTCGATGAAAACTGACCTGAGAGGGTGTCTAGAAAGCCCAGGAAACGAGTCCTTGCGAGCGCAGCGAAGCAATCTTTGCCCGAAACAGAGATTGCTTCGTCGCTCCACGCTCCTCGCAATGACAGGTTCCGCTACTTCTTAGACACGCTCTGAGAAAAGCCTAAAGGAGGAAAGCAATGGAATACACTAAGCTTGGCAATACTGGCGTGACCGTCTCGCGTCTCTGTCTCGGCTGTATGACCTACGGTGGTGGAGAACAACCGCGATGGGCAATGCGACGCGATTGGGCCCTGGGTATGGAGGAAGCACGCGAGCATTTTGCGCTGGCGCTGGAAGCTGGTATCAATTTCTTCGATACCGCCGATGTGTACTCGGTTGGCTTGAGCGAGGAAATCACTGGCCGTTGGCTCAATGAGATGGCCTCGCGCGATGACATTGTTGTCGCCACCAAAGCGCACGGCCGCATGGGACCAGGACCAAACCGTGTCGGGCTGAGCCGCAAGCACCTGATCGAAGCGTGTGAAAATTCGCTGCGACGGCTCAAGATGGACTATATCGACCTCTACCAAATTCACCGCTGGGACTACACGACACCGATCGAGGAGACCCTGGAGGCACTCGACTCGCTCGTGCGCAGCGGTAAGGTTCGCTATCTCGGGGCGAGCAGCATGGCGGCGTGGCAGTTTTCCAAGGCCCTCTACACTGCCAAGGAGAACGGCTGGCATCGCTTTGTCGCCATGCAGAACCACTACAATCTCATCTATCGAGAAGAAGAACGTGAGATGAATCCGCTCTGCATCGATCAGGGTGTGGCCCTGATTCCCTGGAGCCCACTCGCGCGCGGGTTCTTTGCTGGCAACCGCACCCCGGAAGGCGGCGCAAATCTGACCAAACGCGCGCAGACTGATGAATTCGCCCAAAAGAACTACTTCGCCGAAAACGATTTCGAGATTGCTGCCGCGGTGGACCGCGTGGCCAAACAGCGGGGAGTATCGCCCACACAGATTGCCTGTGCATGGATTCTGCAAGCTCCCGGCGTAACCTCACCGATTATCGGAGCCACAAAGATTCCGCATCTGAAAGAACTCTTTGCCGCGGTCGATATCAAACTCAGTGCAGAAGAGATGGCAGCAGTTGAAGAGCCATATCGTCCCCATCCGATCCTTGGCCATGAACAACCGAAACCAGGACGAATGGCAAAGTAAGTTTTTGAGTAAATGTTCTCCCCCCTTTTTTATAGAGGGGGGAAAGACTGCGAAATTCTTTTGTACGTTTGCGCACAACCTAAAAACCACGAGACGCATAATTACCCTGCGGTAAGCTCTGTATTCTCGGGATAATCTAAGGTTTTCTCTTGCCCTCCTACTACTGACCAGCGCTGTAGTTTGGCATCCCCCTATATAAACCCGCAGCTGCTTTTGCGGTACAGTTGATAGGGGAAAGATAAAAGGAGTACGGATGCGTCTGAGAAAACAACAATCGTTCGCTTCATACCTTCACTCGCTATTGCTGCTGGTCGGTATTGCCTGGGGAGCAGTGCCCCCTGTTCCAGGCGGCGCTATTGCCGAAGAGTATGCGCTGCCACTGCCTGAAGGTGTTGTTCCTCCCCGGATTCCCGCCGATAACCCGCTAACCCACGCAAAGATCGACCTCGGACAAAAACTCTATTTTGATGCTCGTCTTTCGGCAGACAACACGGTGTCTTGCGCGACCTGTCATGATCCACGGAAAGGTTTCGCGGATGGCAAACCCGTAGCCGAGGGGGTCGGCAAGAAAACCGGTGCCCGCAACTCACCGACAGTCCTCAATGCCGCATATTATGAACAGCAGTTCTGGGATGGCCGAGCAGAAACCCTAGAAGACCAAGCCAAACTCCCTCTGACCAATCCCATCGAGATGGCGATGCCTTCTCATACCGCTGTCGAAGAAAAACTCCGTCCCCTTCCTGAGTATCCTCCGCTTTTTGAGAAGGCCTTCGGCACTCCGGAAATCACGATCGATCGCGTCGCCCAAGCCATTGCCAGTTTTGAACGCACGCTGATTTCGTTTTCTGCGCCGATCGATCGCTTCCTGGCCGGCGATGAAAATGCCATCTCCGAATCAGCAAGACGCGGGTGGCAACTCTTCAATGGCAAAGCCCGGTGCAACACGTGTCATGAGCATGTCAGCGAGCGTCCCACTTTTAGTGACAACAAGTATCACAACATCGGGGTTGCTGCCCACAAAGCGAACTTCACGACCCGTGCCCGCGAGGCCCAAGAGATCTTGAAGAGCGGCGATTTACGGAAACTTGACGAAATGGCACTGCGCCCGGATTTTAGTGAACTCGGACGATTTCTCGTGACCAAAGAACAAAAAGATATCGGCGCGTTCAAAACGTCGGGCTTGCGTAACATCGAACTCACCGCCCCGTATATGCATGATGGCAGCGAAGCGACCCTCACCGCGGTCATGGAGTTCTACAATAAAGGCGGCGAGGATAATCCTTTCCTTGACGGCGATATGCGTCCCCTCGGGCTCAACGAACAAAACATCGCCGATCTGGTTGAGCTGATGCGAACATTCACCAGTGACGATCTCAAGCGCTTCGCGCCGCTTTCCTCGCTCATGCCGGAGGAATAGCGACACGAGGATTTTGGTACAGAAGATCACTGCTTGGCGCACGTTATCGCCAAGCCCCAGGCGAATAAAGGAAAGAAAGCCTATCCATTATCCCGATTCCCTTTACCCAGCCGCACGGTGTGGTATTGATGCTCGGCTTGTTTTGTCGGAAAGGAGCTACACGTTGCCAGACATACACGCCGGCTCAGAGCCGTTCTTTCATTTATTGGGGTTCACTCTCGAAGAAACCAAACCAGATTTCTGCCGGATGCGCATGGCGTTTAAGCCGGAGCTGCAACAAGCCGGCGGTCTGGTTCATGGCGGCGCTATCGCTTCCCTTATGGATACCGCTGGTGTCTTCGCTATCAAAGCCGGAGGAGATCCGGGAACGCCAGGTATTCCGACGATCACCATGACAGTGAACTATCTTGCCCCAGCCCGACAAATCGACCTGATAGCAGAAGCACGCGTGATACGTCGCGGGCGCAGCATTGTCTTCGCGGAGGCCACGGTCTTTTCTCCCAACCGCGACCTGATCGCCTCGGCACACATCGTTTACAAAATTGCGACAGCAAAGCGGCAATAGCAACTGGCTCGCTTCGCTCTACGGCCCGCTCGCTCTGCTCGCTTTATAGCCCGCTCACTACGTTCGCTTTATGGCGTATGGTAAAAAGATGCTGCCGTAGAGTGAGTGCAGCAACCAAGCCTTTATCTTTTATCCATTTATCCCTTATCCTTTTCCCCTTTTTACCGTTTCCCCTCTTCGCCCATAGAGTGAGCGCAGCGAACGAGCCATCCGCCATAGAGCGAGTGTCACGAGCGAGCTATCTGCCTTTCCCCATTTCGCCGTTGACTTCTCTTTCTCGCCGGTTTATGCGTTTAGGGTGTGAAAGTGTATGGAAAATCTTCTCGGGCAGTCCAGCAGAATTGCAGGCTAGCATAACCTTAAAACCAATGACCGCAGGAGGGATACTATGAGCGGCTATACAATTATCGACGTAGATACCCATGTGACCGAAACCCCTGACTTGTGGACCAGTCGGGTGCCCGAACGCATGCGAGACTCGGTTCCGCGTCTTGGCACTGATGCGAAGGGACGCCAATGGTGGTTCCTCGGAGAACGTCGCATCGCCAATCCGGGATTAACCGCTACCGCCGGTGTCGGCGACATGACGAAATGGCCAACCTCGTACGAGGAAATGCATCCAGCCGCATTCGATGCCAAAGAGCGTCTGAAATACATGGATGAGCTGGGTATTTGGGCGATGATCATGTACCCAAACGTTGGCGGCTTCGGCAACCAACAATTCCTCAAACTGCAAGACCCTGAACTGAAGCTGACCTGCGTACAAGCATATAACGACTGGCAAACCGAATGGGCCTCGGCTGACTCACGTCGCTTGCTGCCGATTACCTCAACCCCATTTTGGGATGTCGACGCCTCAGTAAAAGAGATCCGCCGCTGCGCTGCAATGGGGCACAAAGGCATTCTCTTCACCGGAGAGCCCCAGTCGCTCGGCCAACCGCTCTTGGGTGATCCGCATTGGAATCCTCTGTGGGAAGTCGCGTGCGAGCTTGATTTGCCGATCAGCTTTCACATTGGCTCCGGCAATATGGAGGATGGTTTGCAGCGCGAGAAGATGGCCGCGTATGGCCGCCTGGCCACGTTTACAGAGCTGTCAGTCAACGTCTTCCTGCGCAACGGGGTCCAGTTGAACGATCTCATCATGTCAGGGGTATTAGCACGCTATCCCAAAATCAAATTTGTCTCGGTCGAAAGCGGTATTGGCTGGATTCCGTTCGTCCTTGAAGCCCTCGATTATCAGTTCAAGGACAATCGGGTCCCTGAGGAGCGACCGGAATTCGATATGCTTCCATCGGAATACTTCGCTCGCAATGTGTACGCGTGCTACTGGTTTGAACAGACCGCTCCACGTCGCCTTATCGACAAGGTCGGCGTAGATAACATCCTCTTTGAAACCGATTTTCCTCATCCCACCTCGATTTACGGTGATGAAGTCAACAAACGAATTCAAGGCGGTCTCTCCGATTGTGAAGAGTCGGTGCGACGCAAGATTCTGTGGGACAACGCGCAGAAGCTGTACAAGGTCGAAGGACCAACGGCAGCCGACGAAGCCCAGCGCGCAAAAGCGGTTGGCCACTAACATCCCCCACTCACAACTTCAAGCTGTTGGCGGCGTGTCAATTCCCTCTCCCACAGGGGGAGGGCCAGGGTGAGGGGATCAAAATAAGGATTTTTTGCTTCTTGTTTCCCTCATCCTGACCTTCTCTCGTAGGGAGAAGGAACCTGGAATTGCTCTACATAAAAAAACAGAACATTATTGCAGGCCTGGCCTCGGAGAGGCTTTTAGCGGCAGCCGAAGGTTTTAGTCTTCGGCTTCACCCCAACACGGCCCGCAGGCACCGTCCAGTATATGATCGCCCGACCCGCGCAATTTCTTCCGGTGTCCCAGTCGCAATCACCTCTCCTCCCAGATTGCCTCCCTCGGGACCAAGATCGATAACGAAGTCGGCGGTTTTGATCACGTCCAGGTTATGCTCGATGAGCAGGACCGTATTCCCCGCTTCAACCAGCAACCCAAGGACTGTCAACAGGCGGTGAATATCGGCAACATGTAACCCCGTGGTTGGTTCGTCGAGAATATACAATGTCCGGCCAGCGCTCTTGCGGCTCAGTTCTTTCGCTAGTTTGAGGCGTTGTGCTTCTCCGCCCGACAATGTCGGTGTTGGTTGCCCCAAACGCAGGTAATCCAGGCCAACATCACGCAGGGTTTCCAAGCGAGGGCGTAGAGCCGGAATGTCACCCATGAATGCCAGTGCCTCTGCCACCGTCAGGTTTAACACGTCGGCAATGTTCTTCCCGCGAAACCGCACTTCCAGAGTTTCCCGATTGTAACGCGCTCCACGACATACATCACACGTCACGTAGAGATCCGGCAAGAAATGCATTTCGACGACTATGACCCCATCTCCTTCGCACGCCTCACAGCGGCCACCTTTAATGTTGAAGGAGAACCGCTCTGGGCCATATCCGCGCACCCGCGCCTCTGGCAGCTGCGCATAGAGTTCACGCAGTGGGTTCAACAGTCCAATATAGGTTGCCGGATTCGAGTTCGCCGTCCGGCTGATCGGTGCTTGGTCGACACAGATAACACTCTCCAACTGCTGCGACCCAGTGACTTTCAGTCCAGGGGTTGCCGACTGACGTTTCCCCAATACGCGCGTGAGGGTTGGCGCCAGGCAGTCCATCACCAGCGAGCTTTTCCCCGACCCTGACACGCCGGTCACACAGGTAAGGGTGCCCAGTGGAAACGCAACGGTTACCGCCTGAAGATTATGGAGCGTTACGTCACTAAGAGTTATCCATTGCGAAGCTGTGCGGCGATGCGTTGGCACGGGAATCGACAAATCACCGCGGAGATATTGACCGGTCAAGGATGCAGGGATGACTTGTACCTCTTCTGGTGTCCCTGCCGCCAGTAACGCGCCCCCCTGCTCTCCCGCCCCTGGCCCCAGGTCAATGAGATAATCCGCGGCAAGCATGGTCTCGCGATCATGCTCAACGACAATTACAGAATTTCCTCGATCGCGTAATTGTCGTAACGCCGTGAGCAGTCGCTCCGTATCACGTGGATGCAAGCCGATCGACGGTTCATCCAGGACGTACAACACCCCAGAGAGCCCACTGCCAATTTGTGTCGCCAGCCGTACGCGCTGGGCTTCTCCACCCGACAATGAGACCGCCGGACGATTAAGAGTCACATACGGGAGGCCAATGTCTACAAGGAAACGCAGACGAGAAAGAATCTCTTGGCACAGGGGTCGCGCAATCTCGGCGTCTCGCCCACGAAAAGAGAGGGTGCGAAAAAGCTCGTGAGCGACATCGATCGATAAGGCGGACAGCTGGGTAATGTCGTAGTCACCAATACGGATACCACGACTCTCGGGAGAGAGCCGTGTCCCCTGGCAGTCTGAACAGAGGGACGGTTCGGACTCTTGCGCTTCGCCATTGGTGCTACTTTTTTTGCTTCGTTTGCCGGCCTTCTTTTCCACCTGCATACCGAGACCGTCACAGGTTGCACATGCACCAACAGGACTATTCGGAGAAAAGAATGCCGGGGTCAGATCAGGATAAGAAAAGCCACAGGCTGGACATACCAGCCGTTGGGTAAAGAGTTGCTCATCACCGTCGCCGATGAGGACTTTGACCACATCCTTTCCATACCGGAGGGCGGTTTCCAGTGACTCGGCCAGCCGCTGGGCAATTCCACTCTTTATGATGAGCCGATCAATCACCAGATCAATTTCTGCTGGTGCCTGGCGAGGCAGAGCCCCCTCTTCCGCAAGGTCATAGAGCCTCCCAGCCACGCGCACACGCACAAAGCCCGCCTGTCGGAGTTCTTTCATCGTCCCGAGAAAGTTCGCGGCATTTTGCAGACGGATCGGCGCAAAGATTTGTACCCGTGTGGTCTCAGGAAGGTTGAGTAATTGATCCGTAATCTGCGGTACGCTGTGACGAGTCATTGGACGCTGACACTCGCGGCAGTAAGGGGTCCCGACACGGGCATACAGGACGCGCAAATAATCGGCGATCTCCGTCACCGTGCCCACAGTTGACCGAGGCGACGTGGTCGTTCCACGTTGTTCAATCGCAATAGCGGGCGAGAGCCCGTCGATAGCATCAACATCGGGTTTCGCGCGTTGATCAAGAAACTGCCGGGCGTACGCAGACAAAGACTCGACATATCGCCGCCTCCCTTCGGCATAGAGCGTATCGAAGGCAAGCGATGATTTCCCGGAGCCAGAGACACCAGTAATCACGACAAGCTGATTGCGGGGGATTTCTACCGAGATATTTTTGAGGTTATGCTCCCGCGCGCCACGGATACGAATCGTTTCCATCAGTTCGCTTGCTCACTCCGTTCGCTCAATGGCAAAGGATAAGGGATAAACGGATCAAGGGTAAAGTCACTGTATCAGACGCGTACATACCGCGTTTTTGCCCCGGCTCTGTGGTGCGCTCTGCGCACCACAGGAGACTTCAGTCGTTCTCTGGCATGTGGTTGACGACAGGTCCCTCCGACCATAAAGCGCACGTAATAAGCGGGCCATACAGCGAAGCGAGCCGACTGCCAGTTTTCACCGAGACGCGGGACTTGCCGTATTTTGGTTGAATAGCTCGGTGCGAATAGTCACGATAGAAGTGAACCATTTCTCCATGCTGGTGGCATCCATCTTTGACCAGTCAGGAATTTCTGTCACTAAAGCCTGCCCTAACTGATTACCAAACCGCACCAGATTGTTGTCGATCTCGGTTTGTTTCGCATTCCACTGCGAGAGTGCTTCTTCCAGTGACGTATACGTTCGCAACGCCTCACTGAGAGCTAACACATCGTTGATCCCTTTCAGTGCCCCAGCCGCACTATGCGGACGCGCAAACGCCCCGGCGTCACCCACCAAACAGATCCGCCCTTTGCGATACGCTGGCACCTGACAGTCATAGATGGCGTAAGCGAAAGTATCCGGGCTCTTGTCCACGATGTCAGCGTAATAGTCGGGGATGCGTTCGTGCGCTTTTTGCTTCAGGTCAGTTTCCGTAGGCAGTGGCATAGTGCCAGGGGCTAACGAACCTTCCCGCTGTTTTCCTTCTTTGTCGGTCAGAAAGCGAGCGAGTGCATCCTCAGCCACGGGGGTATAGATTCCCCAATTGACCAGGCGTTTGCCTGCGGCGACCGATCCATCCGGTCCGGGCACGAAATAGAAGATTCCATGTCCACCGGGAAAGCCAAGACAACGTACACCACTTGCGAGCGGCTTCGACTCCTGCAGCTCTTGTTCCAGAAGAAACCCGCGCCAGAGAACGTAACCAGCGTAGTGCAGCGACACCTCAGGGAATAACGTCCGCCGCCCGAGTGACGTATACCCGTCAGCGCAGACGACTAAATCAAACTCACGCATCTCTCCGGTTGCTAGTTCTACCGCTACGCGATTATTGGGCCGTTCGTGTACCGCCACTACACGATGCTCCACGCGATACACTGAATCTGGTACGCGCTTACGCAGGTTGCGGAACAATCCTCCCCAGTTAAGTAACGCCAGCCCTGCAGGCTGGTCCCAGGCGATATAGCCATATTGCTGTTCCTTGCTTGTTCGCCACACCCGCGTGAAGGTGCGGGAAGAAAAATAGGGGATATCGGCATCGACCAGGTCGCGTTTGATAAAGGCCTCCATCACCGACGGAGGGACACCAATACCAGCTCCGCGATCTTTCAATTCTTCACCGGTACGCTCAAACAGCGTCACTTCGCACCCTAGGCGCAACAACTCGATCGCCGTCGCACATCCGGCAATTGAACCACCAATAATTCCAACCTGTAAGCCTTTGGCAATATCACTGACTGTCTCTGGCATGGGGAACTCCTCTATCCTTTATCGTTTTATGAGTTTGCTTCTGCCGGTTCCTCAGTCGGAGGTCTTTCTCCACCGCAGCACCGGATGTCGCGCGGCTCGGGTCTCATCGAGACGGCTGACAGGAGTCAACTGTGGCGCGTTCTTGAGCGCGTCAGGATTGTCTTTGATCTCCTGTGCAATCGCTAGCATTGCCTCGACAAACTCATCGAGCGTTTCTTTACTCTCAGTCTCGGTCGGTTCGATCATCAATGCTCCACTCACCACCAGGGGAAAGTAAATCGTCGGCGCATAAAATCCCTGATCGAGGAGCCGCTTGGCTATGTCGAGCGTTTTGATGCCGGAATGGGCAAACGAATGATCGGAGAAGACACATTCGTGCATGCAGGGGGTCTCATGCGCGATGTCGTACGCCTGCTCCAAACGTTTGCGCAGGTAGTTGGCATTGAGAACCGCCATGCGGGTCGCCTCGGAGAGACCATCAGCACCCATCGCCAGAATATAGGCATACGCCCGGACAAGAATCCCAAAGTTGCCGTGGAACGACCGGACCCTACCAATCGACTGCGGAAAGTCTTCACTCCAGCGGTACGTTCCATTTTCCTCAATGACACGTGGCACCGGCAGATAGGGTTGCACGATTTTCTTAACCCCGACCGGTCCAGCCCCAGGGCCACCTCCACCATGTGGCGTGGAGAAGGTTTTGTGCAAATTGAACTGGATGACATCAGCCCCCATGTGGCCCGGCTTCGCAACGCCCATCAGCGCATTGAGGTTCGCGCCGTCCATATAGACCAGTGCACCCTGGGCATGGAGAATCTCGGTAATCTTGACGATCTCACTCTCAAACAGTCCCAGTGTATTCGGATTGGTCACCATGAGTGCGGCAACATCGCCATCCACTACCTTTTCAACCGTCGCAGCCTCTAACATCCCAGCGGGACCGGTCGGCACTTCCGCGACGGAGTATCCACACAGGGCTGCCGAGGCGGGATTCGTGCCATGGGCGCTGCCAGGGATCAGCACTTTCTTGCGCGGATGCCCTTGGGCCACATGATAGGCGCGGATGAGCTTCATACCGGTAAGTTCACCTTGTGCCCCAGCAGCAGGCTGTAAACTGACGGCATCCATTCCACTGATATCGGCGAGCCAACACTCAAGCTCGGCGAGCAAGGCTAATGCCCCTTGGGCATACGCATCCGGCGCCAACGGGTGCAGGTGAGCAAACCCAGGGAACCGGGCCACAACCTCGTTGATGATCGGGTTATATTTCATCGTACACGATCCGAGAGGATAGAGGGTCGTCGCCGCACTGAAATTCCACTGTGATAAGCGGGTGAAGTGTCGTACCACATCTCCCTCACTCACCTCGGGAAAATCCGTCAACGCCTCGCGACATAACTCGCTGGGGAAGTCCGCCGTTGTAGCCTGAGCCGGAAGGTCATCTTCCGGCAACGAATAACCAATGCGTCCCGGCGAGCTACGCTCAAAAATCAGCGGCTCGTCAAGGACAAAGCGTTTTTTCATACTGGTGAGTCCTGTTTTTCTCTGAAACCGCGTGACACAAACAAAACGTACCGCGCAAAACGTACCACGTAAAAAAGTAATGGAGAGAGCTGTCAGCCTTACCTTTTATTCTTTACGTTTTACATGTGAGTTCTTCGACGAGTCTGTCAATGTCACTGCGAGAATGTGTCTCAGTAACACACAGCAGCAAGCAATCCTCTAACTCCGGATACCAATCCTCAAGTACCACTCCCGCGAGGCACTGCCGTGCTGCACAGCGCTGCCACCGGCTCCGGGCATGTGGGACCGTCAGCACAAATTCGTTAAAAAACGGCGCAAGAAAGCGGGGCTGAAACTGACCGGCGTGCTGCAACACGTCTTTCGCGTAATGACTTTTCTTCACGTTGTGTTCCGCTAATTCTCGCAGTCCGCGTTTGCCCAGCAAACACAGATAGATTGTAGCGGCAAGCGCACAGAGCCCTTGGTTCGTACAGATATTCGAGGTCGCCCGTTCGCGGCGAATATGTTGTTCACGAGTGGCTAGAGTCAGCACAAATCCGCGGCGGCCGTCATGATCTACGGTCTCCCCAACCAGACGTCCAGGCATATTGCGCAAAAACCGCTCGCGGCAGGCAAACAATCCAACCCCAGGTCCACCGTAGCTCAACGGGATGCCAAAACTTTGCCCCTCGGCAACCGCGATATCCGCCCCGAGGTCACCGGGGGCTTTCAGCAACCCGAGGGCCAGCGCTTCTGTCGTCGCTGTCACAACCAGCGCCCCGGCAGCATGAGTCACCTCACTGATCTGCGCCACATCTTCGACGATCCCAAACACATTGGGATAGCCGACAACGACACAACTCACCGTCTTATCAAGCCGCCGGGTTAACTGCGTCGTATCGAGACGTCCGTCGTCACCCCACGGCAGTTCTTCGATTTTTACGCCCGGTACGCCATCCAGATAGGTACGAATAACCTGACGATATTGGGGATGCAAAGAGCGCGCAATCAACACTGTCTGTCGTTGGGCGCCGATGCGCTTGGCCATAAGGACGGCCTCTGCTGTTGCCGAGGCACCATCATACATACTGGCGTTCGCGACCTCTAAACCAAACACAGCAGTCACCAACGACTGAAACTCGAAGATCGCCTGGAGTGTACCTTGACTGACCTCCGGCTGATATGGGGTGTAGGCAGTCGCGAATTCACCACGTTGGATGAGATAATCGACGACGACAGGCACAACATGCGGATACGCCCCCGCCCCAAGAAAAGAGACAGTATCAGGGCCGATCCGGTTGTTCGTCGCCAGAGCGCTTAATCGCGTACGTACTGTGGACTCCGACTGTCCTGGGAGGAGATTGATCGCAGCCTGCGCCCGTAACGTTTCCGGCACATGCGCGAACAGCGCATCGACCGACTGAACGCCAAGTGTGGCAAGCATGGTCGCCACGTCATGATCCGTATGCGGAATATAGCGCATGGTCGCGTGTCCTATTCGTCGTCCTTCGCTTCTTCGACAAACTGCTGGTAGGCTGCAACATCCATGAGATCATCGAGTTCTTCCGGGTCGCTCATCTCCACGCGAATCATCCAGGCATCACCATAGGGGTCTTCATTGACCGTCTCCGGACTATCGGTTAAGTCGGCGTTGACAGCAGTCACGGTGCCGCTCACTGGTGCATAAATGTCGGATACTGCCTTCACCGATTCGACCACGCCAAAAGCTTCATCCTTGGCAACTTGGGTGCCGACCTCGGGCAACTCCACGTAGACGACATCACCAAGTTGTTCCTGCGCATAATCGGTGATGCCGATGGTCGCGATATTGTCTTCCACTGCTACCCATTCATGCTCCTGCGAGTACCGCAACTCTTTCGGATACTCCATATCAACCTCCATCCATTCACTACTTACGATAAAATGGTCTTTCTACAACCTGCGCCTTCACCTGTCGCCCACGAATCTCTACGAAAAGAGAGGTCCCTGGACTTTCGCATCTCGGCGGAACGTACCCTAAGGCAATACCAACCCCAAGTGAAGGCGACTGCGTGCCGCTGGTAACCACGCCAACCGCCTGTCCATCGTACCACAGGGAATATCCGTGGCGAGGGATTCCTGGAGCCCCCATAGTTACACCAACAAGCTGTTTGGTTACTCCTATCTCCTGTTGTCTGCGTAAGGCCTCGTGTCCCATAAACTCCGCTTTGTCAAACTTCACGAGCCGCTGCAACCCCGCTTCCAACGGCGTGGTATCAGCGTCAATGTCGTTGCCATACAATAGATATCCGGCTTCGAGACGAAGCGTGTCGCGAGCCCCGAGACCTACTGGAACAATCTGCTCAGGCTGCCCAGCGTCCACACACGCATTCCAGACCGCAGTTGCCTGTTCCGCTGCGACAAACAACTCAAAGCCATCTTCTCCGGTATACCCAGTACGGGCAACAAGCGCGGAGGTACCACCCACCTCACCTGGTGTCACCCAATAACGCCGGAGCTGCGCGAGATCCAGAGTCGTCATGCGTTGCAAGACCGTGCGCGCCGCTGGCCCTTGCAGGGCGATCAAAGCATACTCCGGGCTCCGATCAGCCACCGTCGCCCGGTCGCGATTGTGCTGCACGATCCAAGAAAAGTCTTTGTCGGTATTGGCAGCATTGACGCACAAAAAGTACCGATCTCCGTCGAGACGATAAATAATAATGTCATCAACAATTCCGCCGTCGGGATAGCACATGACCGAATACTGCGCTTGGCCAATATGGACGCGAGTAACGTCAGTCACTACCAGTTCCTGGCACACTTCAAGCGCACGGTGCCCACGGATTTCAATTTCTCCCATGTGGCTCAAGTCAAAAAGACCAACGGCAGTGCGGACGGCGTGGTGCTCCGCCAAGATCCCCGTATACTGTACGGGCATCTCCCAGCCACCAAAATCGATGATCCGCGCACCAGCAGCACGATGAATCGCATAAAGGGGAGTTTGTTTTGGCATAAGGCAATTTTTGTTTTTTGCGGTCAGCTTGTGTGAGGGTAGCGCTTCAGACTCGCATTGAAAAGTCCAAACTTAATTCTTGCTATTTGTCAGGGCGGCTTTCACGGTGTTTGCTAGTAACATTGCCACGGTCATCGGTCCAACACCACCGGGCACTGGCGTAATAAAGGCCGCCTGCTCTTTGGCTACAGCAAACTCGACATCACCCTTCAGTTTATTATCGATCAGGCGAGAAATGCCGACGTCGATGACCACGGCTCCAGGTTTAATCCACTGTCCTTTGATCACCTCCGGTTGTCCAACCGCCGCGACGACAATATCCGCCGCATGTGCTTCATCTGCAAGGTTCACGGTTTTAGAATGACAACAGGTCACCGTGGCATCTTGCTCTAGCAACATCAACGCCACCGGTTTACCGACCAGCATACTACGGCCGATCACCACCGCCTTTTTTCCGGCAGTCGTCATCCCAGTACGTTCGATCAACCGCATAATGCCCAGCGGGGTACAGGGCCGTAAAGCATCTTCCCCAAGTAATAATCTCCCTTGATTGAACGGATGCAACCCATCGACGTCTTTGGCCGGATTGATTTGCAAGATCAGGGCACGATGATCCAGGTGAGCTGGCAGCGGTAATTGCAGCAAAATCCCGTGGACCTCGGGTCGCGTATTGAGATCGGCAATGAGGCACGACACGGCTTCCACCGCAACATCTGCCTGGAAACGGTACGGAAACGACTGCATCCCGACTTCGTGGCACGCCTTCTCTTTCGTTCCAACATAAACGCGCGAGGCTGGATTATCACCAATGAGAATGGTTGCGAGGCCGGGAAGCACTCCATAACGCTCACGAAAGCCGACCACCTGCGCTTTCGTTGCCTGACGAATCTCCTGGGCTAACGCTTTACCGTCAAGAATAGTTGCTACCATAGAATACCCACCTTACGGGAATCACTTTCCCCCCGCCACAGGAGCGAATATAATTGTTTCCATGCGAATTGGAATACCAAAAGAAATTAAAGCTGAAGAAACCCGGGTTGCTATCACTCCGAGTGGCGTTACGGGCTTGGTCGCCCATGGACATCAGGTGTGTATCGAGCACAATGCTGGTGGCGGTAGTAACATTCCCGATGACCTCTACCAATCGGCAGGGGCGCAAATCCTCCAAACCGCGCAGGCGGTTTGGGAACAGGCAGACATGATTCTGAAGGTCAAAGAGCCTCTCCCGAGCGAATATCAGTACCTCCGTCCCGGGCTTATTGTCTTCACCTATCTTCACCTGGCTGCAGATGAAATCCTCACCAGGACATTACTGGAAAAACACGTGACGTCCCTTGGGTATGAGACGATCCAGCTTGATGATGGTTCCTTGCCGTTACTCGCTCCGATGAGCGAAGTCGCCGGTCGCCTGGCTATTCAGGTCGGGGGGTGGTGCCTGCAGGCACAGAATGGTGGACGTGGGGTGTTGCTGAGTGGTGCCTCTGGTGTCAAACCGGCGCACATCGTCATTCTTGGCGGTGGCATTGCAGGGGCCAGTGCCTGCCAGGTCGCGGTTGGTATCGGGGCGAACGTCAGTATTCTCGATATCAACCCTGCCCGGCTTCGCTATATCCACGACATTCTGGGTGGACATGTCACGACGATCATGTCGAACCGCGCCAACATCGAAGAGGAAGTACTCTCGGCGGACCTCGTTATCAGCTCAGTACTCGTTCCAGGTGCACGAGCCCCAAAGTTGCTTTCGCGGACACTTTTCCACAACATGAAGCCGGGGGCAGCGTTTGTTGATATCTCTATCGACCAAGGCGGCAGTGCCGAAACCTCGCGACCAACGGCGCATCATGATCCCATTTATCATGACGAGGGCGTAGTACATTATTGTGTGACGAATATGCCCGCGATTGTCCCCCATACCTCGACCTATGCCTTAACTAACGTCACGCTCTCCTACGCCCTGGAACTCGCAGCCTCCGGGCTAAAAGCATTACACACGAATGCGGCTTTACGACGTGGACTCAACACTGTCCAGGGACAGGTCGTCCATCCGGGTGTAGCAACCGCATTCAATTTACCGTGCGCTGGTGCCGACGATCTGCTTCGTACGTTGGCATAAGTGAAGACAGGCTGTAGGCTACAGGCCAAAGGCTGAAGGGAACACATGCTACGTGTTGCGTAACGTATAAGTCCGTAACCGCGGAGGTCAAAGAAATAGGACTTCCTCGTTACAGCACCAGTCACGACTTAAGCCGTCATCTATGTCGTAATTCCCTCTCCCACCGGGCGAGGGCGAGGGTGAGGGGATGAAAAATAGACGTTTTTGTCTCTTGCTCCTCTCATCCTGACCTTCTCCCTGCGGGAGAAGGAACCCACAAGCGCGGCAGAGCCGCCAAAACACCAAGCAGCTGCTCTTAGGTTGTGACCAGTGCTCGCTACAGCCTCCCCTACAGCCTTCAGCCTCAAGCCTTTTTTCCTGTTTTCGCTTCTCGCTGCCTGAGGGCTGTTTCATTGACAGCTACACCCGTGGACAGATAACTTCAGCGCATGCCCATATCAACAGAGTCGGACGCGTCAACTTCTGGGAGTCGTCTACCGTACGCCTTTCGTGCGCTTCGCCATCGCAATTTCTGTCTGTTCTTTGCTGGCCAGTTTGTTTCTCGGGTTGGCTTCTGGATGCAAGGCATGGCGCAAGGCTGGCTTGTCTATCGTCTGTCTGCTTCCCCCTTTCTGCTCGGCCTCGTCGCGTTTGCCGGGCAGATTCCAGCGGTGGTCCTCGGGCCGTTTGGTGGAGTTCTGGCTGACCGCTTGAGCCGCTACAGAATCTGCTTGTACACGCAAATTCTTTTCATGATCCAAGCGCTTCTGCTCGGTGCGCTCACCTCACATGGCTTAGTAACCGTTTGGCACGTGTTTGTTCTTGCGTTGGTGGCAGGCATTCTGCAAACCTTTGAGATGCCCGCACGGCAAGCGTTCCTGCAAGAGATCGTCGGGAAGGAAGATCTCGCCAGCGCGATTGCGCTCAATTCGGCTTTGGTGAATGCCGCCCGGATTCTCGGCCCAGCCCTCGCCGGTCTGCTGGTCGCCAAGTTTGGTGAAGGGATCTGTTTTTCCGTCAACGGCATCTGTTACCTCGCCATTATCGGCGGTTTTCTGGCTATGAAGGTGCCACCGCCAACGCCAGTACATGGTACGGCAGCCTCAATCTCCAGCTTCATCCGCGAAGGCATGCGGTACGCGTTTCAGACTCCCCCGATCCGTCTCCTCCTCCTCTTGATCGGGTTACTGAGTCTCCTGGGAACCCCCTATACGGTATTAATGCCGGTCTTTGCGAAAGACATTCTCCATGGTGGCCCCGATGCGATGGGTCTGCTCCTGGGGTCCGCAGGGATGGGAGCAGTCGTTGGTGTCCTGTTTCTCGCCCGTCAGCGGGACAATGAAAAGATGGGACGTTTTATTGCGTTCGCCTTAATTCGACTGGGGATCGGCTTGATGCTGTTCTCATTCTCGCGCAACTTGTGGCTCTCGATGTTACTGTTACCGCTTGTGGGCTCGGGGTTTATGGTGCCGATGTCAGCGGCAAACACGCTCTTACAGACGATCACCCCAGACCGTTTACGGGGACGTGTGATGAGTTTGTTTTTGATGATGTTTATGGGTGCTCCGCCGATTGGCAGCTTATTGTCTGGAATCCTCGCCCCGCACATTGGCGCACCAATGACCGTCGGGTTGTCAGGTCTCGCTTGTCTGGCCGCCGCCGGATGGTTCTGGGTACGGATGCCGGTGTTGCTGGAAAGCGCAGAAGAAGAAGAACATACAGTTACCGATATGAACGCAACTGCCAAAACTGTCGAGAGCTAAATTCGATGAATTCCAATCCGTTCTCTCTATTCCACGCATTACGCATTACGCATTACGCTTTACGCTTTACGTCCCTGCCTCCTCAAGTACTAGCTCTTCTCGTCCTGCTCGCGTATTTTTCTGTCGCATGAATACGCTACGAGACGCGTTCCTCCAACACGTTTGCCAAACCTCGCCCGAGCCAATGGGCATCGAAGTCGCACGCGCGCACGGATGTACAGTCGTCGACAAGAACGGCAAGGAGTATCTCGACCTGCTCTCTGGGATCGGCGTCGCCAGCATTGGCCATACCCACCCTGCGGTTGTTCGAGCGATCAAGGAACAAAGTGAACGATACCTCCACACGATGGTCTACGGTGAGTACATTCAGGAGCCGCAGGTACGACTCGCGCAGCGCTTGGCTGAGGTCGCTCCGCCACCGCTCAGCGTCACTTATTTTACCAACAGTGGCACCGAAGCTATCGAAGGCGCGCTCAAGACTGCCCGCAAACATACCGGTCGCTCTCGTTTCGTCAGTTTTCTTGGTAGTTTTCACGGCGATACCTTCGGCTCGCTATCGGTCGGAGGCAATCCACTCTACCGTGAACCGTTCGAACCGTTGCTGCCTACGGTAGCCTTTTTGCCGTTTAATGACTTAGAAGCTCTCAAGCAGATTGATGAGACGGTTGCTGCTGTCATTATTGAACCGATCCAGGGCGAGGGCGGCGTGCGTATTCCTGACGACGCCTACCTTCCGGCCCTTCGTCATCGCTGTAGGGAAGTTGGTGCGCTGCTTATTTTCGATGAAGTGATTACTGGTTTTGGTCGTACGGGAAAGTTGTTCGCCTCCGAACACTGGCAGGTCACCCCGGACATCATGGTCCTCGCCAAAGCCTTGGGAGGTGGGATGCCACTAGGCGCGTTTGTCAGTACGCCAGACATCATGGCAACACTTGCCCACGATCCGCCATTGGCTCATGTGACAACCTTTGGCGGTCATCCGGTTTGTTGCGCTGCAGGCCTGGCTTCACTGGATGTCATTCTTCATGAGGATTTGCCTCAGCACGCGACGGAAAAAGGACAGGCGTTGCAACAGCAACTGTGCGATCTCATCGGTCTCGGGGGATGTACTGCGGTTCGGGGTCGCGGTTTAT
>JBFWXH010000011.1:0-112363 GCA_050187625.1 Binatia bacterium
CCAAACACAAACGCGGGCCCAAGAAGCCACCGCCCAACAAGCTGAGTGGCAAGGGGCAGACACATGTATCGACCGCGCGGATTCTGGCGATGCGCAGGTAATCAACAGACCTTTACAGGGATGGCCGATCTGGCGAATATCGTGAACGAGGCCGCGCTGCTTGCGGCCAGGCGCGGGCATGCTGCCGTACTGATGTCGGACTTGGACGATGCGGTTGATCGTGTGATTGCCGGCTTGGAACGACGCACCCGAGTTATCACCCCACGGGAGAAGGCTATTATTGCTCATCACGAAATTGGGCACGCGCTTACTGCGGAGTTGCTGCCCAACATGGACCCCGTGCGGAAGGTGTCGATTATTCCTCGTGGCATCGCAGCTCTCGGATACACTCAGCAATTGCCCACAGAGGACCGCTATCTGATGACGCGCACTGAACTGGAAAATCGCTTGTGCATGTTACTGGGCGGGCGGGTCGCAGAAGAAATTATTTTCGGCGACGTGTCCACCGGCGCCCAGGATGATTTGCAGAAAGCGACAGATATCGCGCGCAGCATGACGACAGAGTACGGCATGAGTATTCGCTTAGGCTTGCGCACGTTTGAGCGGGAACGCCGTGGGCTGTTTCTTGATACTCCGTGGGCGACCAAGAAGGATTACAGCGAAGAGAAAGCTGCCGAGATTGACAAGGAAGTAGAGGAAATTCTTGCGCGCGCACATCGACGCGTGCAGGATTTGTTGACGACCAAGAAACCTTTGCTCCAACAGCTCGCTAACATGCTGTTGGCGAGAGAAGTGCTCGACGGTGAAGAACTGCGTCGGATTATTCATGATGCAGAGGGTCAGAGCACAGAGAAGGACGCTGAAACTCGTGAGACCTGTGTCTCTGCATAATTACAGGAGGAATCCGTAATGGAGGATCTGTTTGCCTTGGCCGATGAATTAGGGCCCCAGTTGATAGCTCACGTGTATGAACCTGCTCTGGGGCTGAAAGCAGTAGTCGCTGTGGATAACACTGCCTGTGGTCCGGCCATCGGTGGTGTACGCATGGCCGCAGATGTCACTGCCCTTGAGGCGTTTCGCCTGGCCCGCGCCATGACCCTGAAGAATGCAGCGGCGGGGCTCCCCCACGGCGGAGGGAAGTCTGTTATTGTCGCCGATCCGAAAATGCCGGTTGCAGAAAAGGAGCAGCATATCCGAGCGTTTGCCTGTGCGATCAAGGATCTGACGTCTTATATTCCCGGGCCTGATATGGGGACCGATGAACGGTGTATGGGCTGGATCAAAGACGAAATCGATCGGGCCGTTGGCTTACCGCCTGAGATTGGCGGTATTCCGCTCGATGAAATAGGCGCGACTGGTTTTGGCGTGAGCGTTGCCGTTGAGGTTGCTGCGCCACTGGGCAATCTGTCGCTAGCGGGAGCCAGGGTGGTCGTACAAGGCTTTGGCTCGGTCGGCCAACATGCCGCACGCTTTCTCGCTGCGAAAGGCGCGGTTCTTATCGCCGCTGCAGACTCGCAAGGTACGGTGTATGATCCGCAGGGCCTCAATCTTGAGAGCCTCATGGCTCTCAAACGTGCCGGTCACAGCGTACGAGAGCACCCCTCTGGTGAGAAACTTACGCCGGACGCGGTCATTGATATTGAGTGTGATATCTGGATTCCGGCAGCACGTCCGGATGTGTTGCGGGCGGATAACGTGGCACGGTTACACACCAAGATTGTTGCCCAAGGTGCCAATATCCCCTGCACGTCGGAAGCGGAACAGGTACTGTATGAGAAGGGTGTGGTCATCCTTCCTGATTTCATTGCTAATGCTGGTGGGGTTATCTGCGCGGCGGTGGAGTATCATGGCGGAACGCAAATGACAGCCTTCCAGATGATTGAAGAGAAGATTCGTACCAATACCACGGCGGTTTTAAGCGAGGCCCACAGGCAGCAGATCCAGCCTCGACAAGCGGCAGTGGCCTTGGCTGAACAACGGGTACGTAATGCCGCCCAATATCGACGGTGGTTAGGTCAGACCGCGTTCAACCGCTAACGCGGTAGTCCTGCCGCCCGTCGATTACGCTGGACGTTGACGGGCCTCGCCACCGGTCCTGAGTTAGGCATGCGCCGAGCACCAAGAGGCGCTTCGGGATGGGCGGAAGAATCCTCATCCGGTCATTACTGCCTCGGCTTCTCATTAACACATGATGTCTTTACAACAGGCGGTCTGGATTGCGGCCTGGCGTCTCGGGTTGTGGAGGGGCGATCCTCTCTGTTTCTGTCCTGACCACCAGCACTGGACACTCGGCGTGGCGAACTACACGTTCGGCTACACTGCCAAGGAGGACATGACGCAGGCCCGTTCGTCCGTGCGACCCCATAATAATCAGATCGATCTTATCGGCGGCCGCAACTCGACAGATTTCCTGAAAGGGGTCACCAATCACTACCTGCGTATGGATCGAGATTGGTGCCGACTCCGTGCCCGCGACTAACGCTTTGGCTTTGTCCTCAGCTTCCGCCTGTAGATTGTCCTGTAACTCTGCGATGGGAAAGGCGCCCGTGCTAAACACCGGAGAGGAGGAGTCGAACGCCGGTATAACGTGGAGGATAGTGATCCGTCCGTGCAACTGTTTGGCCATCTGGATCGCCCACGTTAACGCTTTCTCTGAGAACTCAGAAAAATCAAAGGGCACCAAGATTGATCCAATGTTCATACTATACTCCTCTTCTTTCTCTCACGGTGGTTTCCAAACTCATATTTTCCCATAGTTGAGATTCCCTGCGCGTAAGATTCCCACATATGAGAAAGTACTCAGCGCGTCTTTGGACCTGGGGACCGCGGAGATCCTTGCTTTTCGCTCCACTCAGGGTCCACTTCACGGATGACCGCTTCGCGCAGTTCCGGGTATACCTTACCGAAGTCAGGGTGATGTTGTTCAAGAAAACGGCGTAGGATCTCGTTTTCTATTTTGAGGCTGTCAACCGAAGACTGGAGATCCAGTTTCACGTCTTCAACCAGGGAAACTGCCGCTTCCACTTCTTTTTGCAGTAAATGCAATTGTTGTTTGATATCTGCTTCTTCCATGCCAATCTCCTTTCCCTATTCGCTCTGGTCGGGCACACCGATTGATCAGCAACGCCTGTGCCAGCTACAATCTTCCCGGCATTCGAATTGCTTCTGTGTTAAACGAACACATCGTACTGCGTATGCAGGCCAGTGCACGGCACTGGTGCAGAAGGAGAAAGAGGAGGTCCCAATGGAGTTACCTTTAGAGATTACTTCACACGATTTTGCGCTAACCCCGGCGATTGAAGCAGATATTCGTGAACGCGCAGTCAAGCTTGATAGCTACTACGAACGTATCATGCGCTGCCGTGTGACCATTGAGGCGCCTGTCGGTCATCATCACCGTGGGGGGCCGTTCAAGGTCACTATTGATCTGACCGTCCCGGGTGGGGAGTTGGTGGTCAATCGTCAGCAGAACGAAGATCTCCTGGTGGCGATTCGCGACTCGTTTGATGCGATGCGGCGGCGTCTCGAAGATTATGTGCGTCAGCACCGTGGAGACGTCAAGGTTCATGAGTCTCAGCCCCAGGGGCGCGTGGCGAAGTTGTTTCCTGAGGAAGGGTACGGATTTCTTGAAAGCGCAGACGGTCGGGAAATTTACTTCCACAGTAATAGTGTGTTGGAGCCTGGATTCGACAAATTGAGCATCGGCACGGAAGTCCGGTTTGTAGAGGAGCAAGGCGCTAAGGGGCCACAGGCGAGTACAGTGTCTTTCATCGGTGCGCCCCACCATCACTAGACGAAACTGCTGAAACGCTGCGATCCATACAGATGATGAGCGTAGTGAGTAGCGAGGAAACAGTATGACGGCCTATCAGGATGTTCGTGTAGCATTGCAACAGAAGCTTGAGCGACTGCAAGCCAGAATGGGAAAGATTCAGACGAATCTGCGGGAGACCCCGCAACCGGACTCGCAAGAGCAGGCGCTCGATCGGGAAAACGACGAAGTTTTGGAACGTTTGGAAGATAGTGGACGCGAGGAAATCTCCCTGATCCAAGCCGCGCTCGCACGTATTGATGCTGGTGCCTACGGTATCTGCACGGCCTGCGGGGCGGAAATAGCGTCCGAGCGGCTTTCCGCCCTCCCGTACGCAACCACATGTATCTCGTGTGCGCAGTAAGTCCTGGGCATTGAAATACCAGTAAGAACGTCGCGCTGTGTAAAACGACAGCGCGCAAGGGCTGATTCTTCCCAGGCTCGGGAAGTAACGAAAATACACGGATGGAGGGGAAATTCTGCGCGTAACGGGCTTTCGCCGTCTTCCTCAGGCGTGCTATCTGGACAGGCACCCCAAACAACTGATGAGAGGAGGACGCGCACGATGAAATGGAAAGTCGGAGATGCAACCATTACCAAGATTACGGAAATCATCTATCCGGAATTCTCTGACGTGATCCCGGCCGCTACGCCCGAGGTCGTAAAGAAGGTACAGTGGCTGTTCCCACACTTCGTTACCCCGGAGGGGCTGCTGAGCCTGAGTATTCATTCTCTAATCGTGGATACACCCAGCGCCAAGCTGGTTGTCGATACCTGCATCGGTAATGATCGCAACCGTGATCCGTTGTCGGTCATGAGCAACCTTTCTACTTCGTACCTGGAGGACATGATTGCCGCCGGATACAAACCTGAGAGTATTGATTTTGTCCTGTGCACCCACTTACATCTGGATCATGTCGGATGGAACACGCGGCTCGTCAATGGGAAGTGGGTGCCAACCTTTCCTAAGGCATCGTACTTAATGGATAACAAAGAACTCGCGCTCTTTGGCTCGATCGATGAGAAGGCGACGGAGGACTTTTTGCAAGTCCAACGCCGCGTCTTCGCCGACTCCGTGCAACCGGTGATTGACGCGGGCTTGGCGAAGCCGGTGGAAGGACCAGCCCAAGTATGTGAGGGTGTCAGTCTGGTCCCCACGCCTGGGCACACGCCGGGCCACTGCTCGGTGCTGATTGAATCGCGAGGTGAGAAGGCCTTGATCACGGGTGATTTTATTCATCATCCCATCCAATTCCATGATCCGGGCTTAGTCAGCCCCTTTGACGTGGACAATGCCGCCGCGGTTGCGACCCGCCGCCGGGTGTTCGCGGAGTATGCCGGTACGCCGACGCTCATCATCGGGACCCACTTTGCTGGTCCCACAGCCGGGAAACTCGTTCGCGATGGCGATGGATATCGGTTGGATGTCTAACGCGGATTCTCGCTGAACTTTTGTCTTTGGAGTGCGGTAGGGTATGGCGCTACTGTGGCGCCGCGCGGAGCGCGTCTGGTGTTCCGCGCAGCAATCGTTAGCCACAGCGCCGCCGCTGGCGTCGCACTCCAAAAGGGAAGAGCTGCTGCGCCCGGGTGCTGCGCCAACGCACGGGGAAGATAACCTATCGGGTGCTCAAACGAGAGTTTGCCCTTGACGACGAGGCCCTGGAAGACCTGAAAGAACAATTCATTCTGGTAGAAGGAATTGCGGTTGACCAAGATGGCAAGATGGCAAGGTGTTGGTGTGGATAGGGGAAGGGGGAAATGGAGAAAGTGAAGGAGCCGTAGAGGGCGGTAGCATGACAGCCCCCCTCTCATCGCTGACATAGGCGGATGGATTGGCAGAAAGCCGGGGACGACAATGTTCACGAAGGAACAGCCAACTGTAGGGCGCGTGACACGCGCCCTACCACGGTTGTGGATGCCCATCTCACGCTAGCCCGAGCGAGGCTAGCGGATCACGATCGACGACCGGAGCCCGGACCGCGCCGGCATAGGCACGAACCTCACCTGGAGTCCGTTCAAAGGGATCGGCGAGGCCTAATTCTTTGGCATAATCGCGCAACACTGGTACGACTTCCCGGGCCATGAGCCGCATACTGGTCAGGCGATCCTGATTGCTGACGGGTCCCTGGATGTGGAAGAAGATGAAAATACCGGGTCGCAACACTTGCAGCATCGTCTTGATCTTGGGAATCACGGTCTTGGGCGAACCCACAATCAGCTGTAAGCCTTGCTGGGCCTTTTGGTAGCTTTTCATGAGCTTACGACGGATCTCGTTGTACTCTGCTTCATCGGCTTGCGCATCGCTGCGCGCCATCGTCAGTTTGTCTTGACTGACGCCCAACCAGCTTCCTCCAGGCTGCTTGGCTAACATGCGAATTGCGCTCTTCGAGTTATATCCTGGGGGTAAGGTATGCTCTGGCCGTGAGAATGCGGTCTGTCCGCCACCGTACATGAATGCTTTCCCCAATTCCTGAGCCTTTTCGTCAGTCTCGGCGACAAAAGTGGGAATCAGGTAACCAAAATTTTCTGATCCGGCTTGATAGCCATGCTTGGCCGCTTCATCGGCGTAGATGTCCCACAGGTCACACGTCGGACCAATGGCCGTACCCAACCCCACATAAGGGTACCTGTGCTCAGCACACCAACGCACAGTCTCGGGGCTGAGAACGCCGGGAATCCACATCTGCGGATGGGGCTTCTGGTAGGGCAACGCCCATGGGTTAACGTGTCGATAGTGAAAATGTTTACCTTCGTAGCGCCACGGTCCGGGCCGGGTCCAGGCTTGGATAATAAAGTCATGCGCCTCGTTGAAGTATTCACGGTTGTAGGCGGGATTGGCATTGTTAAAAAACTGCTCACTACCCGCGCCGCGTACCCAGCCGGCCACGAGCCGGCCACGAGAAATCAGGTCGATCTCGGCCAGTTCTTCCGCCATGCGAAGCGGGTGTTTAATCACCGGAAGAGGGTTCCCGACTAACACAATTTTCACTTTCTGAGTAATACGAGCCAGGATCGCCGCCTCGACGTTCATCACACCGCCCATACAAAAGGGCGTGCCATGATGCTCGTTCAATGCGACCGCATCAAAGCCCAGCTCTTCGGCGTAACACGCTTCGTCGAGAAAGTAGTTATAATCGTCGGCGGCTTTGGCGCGGTCGAAATGCTTATTGGACACCGCAAAAAATGCGTGGTTGTCAAACACTGCCTCTTCCGGCACCCAGCGATAGGGACGTTCGGTAAAATAGCCAATTTTCATGGTGCGTCTCTCCTTCCTTTAACGAGCGAGAAAATCACGGACAGCGCGCACGAATGCGCCGGAATTCTCGATTTCAGGGCGATGTCCCACGTTGGGGATTTCTACGACTTTTGCCTGCGGCAAGGCACGCTGATACGCCGTAATACATCCAGGAGGAACCACTGCATCTTTTTGGCCGCGAATCAGGAGCGTAGGAATGCTTTGCGCAGCCCGTAGCAGGTGATCGAGGCTGGGGTTGTACATGTAGGGCTCCCAACCTAGCCGTGCGGCTTCTGCTCGTGCGTCCTCGAAGGCTTCAAACTGTTCTGGCGTCATCTCGCCACCATAGATCTTGCCGAACTCTGGGGTGGTGACATCAGCGACAGTCTGTCGCAGCAGGGCGCGTATCGTCAGCGGAAAGATATCGAGAATTTCGCCTGCGGTTGGCCTGAGCCCCATGGGACCGACTAAGATCATGTGTGAGAAGATCTTGGAGTCAGCGGCGGCCATCTCCGCGGCAATAAACGCGCCGGCGGAAAACGCGACAACGGCAACAGGGTCGACATCCAGGTCGCGCACGGCCATCGAGTAGAATCCCGCTAGATCACGATAGTTGCGAATCCACTCGAGTCGTGGGGTTTTGCCATATCCTGGTTGCAAGGGAATGAGAAAGGTTCGTTCTTTCCCTAATTCCTCGTTCCACGTCATCCAGCCGGGATAGCCTAACTCGTCATGCAACATGAGCAGCGGTTTGCCCGCACCACCTTTGATGAGCGTGAGATCCGCGCCGCCAAGTTGACTTGTTTCTTCTGCCCACATCATAGCCATACTCCTTCCTTGCTACAGGTCGTTGGTCCCATAGGGCGGCACGTGAAACCACTTGACCTTCCTGCTCTCTCCTCGTGTCAGGCACCAAACACTGTGTCGTGCCGCACTCGACTACGTTAGATGAGCGAGAACCATGCCACGAGGCCGGGGCCCAACACGCCGCAAAAGACAGGGAATATAGATGCATGGCAGCGATAGACTGTGCCAAATGGACACACCCGTGACCAAATGGATACACCTATCGGTGCCTCCACCGGGGACAGGGTGGGCGGTTTGTAGCAGTCTTTTTGTGAGGTTGCTACTGATAACGCTGGCATATGGGTTGCACTGGGAGAATCCCTATGAAGCCACAGCGGAGAAGAGCCTGCAAAGTCTTGTTGGTGTCTTCCGACAGAAAGATCCGGCAGCAGATTCGGCAGTGCCTCCTGTTGGGTGAAGGACGTGGAGGCGGGGGACTGGTGGTGGTACGCCATGGGCAGGATTGCTTGGCGACGATGCAGTCAGAACGACCGCACGTGGTCGTTCTCGATGACGCGCTCGCCGAGATCGATCCTCTAACCGTAGTCCGGGCGGTTCACGAACACCTTCCGGGCACCCTGGTTATTTATCTGGCGACCCGACACACCATCGAACTTGAGAGAGCAGTGCGACAGCTCGGGGTCTTATATTATACGGAGAAGCCGCCCGACGCGGTGCTTTTAGATCGCTTGTTAAAGTCAGCCTTAGGGCCAGCCTCAATTCCCACCGTGAACCTCGGCGCAAGCTACGGATGATTTGTTCCGGTGATGAGCTGAAACGACGAGAGGTGGCGGCGTTACGTCACCTCAGCGAGATGATACTTGGCAATTTTTGCGTATAACTTTTTTCGCGAGATACCGAGGAGTTTCGCTGCCTGAAGTTTATTACCTTCGGTGGCATGTAACGCTCGCGCGATCAGTTCGCGTTCGGCTTCAACAAACGACGGTGGCACCCCTGTCGGAGGCAGCACTTGTCTGACGGTCACTGGCGATGCCAGGGTGATGGAGGTTGGGAGGTCACTCTGACGAATCAGGGATGATTGACCAAACGTATAGGCACTCTCTATGACATTCATGAGTTCCCGGATATTGCCGGGCCACTGATAGCGACTCAACAACTCCAGGGCCTCCGGGGCCAGGGTTCGTCGTGGGACCTCAAGACGTTCGCTGAAATAGGTGAGAAAGTACTCCACTAAGAGAGGAATATCTCCTGGTCGCTCGCGGAGCGGCGGAAGTACCAGGGTGTTCACATTGAGTCGATAGTAGAGATCCTCGCGGAGTCTTCCTTGGCGCACCGCCTCGTGCGGATCGCGGTTCGTAGAGGCGATAATGCGGACCTTGACCGGAATTTCTCGAACCGCGCCGACAGGACGGATCGCGCGTTCCTGCAGTACGCGCAGGAGTTTGGCCTGTGTGTCAGGGGCCATCTCCGTCACTTCATCCAGGAATAGGGTGCCGCCCTCGGCGGCGCGAAACAGCCCTTGATATTCGGTTGTCGCCCCACTAAAGGCACCCCGCTTATAGCCAAACAATTCGCTCTCGATCAACTCGCGCGGAAGGGCCGAGCAGTTAACCGGTACAAACGGGGTGTCGTCATTACCGCCGATCTCATGAATTGCTCGGGCGACCAGTTCTTTTCCCGTCCCACTCTCGCCAACGATGAATACTGTCCCTCGTGAGGTTCCCGCTGCACTGACCCGTTGAAAGATATCCCGCATCGCTGGACTCTGGCCGACGATGCCGTGGAAGTAGCGCCGCTGCTGGATATCTGGGGCTATCCGAACAATCTCCTCCTCAAGTGTATGCGTCCGGGTTTGGTGTCGCGCTTGTGTAGTCCCGAAATAGGATTCCGCCAAGACGATCATGCGACAATGGCTGAGTTTATCAAAGGTTAGCAGGGTTGTGACGCGGTCGGTCATTTCCTCAGCCTGTGGCAGTAAGTCAAAAATGACGCTACAGCTCTCTTCGAACAGGTGGAGACACGAAATCACTTCACGGAATGGTACCCCCCGGGCTGCAAGCTGCTCACCGGTGGCACGCATGCCAATCACGAACCCCTCCATGTCCTGTTCCAGGAGGCAGCCAAGCGTCTGACGGAGGTCATTTCCGTACAACGACAAAAATTCGTGCTCGGAGAGTGTCACCGCATCGCCAAAATGCACCGCATACAGTTGATACCAGTGATGCAGTACTTCTTGTTGGTGCTGGCGAAGCAGCACGAGCACCTCGTGCAAGCGTTCAAGTTCCTCATCCCACAACAAGTGGAAATATCGGGGATGCGTCCGTGGCTTTGTAGATGTCATCGTTGTGTCGTCTCAGCGTCTGCTAATGACCTAACTCTTATAAATAAGAAAAGCCAGAAGCGTGCCAAGCAAAGAGGTCGCAAAATTCCCTCTCATGGCAATCTCTTCGCAAAAACAGGAATTCTAGCCAGGGCGGTTCGCATTTTTGCGAAAACGGTCGAGTGTGGGCGCTTTTTGTGGAAGGACAAGATATTATAGGCCGCGGCACGAAGTATGCTGCAACAGAATACAAGGAGGATTGTCGATGACCAGAACAGTACGTGACATCATGACGGGTGAAGTGACCACGCTTGGTCGCAACGACTCATTGCAGCTGGCAAAGGATATCATGACCTTAGGACGCGTGAGACACTTCCCGGTGATCGATGATGGCAAAATCGTCGGTGTGGTGAGTCAACGGGATCTCTACAAGGCTTCTCTAGGCTCGGTGATGAAGTATGGCGAAAAAGCCCAACGCGCGTTCCTCGAAGGAATCGCGGTGAAAGAGGTAATGGCGGAACCTCCGATTACCATCGCATCGCACGCGTCGGTGAAGGAAGCGGCACAGCTCATGATAGAAAAGAAGATCGGCTGTCTTCCGGTGCTGGAGGGACCAAAACTCGTTGGTATCGTGACAGAGACCGATATGCTGAAACTGGTCGCGGAGCTGGGGTAGAGAGAAATTTTCGTCGAAGGAATGTGGGTGGGTTCAGGTCTGTTACGCCCACCCTGAGACTTTGCTCAGGATTCACTTGCTGGACATCGCCGCGGTCGATCCATGTCCAGGCAAAACGAGAAAGGACAGGAGTAGGAGCGTATCTCTCAGGTCGTTGAGGATCCTGCAAATACTACGACTCATGTGGACTAGGGTGCGTAATCTCTCCGCAATCGCGTACTTTTGGCTGGCACTCTCGGTTCATATCCTGGTCCAGCTTTTCGCACACGGGCTCTATTATATCCCGCTCTTTGATGCCTTGAGCGATATCTCGGGCGTGACGTTGGTGGTGCTGACTGGGCTTTTGCTGCACGTGCAGGTACGTGCGTACCAACGCACCAGTGAGCAACTGCAACAAGCCCACCGCGACATGGAGCAACGGGTGGAAGACCGAACCACTGCCCTGGCCGAAGCGAATGAGGCGCTGCTGTACGAGATCGCCGAACGGACGCTCACCGAGAATGAACTCCGCTTGGGTCGTGACTTTGCCGAGCGCTTGCTCGCGACCGCGCCGGTGATCATTCTGGTGTTGGATCAAGACGGATGTATCGTCCGGTTCAATCATTATATGGAAGAAATCTCCGGGTACCGACTTAACGAGGTGCACACGCAAGACGGGGTGCGCACGTTTGTCCCTGAGTCTGAACGGGAGCGTATCCGCAGTTGCTTACACGAGGTGGTAAACGGACGTACAGTCCATGAGGTGATGTTGTTGATGACGAAGACGGGTCAGACACGCGAAGTCGAGTGGACGGGGACACCGTTGCGAGACGACAAAGGGCATTACCTTGGCGTGTTGGCCTTGGGCCGTGATGTTACCGATGAACGGAGCACTGCTGCCCAGCTCTCGAGTTTGATCAAGACCACCCAAGACGCGGTGATTACTATCGACCGACAAGGCCGCATTGTGTTGTTTAATCCTGCTGCGGAAAACATTTTTGGCTATGGGGTCGCGGAAGTGCGCGGCCAACCGGTGAGTCTGTTAATGCCGGAACCATACGCCAGTGAACATCCGGGATACATCCAGCGCTACGAAGAGACCCGTGTCCCACGCGCCATCGGCCTCACACGGACGGTGGCGGCACGGAGAAAGAACGGCGAGATCTTCCCGATTGAAGTCTCGGTGACAGAGATCTCTGTACCCGGAGATACGTTGTATGGTGCCTTTATCCGCGATATTTCGGACAAGGTACGGTTGCAAGAGCGGTTGGTTGAACGTGAGCGCCTCGCAGCCATAGGGACGACGGCTGCGACCTTTGCACATGAAGTCGGAAACCCGCTGAACAGCATGTTCATGGCCACGCAGTTACTCGAACGCGCGTTGGCCAAGAACCCGAGCGTGGAGCAAAAGACCATGGATACGCTGCGGAACGTTACGAAGGAAATGAAGCGCTTGAATGTGTTGCTGCATGAATTTCGGGCGTTGGCGCGACGGCAAGCGCTCAACGTGCGCCAGGTTTCGCTCCCAGGTCTCATGACGGACCTCTTGCGAGGAGAGGCGCCTCTGTATCATGCGAGCGGTGTGCAGGTCGAAGCCGACATTCCGACTGATCTGCCGGAGGTGGAAGCTGACCCGGAGAAACTCAAACAGGCATTCCTAAACCTCTGTAAAAACGCGGTCGAAGCCATGCCAGAGGGTGGAACGCTGACCCTGAAGGCCCGACAGGAGAAAGATGCAATTCTGCTTGAGATTGGGGATACGGGTGCTGGTATTGCCCCTGGGGTGCAGATCTTCGAGCCGTTCGTGACCACCAAAAGGCAAGGGACAGGCCTAGGGCTCACGGTCGTGCGACAAATTGTTGCCGCCCACAAGGGCACCGTGACCTATCGGAGTACTCCGGGAGAGGGAACCCTCTTTACTGTCGAGTTGCCTGTTGAGCAGCGCTGAGCGTTTATTGCCTGTAACGGACAGCCGGAATGTCTATCTGACTGACCAGAGGAGGTGCATATGGTGGTTCGAGATCGAATGACACCGGACCCGGTAATTATTGGTCCGGAAGCCATGCTGACAACAGCCCAGGAATATATGCATGTCGGCCATTTCCGCCGACTGCCAGTGATTCGAGACGGAGAACTCATCGGTATCATTACGGACCGCGATGTGCGACGACACAACGGGATGGAGGACCGGACCAAGGTCGGTGCCGCGATGACCGAAAACCCTTTGACTGTGGGGCCGTTGACTACGGTTGAAGAAGCGACGCAGTTGATGATCTTCCGGCAAATCGGCGGGCTCCCTGTGGTCGATAATGGCCGCTTGGTTGGGATCTTGACCGCAAGCGACGTGCTGAATGCCTTCTTAGACATGACCGGCGCATCGACGCCGAATAGCCTGCGGCTCAACCTTTTGCCCAAGGCAGGTAGCAGTTTAGCGGAGGCCGTACGCATTATCGAAGAAGCGGGGGGCGAAGTACTTGGGGTTGGGGTGCACCGCGACTCCTCCCGCCACCAAAAAGGGTTCTTTATTCGTTTGCGTGGACTCAATCAGGCCACGGCGATGAGTGCGTTACACCAGCACGGTTATACGATCCTGTAAAACCATAGGTGATCAGAACGCGTAACGAAAGGCATTGCGCTGACAGCGTGCGAGACGTTGAAAGTCAATCAAGTCATACTCCAGTGCCAATTCATGCTCAGCCTGCAGGTAGCGACCGTTGAAGGCCGGATTATCGGTGGCGAAGCAGTAGGGGACATCCGCTTCATCAAGCCGACCAATTGCGGTTTGTACGGGTTGGAGATCAGTGAAAGTACCGGTTTGAATGTAGGTGCTCGGACACAGTTCGAAACAGATATCGCGGCGACGGAGGTCTGCGAGCAATTCGGGGCGATGCAGGGGAATCTGAACTCCGTGGCCGATCCGCTGAAGATAGGGAAAGATCTCAGGGTGGATGTAGCGCTGATGGGTTTCGGCGATATGCGCCGTCACTGGGAGATGCGCAGCTGCCGCTGTTCGTAAGCACGTACTGAAGTGTTCCAAGCGGGTAGTGACATTCTCCTCAGGGCCAGCGATATCGAGGCCACGGACGAGGTCCCGCCGACGCAAGGCCAGATCCACGGTCGCCACGTTCACTCGGTCTGGGAGCGTGGAGTGGAGGCACAGGAGCAGTCGAATATCAACGGCGAATTCCGGTTGTCGCGCCGCCTGCGCGACGGCTTCCAGTACCGGCTCCATCTGGGCGATACGGTTATCCTCGCTGAGAGTCGGGTCGGTGCGGAGGTACGGGCAAAAGCGCAGCTCCAATAGCGAGGTATGCTCGAATATGCGTGCCCCCCGCGCAATCCGATAGAGGAAATAGGCCATTGCGCCAGGCGTTTGCAGGGGTTCGACGAGCTTGTGGAGTTGCAGGTAGTCGACTAACGTTGGACGACGGGTCAAGAAGTAGCTGCGCAGACGTTCGTAGCTGGGAAATCGCTGGATAAGCGTAGCTATCCAGTCCCGTTCCTGTGGGCTTATCCCGCTGTCGACGTGATGTTCATGCAAATAGCCATAGAGAATCTTGGGATGGACTGCACCGCCGAGGTGGCGATGCAGATCAGCGTAGTCGGGCGTTGCGGTCAGACGTTCGATAGGACGATTCATAGGGTACCCGCGGTTCCTCGAAATAAATGACGCTCGTGTCACTGTAGAACGTGCTGCGACAAAGCTCAACCAGAATGGGCAAACGAGGGTGCATGACAAAATTCTGAATTCCGGGTTGCGGCCTACGGTCTTGCCCGGGATGGCCGTGCATCTTCGCTGCACGCTTTTTCGGGGAAAGGACAAGCGGGGCAGAGCCGTCATGGCGACGAAAGCCGGAGTCCAGGCACCAGTCACAACTTAACCCGTTAGCAACGGTGAAAGTCCCTCTCCCCCCGGGAGAGGGCGAGGGTGAGGGGATGAAAAAAGAGGATTTTGCTTGTCGTTCCCCTCATCCTGACCTTCTCCCTGTGGGAGAAGGAACCCCAACGTGCAACAAAAGATCTAAAATATACGAATTTTCTCTTAAGTTGTGACCAATGGAGTCCAGGGAGCGCCGCAAAGACTTTGGCCAAGAAATTGTTATGCACCCCGGGTACACCAGCGACTTGACGTTATGGGGCTGGTGGGAGTATGGGCATTACGTGTTGGAGCAGGTGAGGGAGGACCTGCTCGCCCGATCATACCTCGGGAGAGGGAAGAACAAACTCCTAGATCAGTGTCACAAGGGGGAAAGAGTATTATGGCTAAAGATTGCACCATCTGTGTCGGTACGATTGGGGCTGGCGTGTGGTTTAGCCCGAATGGTGGCGAACGCTGGAAACGCAGCAAGATGCGCCTGCCATTTCACGCCGAACCAGGAGAAATCCAAATTCGCAATCTGTCGGTGTTCCCACAGAACCCAAACCATTTATTAGCCGGGTCCGAAGTCGGAATTTATCGAAGCGAGGATAAGGGAGCGACATGGGAACTGGTTGACTCGCCTGTCGATGGGCAGCAGGTGTGGTCGTTAGGCATTCACCCAACTGATCCCAATATTCTCTTTGCCGGGACCAAACCTCCGGGGGTGTATCGTTCAACCGATGGCGGGAAGCGCTGGGAGAAACTCACAATTGCGATTGCTGAAAAATGTTTGGCTGGAGCACCCAAAGTCACCAACATTGTTTTCGACCCACGTAACCCGCGCACGGTGTGGGTATCAGTCGAGATCGACGGTCTGTATCGTAGTGATGATGGAGGGGATACGTGGACGCATCTTCCGCCACTCGGAGAACATGAGTTAAACCAAGATGTCCATGGGTTTACCATCACCCAAGGGCCGACCTCACGACTCCTAGTCACGACCCCCGATGGCATTTGGACGAGCACGAACGATGGGCAGTCATGGACAGTCCACCCGTTCCCGCGCTTTTTTGAGCGGGACAAGATTTCCTACTG
Organism: Binatia bacterium; assembly: GCA_050187625.1. GTDB lineage: Bacteria > Desulfobacterota > Binatia > Bin18 > Bin18 > JBFWXH01. The sequence continues at coordinate 15,783 of JBFWXH010000011.1, forward strand.
TCGTGGCGTGGCCGTAAAACCAGACAGTCCGGATGTGTGGTTCGTGGCTAATGGCGACTTTATCCCTGGTCGTACGGGAGCCATCCAGCGTTCGACCGACGGCGGGAAAACGTGGACTAAGCTCCCTTTGCCAGTCCAACCCAATTCGACGATGTACTGGATTGCCACCCACCCGGCGGACCCCAATTTCGTGGTGGCGAATAGCCTGCATGGGTATGTGTATACCAGTGACAATGGCGGGGATTCGTGGCAGAAGCTGGAACATGAATTCGGTGAAGTGCGCGCGCTGGCGTGGGTACCAAATTAATCTCTGCACAGTAAAACAAAGTACGCTCCTGGGTTTTGGTTGGGTAGCGAAAAATTTGGGGTCCCTCTCCTCTGCGGGTAATGCTGTGACATTATAGCGGTTTTCGAAAGCCAGCGTTTTTGCTAGTCGGGCGATCCTCATGATCGCCCGACTACTCATGTGAAGACAAGCTTCGCCCCTGTCCCGACAAGGTTGTGCGCGAGTGAAAACCGCTGTAAGCCAGGGTGTCACGGCGAGCCCTTCGCTAAACTCGGGATAAACTCTGGGAAGCAATCCTTGTCTTCCATGATCTTGGTTTGTCGCTGGTCACTCCTCTGTGGCCTCCCTGTCCATGGCCGCATGCGCATAGGAGAAGGAGGCCACGAGATACAGTACCACCGACGTGAGGATGGTCTTCGCGAAGAAGAATAGCGGTACCCTTCCTCGCAACAAGATGTCCACGTGGAGAGACACCGTAAGGGTTGGCCCCCACAGTCCACCCATTTCGAGCGCCGTGATCACCGTTTTCTCCTGAGACCAGTAGTAGCAAAATCTCGGCAGCGAGCGCGAGAGTGCAGCGAACCATGTCATGAGTGTTCCCCTGTGATTCCTGATTGTACCCGTTCCCGTCTTTGGCGACGTTATTGCCCTCTAGCGTTTAGGCACTGTTTCTTCGGTTTCCTGGGGTGTCCGTCGGCTGCGATATTTGCCACCGAAACGGATCCCTCGCTGAAGCGTATACGCTTCAGCGAGACGACGGCGGTGGGCAGCAAGGAGGTCGCTACGGGTAATGATGCCTACGACTGTGTGTGGTGTCGCCTGGGTTACTACCGGAAGCCGGCCCACGTTCGCTTGCACCATGAGATCGGCCGCTTCACGGAGGGAGTTGTCCTCATAGATGACCAACGGCGGGCGGGTGAGCACGTCGGAGACCCGGAGATGCGGCGGCTGCCGCAGATCATAGATGTCACGTCGTGTTACTACGCCGACGAGGTTTCCTGCGGCGTTAACTACAGGGAATCCCTGATGCCCGCTGCCGGGAGCCCCTGAATTCAACCATAAGCGAAGCCGATCGAGTGTCTCATTGGCTTCCAGCATGACCACGTCACGAGAGGCAAACTCTCGCACGAGGGTCTGGGTAAGGATATCACTGACATAGTCCGTGGGAACACGGATCCCGCGGCGGGCAATTTTTTCCGTCATAATAGAATGCCGCATGAGAAGACACGACACCAGATACGCAGCAGTACACCCACCGAGAAGCGGCAAGAGCCCAAAGGGTTGCAGCGTGGTTTCAAAGGCAAACACGGTGGACGCCAGCATTGCTCGAGACGCCCCCGCGAAGATCGCCGCCATACCAACTAACGCCGCCATCCGGGGGTCGATGCCCAGTGGCGGATATACAAGAACGGTGCCGATCCCGAGCAGTGCACCTAACGCCCCCCCCAGGGTAAAAAGTGGGGCGAGAGTGCCACCTGAGGTCCCACTCCCCAAGGCAATCGCCCATGACACGAACTTTAGACCACAGAGGAGTGCGAGGGCCTGGCTGGAGAGGGCACCTGACAGGATCGCTCCGATATTGTCATAACCGACGCCCATGGTGTACGGAGCCCAGTAGCCGATGACGCCAACCGCCACACCGCCGATAGCAGGCCACCACATCCAGTGCAGCGGCAGCCGCGCAAAACCGTCTTCAATCGCGTACACGGCACGGGTCACGTACACAGACGCGATCCCCACCACGCCGCCGATCAACACGTAGGCGCTTAACGCCGCTCCGTTCGGCAGAGCGAGGTTAGGCATGGGAAAAATGACGCGCGGCCCTACGAGCATAATCCGCATGCCGGCTGCGGTGGTACTCGCTAAAGCGACGGGAATCAAGGAACGTGGCCGAAACTCAAAAAGAAGCAACTCAACGGCAAGCAGCACGGCGGAAACCGGGCTGCCAAAAGTGGCCGTCATACCCGCAGCTGCCCCGGCTGCAAGGAGTACCTTCCGCTCATCTGCCGTCGTCTGCAGTAATTGTCCGAAGAGTGACCCGAGTGCACCGCCCGTGGCGATAATGGGTCCTTCCGCGCCGAAGGGACCACCTGTTCCAATAGAAATGGCCGCAGACAGTGGTTTGAGAAAGGTCAGTCGCGGCGGGATCCGACTTTGATTGATCAGGACCTGCTCCATCGCTTCTGGAATGCCGTGCCCTCGGATCGCGTGAGAGCCATACCGTGCCATAACGCCTACGATGAGCCCGCCAACAATCGGCACCAACACTACTAGGGGTCCGAGGTGGTGATCGGCGGGCGAGACAAAGTCTGCTGACACACGTCCATAGAAGGAAACGTTAGTGATGAGACCAATTAATGCCACGAGTCCTTGCGCGAGGATACTCGCAATGACGGCAACGAAGATGGCAAGGCCACTTAAGAGTACTACGCGACGGTCCAGACTCGGAAAACTTTTCGGCAACTGTTCCAACTGCAGAGTTACGCCGAGTGATGGAGCAACCGGAAGGCCCTCCGTCGTCGAAGCGCGAGACACGTCGTGATCCGCCATAGAGCGTCCTTTCTGCGTAATCCTCCTCTTATTGCGGAGTGAAACAGAAACGCCAGAGCATTAGCCCACTGATCAGGTAGAGCACACCTATACGCAGTCTTTGCAGCATGGGAGGACTGATGCAAACGGCAATGCGGGGGCCTAGTTGTCCGCCGATAAGCACGCCAGGGATGACAAAGACGAGCATACTCCATAATTGTCGAGAACGGACATGGAGCACGGCCACCAGCTCGGGGGTGAGGCGAACGAGCGCGGCACAGAGGCTTACGACAAAAACAATGGTGACCGTGGTGCCGACGGCCTCCGCCGGCGTCTGACAGCGGGGATGGCGTAAGCAGTGCGGCACAAGTAATTCGCCCAAACCGACGGTGATCAGCCCAGTGAGCACGCCACCGAGCACGGCGACCCTCCAGGCAATCCGGTCCTGCCTCGGTGGGGAACCGCCGCCACCCGCGCCACGGAGCGTGAGGACGAGATGGGTAGTATACAGAAAGAGAAACACTGCAAAGGCCAAGAAGAGCCAGCGGGCACTGACAAACGGCGCGGCGACTGCCCCGAGCACCGTTGCTGGGAGCGCCACGGTGAGATACGGCCGCAGTAAAAAGAGGTTAACTGTCCCCTGGCGCAGGTTGCGGACTACACCGCTAGAAAACCCGAACAGCATGCTGACCAGAGATAGCCAAAACCCTAGTGACGTGTCCAGACGAAGCCAGAGCAGATACAGAGGAGCCCAGAAGTTCGCCCCGGACACGCCGATGGCCATGGCGAGAATCGCGATAGCCATGGCCACGGGAAAAAGAAACCAGAACTGCCAGTCAATCTCAGACACGGTTCATTCCTGACACGAGATCACCGGGAGTCCAGAGCACATGCCTCTCTCTCTTTTTCTACCCCGCATAACGGTACCACGCCCGCCTACATCTTAGATGTTCGCTGTCTAACCTTTCTTTCACTGTGTACCGAAAAAACGCGACTGTCAATCGCAACCGTCTATGTGCGTGCGGATTGCTCACGGGTCTGACGGGCCAACCCCATGCCGAACGGCGCTGCTTACCGTCCCATCTTCAGCCGGTCTTCTTGGGCCCAGCCTTCTTTGAGGGGCACGGTGAAATAGGGGGTGAGGTGCATTTTCTTGAACTTCCAATGCCCGTTCTCTTTGACGTATTCATCGTCATAGCGGGCGGCAACGAGAAAGCTTTCCCCTTTGGACACGGACTTCGCTTCCAGGTAGCTAAACCCGCTTCCCGTCTCCCCCGCGACGGTGACGACATGGTTATGAATAAACTGTTTGACGAACGATAACAGTTTGGGCAACGCGTCGAAGAATTTTTTTAGCTCTGTCTTTCCTTTGGCTTTCCCGAGGTAGCCGAAATCGAGATCGCCATCCTCACTGAAGAGGTCGGGAATCTCCGCGAGTTTGGTTTCGTTGACGCATTCGTGATAGCGAAATCGCAAGGCACGAATGGCTTCACGGTCATTAAGTTCCCTGACTTGCGCTTCGAGTGCTTGAATGCGTGCTTCGAGATTGTCTGCCATAACTCTTGTCCTCCTTTTTGTCCGGCACAGTAGGATACTTCCCGTCGCACTGTAAAGTGTGTTGCCGCGGCAGTGGCACTGCTTGATGCCCGCCAGACTCTCGTGGTCTAGGAGGCGGACTGAGATTATTCGGCCGTACGGAGGACACGTAACCGTTCAATTTGGCCTGCAACTACGCGCACTTTGCGCGGCGCGGCCATCCAGATACAGAAGATCGAGACGAAACTCAGGACGATGGCCAGCCAAAAGGCGGCGTCATAGGTCCCTGTCCGGTCATAGAGCATGCCTGTGATCCACGGTCCAAACCCAGCCCCCAGGTTTCCTCCGACGCTCAGCGTCGCCGAAATCGTACCAAAGTTACGGCCTTGAAACAGCTCAGCCGGAACGGCCCCGTAGGCAGCCGCGAGTCCGTACCCTAGCAGCCCCTGGGCCGCAACCATCAGGTATAACAGGAAGCGGCTAGGGTGGTGTGGCATCACCAACAAAATCGCATAACACACAGTGAACCCCAGAACGCTGATCGTCCAGGCCCACTCGCGGCCGATGCGATCGGACAGGTGACCGATGGCAATCTGTCCGACACTGCCAGTGAGCCCCACCAGACCCAAAGCATAGGCGGCCGTGTCTACGGGAAACCCGATCTCACCAAGATATTTTGTCTGATGCACCTGGACGGCGTACCAGGCATGCAAACTGCCAAACATGGCCCCAACCAACCACCAAAATCGGGTTGTGCGCAGCGCTCGTGACAGGGTCCAATCCGTTGCTACCCACGCGTGATCGACGACGTTGTCGTGGTGCCGTTCAGCGGAACTGCGACTGTGGTCGGAGTGCATGCCGTCAGGTTCCAGTCCGACATCTTCTGGCCGCCGCCGCTGCAGTATGACGTTGAGCGGAATGACCGCGACCAGTAGCACCGCGGCCATAACCCAACAGGCATGGCGCCAGCCAACGTCGGTAATGATGGTCTGCACCCAGGGAAACAAGATCATCGATCCGACACCTACTCCGGCGAACGCGATGCCAATCGCGAGACCGCGTTGTCGTACGAACCAGTACGGTAAAAATAGTGAGTGGCCTAGATAGGTCATGAAGATACTGCCGCCACCAACCAGTACACCGAGCGTGGCATGGAGATGCCAAGGTTGACTGACGTAGGTTGCCAGGATCATCCCCGCGCTCACGAGGACCGCGCCCAAAGGAATCACATAGCGAGGACCAAAGCGGTCCATTAAGACTCCGATCAGGGGGACGTAGAGGGTCGAGGCGACAAAGCCAATAGAGAACGCCGCAGCCGTGCTCCCTCGGTCCCAGCCGAATTCTGCGAGAATCGGCGGAAAGAGGAGGGAAAAGGCAGTGCGAACATTGACGCCAATGGCCATGGTGATAAAGGCCACGGCGATGACGACCCAGCCATAAAAGAAGGGTAATCGCGCTATACGGGTGGCCAGTGATGGCGAAACATCGTGAGACATCAGATAAACCCGATGCCCCATATCCTGGATGTTCCAAACGTGTCAAGGGTCGTCAGCAGCTACTAGAACCCTCAAGCCTCACGGAGAGCCGGTTACAGCGCAGGTGAAGGCGCTTTCAAGACAATCGAGTTTTCGTTACCAGCGTACGTGATGGGCAAAAAATCCCCGCCTGGCGTGTGTCAGTGACACGCCAGACGGGGACAAAACCGTTCTCGCGAGGGGTATGAGACGCTATTTCTGCCGTTCAGCCTGAGTGACATCTCGTACCGCACCGCGCGCCGCACTGGTGGTCAGGGCTGCGTAGGCGCGTAACGCGGCGGATACGTGGCGTTGCCGTTTCTCAGGGGTATAGGCAGCAGCTCCTTTTGCTTCCATGCGGTTGCGGCGTTTGGCGAGTTCATCGTCGGAAACCAAAAGGTCAATCGTGCGCTTCGGGATATCAATGCGAATACGATCTCCATCCTCGACCAGCGCAATGGTTCCGCCCTCGGCAGCCTCAGGCGAGACGTGGCCGATCGATAACCCACTGGTACCGCCACTAAAGCGACCATCGGTCACCAATGCACATTTTGTCCCTAAGTGTTTGGATTTAATGTAGGACGTAGGATACAGCATCTCCTGCATGCCTGGTCCTCCGCGCGGGCCTTCGTAGCGAATGACAACGACATCTCCGGGGACAAGCTTATTGCCGAGAATTGCCATGCAGGCTGCCTCTTGCGACTCAAAAACCCGAGCCGGGCCCTCCATCACCCATATCGATTCATCCACACCCGCAGTTTTGACGATGCACCCATCCTTCGCCAGGTTGCCATACAGTACAGCCAACCCTCCGTCTTGGCTGTACGCGAAATCCACGGCGCGGATGCAGCCGTGGATGGCGTCGCGATCGGCGGTCTCCCACGACTTGCTTTGCGAAAACGCTTCTTTGGTGCGGACATTACCCGGGGCAGCGAGGCTTCGCTGTACGGCAAAGTCGTCGCACGTTTCACGACGGATGTCGTTTTTCTCGATCACTTCTCCTAGGGTTTGCCCACTGACCGTTATGACATTGGTGTGCAACTTTCCCGCACGCTCCAATTCTCCCAGAATGGTCGGAATCCCACCTGCTCGCGCGCAATCTTCGATGTGATAACGATCGGACGCCGGGGCCAGTTTGCAGACGCATGGGACCTGGCGCGAGAGTCGATCAATGTCGGCCATAGTGAAGTTCACGCCCGCTTCTTGGGCTGCAGCGAGCAAATGTAACACCGTATTCGTGGATCCGCCCATCGCAATATCCAAAGTCATAGCGTTCTCGAACGCTGCGAACGTCGCGATGCTACGTGGCAGGACAGATTCATCGCCGTCGAGATAATATGCCTTGGCCATCGCGACAATACGTTTAGCCGCCCGGTCAAACAGTTGCCACCGTAGAGTATGGGTCGCAAGGATCGTCCCATTTCCTGGTAGCGCAAGACCAATCGCCTCATTGAGACAGTTCATACTGTTGGCGGTAAACATTCCCGAGCACGATCCGCAGGTTGGACACGCGGCCTCTTCCATCTTGGCGACATCTTCATCGCTGAGCGAGTCGTCGCCCGCACCGATCATGGCGTTCACGAGATCGAGCTTGGCCGCACCGGTCGACAACTCGGTCTTACCAGCTTCCATTGGCCCGCCCGAGACAAAGATGGCCGGAATGTTCAGGCGCAGGGCAGCGAGTAGCATCCCAGGGGTAATCTTGTCGCAGTTAGAGATGCAGATCATGGCGTCGGCTTGGTGCGCCTGGACCATATACTCGACGCTGTCCGCAATCAGTTCACGACTAGGAAGAGAGTACAACATCCCGTCATGTCCCATCGCGATCCCGTCGTCGACCGCAATGGTGTTAAACTCCACGCCGTAACCACCGTTCTCGTCGATGACCGCTTTCACCTTCTGGCCGATTTCGTGCAGATGCACGTGGCCAGGTACGAACTGAGTAAACGAGTTGGCGATGGCAATGATTGGTTTCTTGAAGTCCTCGGTTTTCATCCCTGTGGCACGCCACAGCGACCGAGCTCCCGCCATTCGCCGTCCCTGGGTAGTGATGCTGCTCCGAAATCCTCGCCGTTGCATAGCTGTGACCCTCCTTATCTCAGGTCGTGAGAGAATAGAATAAAAACGCCTTACCTTACCAGTTTTTGGGTGCCGCGTCGCGCCCGTATGCACTGCTCGGACCGTCTGGGGCCGAGCAGTGTGAGCATCGAACGGTCACGGTTCAGGCCCGTGCAGAATCATGGGATGCCTGCCGCATGAGTCTGCGCATAGTCTCCAAGCCTTCTGGTGTTGACACGTCGCACTCAACCCGCCCTTCCGGGGTGTCGAGTAACGTCACGTACGAGGCTTCGTGATTACTAAAGATCTCAAAGGTGGTACAGCCTTGGGGACCGGCAAAATGGGGGCCGTAGGCGATCCCAGGTTCACTGATCATGACATCCCCCGGCTTGAGTACACGCTCGCCAACATCCAGTGTCCCCTGGACCACGATCTCAAAACGGTAACAGTTGTGGGCATGGCGCGGTAACACGCCACCTGGCCCTAGGCGGAGCGCAACGACCGTCGGCGGATTGTCTTTCTTCTCACCCAAGAGAAAATAGGCGAGTCCGGTAATTCCCCCCTGAATGACATGTGCCATATCCTTTGGACAATGGGCCCAGAATTCTGCTTCATCCATTCCAATAAATGGCATATAGGTGCCCTCCATTCTTTCTGTGCGAACTGCTGTGAAGGAATGTATTAAACTGCAGATCGAAGCGCTTTGGCAACCCCTCTCGCGGTGCCGACTTTTCTTGTGACTGCCGAGTCGCATATGGGTTGACAGCGAGGAGCCGAGCGAGTTAAGGGAAATGGACAAGGAGGGAAAATGGCTCAGGAGTTGTTTTCGGCAGACGTCAATCACGCAGATGCTCCAGCGCTCGTGTTTACCGGCAAAGCAGTGGAGATGATTAAGCAGGCAGTGGCACGCACCCGGGGAAGGGCTGCGGGGATTCGCGTCAAAGTCACCGGTAGTGGTTGTAAAGGGTTTGAGTACGGACTGACGCTCGCGGCGGCTTCCACGGCTGAGGACACGGTTATTTACCAGGATGGTATTACCGCCTATCTCGATCCTGCCAGCGCTCGGCACTTGCAGGGAACGCGCTTAGACTACGTCAGCAACCGGCACGGCACGGGATTCCATTTTTTCGGCATGGATGTTGCGCGAACAATCGGTTGTGGATCTCCCGCTTTGCTGCGTCGCTGCATTGAGGGCAACTTTCGGACCGTAGGGTGCATCAAGAGCGCCCAGCGACCGTTGATGGACTTAGGGGACGAGATTGACCCGGTACCGGTGTCGGTACAAGCGAGTGTCGCACACTCGGGGATGCGACCACGAACCATTTGCCCACACTGCCACTATGTGGCCTGTCGCTGTGACCAGCCGAGCTGAGTCACGTAGTTGTCTTAAAGAAGCTCTTTGTACGCTGTCAGCATGGCTGTGAGGGGAGTGTCGCCGTCATGCCTGCCCTCTGACGCTGTTCAGGAGAAACTTCGCCGGGCAGCGAGAATTCTTCGGCAGTGGGGCTAAAGAACACGCCTCTCATCTCCGAGTCCTCTGTAGACGCCGTTGCCGCTTGTGTTTGGCAAGTCGCGACCCAGCAGAGAAATCCCAGATGCGCGTCGCCATAATCCAAACCTGGCTGACAGCGTCGTCGCCTACGTTGCCGCCGGGTTCCTATCCGGTGGAGCATCTCATTACCGTGCTTCCTCCCCATGCTGCCCAGTGGCTTGCGACAGAGGTGCTGAACGGCAAGACTCCTATCTTTGATGTGGTGGCCTCGCCGGCGTATGATTGGGACGTAGTGGGGGAGCACCCCGTGCTGGCTGTGCTCGACCGCTGCCACGGATTTCCCCAGTGTTTCCCGACGAACCGCTGATTTCCTGAACGTCTCGCTTTCTTGTCATGCTGCAAAATTTGTCAGCATATATTTGCAGCACTGAGCCCCTTTCTTGCAGGCTTTAGAGTGTAAAGTCGGGGTTTTGCTCTTTTTGTCCGACGGCGCAGTCTTTGCTTAATGGCGCATGACTTACCGCAAGTCGCAGATGCAGCGCTCTGGCACCCCCTGGTTAGCCATGTTTTGCAGCGTATGGTTCCTTGCCGTGCCGGCGCGAGGGTGGGGCAGTGAACAGGTCTTTATGGTGGATGGAACTCGGAGCCACCTTATTTTTTCTGGTCATTCTACCGGACATGACTTTCAGGGGCAGACCACGGCTATTGCTGGACGCTTTGGCTATGACCAAGACCGCATGATTGAATCGGGCTTTGGCGAAGTGCATATCCCGGTCACGAGTATCAAGACCGGCAACGCCGCCCGTGATGCCAATATGTATAAGCATTTGGACGTGGAGCATTATCCCGAGATTCTCTTTCAGGTACGCCGACTTGCAGGGGCGCCGCAGTTGGGGACCTCGCGCTTTAGTGGGAAACTGATAGGCGAGTTGTCCATCAAAGGGGTGACAAAAGAGATCCCACTTCACCTGACGATAACGTCAGGCGAGCCTCAGCAGTTGGCTATCCGCGGCACCGCTGCGCTACGGATGAGCGATTTCAACATTGAGCCGCCTGGATTTCTCTTTTTTCGTGTCGAAGATGAAGTCCAGGTAGACTTTCAGGTAATCGGAAAGGCTCAGTAACGCGACGACAGGGCAGCTGGACTCTGGAACAAAATTCACATGTTGTCACCAGCTCTGCAGCGTCTCTTATTATTCCTGTTGATTGGCGGGAGTCTGGTCGGCTTGGTTGGGGCTGCCCAATTGCACGACGAAAATCGACTCGACCGCTTTGTCCCGCACCGTCCGGATTATGAACTGGCAGAGCGGCGGTTCCACGACGCTTTTGGCAGTGACCTCTATTTGCCGATTGCCGTACACGCTCCACAACGTATTGACGGCGCGAACAAAGGACGGGTCGCGGAATTTTTTCAGGCAGTTGCGTCGCTTCCGAGTGTGCAACGAGCGTTGACTCCCTTCTCTGTTGTCGGTGACCTCCTCGATTTTTCGCTTGAGGAGCAACTGCCTCTCCATAACGCCGATTATTCGACGTACTCTGCGCTCTTCGTCCTTGATGTTCGGCAGCAACAGCATGATCAGCTGCTGAGCACCATTGACTCCCTCATCGCCACACACTTGGGCTCGGGCTTCGAAGTCGCGGTCGGTGGGGAACCCGAGGTGAATGGATGGCTTACCAGAGAAGGCAAGCGGCTCAAAACCCGACTCCTACCGCTCGTTGGTGTTATCGGCATTGTCATGCTGTTCCTTCGTCTGCCGACCATGCGACTGCGGGGCGTCGTCATCGCCACCGTCGCGTGTGCACTCGGAAACGCCATGTTGCCGTTAGTCCTTTCGGGTCAGCCCATGGATCTCTTGTTGTTACTGGTCCCCCTCTTGGCACTGGTCATCTCACTAGCGGGCAGCATCCATATCCTCATGGCCCATCGGACCGAGGTTGGTACGCTCGCAGAGGCAACGCTGTTGCGCCGCCACAAGGTCGAGGCGACATTTTACTGCTTTGTGACGACCGCCATTGGCTTCGGATCGTTGGCCACGAGTCCGATCCCGGCGATTCGTGATTTGGGCCTGCTTGCTGGCGCCGGAGTGTTTCTCGGCGGAGCAACCGTGATCATCGTTTTGCCGTGGTTGCTTGATAACTGGGTACCGCGCGGAGGTCTCTCCCCGATAGTGAAAACCACCGCGGTCGTTTCGCCGCTGTGGGGCTGGATTGGCATCCTGACCGTGACGGCAGCCGTGTTCCTGTATCCGCACTTACGTACGGAGATGCGCGCGACCCACTATTTTGGCGAACGTCATCCCGTCCAGCAAGCTCTCCACCGACTTGAACAGGACTTTCTTCCGATTCGCTCCTACGATGTGCTGATCGACGGAGAGCCACAAGCCCTGGCCGCTGCGGATCTTGCCGGGGGGCTCTCGGCTGTCCCTGGGGTCCAACATGTTCTCGACGGGGAATTGCCGGGGTTCCCGGCGTTCGCAGAGCAGGGACATGTGCGGCGTGCGACTCTCTTTGTCGCCGATGCTGCCCTGGTGAATCCCGCCAAGCTCGAGAACGACATTCAAACAAGCGTCATCGCCGCCGTGGGAGAGACAGCGCGCGTGTTTCTGGTGGGCATCCTTGCCCGCATTGTCAGCGCACAGCAAGCAATCTATGCGACTCTCCAACGGAGTCTCATTATCACTGGCGTTGCACTCACTCTTCTGTTCGCAGTGATCACTCGAAGTGTTAAAGGAACCATCGCCGCGTTTGTAGCGAACGCGTTTCCCCTCGCTGGTCTCGTGATCGTGCAATATGTACTGGACCTGCCACTCGACCTGGGCGTTGTTCTGACCTACAGCATCTGCTTGGGGTTAGCGGTAGACGACACGCTCTATCTCGTCTTTGATATGAAAAAAACGGGAGGCGTGTCGCCCGAGGCCATTCGTCGGGCAGAAGTCCGCTGTGGACCCGGACTCTACGAAAGCTCCTGGATTCTTGCTGCCGGGTTTGCATTGCTGGCGTTCTCGCAGTTTCTGCCGGTACGTCACTTTGGGTTGCTCGCGACGACGGGCGTGCTCCTGGCCCTGATCGGCGATATCGTCATCTTTCCCAGCCTGATCTCTAGTTTCTGTGTGTCTTCATCGACCGAGGTATATCAATGAATACGTCCGTCATCCGTAGTATTGCAACCGCAGTCCCACCACATGTCGTTGACCAATCTACAGCTATCGACGCTCTTCGTCAGTGGTTGAGCCAAGATGGACCCCCGTCGGCATTGACGCTCGACAAAGCTGTGCAGGTGTTTGAGCATGCCGGTGTTACCCAGCGGCATACCGTCGTCCCGTTAGGAGAGCTGCTCACAGACCGGTCCTTTGGTGACAAAAATCGCCTCTATATGGAGCATGCGCGTACCCTCGGGGAATGTGCGTTACGGAGAATTTTTCACAGTGGTACGCTGAAGCCACACGATGTCGATCTTTTCATTACGACTTCGTGCACAGGGTTCATGATTCCATCGCTGGATGCGTATTTGATGAACCGCTTTCCCTTTCGCCATGACGTGAAGCGTTTACCCATTACGGAGTTAGGGTGCGCGGCAGGGGTCGCGGCGCTCCGCATCGCCGACGATTTTCTCCGGGCGTATCCTGGTGCAACGGTGCTTATCCTTGCCGTCGAACTCACGAGTCTGACCTTCCAGCCGACCGATCGTAGTGGAGATCATATTGTCTCCACTGCTATCTTTGGTGATGGCGCTGCGGCGGCGTTGCTGTCAAATGTTCCTCACCCAGGATTGGCCATTACCGAGACCGCAACCCGTTTTTTCCCCGGTACGACAGAATTCATGGGCTTTGATGTCGAAGAAACGGGCTTCCATATTTTTCTGTCACCACGGATCCCGGTCTTTGTTCGCCGCGATCTCATGCCGGTCATTACTGAGTTTCTCAGCGAGCGGGCGCAGCATGAGAGGATAGATGCCTGGCTCATTCATCCAGGGGGACCAAAGATTCTCGATGCGATCGAGGATGTGCTCGACCTTGAGCGGGGAGCATTGGTCTACAGCCGTGAGGTGCTCCGGCGGGTTGGGAATCTCTCCTCCGCGACGATTTTCTTCGTTCTTGATCGCTATCTCCAGCGGGCCAGGCCACAGAGCGGAGCACGGCAATTGGTGGCCGCGGTGGGCCCGGGCTTTCAGGCCGATTTTGTTGTCCTCGAATGTCAGGGAGAGAACTGGTCCTGACGGAGAGCGGTATCAGAGAGAGTACAGTGCGGTTATGGGTCGCAGAGTAGATGTGGTCATTAGCGGTGCCGGCCCCGCTGGTCTCGCGGCCGGGATTGTGTTTGCACGCCAAGGGGTGCAAACGCTCGTGTGCGACCAGCGAAAATTGCCGATTGATAAACCCTGTGGCGAAGGGGTGATGCCGACCGGAGTGGCCGACCTCAAACGTCTGGGGGTAATGCAGTATGTAGATCCTGAACAGGCCTCGCCATTCACCGGGATTTGTTATGTCTCTCCGCAGGGGCATACGGCGACCGCCAACTTCGCTGAGGGCCCGGGGTGGGGAATTCGACGTACGGCGTTGTCTGCGGCGCTCCATCGTCGGGCTCAGGATTGTCCGGCGCTCGCGGTGTTGGACGGCGTGCAAGTTAAACCTGTTGGATACGCTGCCGACGGCTTGTGTGTTGAGATCGACAAGCGGGAGTTCTCCTGTCGCTTATTGGTGGGGGCCGACGGTCTTTCGTCACCCGTCCGCCGCTGGGCGGGATTGGATGGTCAGCCGCAGACGTTGCGCCGTTATGGCGTGCGTCAGCATTTCCCGCTTCCACCGTGGAACCAGTATGTGGAGGTCCACTGGACGCATGGGGTTGAGGCGTATGTAACTCCGTGTGGGCCAACGCAGGTGGGAGTATCGTTTCTCTGGGACCGCGCCCGGTATCATCGCATTCACGGTGGCTCTGCATTGATCCCCTCGCTGATGCACGCCTTCCCCTCGCTACAACGCAGACTTGCAGGAGTGAAGCCGTGCTCGGCCCCACGTGCTATCGGACCGCTGTATCGTACAGCGCGGGCACCGGTTGGGGACGGAGTGCTACTGATTGGCGATGCTGCTGGGTATTTGGATGCTATCACTGGTGAGGGCATTAGTTTGGCTCTAGCACAGGCGCTGTGTTTGGAGACACGTGTCGTTCCATTGCTCCAAGACCGGGCTCGGCCACGTTCGCGGCTCTCCGCCCATGATCTTCGCGGCTACGCCAACGCCTACCGGGCAATTGTCCAACCCTACTATCGTATGACTTCCCTGGTGCTGTTCTTGAGTCGTCATCCGCAGCTCGCCACGCTGGGCATCCGCATTCTTGGTCGACAGCCGGCGGTGTTTCAGCGGCTTTTGTCTGCCAACATGGGGTTGGTCCCGCCGTGGGCGCTGGGCTGGAAAAATGTCTGGCGGCTCTTCAGGGCATCGCTGGAGTGTGGGTTTCGGTCGGCGGAAGTATGCGGCGCCACCAAGCTCCCCCGAGAGCGCTTTACGACTAGCGACAGCGTTCCTCCATATGCAGAGTAACGGTCAGCTGGTCTTTTGACGCTGTTTTGTGCTGCGAACGATGAACGGCACCACATCGTAGGGCTGTGTCTGGTAGATTTTCACAACCGCGTTCGCTCGCACGCTGTTCTTGTAGGGGCATGGCGCGCCATGCCCTCTGCAATGAACAACTTCTCCGCCAGAGCGTGATTGCCGATTCTGATCGTCCAATTTCATTGGTGGGAATTTATCCAGGCTACAACTTGCTAGCCTTACACTGGGGATGGTATGCACCTGTAAGAATATCCCCAAACTATCTAAAAAGCAGGGGTGCTACGTGTATTCTGTAAACAGAGGATTGTATGCCAATGAAAAAAGTTGCTCTCTCCTTGTCTGAGCCGGTGCTGGACACCGTCGATCGGCTCGCCGCGCAACGAGGCGAGTCCGGGAGTCGAACAATCGCTACCATTCTTGCTCGTGTGACACAAGCCAAAAGGGGATCGCGATATTACCCACAGATTGATGCGCTCTTTGTCGAAGAGAGCATCGTTACAGAGCAAAAACACACCGCTGATGAGTTTCTGGCGAGGCGGCCCTAGATGATACTGTCTAAGTTACCGCGCTGAGAAACAACCCGCGAGGAAAACCAAATCAGGAAGCGGCAGGTCTCGCAAGAGGTGCGGTCACATGGGACTTAATGAAGCTGACACCAGAGCAAAACTGATTGATCCGAAACTGAAAGCTTCAGGGTGGGGAGAAAGTCAAATTGAGCGTGAACACTATTTTCTCCGGGGGAAGGCGTTTACGGCGGGACGTATCTACCTTGTCGGAGACGAATCTCGTCGCCGCGAGCCGCGCCGGGCAGATTATCTTCTCCGTCTCCACAATGCTCTTGCTATCGCCGTGCTTGAGGCGAAGGATGAATCACAACCGGTCGATGCTGGCCTTGAGCAAGCCAAAGCCTATGCGCTAGCGCTCGGGGTACCTTTTGCTTTCTCCAGCAACGGTCATAGTTTTATCGAGTTTGATTTCTTCCACAATCGCAGCCGTGTATTGCCCATGTTCCCTACGCCAGAGGAGTTGCTGCAGCGTTGGGAGGAACGTCAGGAACAGCAACAGCTACGACTCCCTCACTTGACCGTAGCAGATCCTACGCAGCCATTCGGGAAAAACCCACTGCTCCAGGCGGCGTGTCCACCGGCGGTGTGCGGCAAAGAATTGCGGTATTTCCAAGAAATAGCGATTAACCGTGTCATTGAACGTGTCGTCCGTGGACAGCGTCGTATTCTGCTGACCATGGCCACGGGCACTGGCAAGACATTCACGGCGTTCCAGATTGCGTGGAAATTGAAGAAGTCAGGCTGGTTACGGAAGTCCGTTCTGTTTCTTGCCGATCGGATTGTCTTACGTGATCAAGCGTACAATGCGTTTGCTGCATTCGCTGATGGACAGGCAGACCCTCGCGGTGTTATTCGCGGCGGCAAACTGAACCTGAATCGCGACCTCTACTTCGCCCTCTATCAGGCACTTGATTCCGATGATGGCACTGAACCGCTGTACCGTCGTATCCCTCGTGATTTCTTTGGCCTCATCATTATTGACGAGTGTCATCGTTCTGGCTTCGGTAAATGGAATGAAATTCTTCAACATTTTCCTGACGCCATACAACTTGGCATGACGGCGACACCAAAACAATCAGAGAGTATTGATACCTATGCATACTTCTGTAGCGAGGAACCCGAGATACCGCTTGACCCGCACGATCCCACAAAAGGGTCGTGGCGCCCGCCGGCGTACCAGTACAGTTTAGGCCAGGGGATCGAAGACGGGTTTCTCGCGACCTATAAAGTCCACCGCGTACGCACGACCGTCGATAGAGACGGCTTGCATGTGTATGATGCCCAGACGCAAGGTGCGGAGATTTATGTTCCTGAAGGCGCGGATCTCCGCGATCTCTATTTGACGCCGCAATTCGAGCGCGAGATCACGGTTCCTGATCGAACCGAAGTGATGGTCAAGCATCTTGCCGATCTCTTGCGTCGCTTCGGTCCGACAGAAAAAACGATGGTCTTCTGTGTCGATATGGACCACGCCCGCTTGGTCGCACGTCTCTTGCAAAACGAGTTCGCCGACCTTGGCTATCATAACTACGCTGTTCCGATTATCTCCGAGGAGGGAGACGCGGTCACCTGGTTGGAGCATTTTCAGGATAGCGACAAGAAAACTCCAGTCGTAGCGACAACTGCAGAATTGCTGTCGACGGGAGTGGATGTTCCGGCTTGCCGCAACATTGTCTTCATGAAGACAATCTCTTCCCCCATCTTGTTTAAGCAGATCATTGGCCGTGGTTCACGGGTGGATGCTACGACGGGAAAAGAGTGGTTCCGTATTATCGACTACACCGGGGCCACACGACTCTTCGATGACTGGGATCGGCCTCCTGGCGAACGTCCGACCACGCGAGTCAAAGGCCCACGCACGGCGAGTCTTGAAAGCACTGTTGTTGATGCCAACACTGGCGCTCTGATTGTTGGCGCTTCAGTTAGTGCACTGACTGGTTTGAATGAACAACAAGGCCCATTCCGTACGAATTGGGACGGACGCGTCCGTTTTACCTCGCTGCCGGTAGGAACTATAAGGCTCTCCGTTGGCGGCGCTGGGTACCGTCGCCGGCAAGTGTCGGTGGAGACTGCTGCCGACACTACCCAGACTCTGACGATCGAGCTGAAACCCGAAACCGGACCTGTCGAGAAAATTGCAGTACAGGGTCTTACGGTGACAATTGCCGATGAGGCGACTTTCTTTGTGGAGAGTAGCGGCGACCATCTCACACTCGAACAGTATCTCGACTACACCCGCCAAAAGGTTATTGGACATATTCCTACCTGGACAGGGCTCCACGCGATGTGGACCGATCCCGTTAAACGCGAATCATTTCTCGAAGCGTTAGAAGAGGCGAGTGTACACATTGAGGTGTTGGCTGAGGTGTTAGCTCAGCCACGGGTGGATCAATTCGATTTGCTTGCTCACATTGCTTTCGGTAATCCCCTCCATACTCGCGACGAGCGCGCCGAGGCCTTTGTCAACCATGAACAGCGTTTCCTGGAAAAACACGACCCTCAGGCTCGTGAAGTCATCGTCGCCCTCCTCGACAAATATCGGTTAGGAGGTGTGTCCGAGATGACTAACCCGGACGTTTTCCGCTTATCGCCATTCCGCGAGATGGGGCAGGCCCCAGGGATCATCCAACGCTTCGGCGGTGCCGAACTGCTCCGCACGGCCCTTGGCGAAATGCAGCAACGCCTCTATAGAAAGGAAACGGTGTAGAGGCACGGCCTGCCGTGCGTGATTGTACATTGTAGGGGCACGACGTGTCGTGTGTGATTATATGGCGTAGGGGCACGGCGTGCCGTGCTTGATTCGACAGTGTAGGGGCACGGCGTGCCGTGCCCGCTGCAGCGCAGGCGGCAAAGAATGGTAGGGGCACGGTGTGCCCAACTTTGTATCAAAAGTGCATAAGAAAATGAGCCGAGAACAGCTAGCAAACGATATCTGGCGTGCCTGCGACATCATGCGCCGCGACAATAATTGCGGCGGCATTATGGAATATGTGGAGCATCTCACATGGGTGCTTTTCCTTAAGTTCCTGGATGATCAGGAAAACATTTTTGAAGCTGAAGCGGCGATCAAAGGTCGCTCGTACACCCGTATCCTTTCTGGTCAGTACCGCTGGTCAAGTTGGGTGTCCCAGGCGTTGGGAGAAAAAGATCCAACGACCGGCAGACGGAAGGCTCCCAAGTGGGCGGCCGATGACCTGCTGCCTTTCGTCCACGGTACTCTCTTTCGACAACTACGATCACTATCCGGTTCGCCGGAACGTGAGGTCATTGCCGGCGTATTCTCCGATCGCAACGTAATCGTTTGTGCATCTCCCTACAACCTCAAGGACGTGTTAGAAATTGTCGATAACATCGACTTCAAAAATCAGGACGACATTCATACGGTCTCTCACGTCTATGAAAACTTGCTGCAAAGGTTGGGCAACGAAAACAAGATGGCTGGCGAATTTTATACGCCGCGCCCAGTCATTCGTTTCATCGTACAGATCGTGAATCCTTCTATTGGTGAGACGGTGTATGATCCAGCCTGCGGGTCAGCCGGTTTCCTGGTCGAGGCGTATGAACACATGCGTACGGTGGAAAAGAGCCGTAAGCACTATGAGACCTTGCAACGGAAGACGTTTGTCGGGCAGGAGAAGAAAGCCGTTCCTGCCCTGTTTGGTTTGGTCAATCTGGTGTTGCACGGCGTGTTAGCCCCGGATATCCGTCGTCGCAACACCCTGGAAGAGAACATCCGTAACGTCTCCGAGCGGTTTGATGTCATCGTGACCAACCCCCCCTTTGGCGGCACTGAAAATGCGCAGATCCAGCAAAATTTTCCGGTGAAGTCGAATGCTACCGAGTTGCTGTTTATTGAACATATTATGAAAAAACTGAAGGCGAAGGATGGGGCGCGCTGTGGCATGGTCGTACCCGAAGGCACGCTCTTTCGTGGCGGTGCCTTTGCTACTGTTAAGGCTGACCTGTTGCAGGATTGGAATTTGCATACGGTCGTCAGCTTGCCACCCGGAACCTTTGCGCCGTACTCTGATGTAAAAACCGGGCTCCTGTTCTTCGAACGCCCCGGGCCTACGAAGGAGACGTTATACTATGAGCTGCTACTTCCTGAAGGGCTGAAGAAATTCAGCAAAGGCAACCCGATTGCGGATGAACACTTTGCCGAAGCGCGCAACATATGGCGACACTGGGACGAGTATCGCAAGGGTCAAGGGCGACAACCCAAACTCCCGGCTCATGCGTGGATTGAGACCGCCGAGACGCTGGTGTCACGTGGGTATGACCTGTCAGCCAAGAATCCTAATCGGTCAGAGCGCGAAAAACTGCCGCATCCAGCCGAGTTGATCGCAAGCCTGCTAGAACGAAACCGGGAGTTACACTCAATTCTTGAGAACTTGCAAATGATGTTAAGTAATGGAAATGGAGAGAAGAGCGAGGAGGCTGATGATGTCACCTCTGATAAATCGAGACTGTAGGGACACGATGCGTCGTGTGTGATTGTCTGTTGTAGAGGCCCAGCGCACTGTGCGTGATTATATGTAGTAGGGGCACGGCGTGCCGTGCCAACGTAGGTGGGACGAAGGGTAGGGGCACGGCTTATTGTGTTTGATTTTCTGTTGTACGGATACGGCGTATCGTAGGTGAATGTCTGTTGTAGGGGCGTGGCGTGCCGTGCCCTTGTGCGAACCTGCTGTATTCTCCAACATCCTCGTCAACATGCACTCTCGAATCGTAGGGGCACGGCGTGCCGTGCCCTTGTAAAATGCATATGCCACACAACCGAGAGAAACATCACCGCCGGTCCATCCGTTTACCAGGCTTCGATTACAGCCAGCAAGGGCTGTATTTCGTCACGATTTGCACCCAGGGACGGAAGATGCTGTTTGGTGAGGTTGTGGAAGGAGCAATGGTGGTGAATCAGCTTGGGCAACTTGTTGGAGAGGAATGGCTGAAAACTGGTGCTCTTCGCTCGTATATTGGGTTAGATGAATTTGTTGTCATGCCAAATCACTTTCATGCGATTGTAGAGATGCGCGACGGTAGGGGCACGGCACGCCGTGCCCCTACAACAGAACAATTTACTCAACCACTTTCGGGGTCTCTACCAACGGTGATTCGTGCCTTCAAATCGGCTGTCACCAAACGGGTGAATGAATTTCATAGCACTCCAGGTGTTCCCCTCTGGCAAGGGAATTATTACGAACATGTGGTCCGCAATGAAGACGACCTCCGTCGCATTCGCGAGTACATTCAGACCAACCCGTTACGCTGGGAGCTTGATCATGAGAACCTGGCAAAGCGCGGTGAGGACAAGTTCGATCGCTGGTTGGCATCATTCACGAAGAAACGGTAGGGATACGAGAATGGTAGGGGCACGGCGCGCCGTGCCCCTACGAGAAAATATTATGGCCCAGAGCGCACAAGCAAGCCTGTTTTCTGTTGACCATCGTTCTTCTGTGGAACCGTGGCCGTCGCCGTCAGGATGGGAGTGGAAGCCGCTGGAAGAGTGCGTCAGTCCGACCGACCGAATAGACCCAACTAAAGAGCCTCAAATGCAATTCTTATATGTTGATATTGCAAGTATAGAAGCAAACTTAGGCTCTATTCTAAATCCCAAACTGTTGCTGGGAGCTAACGCGCCGAGTCGCGCACGTAAGCTCGTCCGAGCCGACGATGTGATTTTCGCTACGACGCGCCCCTACCTTCGCAATGTAGCAATCGTACCCTCCCAACTAGATTTGGCGGTTTGCTCCACAGGTTTCTGCGTCTTACGCGCCAAAGAAAAGATTGAGCCGAGATGGATTTATTGGGTCTGTCGGAGCAATTTAGTGTCTTCCCAGCTCCTTCCAAAAATGCGAGGGGCAAATTACCCGGCAGTGACGGATTCTGATGTTTTTTCTGTTCATATTCCGGTTCCTCCCTATGACATTCAGCACAGAATCATCACCCGACTTGAAGCCCTCTTAGCCGAACTGACAGAGATGCGCGATCTCGTAAACGTCATTCGGCAGGATACGGATCGGGTGATGGGAGCTGCGATAGAGGAGACCTTCTCAGAGGTATCCAAAGACCGAAGACCTTTGATTGATGTTCTCGAAGAGAAACCAAGAAATGGTTGGTCTCCTCAATGTGATAACAATCCGGCAGGAACACCTGTTCTTAAACTTGGAGCCGTTCTCGGGTTTCGTTTCGATCCTTTAGCGATCAAACGTACCAGCTTGCCTGTCGATCTTCACGCTCATTACTGGCTAGAGATGGGTGACATCATGATCTCGCGGAGCAACACGCCGGACCTCGTTGGTCACGCTGCAGTGTATTCAGGTGATCCATACCCTTGTATTTACCCCGATCTGTTGATGAAGATGCGTGCTCAACCAACTAAAGCTGACCCACAGTTCATTGTTTATTGGCTGCAAAGCCGAGAGATCCGTACTTACATCGCTGCTCACGCTACAGGGGCAAGTTCAACGATGAAGAAGATTACGCAAGGCGATGTCAGCTCCCTGCCTTTTCCAATAGTCGGGATGGAAACGCAGCGACGCATAGTTGCTCATCTTAATGCTGTGGAGGAGGAAGTAAGAGAGATGCGGAGCTTGCAGACACAAGATGCCGAACTCCTCGATCAAGTCGAACAGTCAATCCTCGAACGCGCTTTTCGTGGAGAATTGTAATCGTGGCCGACGTTCGTGGATTATTGAATCGGGTTTGGACACAGTATCGCACCGTCCGTGGGATTGCTGACGATTTTGCGGTTATCTTGGCCCTTGCTCGGCTGCTACGAGAGAGCAGGGACCGTCAAGGTCTAGATACGGAGCTGCCATATGCGACGGATGAAAGATATTTTGACGAAAACGTTTGGCGGATTCTGACAGAAGCGGCAAACGAGGCCGGAGGTTTGGAGTCACTCTTTGACCGCCACATTCTCTTTCGTCTGTCGGCGATGCTCCCTGGTGGCCGCTATCCAACTCCCAGACACATAGTGGAAACGATGATACGCCTCGCAGAGATCAAGCCGGATCATCAGGTTGGTGACTTTGCCTGCGGCAGCGGCGGGTTTCTCGTCTCTCTCCCAAAAGGTGACGACATCCCACGTGTCCCTCGAATTCTTGGCATTGAAATCTCGCCGGAATGGGCAGAACTCGCCCAAATCAATGCAAACCTCAATGACTTTGTGGAAACAGAGATGCAGATAGAGACCGGCAATGCGTTGCAGGTCTGCACGGACCATAAGTTATTTTCTGCGGCCAGGTTTGACCGCATCCTGATGAATCCACCGTTCGGCGAGAAGGTAGAACCAGGGCTGGCTGAAAAAGCATTAGGGCAGATGGTTGGGAGCCGCAGTGAGACGGCATTGACAGCCTTGGCACTTCACAGACTTGCTCCGAACGGCCGTGCTGCCATTCTGGTTCCCTCGGGTCTGTTATTCAGCAACAGCACAGGTGAGCGTGAATTACGAAGACAATTGGTCGATCAGTATACCTTAGAGGCCGTTGTTTCTCTTCCCCGGGATGCATTTCAGCCATTCAGTCCTTTACAGACGCATCTGTTGTTAGTGCAGAACACTACGCCCGCCGAGCAAGGCCAGGTATGGTTTATGCAGACGGAGTATGACGGTTACCCTGCTGGCCGTAGTCGCGACTTAACCCAGCCTCCTCCCGGACCAAGCGATTTGCCTTTGGTGGATAGGGTCCTGACTTCGCGAGCTACCGCTTTCGATGCAACGTTTCCTCGAGACCAGGAACCTCTTGTCTCAATCAAAAAATTTTCGTCGACTGCAGGCGTAACATCCGGTGTAGAAATTAAGGCCGCTACAAGTGCAACGCTCTCTTCAGTGAGTCTATTCCCAGCCGTCGGCACTTTACCTGGTTTTATGCTGATCGACGCTGCCACGGTAACCAGCAGTCAAAATGTGTGTGTACGCCTGATTCCGCAGGAAGGCCATGCTGAACAGATCGACGATCGAGATTCTTTTCTGCGCGATCTCTATAAACCAAAGAAAAGCGAACAACCCCCCAGCGGGTCTCTCCTCTTTCGCCGGAAAACACCTGGACAGTCTGTTGCTATCTCCGCTGATGGCCGTCTTTTAGGAGTGACCGTATCTCTTGAAGATCTCCGAAAACCCCCTTACGACCTCCGTCCCGAGCAGTACGTGCAAAAAGGAGAAGAACAGCGGCCTGTTGAATCACCAGCTCTGCTCCTCGGAACGATTCGCGGCAATCAACGCAAGCTCCTTCAGCGTGTCGATAGTCTTCTGGGACGTTTGGAACTGGCGCCCATCGCTGGGCAGCAATTGCCATCGCCCTTGTTGATGGAGCGCGGCAAACCTGTCGAGCCATTTGGTCGCCTCTCTGCTCAACAACAAGCCGTATGGAACCGCGTACGCAAAAAAAGCAAGAAGATAAAAGATGAGAATAGCGCCTACGCGACAGCAGTTCTCTTCACCCCCGACGAGATTGAAGAAAGTGAAACCTCAGAAGTTTCAGACGCCACTCGCGCCACGCTTGATCTCCTGGAACGCATGGGAGTGATTGTAGCTGTCTCTGTGGCTGATCCAAACACTAGAGAATCGGTTGCTTTCTATCGGCTCGTAACTGAACGTGACCACCGGCACATTGAGCCACAAGAACCTGCTGATGAACCTTAACGAACAAAATCAACACTCAGACTCTAGGTGTAGGGGCACGGCGTGCCGTGCCCCTGCGCGGACCCGATGTATTCCCGAACGTCCTTGTCAAAATGCATTCTCGCATGGTAGGGGCACGGCGCGCCGTGCCCCTACGGAGTGTACTCCCGAACCTGTGGGGCAAAATTCATCAGAGACATTTGAGGAGACAAACGAGTGAAGCTGCTTCGGCTCTACCTCGGGGATTACCGAGTGCTGCGCGATTTGCGAATCGATTTTGGTCCGCCAAGCAGTAATGGAGACGCGCTCCAACGTTCCTCATCATACGCCCTTGATTTTCTTGTCGGTGTCAATGGTACAGGCAAATCGACCGTCCTTCGTGCGATTGTTGATCTCATCCAAGAGCTGGAAGGCAATCCAGTGATTTCATTTCCCTTCGAGATGGAGTACGAACTCGGCGCGAATAATGACAAGCGAACCGTAAAAATCTCGAACAGAGCAGATGAAACCTCCGAAGGGACGATTCCATCGGTCGGTCCACTTCAAGTTTGGGTCAACAGCGACCTCACGCAATGGAGCAATGACTTTTTACCAACACGAGTTGTCGCCTTTACGACTGGCAGTGAAGCAGAGTGGGAACAGCCACGAGATGCGGATACCCTTACCCCAGGCACCCCGGATGATATACGCAATTTAACAGAACTCGAACAAGCGCTGAGGGAGTTGCCGGGGAGGCCAGCCCGGGTAGAGACAGATGACTCACACCCGCTCCAGTCCAGTCGGTTTCTTTTGATCAAAGCCCAGCAGCTTCCCCTGGTGACACTCTGTGGTCTCCTGACCGACTTCGCGGCGGAGGAAGACCCAGAGGACCGACGCCTGCACCAAGCACTGAAGGAAGCGAAGGTCGGGACGCTCCGAGGTTTCTCGCTCAAATTCCGTATGAACCAAGGAGTGACGAGTCCCACAGATCGGGAGGAAGTCGACCGTTTAGCGCAACGTGCTACGCGAGCATTACGTTTCGGTGCCGATCACTTGTTGATCTTTGACTTGACAGAGCGTGAGCATACCGTAGCGCAACAAATTCTCACGGAGTTTTCGGACGGTCTGCGACTCTTCGAAACTTTAGCGCGGCTAGCCACTCCAGTTGCCGATCAGCAACCTATCTTACGAGAGATTAATCTCTTTCTTGAACGCCCTCTCGTATCTCGGAGACCCGGAGAAAAAAGAGAGCAACCGCCGTTACACCTCTTGGAATGGCTGAGCGATGGGGAGCAGAGTTTCCTTGGGCGTTTGTGTCTCTTTTCACTGCTTGGCGAAACTGAAGCACTCATTCTCCTGGATGAGCCGGAGGTTCATTTCAACGACTATTGGAAGCGACAAATCGTCCACTTACTTGATCACGCCCTGACGGGACGTCACAGTCATGTTTTGATCTCGACGCACTCAAGTATCACTCTCACGGATGTTCCGAGAGAAGACATTGTGGTGCTCGACCGTAGTGTGAACTATACCAGCTCTGCGTTTCATCCTCGGATACAAACCTTCGCTGCCGATCCGAGCGATATCATGGTGCATGTGTTCGGTGCTCCCCAAGCCTCGGGAGCCCAAAGCGTTGCTCGCATCCAAGAAGTATTGGAAGTTACACCAAGCCGCGTTCCGGAAGAGAGAACAGATCAATTGAGACGGCTTCTTGGACAAGTTAGTCCGGGATATTGGAGCTATCGCATCCGTCGAGAGTTGCTAGGAATCGAACGGCAATGATCCATCAGGTGAAACTACCAGAGCTTACGCGCAAACGGCTGACAGACGTTGTCGCCTTGCAAATGCGGCTGCTCATGTATGCATCTTCGGTGAAAGCCCTGGATCAGGCGAGTTGTGCAAATTACCTCGATCGATGTGCTCAATTCCGTAGCCGAGGAGGGCAGATTGCTGCCTGGCTATGGCGCAGCTCCAAAAGATGCGCCGCACTTCAAGAGTTCGCTCAACATGCGGTCCTACAAGAAAAACGACAGTGGAGCAAACAGCTGGCGCGTGAAGCCGACGCGCTCCTTCGTAATCCCAACGGTTCGTTTTCGCCTCCCACCAGAAAATTGCTTCCAGCCTGGCAAAAGGCAGGAATCGAATTTCTCTGCAGATTCTATGATGACCTCTGTAGTTCAGCGGGCTTGCCCGGATATCTGTTTTCAATCCCAACTGCCGCCTCCTTTGGACGGCAGGAGTTCTTGAAAGAATTTGTGGCGGAGAATGGGTCACTGTATGTCTGCGCCGTCTGCGATGAATCTGGATATCGAACACATTTGGACAAAGGGATCTACACAGATATAGACCACTACTTTCCGCGAAGTCTCTACCCACATCTGTCCTGTCACCCGTACAATCTGATCCCGATTTGTCATCTGTGTAACTCGTCAATCAAAAGGGACAAAGACCCACTCCAGGGGCGAGGAAAGAGGTTAAAGCTAGAAGACATTTTTTTACCGTATCGCAGTGGGGGGATAGGAACACAAACGTATCTCAAAGTCACTTTAGCAACGCCTCCAGCTGTCGTTCGCTTGGGAAAGTTACAGACACGAGAGGCGACGGATCTTCGTCAGAAGCTTGCAGGGTTAAGCAACATTTATCGCATACCCGAACGTTGGGAAAAGCGCATAGACGAGATCGGGGAAAAGCTGTTCCGCCGAATGCGACAGTTTTTCCCCGACGGGCAGGGTGTTCCTCTGGGCTTTGATATGCCACAGGCAGTGAATAATGTTCTTGATCAGCTTCTTTTCTATCTCAACGAAGAAGACCAAGGAAGAGATCCGTTCGCTTTTGCGATGACTTGGTGGCTCGCGACACTGATCAACCAAGAGGTTGCACCCAGACGAAACAACCGCTCAAATTCATCATCTCCGCTCCTTGCAGAAATCGCCAACTGGATACGACAAGATCTGACCTCAAGCCGTTCACGGCTTGAGACCGCAAGGAATATCAGAAAAATCGCAAGCGGAAATAATGCGACCCAGAAACCGGTGTAACCCAAAAGTGACGCGGAAGAGAAAAAGGACCCGCCAAACAAACACACCGCAGCGCTATGTTTTTCTTTATGGTTCTTGATCGCAATGTTCGGTAATAAGACTCACCTGCGTCGGGGCACGGCGCGCCGTGCCCCGACAACTGTTCTGCCGTTCGGTGATCGATATCTTCGACCTTGTGAATGCGGTTGGCAAGCAGTGACAGTTCATCCATGTCCGTACTCGTCTGCCTGTTGTTGCCACTGTTCTATGTCCTGCAGGAGCTGCTCGACCACTGTATCGATGGCTGTGACGACTGCGTCTGACATTGACTCACCGATAGCGTAACTTGCTCCTTCGACACCATACACGATCAGAATCGCGGGAAGGATACCCAAAGCCCGAGCCAGTGCAATTGCCTCGGCCACGCCAAGCGCATGAGTCGAGTAACTGCCGAACTCGGAGGGAAGGGGGCTGGCCCTTGCATCAAACCGCTGGATCGTCCCCGGGGCGGCGCCGGAGTGAGTGGCATCAATGATACTGACGTTGTCCGCGACCGCCCAGGTGTCTAGTAAGGTCGTACAGTCACCGCTGACTTCCTTGACGATAATACCCTCAGCAACTTTTTCCTTGAGTCGTCCCACGACGGCCAGACCAATTGCATCGTCTCCTCGATCCACGTTACCAACGCCGATAATAACGATCCGACGCTCGTGCACCGCACCTGACCGCCTCACTCGCGTTCAAGCTCCAGCGTGATAAAGTGTGTGGCGCACGAGATACATGGGTCATAGTTGCGAATCGCCTGTTCACAGCGCCACGTCAGCTCATGGTTGGGCAACTCCAGATGCTGTGGGACGAAATCACGCAGATCGTCTTCAATAGTTTTCTGGTTTTGCGAGGTTGGGGGAATAATCTGGGCGTCCTGGATAAGGCCGTCAGTGCCAAGCCGGTAGCGATGGTAGAGCAGCCCGCGCGGGGCTTCCGTGCAGCCGTAGCCAACGCCTGCACGCGCCGTCACCTCGACTGCTGGCATATCCGGCATTTCATACGCATCAATTAGTCGCAACGCTTCATCACAGGCGTACAGCACTTCAATGCTGCGCACGACAATGCTTTGAAACGGATTGGTACACGTTGGTCCGAGTCCAGCCGCACGGGCCGCCTCTCGCGCGAGCGGGGACAGTTTGGCGAAATTGAGATTGTAGCGCGCCAGTGGTCCCGCAAAATACGCCCCGCGCTCTTTCAAGATCGACTGCAAAGCATTCGAGTGTGCAACGTGTTGTTCGCTGAAATGATCGTCATACTCATGGATCGCAATGTCCAGTCCTTTATTGGACGCAATACGCCCCTCATTGAACGGATATTCCTCCGGATGGCAGAGGGCCACGAACTCGTAGTCACGAGTGAAATCCGGAAAGGGAAACCGTGCAGCCCACTGTACAGTTTCTACAGCTGCGTCCCGTGCCCACTTGAGGCGTTCCGCTAGTGGCAACAGTTCTCGCTTGCTCGGCACGCGATAGAATCCGCCTACACGAACGTTGATGGGATGGACCTCGCGGCCCCCGAGTAACGCCACGATTTCATTTCCTGCCTTCTTTAATTGCAAGCCGCGTTGGACGATGTCCGGGTAGTCCTTGGCGAGGTGAATAGCACTTTCGTAGCCGAGGAAGTCGGGCGCATGCAGCATGTAAATATGTAGGGTGTGACTTTCGATCCACTCGCCACAGTAGAGGAGACGGCGTAAGGCCCGCAATGGACCAGTCACGGTAACCCCGCACGCATTCTCGATCGCGTGCACACTGCTCATTTGATAGGCGACAGGGCAGATGCCGCAAATCCGCGCGGTAATATCGGGAACTTCGCTGTGCTCGCGTCCCCGCAGGAACGCTTCAAAAAACCGTGGCGGCTCAAAGATCTTCAGCCGCACCTCGCTCACGGTGTCGCCCTTCACCTTGAGATACAGTGCGCCTTCCCCTTCGACCCGTGCGAGGTAGTCAACTTTGATCGTTCGGGTTGCCATGCTTTTCGCTCTCCTGACGAAACGCGTCCGCCGCGGCATTAAACGTACGGAAGACACGTAGCAGTTGCGGGTGTGTCACTCCCAGTTGTTGCCATTCACGGGCTAACGCGTCCGTATTGGGCGTTTCTTTGGGCCCATAACAACCGTAGCAGCCGCGAGCGTAGCTCGGACACAGGGCACCACAGCCCGCGTGCGTGACCGGGCCCAGACAGGGGGTGCCATGCGCCACCATCACGCACACCGTTCCCCGCCGCTTGCATTCCATGCAGACACTGTGCGCGGCAACGTTTGGCTTGCGGCCCTGGAGGAAAGCAGTGATCACCTCCACCAGTTGGCCTTTGTTAATTGGACAGCCGCGCAACTCGAAGTCGACGCGAATATGCTGGGCGATCGGTGTCGAGTGCTCCAGTGTGTCAATATATTCCGGTCGGGCATAGACGACCGAGAGGAACTCCTTCACGTCCGCGAAATTTCGCAATGCCTGAATACCGCCAGCCGTCGCACACGCGCCAATAGTCACCACCGCCTTCGACACTCGTCGCACGAGCTGAATACGCTCAGCATCGTGTGACGTGGTAATCGAGCCTTCGACCAACGACAGATCGTACGGGCCTTTCATGGTTGCTCGTGAGGCTTCGAGAAAGTAGGCAATCTCGATCTGATCCGTCAGGGCCAAAAGTTCATCTTCACAGTCAAGCAGACTGAGTTGGCACCCGTCACACGAGGCGAATTTCCACACTGCGAGTCTCGGCTTGCGTTTCTGTGCCATCCTAGATCTCCCGTTTTCCCAGCCACTGTTCTATGCGGTCATAACGAAACACCGGACCGTCTTTGCACAGAAACGTCGGCCCGAACTGACAGTGACCGCAGAAACCAATGGCGCACTTCATATTCCGCTCCAGCGACAGATGAAGATTAGCGGTAGGGATGTGACGGCGCCTCAGTTCGGCAATAACAAACCGCATCATAATCTCTGGACCACAAATGAAGGCGGTCGTATCCGATGGATCATATTGGGCGCGCGCGATCAACTTGGTGACGACACCGACATGGCCATGCCAGTGCGGCCCCGCGCTGTCGACCGTGGCTTCGACGGTAAGATCAAAGCGCCCTCGCCACTGCTCCAGCTCCTTGGCATAGAGGAGATCCTGAGGGGTCCGTGCGCCATAAAGCAAACTTACCGTGCCGTACTGATCTCGGTCCGCGAGCACGGCATAAAGCGCCGGACGGAGCGGTGCGAGTCCCAATCCACCAGCGACCAAAAGGACATCGTTCCCCGCCGCCTCAGCGACCGGCCAGTGGCTGCCAAATGGTCCCCGGACACCTACAACCTCGCCTCGTTTGAGCGCCTGCAAGCCACGCGTGGCAGCTCCCACTGCCCGAATAGTGTGAATTAACTTTGCGTTGTCGTACGGTGGACCGCTGACGGAAATTGGCACTTCGCCGATACCAAAGACGTACAACATCATAAATTGCCCCGGGCGAAACGTTAGACAGGGGGATCCGTTCACTGGTGAGAGGGTCAGTGTAAATGTATCGCGTGTCTCTCGCTGGGTCCGGTCGATGCGATACTGATGTGGCACCATGGGATCAATTGCTAGGTTCGCCATTCTCCGCCTCATCCACGCGTGCCATACACATCCAAGAGCTGCACGCGTGTCGCCTGGAGGCGGTCAATAATAATAGCGGCGAAGCGCTTGAGCAGCTCGTAGCCAAGACTGTGATCCTGCTCACATTTGCCACGCAAACATGCCCCGTCTAGCGCAAGCGCCCGAGTCAAGGTGAGCGCTCGGGCGTCAAACGTCCAGCGGTACGGAGGAAACAGCCACGACCAGCCGAGCACGTCACCCTCACCAAGAGTTTCAATCGTGAGCGAGCCACGTTCAGGGGTGGCGATCTCCAGCGAGACAGTTCCGCTGCGCAGCAGATAGAAGCGATCGGCTGCTTCACCCTGCTGAAAAATGAACTGCCCGGCATTAAAGCGCACATTAGCGGCGCAGCCGACCAAGAGTTGCAGGTACGGTTGTGGAAGGTCACGAAAAAAAGGATGGGCCGCAAGAATGGGCTCAAGCGTTTGCATCATCGTCTTCCTTTCTTGCCGTGCTCCGCGGGGCACTCGTCGTGCGGATTGCCTGCACTTCGGCGGTAATGTCGATTCCGACAGGACACCAGGTGATACAGCGTCCACAGCCGACACAGCCGGAGGTTCCGAATTGGTCGATCCACGTCGCGAGTTTGTGCGTCATCCATTGGCGATAGCGAGATTTTCCCGATGCCCGCACGCTTCCCCCATGGATATATGAGAAGTCCATGGAAAAACACGAATCCCACGTGCGCCAGCGTTCAGCCTGGTTGCCGGTGATATCGGTTACGTCCTCGACCGTCGTGCAGAAACACGTCGGACAGACCATCGTACAGTTTCCGCACGTGAGGCACCGACCCGCGACCTCGTCCCAACGTGGGTGCTCATAGTTGCTGTACAGCAGCGTTTTAATGTCCGCCGTATTGAGGGATCGACCCATGCGCGTCTCTGCTTGCATCGTGACAGCAGAAGCGGCTCGTTGTTCGTCTGCGCTTGCTTCTCGATGCGGAAGCCTGCTTAACAGCTGTTGCCCACGCGCGCTTCCAACCTCAACCGTAAAGTAATGTTTGCCCGCATCGACGACTTCGGTAAGCGCCAGGTCAAACCCCGAACGTGCTTTAGGACCAGTCTCCATCGACACACAAAAACAGGTGCCAGCCGGTTCCCCACAGTTGACTGCGACCACAAAGATATGTTCCCGTCGTGTCTGATAGATTGGGTCTCCGTGGTGACCACCAAGGAAGACCTTGTCTTGGATCGCAATTGCGTGCAACTCGCAGGCCCGCACCCCGATAAACGCAAACCGCGGCACCTTCGCGACCTCGGACTTGACGTGAAATCCATCACCGTGTCGTTCAGCATGCCATAGGCGGATTCGCGATGGATGGAGAAATTGTTTCCACGACTGCGGGCCGACCGCATAACCAAACAACGCGCGATCCTCCCGTCGATGCACCTGATATCTTCCCCCGTCTTGTGTATCGGTCCAGCCCTCGGGAAGATCCGTTACCTCAGTTAATTCGTCATACACAATCGCCCCGTCACGTAACGTTGGCCCCACGACGGTATAACGCTCCGCCCGAAGCGTACGCAACAGCTCGCTTAACCCACCTTTGTCGATAACATACATGCTACCGTTCTACGTCGGAATGGTAGCGTATACCACTACCCACTACCCCTGGGAGTTCGGTTTCGTCCCTGGTTAGGGCACGGAGCGGCAACGCTCCGTATTTCATTTCTCTGCTCACCTGAACGGTGTACTCGCAGTGAGGAGGAAAAATTCCTACATGCTCCAGATACTATCCCTAACGACTACTGGTGTCGGAAAATTTTACAACGTCGGAAAAATTTACATCTTAAAAAATAAAAAAAAGTCTATTGATATCATAGAGTTGTCATTATATTAGGACTTATTCCTTCCGTATGATCGTAAGAATTCTTTACAAAACAAGAAGGGCCCAAAGTTTGTGTTTTAATAGGACCGCTACGGACGCTTAAAAATATCACAACCATGTCAGCAACTTAGTACAAAGAGAACGACACAATGTATCATCTTGTCGGTGGCACGTTCGTTGCATTTGATGAAACCAAAACAGTTTGGTGAAAGGTCGGCTTTATTCAGGAACTGCTTCAGGTTGTATATTAGATAGCAGCCGAAATACGCATCGACCGAATGATCTAATATGAGGCTCTGCAAAAGAATCCCCAGTACGTAATAACCAGTAGCGACGGCCTCTATAAGCATCATACTAGGATAGTAAGCCTTTGCGGTTTCCCTGCTAGTAAAAGACGCACTTCTACTACCGCTCACCGCTTGTAGAAGTGACGGCTTCCTGCCAACCCGCCAGCATTTCTGAATCCGCACCCAAGAAATTGAAAGCAACCCTCTTCCGTTGCGCGCAAAACCGCGAGGCGTGCTGAGAGGGAGAAAGTTGTCTCAACGTCTTGATTTTCTCAAGTATGGGGGCTTCGAAACAGGGTTACTTGGCCCATACTTCCCAATCAAATACAGTCCTAAAGGGACTCTGACTATTTCTCCAGACTGATACGGAAATTTGAGGCATGAATCATGGGCTAAAAAAATTGAACAAGAACTGACGGAAAGCAACGGGAGCCAGAATAACGTTCTCTATGTGGTGAACATCTTGGCAAATGGGCCACATAGAGAATCGATCTTATGCACTAGATTTTTACGTCTAGTAGCACCAATGCTGTATAAACATTGGCTTCCGAGCCCCGTTGCTTTGTGCAGCGTAACGCGTTTTCTCAGCGAGGTCAATCATGAGCGACAGCGGAGTTGGGGAGATTTGACTCCCTCGCATAGGCCGGGTTTCCTCTCAATTCCCCTGACCAGCAGGAGAAGGTTTACGTTCAGTGTAGATCCTGGAAAACATAACAGAAAGAGTGCTACGAGATATGAGCCATTGGTATTGTATCCGGACACAACGTTACAAAGAACAGTGGGTCAGTCGACAATTGCTTGACTTGGGTAAGGAGTATTACTTGCCACTGCTACGGGAGCGACGCATAGTGCGCCGTCAGTGGAAGGATGTCATCGAACCGTTGTTTCCGTGCTATCTGTTTGTTCATTGTCAGGAGGGACGAGACTTCGCGGTCGTCCGTACGCTCTTCGGCGTGCAGGCTGTTGTGAGTTCCGTGGAACATGGACCGATTCCCGTCGATGAAGGTATCATTCGTACCCTACATGATCGCACAGTAGATGGTTATATTGCAGTATCACCACCAGTTGTGAACCCTGGTGACGAACTAGAGGTTATTGCAGGCCCGTTCCAGGGTTTAGACGCGTTGTTCCACCAGGAGCTGAAGGGAGGAGAGCGCGTTGCCGTGCTCTTAAGGATTCTATCGTCATTGGTGCGGGTCGATTTGCCCCGTACCTACGTCCGAAAGAAGGCCGTCACCACCGACTGGCGGCCGGCGGTCTGAATTCTGTGTAGGCGTCGCTAAGCCTACCGTAAGACGGTGCAAAAACCATGAGGATGCACTGCTAGGGCGGAGCTATGGCTAACAAGGCCAATCCGCGAAGGCTGTGCGGACTACGGCAAAGGGAAACAAAGACGGTGGCAATGCACCGCTAGGGCGGAGCTATGAGAAACCGACCCGTGTCGCTGATGTGTGGCAGCGTGTAGGCCCCGTGCCGGAGTAATAGATGGGTAGAATATGAGTAGACCAGGGCAATTGGCTGTCTTAGGGTGAAATGCAGGGTAGCATAAGAGAAAGGTGTGCGGCGGCAATTATGAAAGCATACTCCTTAGATCTGTGTTGTATGGTGATTGAGTCCTATGAGTCGGGTGGAAGAACGATAGCGGAGGTAGCAGAACAGTTCGGAGTCGGGGCGACGTTTGTGAAGAAACTTCTGCGACTGCACCGGGCAGGACAGAGCTTCGCACCGCAATACGGGGGCAGCACTCAGGACCAACTGAGTGACACAATACGGGAGCAATTGCCGGCGGCGGCAAAGATACGTCCCGATGTTTCTTTCACGGAACTCAAGGCAGTGTTAGGCGGCGTCTGTCGGGTGGAAGTGAATGCGCCACCGGCATTGCGAGAGGTAAAAAGACAAGAGTCACGGACACACAGGTTTCGTCGGCGATGAACACCCCAAGCGACCGCTGTAATACCCTGAGGAGAGAGTGGCGGCGTTAACGATGGCCCGCTTGCTCTTCCACCTGTAACCGAAAAGTACAATTCCCACGATAAGTACAGATCAATGAGCGACCGAGATGGAGACGCGCTCCATTTTTGGCTGTCAGGCATTGTTTGTGAGGAACACTTACTGGAAAAAAGGTTCTCGAGCAATAGTTGTGTTGATGAGTATCAACCTCTTCACTATAGGTTGCTCTGTAACACCTCCACATGACGCCGTACGAACTGTCCCTGGCAAGGGATCTCCCTTAGCGCCGCTCAGTGATATCAATCGGATGTTATTATCGACTACAACCCAATCCTCTTCTGCAGCGGCGCGAACCTATCAAATTGGTCCCGAGGATATGCTGCAAATTACCATTCTGAATATTCCTAAACCGGAGGGAAGGAGGAGTGTGACCCCACGAACGATGGACGTGCGGGTCAGTCAACAGGGAGCTATTACCTTGCCGTTAGTCGGAGAAATTTCGGTACAGGACATGACCATAGCCACAGTAGAACAGAAACTGCGTGGATTCTATGAACGGTACATTCACCAACCCGAGATCAGAGTACTTGTCACAGAGTACCGTAGTCAGCGCGTTGCTGTTGTCGGGGCTGTACTGAAGCCAGGAGTATTTGAGCTCTCGGGGCCGAAGACTGTTATCGACCTGTTAGCGCTGGCTGGGGGCCTCAGTACAAACGCAGGTGGGCAGGTACACCTGCATCGTGATGACCCTGCAGGGAGGACGAGCTACGTAGTAGATTTACACGCATTGACGAAAGGCTACGGTGAGGACCTGAGCGCCCTGACCTTACCTGTCAAAGCTGGTGATGTGCTCACGGTTCCCGAAGCGGGGACCTTTTTTGTCGACGGCGCTGTCCGACGCCCGGGCTCATACCCTCTTACCCGTCGCTACACGGTGGCTGAAGCATTAGTTACGGCTGGTGGGGTCGATAGAGAGCTGGCAAATATGAGTGGGGTGATGTTGTTTCGTAATCGTGGAGACGCGAACCCTAAGAGTATTCCGGTTGACCTTGACGAAATCTTGAGCGGGCGAGCCCCGGACCCAGAGATCCACGCTGAAGATGTGATTGTTGTTCCAATAAGTACCCCCAAGTATCTTGTAAGACGGTTTCTTGGCGTGATTGTGACAGGAGTCTCGCTCGATCGAGTGATGCCTTACTAATAACCTTATTTGTTCGTATTGGCATGGTCGTTTGGGAATATGGAAGCGCCTTTTCCCTAAGGGAACGAAAAAGTATGAGAGATATAACGCCGCGACAGACGGCGCCGCTCCCGGACAGTGCCCACAGAGGCTACGACCTTGTGACAGATGAGGAAGAGGCGCACCTACGCGATTACTTGAATATCGTCAATAAACGACGCCGTTTGGTTTTGAGTATATCTCTGCTTGTCTTCTTTGTCGGGATCTTGGCGTTGTTTCCGACCACCACTAAGTACAGGGCTAGTGCAACCCTTAAAATCGAACCACAAAATCCGCTGGGGACCGTGAATGAAGCAGTCAATATTCAATACACTGGGAATGGTGGCTATGATTACTACAAGACCCAATTCGAGCTTCTCAAAAGCAACCGCCTTGCTAAGAAGGTCATCGTCGAGCGTCGTCTGAGTTCACATCCGGCGTTCTTGCGTGAGAGTTCTGTTCCTGTTCTTCGTCGACTACAGTCGTACGTTACTACTGCTGTACGATCTCTGATTTCAGCTATTGTGACTATTATGAGGCCTCCGGGACAAACGCCTCTCACGGTACCACGAGCTGGTGATGATGCCAGTGAAGCCGAAAGCAAAATGCAGGGACTCGTCAGCCGTTACTTGGCACTGCTTAGCATCGATCCGATACGCGATACGCGGCTTGTCCGCATCACGTTTACGACGCTCGATCCGCACCTGTCGCAGGAACTGGCCAACGCTCACGCCGCCGCCTTCATACGCACGAACATTGAAACGCGTTTCGAACTGACCAAAGAGGCACGAGACTTTCTCGAGAAGAAACTCGCCGATGTAAAAGCGAAACTTGAACGTTCAGAGAATGCCCTCGATGCATTTCGTCGAGAGCATGGTGTGGTGTCTCTAGAGGGGAACGATAATGTTGTGGCGAGTAGAATGCTCGATTTTAACCGCAGGCTCGTTGATGCGCGGGATAAGCGGATCGAAGTAGAGTCTCTTTATCGGGCAATCAAGGATCAAAATTCACGAAATCTGTCCAAAATCATCGACAATCCACGGATTCAACAACTGAAAGCGCAACTCGATACCCATGAAGTCGAGTTAGCCCGTCTGTCCCTCCTCTTCAAACCGGAACATCCAAATATCCGGGAACTGAATCAGCAAGTGATGGAAACACGGCAACGTTTAGATAAGGAGATCGCCGCCATACAACGTGGGATCGCCGCCGATTATGCTGTCGCGCGCTCGAGAGAGGAGACCTTAGAGGAAGAGACACGCCGGGAACAACAATCAGCCTTGAATCTCAAAAAAATGGGAATTGAATACACAATACTGGACCAAGAGGCGAAGGCTAACGGGGTGCTCTACGAACGGCTTTTACAACGGATCAACGAGACAAATGTGTCAAATACGACAGCGGTCTCCAATATTGATGTTGCCGAAGAGGCGCTACCCGGATCTCGCGTTGCCTCATCAGCGGGCCGCAATCTCTTTGCTCTCGCGGTTGTTGGGCTGATGCTAGGCATGGGTATAGCGTTCACCGCTGAATATTTTAGTACGATCATTGAAACTCCAGAGGGAGTCTGGCAGGTTGCTGGGATTCCCACCTTGGGAGTCGTTCCTGATCTGCGGTCTCTCCCTCAGTCGTCGTCTCCTGCGAGCCGATCGGCGCGCTTCTCGATAGGCCGTCGTAGTCCTGTGGTCGCGAAGGAGCACAACCGGCTTCCTGCTGAGGAGCTGCTAGTTTTTCACCCACGACTTTCTGCCTTCTCGGAATCGTATTCTGTGATTCGTACTGCCCTGCTGTTTGCCCAAGAGGCGCCACCACCACAGGTGCTGCTCGTAACCAGTGCCCACCCTGACGAAGGCAAAACCGTGACGACTCTGAATCTGGCCATTTCTTTGGCGCAGAACGATTATAATGTGTTGGTGGTTGACGCTGACCTTCGCAAAGGAAACTGCCATACCCTTCTACAGATGGAAAATGAGCAAGGCCTCGGTAATGTTTTGAGCGACCATCGGTCTCTTCACGCCTGCTTACAGCAAACTTCCGTACGCGGACTGTCCCTGCTGTCCCGTGGTGAGGTGCCTGCCAATCCGGTCGAGCTTCTCAGCTCCTTACAGATGCGAGAAGGCCTCGCTGACCTCCGCGGGACTTTTGACTTCGTTCTCATTGATTCACCTCCCGTGGTGGTTGTCAGTGATGCTGCCGTCCTCGCGACCCTCAGTGATGGCGTCGTCGTCGTCATTAATGGACAAAAGACTACGGTACCGATGGTACGCCTCCTCCGCGAACGTTTGGATGCGGTCCGCGCGCGTCTGGTCGGGGTCGTTCTTAACGGGATTGATGTTCGCAATCCCAAGTATGCGTACTATCGTTCCTACTACGATGCCTACGGCGCTGCAGCAGCGGAGTAGCGCGACGGCCTACATCCTCTCTTAACGCCAGAGAGAACGATCGTGAGTACTTACATCCTCGGCATATCGGCTTTCTATCATGATTCCGCGGCGGTACTGCTCCGCGATGGAGAGATTGTTGCCGCCGCTCAAGAGGAGCGGTTCACTCGGCGCAAAGGTGACGCCCGAGTTCCGAGGAATGCCATTGCCTATTGTCTGGCTGAAGGTGCGATTGCCACGCATGACCTCGACTATGTGGTGTTCTACGAGAAGCCGTTCGTCAAGTTCCAGCGACTGTTACAGACGTACCGTGCTTTTGCCCCGCACGGGTTTCGAGCGTTTCGGCAGGCGATACCCTTATGGGCGCGGCAAAAATTGCATCTCCCGCGAGAAATTTTGGCGGGCCTGGACGGTCCGTTCCGTGGTCAACTGTATTTTACTGATCATCATGAATCTCACGCTGCCAGCGCCTTTTTTCCATCGCCTTTTGCTGAGGCGGCGATACTCACCTTGGATGCAGTCGGTGAGTGGGGAACCAGTTCGTTTGGGGTGGGGCGAGGAAATACCATAGAACTGCTACGCGAAGTACGGTTTCCTCATTCTCTAGGGATGCTGTATTCAGCCTTCACGTATTATACCGGCTTCAAGGTGAACTCCGGCGAGTATAAGCTCATGGGCCTCGCTCCATACGGCGAGCCTCGCTACGTTGATCTTATCCTCGAAAAACTTGTTACGCTGCACGGCGATGGCTCTCTGTGGCTTGATATGTCCTATTTTAATTACTGCCACGGCCTGACAATGACCTCGGAAAAATTTCACCATCTATTTGGTGGTCCCCCACGGCAGCCGGAAGGATTCCTCACGCAAAAAGATATGGATCTTGCCGCATCGATTCAAGCGGTTTGCGAACAAGCCGTAATGAACGCGGCCATGCACGCATATCACGTGACGGGGATGCGCAACTTAGTCATGGCGGGTGGGGTCGCGCTCAATTGCGTTGCCAACGGGAAGTTATTGCGTCAAGGTCCCTTTGAGTCTATCTGGGTGCAGCCCGCGGCTGGCGACGCGGGCGGTGCCCTCGGCGCCGCGTTCCTGGTGTGGCATCATTTTCTTAAGCACTCGCGATTGCCCCATCCGCATGATAGCCAAAAAGGATCACTGCTGGGGCCGGCATTTCGGAATGACACGATCAGTTTGTATCTTGACTCCATCGGTGCCCACTATGAGTACGTCGCCGACGAGGAAGACTTAGTTAACCGGGTTGCGGCGTTACTGGCGCAAGAGCGGATCATTGGCTGGTTTCACGGCAGGATGGAGTATGGTCCGCGAGCCTTGGGGAGCCGCAGTATTATCGGTGATGCGCGATCTCCGCACATGCAGCAGCAGATGAACCTGAAAATTAAGTTTCGCGAATCGTTTCGTCCCTTTGCACCCTGCGTGCTACGCGAGCACGTCAGTGACGTATTCGCAATGCAGCCAAGCGAAGATAGCCCATATATGCTGATGGTGGCACCGGTTCGCGACGACTGGCGAACGCCCCTCAGTGCTGACGATAAGCGAAAGATGCAAGATCCCGATCTGCGGGTGCGAGTGGCGGTCCGGCGCTCGCATATCCCGGCTGTCACGCACGTCGATTATTCCGCCCGGGTCCAAACCGTAGACCCCGAGCGTCACGGTCGTTTCTACCGTCTCATACGTCGTTTTT
Source organism: Binatia bacterium (assembly GCA_050187625.1). Taxonomy (GTDB): domain Bacteria; phylum Desulfobacterota; class Binatia; order Bin18; family Bin18; genus JBFWXH01. Next base: position 55,968 of record JBFWXH010000011.1, read on the forward strand.
ATGAGTTGACGGACTGTCCGGTGATCGTCAATACGAGTTTTAACATCCGGGGTGAACCGATTGTTTGTACGCCAGAAGATGCGTACCGCTGTTTCATGGCAACGAACATCGACTGCCTGGTTCTAGAGAATCATTTGTTGTTCAAGGATGCTCAACCCTCATACCTTCTTCAGGATGCAGAACTCTACAAATCCCAATACGGGTTGGATTAAGAGTGCAATGTTAACACTTCCGGCACCGCGCCCCGCCTATCTCAAAAGTTTCTGGTTAGTGACGAGCCTCAGCCTCATGGTTGCGGGCATTCTCTTTCTCCCCGTGCGCTTTCCGTGGGGGCTCGGCGGATGCGCGCTCGGGGCGGGTACCCTTGTGTGGATTGGTATGCGTTGGCCCGTCGTTGCCTCTAAACCCTATCGTGTCTACAACCTTGTGGCTGGGCGCGTGGCCCGAATGGGGAGTTTCGCGGTGATGGGTGTCTGTTTTTACCTTGTGGTTGTTGCCCTCGGACGACAGGGAGCAACTCTTCAGTTGAGTCACCCAGGAGCGATGCAGTCGTCGTGGGTCCCGCGACTGCCGCTTGCCCGTGAAGCCTATCACAGCCAGTTTTCTCACCTGATGACGCATACGTCTCAGACTGGTTGGATTACGGAGTTGTGTCTGTGGGCTTTCAGGCCAGGTAACCGATGGGCATGCTGGGTATTGCCGTTCGTCGTCTTATTGTGGCTCTTCGATGATGGGCGAGAACACGAGGTCCCGGCAGATATCTATACCCTCTTCTAAGACTGAGGTGCGAGCATGAATCCCTTTACGTTCCTCCGTGTCACGCTTGCAACCGTGAGTGGGCTTCTCCTCGCCCTGCCGATGGTGATTTGCGGTCTGCCCTTTTGGCTCGTGTCGGCGCTTACGCGGGCGGGCTCTCGTCTCTTCTGTCCATTGTCAGTCCCCTGGAATCAGATTATTGAGTTCGATCCCCTCATGGGCTGGAAACCGAAGGCCAATCTCGATGTATTCTGCTCTTTTATTGCAGGAAGCTTCCATGTCAAAACTGACGCGTTGGGATGGCGCGGGAAAGCGACGATCGAGGAGAGCCAGGTCGTCATCTTCGGAGACTCGTACGTCTTTGGGTACGGGATAGACGAAAACTCGCTGTTTACAGACCAGGATCGGACCGTGCGGATGAAGGGCATCGGTGCGCCAGGTTATAACATGGTGCAAAGTTTCTTGTGGATGCAAAAATTAGCTCCACAGCTCCGGAAAAAGTTGGTTGTCTGGTTCATTTGCGTAGGCAATGATCTCTACGACAATTTACAGATGAATATGCAGAGTTACCCCGCGCCGTTTGTGAGGACGACCAACGGCGCGACGCAATGGGAAATCACCACGACCCACGTGAACCCAGCGAAGTGGCTGTATAACGCCGAGCGTGACCATGCGCGCCTACGTAAAGGACGGTATGTCGCGGCGTTCGGGACCACGCTGTTAAGTGAACGCGCCTACGCAGCCTGCGAATTCCTGTTACAGCAAGGAAAAGAAGTCTGCGACCGGGCGGAGGGCACGTTAGTCGTTGTCACAGTCCCGCACCTCGCCCAATTTTCGCCATCGGACTGGGACGCGGCCATGTCCGAGTTTGGCGACCCCAAAGGATTTCACAGGCATTTGCCTGATGAGAAGATTGGCGCGATCTGTCGCAAATTGTCCATCTGTTTTGTAGCGGGAAAGGACTGTCTGCAACTCGACGATCATATTCTCGAGGATGGACATTGGAACGCACGGGGGCACCGGCGCATCGCGGCAGCTCTGGAGAAGCTGTACCGTCGGCTCACGCCAAGGTCGGAGCACGAACAGAACGCACACCAGCCCGATACTGCGAATGCACGGATACCGCATACCGCTGACTATCCGATTAGTTGAGTAAGGATCTCAGATGCCTGACAGTATCTTCCTGACGAAACGACAACCTCTAGTGTCTATCGGAGTGCCGGTGTACAATGGCGAAACGTTTCTTCGCGCAGGACTCGATGCGCTCCTCGCTCAGACGTATCCTCATCTAGAAGTCGTGATCGCAGATAATGCCTCAACCGACCATACAGAGGAGATCTGCCGCGAGTATGCAAATAAAGATGCACGCGTTCGCTATCATCGGAATCCGCGGAACGTTGGGGTCTATGCGAACTTTCGTCACGTGTTAGCCCTTGCGAGGGGTGACTACTTCATGTGGGCCGCAGTTGATGATCTTCGCCCATTGACTGCGGTCGAAGACTGCTTGACAGTGTTGTTGGCTGACCCCCAGGCGGTAATGGCGCATGGGCTGATTCTGGTCGAACCAACCGAACGCCCGCAACTATTTCCCATTCTGAACGAGATGGAGCTGTCAGCAGACGATGCGAGCACGCGGATTCGCATCTTTACGGAAAAGGTTACGCATAACGCGATCCTCTACGGCTTGTATAGAAGGCACGCCCTCCTTCAAGGATGGTTGGGGAGCTGCTACGGCCAGGATTATCTCCTGTGCCTCCAGATGTGCCTGTTAGGTCGCGTCGTCTACACGAGAGCCCCCATGATGATCTGTCGAGAACGTCAACTGCTGCCGAGTTCCCATCCTATGTATGCTCCGGTTCCACTCACAGTTCGGAACCTACTCCGCGCTGGCGGCCTGCCCCGACGGAAGTGTTGGGTCGTATTGTTCATGGGATGCTATTATCTGGTGCGTATCCGTCGTGTGAGCCTACGACAACGGTTGCGTGCGGTGACGACTCATGTGGTAACGTTCGGAACTCTACATCGCACGCGCTTGTTGAAGGAAGTGCTATTTCAGCTGTTGGCGCCGATTGCCGTCGTGACTGGGTGGGTCTGGCACCTTGCTCAGCAACAGTCACTCTCGTTACGGCTCGCACGTCGGGTCCAAGGGATTCTCACGCGCTGATGGTATGCTACAAGGAAACACCTATGTCACTGGTCATGTCTAGTCGTGAAGCAGGGGGACCACCGAGTTCGGTACGTGCGCAGGACCATACATCTCCGTGCGTGGTTGTGGCTGAGATCGCACAGGCGCACGACGGAAGTCTTGGGATGGCCCATGCCTATATTGATGCTGCAGCACAAGCTGGCGCCAATGCGGTGAAGTTTCAAACACATCTGGCTGCAGCGGAATCGACCCCCACCGAGCCGTGGCGTGTCAAGTTCAGTCGACAAGATGCAACACGATATGATTACTGGAAGCGCATGGAGTTTACCGAGGAACAGTGGGCTGGGCTCAAGCGACACGCGGATGAGCGGAGACTCCTTTTTTTGAGTTCGCCATTCTCGGTGGAAGCGGTCGAGTTACTGACCCGCGTTGGGGTAGCGGCATGGAAAGTTGCTTCCGGAGAAGTGAGCACACCGCAACTGTTCGATCGTATGGCTGCCACCAGGCTGCCTATTTTTCTGTCTACCGGCATGAGTCCGTTGCACGAGGTCGACGCAGCCGTCGCTACAATTCTGTCTCGGGGGCTGCCGTTGACGGTCCTCCAGTGCACCTCGGCATATCCATGTCCGCCGGAAAAAATAGGCCTCAATATGCTCACGGTTTTTCGTGATCGCTATGAATGTAGAGTCGGACTTTCTGATCATTCAGGAACGATATATCCGGGCTTGGCCGCTACGACCCTGGGTATTGACGTACTCGAAGTCCACCTGACCTTGAGTCGAGAGATGTTCGGGCCTGACGTCCCGGCTTCAATAACTACCGCCGAGCTTCGGCAATTGGTCAACGGAATCCGCTACATCGAGAAAATGAAGGCACACCCAGTCGACAAGGACGTGCTGGCCGCCGAGTTAGCCCCATTACGCGATTTGTTCACCAAAAGTGTGGTGCCACGTCAAGATCTTCCGGTTGGAACAGTGCTACGTGAAGAACATCTGACTGTTAAGAAACCCGGGAACGGAATACCTGCCAGTCGCTTGCCCGCACTGATCGGACGAACGTTACGCACGGCGGTGAAAGCCGATGAGCTGCTGCAAGAAGCAAATTTGACGGACTAAAATACGCTGTACGAGCGAGACGGGCGCAAATACACACGGATGTGATACGGCTCTCACGAACCGATGTTGGGCACAGATTGGAATCAGTGACGGCGAAGGCCGTCCGCCGGTCTCAGGCACCCATGTCCCCATCTGTAGACGCGAATCGAGACGCTAGCAATGGACAGTCAACGAAACTGGCGAAGCGAAATTGACTCGTTTCTTAGAGAGGGACGATGGGTGCCAGCCCAGAACGCTTTGCGTGAGTTGTGGCTGGCACAGCCCACCTCGGCAACCGCGAGCTACGTGCTGTCGTGCTATGAACGTCTCCGGTCGCACATCTTTCTGCGCCCCTATAGAGTGACGATGCTTCGCTCCTTTACGATTGAACCGGCGATCCCCTTGCTGCGTGCCGGATCGTTGGTGAACGGGCTCGATCTCACGGTATGTCTGGGAGACTTCAATGCCTATGCGCAAGAACTGTTGGATGCGTCGAGTCAGTGCTACACGTCTGCCCCTGACGTTACTGTGCTGGCTGTACAAACCCGCGATGTGACCCCAGACTTATGGGAACGGTATGCCGATCTTTCTTCCGCGGAGGTCGCGGCTGAAGTCGCGCGCGTGACCGAGAACTTCTGTGCGTGGATCGAGGTGTTTCGGTCTCGTAGTCCGGCTTCGCTAGTGATTCATACACTGCAAGTTCCGCCATTCCCAAGCTGGGGTATCCTGGATTGGCAGCATGACGAAGGTCAAGTGTCCGCGATTCGCCAAATCAATCGAGCTATCCAACAGGTAGCGGGACGCCTTCCAGGAGTCTATGTTCTGGATTATGACGCGCTGGTTGCACGTCATGGGTATCTGGCATGGCACGATGAACAAAAATGGCTCACCCTGCGCATGCCGATCGCGGCCGCTAAACTCGTGTATATGAGTAAGGAATGGCAACGCGTTTTGCAAACGCTGGCTGGCAGTGTTTGCAAAGTGCTTGTTACCGATCTTGATAACACATTGTGGGGGAGTGTTGTTGGCGAGGTTGGGATCGACGGGATTCAGGTTGGTCCTGAGTACCCTGGGTGTCTCTATCGGAACTTACAACGAGTTATGCTTGACCTCCACCGACGGGGCGTATTGCTTGCCATCTGTAGTAAGAATAATCACAGTGACGCTGTTGCTGTGCTCGACCATCACCCAGGGATGCTCCTGCGACCAGAGCATTTTGCTGCCGTGAGGATCAACTGGGAGGACAAAGCCCAGAATCTTCGCGAAATTGCCGACGAGCTAAATGTGGGGATAGAGGCGTTGGCCTTTGTTGACGACAACCCCGGTGAACGGGACCGAGTACGTACGGCGCTGCCGGAAGTGACCGTGATTGACTTGCCAGACAACCCGCATGGGTATGCACAGGCTGTGCGTGAAAGTTTCGTGTTCGAACGGCTCACGTTATCGGCTGAAGACCGGGATCGTGGACGATATTACTCGGAACAACGGCAACGCCGGGCCTTTGCGCGCAGTGCCTTGTCACTGGAGGAGTTCTATCGATCTCTGCAACAGAAAGTGACTGTCGCGACGCCGACTCCTGAAACGGCAGGCCGTGTAGCCCAGCTTACGCAGAAAACGAATCAATGGAATCTCACGACGCGACGTTACTCAGTCCAACAGATTAACGAAATGATGGGGAGTCCGACCTGGAATGTCTATGCCGTGCGGGTACAAGATCGTTTTGGTGACAATGGCGTGGTTGGCGTGATGATCCTTCACAACGGTGGGGTGACGTGGGAGATCGATACGTTCCTGCTCAGTTGTCGTATTATCGGGCGGACCGTGGAAACGGCGTTGCTCGCCTTCGCGGTCGAACAGGCGCGTGGCGCGGGTGCGTGCTACCTCCAGGGCTGGTTCTTGCCGACTCCGAAGAATGCCCCGGCGAAATTATTCTATCCGCAGCATAACTTCACGGACATCGTGGAACGGAACGAGGGAACGCTCTGGTCTCTTGACCTTGGTGATGCTGAGGTTCGTTGCCCGGACTGGATTCAACTCGACACTCGTTTATCGGGAGAGACTGCACGATGAACGTGTCAACGCTGGCGCGAGTTCAGCGCATCGTTGCTGACGTCTTGTCTCTTTCGGTAGAAACGATCGGACCGCATGATTCTCCCGAAACCCTGAAACGCTGGGATTCGCTTCGCCACCTGAGTATCGTGCTGGCTGTCGAGCAGGAATTTGCAGTTCAGTTTACTCCCGAAGAAATCGAGCAACTGGTGTCTGTGGGCGTGATTGCCGGGGTGCTTGGCGAAAAACTCGTTGCGAGCGAGACTCATCTATGACGCTGGAATTTCGCTACGCAGGAACCGATGAATATGGCAAGATCAGTCGGTTCCTTGACGAGCATTGGGCGAAGGATCATGTCTATGTTCGGAGTCCGCGACTTTTCGAGTGGACGTTTGCCCGGACGGATCTCCTCGAGCATGATGGCTACAGTGTTATCCTTGCCGAAGACAAGGGCCGGCTCATCGGTATCTTGGGAACGATCCCGTTTCGTTTCAACCTGCTTGGTCGTTCGTTACGTGGAGCGTGGCTAGCAAACTATGTGGTAAGAGCAGAATATCGTCGCGGCCCGGCGGCCCTTCAGCTTCTTGGCGTGTTACGTCAGTCTCCGTATAACACCACGATCGCCTTTGGGGTCAATCCCGGCATCGCGGCGATTTACCGTGTCCTTCGTTGGCACGTCCTGGAAGAGATCCCCCGCAACGTTATCGTTCTTCCCAAAGCCGAGGGGCGGATGACGGCACTATTACGGCTCGCCAATCCTGACTGGTCAATAGATCGGGCGACGGTGGTGGCTCGCCGGTTTACCATTACGGAGGTGCCATCGATTTCAGCGCGAGCGTATGACACCTTGCCCGCGGATTGGGATGACCACTGGGCACAGTTTGCCACCCGCACAGTCGGCGCGGCACGTGACCACCATTATCTTTCGTGGCGGTATCTCCATCACCCGGTCTTCTCCTATCGTTTCATTGTGATTCCGGATGGTGAGCATGCCGGGTTGGCGGTCTGGCGGCTAGAAACCATTCTGCGGGCTACGCCTCAGGGACGCACTGAAATAGATCGCTTCGGTAGATTAGTCGAGTTCCTGCCGACCTCCCGGCGCAACGCCGAAGCCTTATTGGTCCGCTTCCTGTGCGAGCTAACGGAAGCCGATGCTGTAGGAGCAGACTACTATGGATTTCATGGCGAGATGCGGATGTGGCTGGAAGAATTCGGCTTTTGTGGAGTAGCGAATCATCCTGACGGCCACCGCATTCCCTCGCGCTTCCAACCTCTCGATGATAAAGGTGGACGCATCCTGAGCGCGGTGTTCGCGCGCGATGGTGCACCACCCTGTTCGATCGAGCCGCACTGTGTATGGTATTGGACCAAGTCGGATGCAGATCAGGACCGTCCGAATTAAGTGTGTGTCATGCCGACAGCTTTGCACGTTGTGATGTACCACTATATCCGCGATCTTCCGCATACCCCGTTTCCCAGGATTCACGGCATGCTTATGGAAGATTTCCGACGACAACTCACCGCACTTCGTGAGCGCTACGAGATGGCGACCCTGGAGTCCGCCCTGGCGTTTCTCGCCGGAACCTTTATGCCCCGCCGGGACCTCTGCTTGCTCACCTTTGATGACGGGCTACGAGAGCATTATGTTGATGTCGTCCCTCTGTTGGTCGAGCATGGGATTCAGGGAACCTTCTTCGTCATTACTTCCTGTGTACAAGACCGTCGGGTCGCGTCCGTGCACATGAACCATTTTTTGATGGCAGTGCAAGGGATTGATCGTTATCAAGCGGCGTTTGTGGGTCGACTGCGGGACGCGGCCCCCCATGCGTGGCACGAGGACGCCGGGATCTCTGACATTGCTCAGCGGACGTATCGATGGGATTCCCAACAAGTTGCCTCATTCAAGTATCTGTTCAACTTTGTCATAGACTGGAAAATCCGCGACCAGGTACTTCGGTCGCTGTTCGAGGACGAGATTGCCACTGAAGCACAATTTTCGCAGGACCTGTACTTTAACTGGCGCGAAGCACAGCAAATGCAAGCGGCAGGAATGGTCGTGGGTGGGCATTCACACCAGCATCGACCGCTCGCGACGCTATCTGCGGATGAGTTAGCGGACGATTTACAGACGTGTCAACGTCTGCTCCTTGAGCAGCTCCGCCCGCAGGCCATATGGCCGTTTTGCTATCCGTATGGCAAACACGAGTCCTTCACGCGGGCTGCTGTGGGTCTGCTGCAGCGGCTCGACTTTACCTGTGCGTTTTCCACCGAGGTTGGGGCAAATCAACCCTACGGGGATGTATTTGCTTTACGTCGTGTGGACTGTAAGGATGCCCCGCGGGGAACAGACACCCCCTGACCTGTGGAGAGATGCCGTGACGAGTTCCCAACGTCGGAAAGTCTGCGTCGTCTTGGTGGACCGCGCGAATTATGGGCGACTCAAGCCGGTCATGCGCGCGATTACCACGCATCCCGCCCTGGAGCTGCAAGTGCTTGCTGCAGGAACAATGGTGCTGGAGCGTTTCCACCAACCGGTACAGGTGGTGCGGGAAGATGGGTTCCAGGTTGATGGCGAGGTCTACCTCGAACTTGAGGGATCGACGCCGGCGACCATGGCAAAATCGGTAGGTTTTGGGGTTGTCGAGTTCGCCAGCGAGTTTCAACGACTCAAACCACATCTGGTCCTTCTGATCGGTGATCGTTATGAAGCGCTTGCCGCCGCTATTGCTGCCGCATACATGAATGTCTGTATTGCCCACATTCAGGGTGGGGAGGTGTCTGGCTCGATTGACGAAAGCGCGCGGCACGCCATCTCCAAATTTGCTCACTTTCACTTTCCTAGCACGCGGCGCTCGGCTGAGTACTTGCTGCGGATGGGAGAATCACCCCACACCGTGTTAACTATTGGTTGTCCAAGTAGTGACATCGCTTTTGGACTTGACCGTACGTTGTTACCCGAAGTGATTAACAGCCGCGGGAGTGGTGCGGTTATCGACGTCGACAAGCCTTTTCTCCTCGTTCTCTTTCATCCGACCACGACTGAATACGGAGGGGAGCGGGCGCAAATGGAAGCGGTGTTGGAGGGATTGCAGCATGTAGGGGTGCAAACGATCCTGTTATGGCCCAACATTGATGCTGGCGCTGATCACATTAGCAAAGCGGTACGGGTCTTCCGTGATCAGCGAGACTCTACTTGGTTACGAGCACTGACGAATCTGAGCCCCGAACAGTATCTCCGGGTGCTAGCGAACACCGCCTGTGCGGTGGGAAATTCAAGTAGCTTTGTTCGTGACGCAAGTTATTTTGGTACACCGATCGTTCTCGTCGGACAGCGACAGGAAGGGCGGGAAGCAGGAGAGCATGTCGTACGAGTTCCCCCCATCGCAGACGAGGTGGCTAAGGCGATTCACTCCCAGCTCGCACATGGATTTTATACGGCCAGTACTTTGTATGGCGATGGCAATGTCGCGAACCGTATTGCCGCGGCACTGGCTCAACTCTCGCCCTATGTGCAGAAACGTTTGCATTATGTTTATGATGACAGTCCCCAAGGGACAGTGTCGATCAGGGAGCGGTCTCCACACGTTACGGAATCGTACACGTCGGAAGACCCACAACCCCTGGGGCGGGTAAACGGGCGAGCTGCGTATAACCTCACTAGTGACGGCTCATGAGCTGTGATTCATGCACGTCGGTGCGAAGAGAACTCTGCACCGTGGGTGACACTGACAACCGTTCTCTGAATGGCTCGGGTGATCGGGCGCGAGGACGGATGGTCTGAGATTCCTAGAATTTGGGCGGAATAAAGAGCTATGAGGACGCTCGGAATAGTTCCAGCTCGTGGTGGGTCCAAGGGAATTCCGCGAAAAAATATCGCCCTGTTATTAGGAAAACCTCTCCTGGCGTATACTGCGCAGGCCGCATCGTCGGCCTTGCGGTTGACACGAACGGTGCTCTCGACCGAGGATGAAGAAATAGCCCGTGTGGGCCAGCTCTATGGCCTGGAGGTCCCATTCCTGCGTCCATCGCAACTTGCCCGTGACGATACGCCTATGATTCCTGTTGTACAGGATGTCGTGCGGAGACTCGAAGCCGATGGCGAGCGGTATGACGCTGTGTTTATTTTACAGCCAACCAGCCCCTTGCGCCGTGCTGATGACATTGACGGTGCGATCGCACTGCTTGCGCAAACAGGGGCGGATTCGGTGATCTCTTTTGTCGATGTTGGCGAAAAACATCCTGCCCGTATGAAGGTCTTGACGACTGAGGGACGGGTTGTTGATCCGCCCTTCGCCGAACGGTTTGAAGGGCAGCGACGACAGGATTTGGATAAACTCTACCTTCGGGAGGGATCAGTGTATCTCACGCGACGCTCGGTCGTTATGGAGCAGAACTCGTTGAAGGGACAAGACTGTCGGGCTTGGATCGTTCCTGCGGAACGGGCGTGTAATATCGACTCTCCGTTTGACCTCTTCATTGCTGAACAGATGCTCAAGTATGCTACCTCCGTGTAAACCGAGAATTTTGATAGCTGAAGCTGATGGATTCCCGCCCCAGGCCCGCACGATGCTCAGCGATGTCGGTGAGGTCGTGGTGGCCGACCTCGATCGGCAGAGGTTGTTGGTCTGTATCGAACGGGCCGAGGTGTTGTGGACTCGCCTCCGAAATCGTATCGATGCAGAGGTATTGACAGCAGCACGACGTCTCCAAGTTATCGCGACGCCGACGACTGGCCTCAACCATATCGCCCTTGAGGAGGCCCACGCGCGCGGTATCCATATCGTGTCACTTCGAGACCACACTGACTTCCTACGTGAGGTGCGGGCGACTGCGGAACTTACACTCGCCTTAATGCTTGTCTTACTCCGCCATATCCCTGCAGCGGTAGCACACGTGCGCGATGGGGGTTGGAATCGTGATCTTTTCAAAGGAAATGAACTCTATCAGAAAACCGTGGGGATTGTTGGCTATGGTCGGTTAGGACAAATTGTGGGACGCTATCTACGCGCGCTCGACACACGGGTCTTGATCGCGGATCCGTATATCGACCCCACTGTGTTGCAGGGTGGTGACGAGAGGGTGTCTCTTGACCACCTGCTGCGCACAGCCGATATTGTGACACTCCATGTGAATCTCTCGGATCGGACGCACGGGTTTTTTGGCAAACGCGAGTTTGCCCAAATGAAGCAAGGCGCCTACCTGATCAACACGGCGCGCGGCGAGTTAATAGACGAAGCTGCGCTCGTGGCGGCATTAGGAACGGGACGCTTACGGGCGGCTGCGGTTGATGTGGTCTGCAGGGAACGTGCAGAAGGGATGGAGAGTCATCCATTAGTGAGGTATGCCCAGACCCACAAGAATCTCTTGATTACTCCCCATCTTGGCGGCTGCACGGTCGAATCACTCGAGAAAAGCGAGATCTTCTTGGCAAGGCAAGTCTGCCAGCTCTTGTATGGCAACAGCATTTCCCTCGGTGTGCAGGACAGAGAACTCCCATGAGTGATGACAAGGTGGAACCGTGGAATAGCAGCTACATGCGGAAGGAAAATTATATATTTTATCCCCATGAAGAGCTGGTGAAGTTTCTGAACCGTTATATTCGGAAGCGAACCGGTGTCGATACCTTTGTCGACCTGATTGAAGGCCAGCACCAACCGTTGACGGCGCTCGATTTCGGGTGCGGGATCGGTGCTGGGGTGCGGTTGCTCCATGAATTTGGAGTTGATGCCTATGGTGTGGACATCTCGATGGTGGCCATTCATCAGGCCCAAACCTACGCCCGGAGGAGTGGACCGAGAATTGCCGATAGATTTACAGTTATCACGCCTAACCAACGGCTCCCGTTTTGCGACGGTGAGTTTGACTTCTTCGTGTCTTGTGGAGTCCTCGATTCTATGCCGTTTGTGGCGGCCCAATACAATCTGCAGGAGCTCGCCCGTGTCACCCGTAAATATGGGTATCTATCCCTGATCGCCGGTGACTATCGGGATTTTTATGAAGAAGAAGAAGTGACCGGAATCCACGAAGCGAACACGGTCCAGTCGTATTTCAATTACGCGAAATGCGAACAGCTTGTTGCCACTACCGACTTTACTATACGGTCTTGTGAGCTTGTTTCGCGGGAACAATGTGACAGCAGCGGAAAGTACAACAAGAAAGGACGCTATCACCTCGTCCTTGAAAGACTGTTTCTGACGCCCGCCCTATGACCCTGAAACAAAGGTAAAAAAAACAGACCGTGAAGAAGCATGGCGCAGATGAGTAACGACAGGCGATGAGATGACTCTCTCCGTGCAAAGCATACGAACTCCTACTTGTGTCAACTATGAGACGGGGCGGTCAGCGCTGTCTGGGCGCTATGTTCTCGTGTCGATTCCGACTGGCTTTCAGCTTCGCCAGTTCGTACATTCCGGAATCGTTGACATGTTGCAGGCCCGCGGCATCCAGGTTGCTGTTGTGAGCCCGGCCCACGGTGGAGAAGGTTTTGCCAACGAGTTACCGGCTGGCGTGGAGCTTCACTCAGTGAACCTGACCCCTGGGGTCTTGCGGCGGCGCTATTGGGTGGCCCGGCAACACTTACTGCTCGACAGTGAGCCAACGGCGACCTTACGACAGAAAAGAAGGGATTTGCGGCGTCGGTATTGGGGGGTCGCGTTAATGACGCACGCCACCAATCGTGTTCTGCGACAAGTTCCCTGGCTTCGGCGAAAGCTTCTTCGCTGGGAACAATTGATACTCCGAGATCGCGATCTTGAGACTATTGTTGCCCGTAGACCGTTTGATCTCATGTTGCTCGGGAGCCCAGGGTACGAGAAGCAAGACGCTTTCTTGCTTCATCTTGCGGTGCGTCGACGCATTCCCGTGGCTGCAGCAATCCTGAGCTGGGATAATCTCTCCTCAAAAGGTGTTGTCAATCCGTCACCCGACCGTCTGTTCGTCTGGAGTGATCACATGCGACATGAGGCGATTACCTTGCAAGGGATTGCTGCAGACCGCATTATCAAGACGGGGACAGCTGTACATGATGTATTTGCGCACGCTGACCGCTTCGGGTCGCGGGCGGAAAACCTACGGCGTTTAGGGTTAGACCCACAGCGCCACCTGCTGTTCTATGGATCCAGTCACGGAGGCAATCTCTCCGATGAAGTGGAGTTCGTGAAAGATATCGCCCGATGGGTTGAAACTGATGCGCTCGGCGTGCCATGCCAGTTGTGGGTTCGTCTCCATCCTCAAGCGGTGTCAGGCCCGTACAAAATTCCTATTGAGCCATATCTGCAACTTGCCTCGCCGCGAGTGAAGATCGAGCTTCCGCCTGTCCGTAATAGCGCGCTAATGTGGGACCTGCCACAGAACGACCTGACCCATCTCGTCGCGTTACTGCGCGACGCCTCTGTCGTGGTCAACATCGGTTCGACGTTGTCAATCGATGCTGCCATTCTCGATCGCCCGGTCATCTCTCTCGGGTATGATCCCTGTGGAGAGCTACCGTACGACCGCTCTGTGCGACGGTATTACAGTTACACGCATGTCTCGCATCTCGTACGAGTGGGGGCGGTACAGATCGCAACGTCTTCGAACGACCTGCGAGACAAAATCACTACCTACCTGAAACAACCTGAGCTAGATAAGGACGGGCGGCGACGCATTGTCGAACAGATATTTGGCCAAGTGGACGGACGAAGTGCTCATCGTATCGTCTCGGCGTTGTGCGCAATGCTGACGAGCCCATTAGTATCTAGCAACGGCGCAAGAGGGCATGACGCGTGAACGTTCTCATAACTGGCGGTGCTGGATTTATTGGATCCCATGTCGCACGTCATTGTGTGATGCTGGGGCATGACGTGGTCGTTCTGGACGATTTAAGCGGAGGATTCCTCGATAACCTACCGCCCTCGGTTCAGTTTGTCCACGGCTCGGTAACGGACTACGAGTTGGTGGAGCGCTTGTTCTCTGATCATCGCTTTACGTACGTGTATCATTTAGCCGCGTACGCTGCAGAAGGATTGTCACATTTCATTCGGCGCTTTAACTATGAAAACAATCTTCTGGGTTCGATGAACTTGATTAATGCGTCAATAAAGGCGGAGACAGTGCAACGGTTTGTGTTCACGAGTTCGATCGCGGTATACGGGAGTGGGCAAACCCCAATGGTTGAAGACCTCGATCCGAGACCAGAAGACCCATATGGCATTGCCAAATACGCGGTGGAGTTAGACTTGCAATCAGCTCAGGAGATGTTTGGCCTGCAGTATACGATTTTTCGACCACATAACGTGTACGGTGAGAATCAGAACATTGGTGATCCCTACCGAAACGTCATCGGGATTTTTATGAACCAGATTATGCAGGGGCAGCCGATGACAGTGTTCGGTGATGGCTTACAGACGCGGGCGTTCAGCCATGTCGATGATGTGGCTCCTGTGATTGCGCGTTGCGTCGAGGTCCCGGCGGCTGTGAACGAGGTTTTTAATGTTGGTGCCGATCAGCCGTACACGGTCGGGGAACTGACACACGAAGTTGCCCAAGCGTTTGGCGTAAAGCCCACCATCCAGTATCTCCCGGCCCGACAAGAAGTGGTACACGCCTTTGCCTCACATGCGAAGGCAGCGCACGTATTGGGGGCGCGAGGGACCGTTTCTCTCGCGGAGGGCATCGCGAGGATGGCGCGGTGGGCGCGAGAAAAAGGCGCCCGCAAAACACGGAATTTCGCGGGAGTAGAAGTGATAAAGAACATGCCTCCGTCGTGGAAATCGACCTTAGCGACGTGAGTGTCGCCCGGCTGCAATCCCTGACCTGTCCAGTGCGGAGTCCGCTATGCGGAAAGACCGACCTCGTGTTCTTCTGGCAACGCAAGCATTTCCACCGTTGAATACAGGTGGAAGCGCTGAGCTCCTGACACGTCTGTTGTGCCATCTCCCGGAGGATCTATTAGTAGTTGTCCATGGTGTGGCCAACCCGCCCTGGTTTCTGGGGGGGCGGCTGCCTTTCACCCGCAGTCTGGTATTAGTGGCAAACAACTTACGCTGGACGCTACGGTGTAGTCGCTACTTTCCCCATCTCTACATCGCTCTCATTCGGCGACGAATTGAGGCACTGGCGCGACACTATAACGTCGAGCGTATCTATGCCCATTTCCCTAACGCCTGTTTTTTTATTGCCGCCTATCAAGCGGCGGAAACCTTAGGTCTCCCACTGACCGTGTACTTCGATATTTTGTGGGAGGAGAGTAACAACGTAACACGGGCGACACTCGCCCGGAAATATGAGCGGACGATTGTCCGTAGAGCTGACACTCGTTTCGCGATTACCGAGTTTGCAGTGGACTACCTCTCACAGAAACATGGTGTGAGATTCGAATTGCTCCCGCACACCACCGACACCAGTAACTTGCCATCCGGACTGGTGCGAGCAGCGGTGACCCCGCTCCCGGTCATACATTTCGCCGGTCGGATCTATCCGCAAATGAATCAGGATGCGATTGTACGCCTCCTGAGCGCTGTCGAGGTTCTGCGCCCACAACCGGTTGTAGACCTCTGTAGCCCGATCGAGGCAACACAGGAACAGGCATTGGGTTTGCCACGGGACCTGGTGCGCACTCGCTTTCTCTCGTCGGCTGAACTCCGCGCAGCACAACAACAAAGTGGTCTTCTCTACCTCCCTCAGGCATTCGAGAGTGACGTACCGACAATGATCCGCCATAACTTGCCGACGAAAACCTTGGAGTATTTATGCACGGGCAAACCGATTCTCGTTCACTCTCCGGCAGACAGTTATTTGAGCATGCTGGCCGCCCGAGAGGGCTTTGCGCTCGTGGTGGATCAACCAGACCCGTATGCACTAGCCGCTGGCATTCACTCGATCTTGAAGGACTCCCAGCTGCAAGCCCACCTCGTCACCCGTGCTCTGGCCTTTGTCAAGACACGCGACAGCAAGGTATGGGCACACCGCTTGCAGACCGCCCTGACACAGTCGCTGACCGCGCAGTGTGTAGCGTAAGGTCTGTTAAGCGACCGCGACGAATCTTGGTAAGGTAAGACGATGAACAGTCATGATCACCGTGCACGACCGCCCTCGCGATTGAAGGGGGCCCGCCATCACACGACACTAGTTGAACGCTGTCTCTTGATGGTGACCGTGGCATTTCTACCGTTGGAAGATCACCTGCCGACTATTGCGGGGTTTAGCGCACTGTTTTTGCTTTTCGGTGTGGTTGCGAGTTATATCCTAGTGCGTCGGGTACGTGCCCTTTATACCGTGCTGATACACCCAGTGTTTCTAGCGACCTATGGGCTGCTGTTCGTCAGCCTCTTGAACGAGTTTGTTCACCTGAACCCTAACTACCGAGACTTGTTCCGGATTGGACTGATGGTGGCGGGAGCGGGGCTTGTTGCCTCTCTGTGTCGAGACTTGGCGGCTCTCCGTGTTGGTATCTATGCCTATATCGCGGCTGGAGTATGCCTGTCCATGCTGCTGTTTCTCACGAGTTATCAGCCTCTGCAGGGAGCGAGGGCAGCGTCCTTCCAAGAAGCGTCACGAGCCCGTACCCAGGTCGTTGACGAGATTCCCTTGCAACTCAACGCAAATAAAATGGCTCTGTATACGGCCTTAGGAACGGTTGCTGCCGCAGCGCTTGCACTGAGCACCCGCTCTCTGTTGCGACGGGCCTTATTTGTGGGAATCACGCTTTTTTCTTTGGTTGCGACATTCTTACCGATGTCGCGGGGCGGGATTGTGACAGCCGCGATCGCGTGTGCCGTGGTGGTAATGACGTATCGCACAGCCCGGTTACGGACGCTCGTCGTGACAGGACTACTGGGGATAGGGGTTCTGAGTTGGGTTCCCGAGGTCGTGTTCTCCCGTCTCGAGCTGTCGGCTGGCTCTCGCGCAAACGTGTTTGCTGCGGCGGTCGATAGTATCTCCGAATACGCCGTGATGGGGGTTGGCGCGGGGAACTACTGGGCTTCTTGGGGATACAATAACGGCTTTGCGCCTCATGGTGGCAATGTCGTCGGTGCACATAACGTCTTTCTACAAGTGGCTATCTATTGGGGTTTTGCGAGCTTGTTAAGCCTGCTCATTGTGATTTGGCAGGCGTGGCGCTGCTTGCCACGACGCTGCGGAGATGACGAGGCCGCGCTGTGTCTCAAGGGCATTGCGGTGGCAGTCTTGGTGTCTATGCTCTTTGTCCACACACTGTACGATAAACATTTTTCTCTAGCCCTGGGGCTGTTAGTAAGCGCGCAACGCTGGATCTGGCCAGGACGCAGGATACCAGTCGCCGAGAACTTACGTCGACGAGTACTCCCCGGATTTGTCCCAGCAACAGAATTCTCTACCCGGTAGCGAACGAGTGATGGACCATCGGCTGACACACTTCTGGCCAGGCCTTCAGCTGCATTGGCAGGCGAGTGAAACGCTGTGGGCGAGCCGTGCCCACGACATTCTCATGAGTCGCGACAATGGGGTGCACTGGAATACGGTATCAACCCTCCCGACTCCTCTTGGCTACCGCGTCCTGAGCAAAGTTGGGCCACTGCGGCGTCTCTTGCGTCTAGACATTCGCAGCTACCTGCAATTAGGTGAGTCTGGATTTGTCGTGTTTCGGCGTGGTTGTATTTTTCGCTGGCAACCGGGAGACCTGCGACCACGCAGTATCGGCCAGGTCCGTTATGGTAATGGTCCGTTGTTCCAAGGCGCGTGTGTTGACCACCAGGGCCACTGTTACTACGGTGAGTACTGGAGAAATCCTCGTCGAGAAGAGGTGCGTATCTACACTCTGCGGCGAGACGCTGAACAGTGGGACGTCTTTTATTCGTTTCCTCAAGGGGCCATCCGGCATGTTCACGCGGTTCAATTCGACCCGTTTTCACAACAGGTGTGGATCGCTACCGGTGATCACGATCGCGAATGCCACATCGGCTATTTTGTTCTCTCCAAGAGTACTCCCCGGTTTGAGACTATCGCCTCGGGAACACAAATGAACCGGGCGGTCAGCCTACTGTTTACCCCTGACTTTGTGTACTGGGGAACCGATGGTGATGGAACTGGGGTGATGGCGAATTACGTGTACCGGTGGTCTCGCTCGACTAAACAGATTGAGCAAGTCGCCGAGGTTGGAGGTCCGGTCTATTACTCAACAATCGGACCCAAGGGACAATTAGTTGTAGCGACGGTTGTTGAAGGTGGCGCGGCAGAACGTGACCGTGTCGCACGAGTTTGGATCTCCCGCGATGGTTCTGCCTGGCGCGAGATTGGTGGTTGGCTAAAGGATAAGTGGCCGTTTATTTTTGGGCACGGCGTACTCTGTTTTCCCGGAGGCCCGCCTTCTTCTGGCAGACTATATGTCGTTGGCACTGGCGTCCGTAACGCTCCTGGAACGTGGGTATTAGAAACACCGTAAAGGCGGTATAAAAGTTGGCACCCAATGGTGTGTGTACACACCAAGATCGTCCTTTCCGTAATCCGAGTCCTCCTCGCTCCAACTTGTTGCCTGATCTATGACTAGCGAATCTTCGACCGGGCTACCAGCGCGGATACGTGCCTGGAAAGCAGCGTACATAATCAAAGGCCTATTGACTTGGGTGCCTGGCCTGTACGCGTGGAGCTTACAGCGATCTTCGACGGGAGGGACGATCTCCCCACGCTATTGCTATTCAGTGTGGTTGCGGCATCTGGTTATGCTCAGTGAGCATGGTTTTCGGGTCACCGGCGCGGTTGTCGGAGAACTGGGGCCAGGAGACAGTATCGGCTGTGGCTTGGCCAGCCTGCTGTCCGGAGCTCAGCGTTATGTCGGGTTGGACGTGGTCCCATTTAGTGCCAAGACCGACGTGACAGCAATTTTTGCTCATCTCGTTCGCCTGTATACCAATCAAGCGCCTATTCCTGATCATGTGGAGTTTCCGCATGTTCGTCCGCTCTTATCATCGTACGATTTTCCTCGCCCCCTTATCGACCCGAGGGGTTTTGTCGACCGCGTCGCACAGATTCGTCGAGAACTCGGGAAGCGTACTACTGATGGGCGTCTCATAAATTACATTGCCCCGTGGGTTTGCTCGACAGATATACGCCTCGCGAGTATGGACCTCATATTTTCCCAAGCTGTTCTTGAACATGCAGAAGATTTGCAGACAGTCTATCGCGACATGTTTGCGGTATTGAAGCCGGGCGGATACGCGTCGCACGTGATTGATTTCGGTTGCCATCGTTTGTCACCTGTCTGGAACGGTCATTGGGCGTACTCGTCCAGAGAGTGGCATTTCGTCCGTGGATGTCGAGACTTTCTCCTGAATCGCGAGCCACTCAGCACGCATGTACGCTACGCCGTCAACGCGGGCTTCGAAGTGCTCGCGGTGCATAGAGAGGAAAATAGGACGGGCATCGAGCCCGCACTGCTGATGCAGTATTCGTCGAGCCTCAATCCCGACGACGCGTTAACCCGTGGCGCGATGGTGTTGTTGCGTAAACCTCTGCATCCGAGCGCCGGCAAAGCGGCTGAAGACCCCTCGTCAACGCAAAACCTGGTGGGAGGACAATAAGATTCTATGGACCTCGGCTATCTCCTCCGGGCCGGTTTGGGAGTGCCTGATTATTGGCATCCCCATCTGGAACTACAACCCGATTTCTTGTCCGGCAAGATTCTCCGTTATCCATCTTCTATGGACGCGAAGGCTGACTATCCGGGACAGCTGGATACGGACGGTGTCCCGGTCGTGTTTTGGGGCGAAAGAAGGGAGGCTTGTCCCTCCCCCGCAAACATCGTGTTATATGGCTTGGGAAGCCATGATGTCTTCCTGCGCACCAAAAATAAACGCTACTACGAGCAGTTCAGAAGTGTTTTACGATGGTTAGAGAAACACAGTGTCCCCTTGGGAACCGGGGTGGGGTGGCCACACGATGTCGCCATGCCAGTGTATAAACTTACTGCCCCCTGGTTTTCCGCCATCGTGCAAGGACTGGCCTTGTCGTTGTTCGTTCGTGCTCATCAATGGAACGGGTCAGGCCCATGGTCGGCGTTAGCGGGGCAAACGTGGCGGACCTTTCAGGTGCCAGTTGCGGGGGGCGGATTCTGCCGCCCAGTGGATCAAGGGGTCATCTATGAGGAGTATCCTGGACCGGATCTCGACTGTGTATTCAACGGTATGTGCCACGCCTTGATTGGACTCTGGGAGGCCTGGCGTTCTGGCATCGTTGCCGAAGCACAGGCAGACTTCGCCGCGGGAGTCCAAGGGTTGCGCTCTTTGCTTCCGCAGTTCAACCAGGGGAGATGGTCTCTCTATAGCCTCAATCGGTGTTTGGGTAAGCCCCTTTTGGCCTCCCCCTATTATGTGCGGGCCAATGGGGTGCTCGCACAAGTGATTGGGTTGATGGCCGACGACCCCCTGTTCACCAGTTACGGGGAGCGATGGTTAAAGAGTAGTGAATCTGTCGCCCGACGCATCACCATGTCTCTCCGTATTGCTATCGACCGGTATCGTAAGGCGCCCACGATGTTACAATACGACAAGTCGAAGCGCTCCGCGCTCGTCGCTGCGCCTCCCCTGGCGCAGCAAGGTCAACGTTCGGGGGACCGTGGTGGTGCACTGTAACCATGCCGCTCGAGCTGACCGGTTACCATATGTCTACATTGCTGGTGCCGGCTACAGCGGATCAACATTGCTCGCCTTCTTACTCAACGCCCACCCGCAGATGGTCAGCACCTCGGAGGTGGAGGGCCCAACTCCAGATGTGAATCTCCAGGAGTATCGCTGTTCGTGTGGCGCCCTCTTGCTTCGCTGTCCCTTTTTTTTGACCTTGGAGAGGCGGATCAAGGTTTTGGGTAGTGAGTTTGCTTTGACCAACTGGCAGACCTCCTTCCAGCTGAGCGAGTATCGACTCTTGGATATTGTGTTCGCTCGCACGCTACGGTCGTCTCTGTTGGATCAATGTCGGGACGTACTTGTTCCATTTGTCCCTGGCTATACTCGTACGGTTGCCACCATCAGTCGCCGAATGGTGCATTTTGCTCAAGCCGTGCTAGCCATCAGTGGGAAACACGTCTTTGTCGACGCCCAAAAGGACTCTGAACGCATCAAGTTTTTGTCGCACATCGAAGAGTTCGACCTCAAAGTGATTCACCTGGTTCGCGACGTCCGTGGGGCTGTGGCGAGCCGCATGAAACATGCCGCGAGAAATGATCCGGCGTGGGCAACTCGCAAATGGTGCACGGCTAACCTGAATGTAGAACGGGCAAAACGCTATGTTGCTTCTGATCATTGGTTGCGTGTGACTTATAGTGACCTATGCGCTACTACCCAAGGCACGCTTGACCGTATCGCCGATTTCGTTGGCGTTCAGCGAGTCCCGGTCTGTGAGAATGTCTATGACGGAGAACACCATATTATCGGCAATCAGATGCGGCTCAAGAACGCGGCCCCCATTCAAGAGGACCAAAGCTGGAAGAGACTCCTTAGTGACCGTGACTTGGCAGTGATCGCACGGATCGGTGGGGCCATCAACCGCTATTTTGGACATCCATGGCCCTAAGGCGGCGGAGACCCTGTCGGCATGCGGGCCGAGCACGATTCTCCTCCATCCGGGGATGGTCGTGGAAACCGCGCGCAATGGTGTTGCTGCAGACGTGACCGGTGATGAGCCTCGTTTGAAATCATTCTGTTGTGATTTCTTTGTGTTAAGCAATGAAGATTCTGTTCGTCATCAATCAGCTAGCGTGCGGTGGTGCGGAACAACAATTGGTGACATTGTGCGAGGGGCTCCGAAAACGTCACCATGATGTCTCAGTTGTTAGCATTTACAATCAGTTAGACCTACGGGAACGACTGGATAGACTACAGATCCCTATCCGGGTAGGTAGAAAGTACTGCAAAATCGACGTTACAGTAGTGTGGCGGTTGCGTTGCCTGATTCAGCAGGCAAAACCTGATATTGTCCATAGCTATCTGCCCGCCTCGGCTCTGTTTACGGCCATGACGAAATGGCTTGGAGTGACGTCACCGGTGATTCAAGCGGAAAGAAGTATCAACACCTGGCGGTCCAAGGGGCGTCTCTGGCTGGATACCGTGGTGCGGCGACGGGTTGCTGGGATCGTCTGTAACGCTCACGCGATCAGAGCACATCTCATTGAAGTAGAACGGGTACCACCACAAAAGGTGGCTCTTATATACAATGGTCTCGCGCCGGAGCGAGGCACCCCTCCAAGTCGAGAGGCGATCTCGGTAGCCAGGCAGCAACTCCGCGCCCCGTTCGGGGCGTATATTGTCATTGCTGTCGCCAATTTTGTTAAGGAAAAGCAACATCAGGTGCTCCTAGCGGCCTTCGCCCGGGCGAAGAAGCAGGCACCGCATATGTTTCTCGTACTGGTTGGGAAGGGTGCACTGGAAAGTGAAATTCGCCACACCGTTGCGCAGCTCGACCTCGTTTCTTCAACGCAGCTGATAACGAACTGTACGAATCCGCTTCCTCTTCTCTGCGCTGCGGACCTTGCTGTTCTAACCTCAGATATTGAAGGTTGCTCGAATGCCATACTTGAAGCGATGGCTATGGGGCTACCCTTGGTAGTGACTGACGCAGGAGGCAACAGAGAATTAGTGACACACGGCGCAGGTGGCATCGTTTGTCGTGTTGGAGATATACACGCTGTAGCCGAAGGGCTTGGTCGACTTGCTCAGGATAGGCAGCTTGCGCAGGTGATGGGGCGGTACAACCGTGAACGGGTATGTAGAGAATTTACGGACGACAGCATGGTGGAGCGAACCCTGGCACTATACCACCAAGTCGTGAAAAAGACCGCCTTCGCTAAAGCGCAATAGGGAAGGGGTTACGGGTCTGGCGGGGGCCTGTTAGGGAACGCGTATCGCCAGACCGGCGAGCCCAAGAACCGCAGGGCATGACACGGGTATGACTCAGAACCAAGAATACGAACGCGCGCGGTGGCGGGAGATTCCCCAACAGGCCCTGGGCGACTGGAATGCACGGTTGCTGCAAACGGATGCTCCGCTCTCGCAATATCCCTATTGGAATGAACCTTTCCGTGCGATGTATTTTACGCCTCGCTATCTTGTCTATGGGTCATCACAGCAGTCTTTGGCCTATGTGTGTATCTTGAGCGTTGGTATCCCAGGCATGCAGATCGGACTGGTTCAACGGGGGCCCGTACGCCTGATTGCAGATCCGGGAGTATGGCGCTCGGCGTTACCGCACTTAGGCGAGTGGGCGAAAGCAGCGGGATACGTGTTCCTTCGCTTTACGCACTCTGACACTGACCTCCTAACAAGTGTCGCCGCTGTGGGGACAGCAGAAGAGGTTGACGCGTTTCCGCTGTATCGGGATCACTGGCGTGAGGAACTCATTGTCGAGCAACGCGAAGACGACACACAAATGTTAGGGAGTTTTCAGACCATCGCTCGTCGCAAGATCAAGAAATCTATAGCTTTTAATTACGATATCTCGGTGAGTGACTCTCCTGAAGCACTACATAAAGTGTGGCCGTTGTTTGCGTCGTTGGCCGAGCGGAAGACGTTTCAATATCGCCCCATGTCCAGCTACATGGAGATGATGCGGTTGGCACAGCCGTATGCCTGTGTCCGTTTGTATGTGGCCTCGCTGGCACAGCAACCGGTCGCAGCGATCTTGATTGTTCGCGATCGAACCACAGCTTATTACATATCTGGCGCGCTCGACGTTGTCGCCCTCGGAGACAACCCCAGCCCGGCCTGTCAACTACACTGGTACGCCATGCGGGATTTCTTTCAGCTCGGCGTGAAATACTATCACCTGGGGACGAGGTCGGGAGAGGTCTACCAGTTTAAGCGGCAGTTTCGTCCGCTTGAACGGGTGAACCCACCACCACTGACGCTCGTGATCAACACGAGCTGGTATCGTCTCTGGTCAGCGGCAATCCTGCGACTTGCACTTCCTGTATGGCCGCGAATCAAGGCTACCGTGTTCCGGTAAAGAGACGCTCTATGTGTGGAATTGCTGGATGGCTCGGTTCTACGCCGAGAGGCGATGACTATGCGGTACGGATGCTGGAGTTACTGCGTCATCGGGGTCCTGACGGGCAGGGCGTACAGCTGTGGCCGGACGCCGCCCTCATCCACGCGCGGCTGAGTATCATTGATTTGTCGTCGGCAGGCACCCAGCCAATGAAGAATGAGACGGGAACCGTCTGGGTAGTCTTTAACGGTGAAATTTATAATCATCGGGAGCTGCGTCGTTCGCTGGTTGCGCGGGGGCACCGCTTTACGGGACGTTCGGACACGGAAATTCTTCCCCACCTCTACGAAGAAGAAGGAGTGGGATTCCTCGCGCGGCTGCGGGGAATGTTCGCCCTCGCTATCTACGACCTGCGAGCGCGAACCTTATTGCTCGCGCGTGACCGCTTCGGCATCAAGCCGCTGTTTTATGCGCCTGGTACGGAACGCTTGGCCTTCGCCAGTGAAATTCGCGCACTGCGCGAACTCCCCGATGTGGACCTGCGTCCCGACCGACAAGCCGTCGCCGATTTTGCTGCACTTTGCTACATACCAGCACCGGAGACGTTCTACACTGGTATCCGCGCCCTCCTGCCAGGAGAGATGATTCACGCCCAGTGGCAGGGGGAGACCGTATCGTGGAAGGTGCAGAGCTATCATCAATGGGCAATCGCTCCCGATCCGCGGCTTACCCTCTCTACAGCTGCGGATCACGCCGAGATGTTGGTGACGGCGGCGGTGGAGCGGCAGTTAGAAAGTGATGTGTCGCTCGGCTCTTTGCTCAGTGGTGGGATCGATTCATCGCTTGTAAGCGTAGCAGCTCAAGCGAGCTTGCACGGCGCTCTCCGCACCTTCAACGTCCGTTTCGCCGAAAAAGCCTACGATGAGACGTGGGCTGCCGTCGCAGTCGCGAACCATATTCGTAGTCTCCATGCCACGCTGGATATGCCACAGGCACAAGGCACCTGGGAGCATGTCACCAGTCTTCTTCAGCATGCCGGACAGCCGTTTGCTGATACCTCGCTGTTCGCCGTTAACGCGGTGTGCCAGACCATGCGTCGACATGTCACTGTAGCGTTGTCCGGAGATGGAGGGGACGAAGGCTTTGGCGGGTACAACTATTATAGCTGGCTTGTCAAAGTTGCCCGCTGGCAAATCCTCCCAGAAGCACTGTGGTGGGGAGCCGCCTCTGTATGCACCCCCCTAGCAAACGTCGGGCTGGTGTCTGACCGCTTGCCTCGTCAGCTTCGTGATTTGGCCGGTGCCGATGACACGGCGGTGATGCAGAACCTTTTCTGCTGGCTGCGCAAGCAAGAGCACCACGATCTCTGCCGCCAGGAGGCAGCACTGCCGACACGGAGGCTCTTCGAACCCCAGTGGCAGTACGATCTTCCGTCTAGAGCGTCCCGCGTGGAACGTCTCTCGGCTCACGCGACCGAACTGGCAGTACGGCTAACGTTACCGAATGACTACCTGTTTAAGGTAGACACTGCGAGCATGAAAGAGAGCCTGGAGGTGCGGGTTCCCATGCTCGACGAAGACCTCTTTACCTTTGCGCTTTCACTTCCTCACCAGCTCAAGGTCGATGGTACCCAATGCAAACGCGTCCTGCGGGAGGTGGCTAGCCGACGGCTGCCTGCTGCCGTGGCGAACAAGCCGAAGTGGGGATTTGCGGTACCGATGGACAGTTGGGTCGATACAGAATTTAAGGTTCGTTTGCGAGAGACGCTGGTCGGTCGCGCGAGCCAGCTTGACGAATTTTTTGAGCCCTCCGTCTACCAGCCGATGGTCGAGGCGTACTGTGGCGGGCGTCCTTACCCCGGTGTGTCTCAACAAGGTCTCTACCAACGGATGATGATGCTGTTGTCTGTCCAACTTGCCGTGGCGCCGCACAGTGCTTGAGGACGAGAATCGCATGACACGTCGAAACCGCACCACGGCGAATGTGCATCCGTCGTTTTGAGTGATCGATGCTATTCTCTCCCTGAACAATACGACCACCCCTACACTGATAGAGCCTTAACCTGCCGAACGGACGGAGCCTTTTTCTTATGTTACGTGTGCTTGCGGTAACCAATGTCTATCCGACTGTCCAGGCTCCTGGGGTCGGGACCTTCATCGAACAACAAGTGAAAGGGCTTGAAGCGAGTGGCGTAGAGGTTGATCTGCTGTTTATCGACCGCCCTCGGCAAGGCATGAGCGCCTATTTGCATGTCGGGGGTCAAGTTCGTAGGCGCCTCGCTATGTTTCGACCCCACGTCGTTCACGCGATGTATGGTGGAATCATGGCCGATGAGGTGGGTCGGGCTGTACGAGATACTCCGCTAGTGGTCTCATTTTGTGGAGAAGATTTGCTTGGAGAACCGCTCTCCGCATATCTTGAAGCTGGGAAACCGGTCGCTGGGTGTCTCCGCAAAATCATTGCTGGTTATGGAGTCTGGGCATCATATCGCGCGGCACGGAGAGCCCACCGTATCGTCGTCAAGTCCAAGAACCTGCAAGAAGCTTTACCCCGCGACGTGGATCCAACTAAAGTCCACATTATCCCAAACGGGGTCGACCTTGAGCGGTTTCGACCCATGGACCAGCGTGAAGCTCGTCGTCGTCTGGGATGGCCAGCGGAGACACTGGTTGTTCTTTTCGTCACTGCGGCTGGGGTTCCGAGAAAGCGTCTGGGGCTTGCCGAGGCCGCGGTCGCGTCAATTCCTACCGGTGACCGACCCGTCGAATTCCGTATCATGAGCGGCGTTCCCCATGCCCAGGTCCCGCTGTGGCTCAATGCGGCAGATGTGCTTCTCTTGACCTCTTTCCATGAGGGGGGAGTGAATATCGTCAAGGAAGCAATGGCGTGCAATCTGCCGATCGTGTCGGTCGATGTTGGCGATGTTCGCGAGCGGCTAGACGGCGTCCGCGCGTGCGCCGTGGCCGAAGCTACTCCTACGGCCCTTGGTGAGACGCTGAGGTGCACGTTGCAGCAAAGAGAGAGAAGTGACGGTCGTAATCACCTGCAAGTTCTGACGCTTACGGCGGTGGCGGAGCGACTCAAAGAAGTCTATACCCAGGCTCTTTACGCGGTCGCAGCTCCGCTGGGATACACCCCTGCCACCTCTCGACCCACCGCCAGTCGATGAATTGCTCGCCAGAGATGCGATGGGCTCCAGACTGTCGTTGCTCCAATATGGCGGTTGATCGTGGTCTGCACACGCGAGAAAGGTTCGTAATGTTTCCTGCAGAAACGAAGCTCAAGGGAACGTTCTATGAAGTGCAATCTGCGGCGACTGCGCTGCAAGTGTACTTGGATAGCCAAAAGACACTCTACGACCGAGTGAAGAATCAGCAAATTGCCCAACTCCTGCAGACAATCGTCACCGATCGTCAACACGTGTTAGAAGTCGGTTGCGGGGGTGGGACCTGGACACAACACTTTGTGCGTCGGGGGGCGTCAGTTGCCGTGGTGGAGAAGGAACGACATTTGGTCGAGGCCACACGCCTTCACCTGGAGCGCCACAATTTGCCACTGTCTCAGGTTACTTTTCAGTGTAGCGATCTCCTTGACACCCCTCTTTCGCCCCTCTTTGATTTTGTCTTTGCGAAGGACGTCCTCGAACATGTAGAGGATGACAAACATTTTGTCGAGCGATTATCCTCTGTGTTAGTGCCCGGGGGCCTCTTACTGTTGTCGACCCAAAATTCCTTATCTCTCAATTATGTGATCGAAGGCTTCTATCAGCGCTATCTCCGTGGTCGGAGGGAATGGATGGGGTGGGATCCCACACATGTGCGCTTCTACAATTACTTCAGTCTGAAGAAACTTCTCCTGGCTCACCAGTTGCAGCCGCTTGAGTGGGTAGGTACGTACCACATTCCCTATCGGCTGTTCAAAATCTTTGGACCTCGGGCATTGTCCTGCGTCGAGACACGGATGGGGAAATGGTTTCATGCTCCTGAGCAACTGGCCGGACATCGTTTTCCTGTGAATTTGCTTGGCTGGAACATCGTAGTTGTGGCCAAGAAGATCTCGCTGTAACCACTCCGACACAACCCAAGCAAGTAGAGCAGCCCTCGTCACATGAACCTGTTAATGCTGACGCAATACTATCCCCCCGAGATTGGGGCGCCACAGGCGCGCCTTTCGGAATTGGCTGGACATTTCGTTCGTCGTGGACACACAGTTACAGTGTTGACGGCCATGCCCAATTATCCGACTGGAAAGATCCATGCTGGCTACGGAGGGGTCTGGCAGCGCGAGGATCGCGATGGCGTGAACGTGATTCGTACGTTCATTTATCCGACGCAGAAAGCTGATTTTCTGCGTCGCCTGACGAATTACTTTTCGTTTGTTCTTTCTTCTGGATTGTTGGGTAGTGTGTTAACCCGTCGCTTGGATTTCCTGCTGGTCGAGAGTCCTCCCCTGTTCTTGGGTTTGAGCGGCTATTGGCTAAGCCGATTGAAGCGCGCGCGCTTGATCTTTAACGTTTCGGATCTGTGGCCCCAGAGTGCGGTAGACCTGGGGGTGCTGCGTCGTGAGAGTGTAGCCTGCCACATCAGCGAGCGGTTGGAGGCGTTCTGCTACCGGCATGCCTGGTTGGTCACTGGCCAGTCGCGAAGTATTTTGACGAGTATTGCCACCCGCTTCCCCGAGCGGCCAACTTTTCATCTCTCGAATGGCGTTGATACGCAGCGATTTAGTCCGTGCACGGTAGGCGAGACGCTGCGCGGGTCTTTCGGGATCAATGGAAGTTTCGTCGCCTTGTACGCCGGACTTCATGGCTTAGCCCAGGGGCTCGATCAGATACTGAGCGCTGCCGAAGGAATGCAAAGAGACCACGACGTGCAGTTTCTGTTGGTGGGAGACGGTCCAGAAAAAAAGGCTCTGATGGCGCAAGCTCAGCAGCGTAACCTCACCAACCTTCGTTTTCTCGATCCTCGTCCGGCTCGGGAGATGCCTGCGTTGTTGGCGACAGCAGATGCGATACTCGTAACGCTTAAAAAGCACATCCCTGGGGCAGTTCCATCAAAATTGTATGAGGCTATGGCCAGTGAGAAGCCAGTCATATTAGTCGCCAGCGGTGAGGCCGCCGACATCGTGCGGGCGGGCCAGGCGGGGCTCGTTGTGGAGCCTGGCGATGACATTGGATTGCGTCACGCCGTGCAGACTTTGTCGATTGAACCAGCCCTCTGTCGTGTT
This sequence comes from Binatia bacterium, assembly GCA_050187625.1. Classification (GTDB taxonomy): domain Bacteria; phylum Desulfobacterota; class Binatia; order Bin18; family Bin18; genus JBFWXH01. The sequence goes on from JBFWXH010000011.1 coordinate 85,170, forward strand.
TTGGGGCAGAATGGTCGACGTGCCGCTGAACAGCATTTCGACCGGGCGAAGATTGCGTCGCGTTTTATTGACCATCTTGAATCCCAAATTTAGGCGGGTAGCTGTCCGCTATGTCAACCTACACTACCTGGCCGTCAATCGGCCTACGAACTCGAACTCCCCTGCCGGGTAAGCAAACGGTGCCTCTGGAAAGTCGTCTCAGTCACTGTGTTCTCTGTGGGGTGTCGATTGCGGAGTCGGTTCCAGAGTCAGCGGGGTATCGTACGTGTCGAGTCTGTGACGTGACGTGGTACGCAGGTGATCCTCATGATTCTGCTGGTGTCCGGTATAACACAACCGAGAGCTGGGAGGACGATTACTATAAGGATGAGAAGACGGTCGAACTGCACTTAACCCGCCAGTCGGCATTTGATCCAATTGTGGCGAGACTGAGTGCTCTGTGTCCTGGTCGTGGACGCCTCCTTGACGTCGGTGCTGGGCTTGGGCAGTTGCTGCGGGCAGCACGCAAGGACGGGTGGCAGATAGAGGGAGTGGAGCCCTCGTCAACGGCAGCCCACTTGGCACGTACATACACCCACAGTCCCATCCATGAGGGCTTGTTGGAAGAGGTTACTCTCCCCGAAGGGGCCTACGACGCAGTCACCGCGGTGGATGTTCTGATGCATGTTCCTGAACCCTTAAGATTTCTCCGTGCCGTCCGACGGTTGGTGCGCCCTGGCGGGATCCTGATGGTCCGCGAGGGAAACCGGAGAATCGAGCGCCGGACCAAAATGGTGCAGCAATGGCTCAAAGGACAGCAACGGAAGCGGAGTCGTGACGCAAAGCGAAATGTCTTCCAGTATCAAGGCTTTACGCGCAAGAGTTTCTGTTATGCGCTCAAGACAGTGGGGTTTGCGCAGCAGTGGGTCGAGCCCTCACCGGTGTTCGTCGAGGCGATGCCCGGTGATAGCTTTGTGGTTCCACTCATACGGCGAGCGGTGAATCTGTCCAGTAGGTTGTTGTACACGCTGTCGCGTGGACGGCTTGTTGTTAGCCCGAATCTACTCGCGTTCGGTAGGGTTGCTCCGTGACGTCTCCTCACTTGCGTATGATGTCGATGTCGAGGAAAGGGACCTGCTTTGAGCACCGAAATTTTGCCATTTCACGTACCTGAGATTGCCGAGGATGAAATCCAATTGGTCGTCGATACGCTGCGGTCCGGCTGGTTAACCACCGGACCCAAGACCAAAGAATTGGAGGAGCTTTTTGCCCAGTACATTGGGTGTCGCCATGCCGTCGCCGTCAACTCCTGTACTGCTGCACTCCACCTCGCGCTCGACGCCGTCGGGATACGTGAAGGCGATGAGGTGCTTGTGCCGACCATGACGTTCGCGGCAACGGCCGAGGTGGTCCTCTATTTCAGGGCACGCCCGGTCTTCGTCGATTGCCAGGCTGATACCTGCAACCTCGATCCCAATCAACTGGAACGTTTGATTACGTCAAAAACGAGAGCGGTCATCCCGGTGCACTTTGCCGGCCATCCTTGCGATATGACGCCAATTCTGCAGATCGCCAAGAAGTACAATTTGCGCGTCATCGAAGATGCGGCTCACGCCCTGCCGGCGTCGTACCTCGGACAGACAGTGGGAACCATTGGCGATCTCACCTGTTTCTCCTTTTACGCTACGAAAACCATCACCACCGGCGAAGGCGGTATGATTACGACCGACAACGAAGAGTTTGCAGACCGTGTACGGATGATGAGCCTGCACGGTATCAGTAAGACTGCCTGGAATCGCTACACTACAGAAGGTTCATGGTATTATGAGATTCTCACCCCAGGGTATAAATATAATCTGACTGATATTGCGGCTGCCCTGGGGATCGGCCAGTTACGAAAATGTCAGCGGTTTTGGGAGGTACGCCAACGCATCGCCCAGTGTTACAGCGAGGGGTTGGCCGACGTCCCGGAAGTACAAATACCAGCCTGTCACTCCACCGTACAGCATGCCTGGCATTTGTATGTCATTCAGTTGCGACTTGAACGACTGCGTATTACGCGTAACGCGTTTATCGAGGAGTTAAAAAACGAAGGGATTGCCACCTCTGTCCACTTCATTCCTCTTCATTTGCACCCGTATTACCAAAACACCTTACACTGTGACCCCTGCGACTTTCCCCAGGCGTCCGGGGTGTATCAGCGTACGATTTCATTACCTATTTATCCGAAAATGTCTGGTATGCATGTTGAGAAAGTCGTTGCCGCTGTGCGAAAAATTGTCGAACGGAGTCGCCGATGAGCAAACGGACGTTTGATGTTGTCGTGGCAGGCATCGGACTATGTCTCCTGTTCCCGCTGTTTGCCCTGGTCGCGCTAGTGATTTGTCTTGATTCTCCCGGGCCAATTTTCTTTCGCCAAGAGCGGATTGGCCGCGGGCTGCAACCCTTCCGTATTTATAAGTTTCGCACGATGATTGCTGATGCAGAGCGGCGTGGTGGTCAAATCACGTACGGTCAAGATCCACGTATTACCAGAACGGGTCGCCTGTTGCGCAAGATTAAGCTCGACGAGCTCCCGCAGTTGCTCAACGTTCTCAATGGGGACATGAGCCTGGTTGGACCACGCCCCGAAGTGCCACGCTATGTCGAGTTGTTCCGCGAAGACTATCGACAGGTTCTCACGGTCCGCCCCGGGATTACCGACCTTGCGTCACTCCGTTACCGCGATGAAGCAACTCTTCTCAGCCACTCCACAAATCCAGAAAACGAATACGTTACGCACATCCTGCCTGACAAGATTGCCCTCGCAAAACAGTATAGTGGGCAGTCTTCATTTTTGTTCGATCTCAGGGTCATCGCCAAAACGATCGCCGCGATATGCGGCTATCGGGTGTCGGTCTAGTACTGTCCGTTGGTGCCGAATGGCTGGCAACGTAGCGTAGTGAGAGAACCCTACAGTAGCGCGAGACGCTATACCTGAAGCACCTCTTCCCTAGTCTGTCGTGGCGACGAGATAACGACGCGAGTGTAGTCGCGACTATCGAAACGGATCGAGTGATGTTTGGTACCCATAGTGAGACCTACTCCTCTCAGGTGCGGTCCGCGGAGGAGTCACACCCTGCCGTGAAAAAGTCGGTGGTTACTCGTATCGAGCCCACTCGTGGATGGATTTCGCTACGCCTGGACGAGCTCTGGCAGTATCGTGAGCTGTTGTATTTCTTAACCTGGCGCGACATCAGCGTACGCTACAAACAAACAGTATTGGGGGCCGCGTGGGCAATTATTCAGCCATTCTTTACTATGGTCGTATTTAGCTTGTTTTTCGGGCGACTGGCGAAGATTCCCTCGGACGATATTCCCTATCCTATTTTTAGTTATGCTGCGCTGGTCCCCTGGACATTTTTTGCTAATGGACTCAGTCAGTCGGCCAACAGCCTCGTGGGGAGTGCGAACCTGATTAAGAAGGTATACTTTCCTCGCTTGGCGATTCCTATCGCGACGGTCTTCGCTGGTATCGTGGATTTCCTCCTCGCGTTTATCATACTTCTGGGAATGATGTTGTATTATGGAATTGTTCCGACGCTGAATATCGTGTGGCTGCCATTGTTGTTCTTACTGGCGCTGACGTGCTCACTTGGAGTGGGATTATGGTTGTCAGCTCTAAACGTCCAGTATCGTGACGTGCGGCACACGGTACCGTTCATCGCACAGTTCTGGATGTTCGCCACTCCCATAGCCTATCCGAGTAGCTTGCTGGCCGAGTCGTGGCGTACCGTGTATGCCTTGAATCCGATGGTTGGAGTAATTGAGGGATTTCGTTGGGCCTTATTGGGAACCGCGACCGCGCCGGGTGCAATGATTCTTGCGTCCGCCCTGGTGGCCGTCGCCATCTTGGTTGGCGGCATGCTGTATTTCCGCCGCATGGAAAAGACGTTTGCCGATGTCGTGTAAGAGAGAAGATCTCTATGGGTGATGTCGCGATTCGCATTGCAAGATTGGGCAAGGCCTATCGTCTCGGTGCGAGGCGCGGCGGCTATACCACATTGCGTGGTGTGGTAAGTCAAGCAGCGGTGGCGTCCGTTCGAGCTCTTTCTGCACCGTTTCGTCGGCGGCAGATGTCTACGTCAGCCCAAATGATATGGGCTCTTGATGATCTCTCATGTGAGATCAAGTGTGGTGAGGTGGTAGGCGTCGTTGGGCGTAACGGCGCGGGGAAGAGTACGCTGCTGAAGATTTTGTCGCGCATTACCGAACCGACGGTTGGCTTTGCCGAAGTACATGGTCGTATGGGGTCTCTCTTGGAGGTTGGCACGGGTTTTCACCCGGAACTGACAGGGCGTGAAAACATCTACCTGAACGGAGCGATTCTAGGTATGGGCAAAGCCGACATTGCTCGTAAGTTCGACGAGATTGTGGCGTTCGCCGAAACCGAACCGTTTTTGGATACCCCGGTGAAACACTATTCAAGTGGCATGTATCTCCGCCTCGCCTTTGCGGTGGCGGCCCACTTGGAGCCGGATATCCTGCTGGTGGACGAGGTTTTGGCTGTCGGCGATGCGGCGTTTCAGAAGAAGTGTCTCGGCAGAATGGGGGATGTCGCTCACGAAGGCAGAACGGTATTGTTCGTTAGTCACAATATGGGAGCTATTACGCAGCTTTGCAGCCGAGCGCTGTGGCTGCAAAGTGGACAGTTAAAACTTAGCGGGTCGTCCGCCGACGTGGTTGCCTCCTATCTCTCATCAACCGCAAGCAATGCGGTCAGCGACGGGCAGCTACAGTCAGTAAGCCCAAGCGGACAGAAAATTCCGGTTAGGCTTTGTGCGGTTCAGGTTCTCGCTGACACGGGCCAACCTACCTGCGTCGTGAGATTCGATCAACCATTTCGTGTGCAGATTACGTATGACGTGCAGGCGTTGACGAGAAGTCTATCAATTGTCTGCCGCTTAACAGATATTCTGGGGAATGTCGTATGGACGTCATGGGATACAGACACGACCGACTGGAGCACACGGGCGCGTGAGCCGGGGCGGTATACGTCGACCTGTACAGTTCCTAACAGTCTTATACGGCCAGGAACCTACTCATTATCCGTGGGGGTGACCAACAATCGCAATTCGTTTGATCTTTATGAGCAGGTCTTGGCGTTTGAGGTGTCACAAGTTGGGTACCCGCTCAACCCCGAGCGAATCGGTATCGTTACGCCACTATTGGATTGGGTGGTACAGCCCATGGAAGAGTATAGACGCCCCCCGGTGATCAAGACCGATCATTCGCGTTCTGCCACGGCGATGTTCACTACGAAGACAACAAAGGACTTGGGTCTATGAGTCGACTGCACGGTCTTGATTTTGTTCGGGCGTTTCTCACCTACGTCACCCGGAATACGGTGGGAGCTATCACCAGGGTCCAGACGAAAGAACCGGTTGCTGCGCTGACGTTTGATGATGGACCAGACCCAGAGTTTACTCCACAACTTCTCGATATCTTGGAGAGCAACGGGGCTCGAGGAACCTTCTTTATGCTCGGTACCGCTGCCCAACGCTATCCGGTCGTGGTACGTCGAGCAGCTGAAGGGGGGCATATCATTGGTAATCATTCGTGGGATCACCCCTCCTTCCCCTACATTTCGCGACGGGAACGCTTGGTACAGATTCGGGCCTGTGAAAAGACCTTGGCACCCTACGGACAGCGGTTATTTCGACCTCCGTATGGGCACCAGAGTTTTGCGTCTGGTCTCGATACCTTGCAGTTGGGGTACCAGGTGGTGTGTTGGAATGTCATTGGGAAAGATTGGCTCGATCACGATGCGCACTGGATAGCGAATCGGGTACTCAGTCAGTTGACCCCAGGGTGTATCGTCAATTTCCACGATGCGTTGTACACAACGATCGAAGAGCGATATGCTGACCGCGGACCGATGCTGGAGGCGGTGCGAATTATACTGGAACAGACCCGCGAGCGGTTTCGCTTCGTCTCGATTCCTGAATTGCTTCGTTATGGCCGACCCCATAAGACCCATTGGTATCGCCGTGCTGACGTGGATTTCTTGAACGGCTTGCGGACCCAGCAAGGGGACGCGCGGCAGTATGGTCAGGACAAGGGTGGAAAGTAACTGGAAAGACCAAAGGATCCGCACGAATCTCGTTGTTTTTGGGGAGCACCCGCCGTACCCGGGCGCACGGACGATTCCCTACGTTGTGTTCCCCCTATCAGTTTTTGGTTGCCCGCGGAAATTTCGATCGTGACTTACCGAAAGAGGCGGCGAACGTCAGTGGAGGGAATGTGTTGTGAAACTGAGTGTGATTATTGCGTGTCTTAACGGAGAACGGACGCTCGCCGCACAACTGGATGCACTTGCGCAACAGGAATGGAATGCGCCGTGGGAGTTGATTGTCGCGGACAACGGCTCGACGGATGGCTCGCTGTCTATCCTTGGTCAATATAAGGCCCGCTTTGCCCATTTTCGCATTGTGGATGCCTCCGCGCGTAGGGGACAACCGTACGCCCTGAACGTCGGAGCCCAAGCCGCGACAGGAGATGCATTGGTGTTCGTCGATGTGGACGATGAGGTCGCTCCCGGATGGGTGGCAGCAATTGGCAACGCGCTCGCAGAGTACGATTTTGTTGCCTCGCGCTTCGAGGTTGAAAAGCTTAACGCGCCGTGGATTCGGGAGAGCCGTGGGCACGCGCAGCACAGTGGCGTGCAGCAGTATTATCCCGTCTATCTCCCCTTTGCTGGTAGTTGCGGTCTTGGGGTAAAGCGACGGTTCCATGAAGTCGTCGGTGGTTTTGATGAGTCGATGCCGGTGGTGTTCGATACTGACTACTGCTTCCGGGTGCAACTGGCTGGGGCCTCACTGCACTTCGTTCCCGACGCTGTTATTCATATCCGTCATCGGGCAACGCTTCGTGGCGCCTTCCGTCAGGCACGGACCTGGGCCCAGTATAATGTCCTGCTGTACAAGAAATATCTCCCGTTGGGTATGCCGAAGTTGACCTGGAAGGATAACCTGCACGTGTGGGTACGGTTCGTGCGCCTGCTCCCGAAGATGCGAACGCGGAGTGGACGTGCACGATGTGTACGGCAGTTTGCCTGGCGGCTAGGCCGGCTTCAGGGAAGTCTAAAATACGGGGTCCTCGCTTTGTAAGGACGCCAGCCCTACCGGCAGGCAAATGACAATACGGACGGCCGTGGAGATCGTCCTTGGCCACTGGCTTCATGTCTTCACTTGACAGACTCTAGAGTCTACCAAGCTGTCCTTTTTTCTCCCATGGCCACGAGGAGGCGCAGGTATGTCAATCGTCAAACAAACAGTTTTTATCATTGGTGCTCCGAGAAGCGGAACGACATGGTTGCAGGCCATGCTCGGAGCGCATCCCGCTATCTGTACCACCGCGGAACTCATGCTCTTCAACCATTACACAGCCCAGTGGGTGGATGCCTGGAACGCACAGGTGCGACTTCATCATGATGGCAGCTTTGTGGGGTTACCCACGCTGTGGTCTGAAGAAGAGTTCTATGGGTTTCTCAAGGAATTTCTGGATCGAGTATACAGTCGTGTGCGCGAACAAAAGCCCGAGGCTCCTATCCTTTTGGACAAGCATCCCGGATATGCTCAGTACGTCGACCACATCGATCGACTCATCCCAACCGCCAAGTTTATTCACATCATCCGTGACGGGCGCGACGTTGCGAGCTCCATGATGGCCGCGGCTAAAGGGTGGGCGCGTATTTGGGCGCCGCAGAGTGTCGAGAAAGCGGCGGCCTCGTGGAAAACTCATACGGTGGCAGCGCGACAGGCAGCGCGTCATGAGGGCCGCTATCTCGAAATGCGCTATGAAGATCTCCTGGCTTCGGGCGTACCGGTGATGCGGAAGGTATACGACTTCCTTGGTGTGCCCATGAGCGAGGAGCAAATTGCCGCGACGCTGCAAGAACATCAGTTTGAGAAAATGAAAAAGAAAAAAACCGGCGCCAGCCAGTTTACTCTCCCTGAGGGATTTTTCCGGCAGGGAGGGAAAGGTGATTGGCAAGCAACTCTGAATCCGACTCAGCGAATAATCTTTCACGAAGTGGCCGGCGACCTGCTCTGTGAACTTGGCTATGCTACTGACTCGTGGTGGGTTCAACATGAGTATCAACGGGTGATGCTACCGGCGACGGCGTTTCTTCTAAATCCAACTAGAAGTCGGAAAAAGATGAAAGCAACGCTCAAGCACCTAGTTGGACCTACCTGGCTAGACCGCATTCGTAATATTCGCGGCGCGCTCCAACCGAAGAACGGTAAAGAGCTTCCGGAGAACGGCTGACGAATAGGGCTGCGGGTCCAGGGCTGTCGGTCATCTGAACGAAACGAGACCCAGCCCTGACTCGCCAACAACCCGGAACCTGTAAGAAAAACCACTGCTGTCAAGGAGAGAGTCTTATGACAACGGAGATGCCGATCTCCCCACTCCAGAGGGCTATGATGGATTATGTTCATGCCTTTGAACATTTGATGCGCAAGGTGGATCTGCGCGCCTGTGAACGCGCGATACGTCGCTTACAGGCCGCGCGCGCCCAAGGCGCAACGATTTACGTCGCAGGGAATGGAGGAAGTGCGGCAACCGCCTCGCATTGGGTGAATGACCTGGGGAAAGCAACGAAGGGCGCGGCGTGCGTGCCCATGCGCGTGATGAGCCTCAGCGATAACGTTTCGTGGCTAACTGCGTTAGGGAATGACGAGGGCTATGCTCGTATTTTTGCTGGACAACTGGAGAATTTTGCTCAGCCGGGTGATGTGCTGGTCGTTATATCGGCAAGCGGCAACTCACCAAATCTCCTCCAAGCGGTGGAAGTGGCGCGCTGCCGCGGGGTCTTCTCGCTTGGACTGCTCGGATTTGACGGTGGTGCATTGAAAGCGCACGTCGATGACTACGTGTGGTTGCCGAGCGAGCAAGGGGCCTATGGATTAGTCGAAAGTGGCCATTCGTTACTTTGTCACATGGTGACGACCTGCCTCATGAGCCCCGCCTGAACAGTCTCCGGCGGGGTTGAACACCCATGTTGATTTGCGAGGATGCAGGACCGGTGCGAAGCCCAACTCAAGCAGTGATTCTGGCCGGCGGTCGAGGATCACGTTTACAGCATCTCACGGTTGATCGGCCAAAGCCCATGGTGGAGGTCTGTGGAAAACCGTTTCTCGCCTATCAAATCGAGCAGCTTCGCGATCAGGGGTTTGAGCGGGTCCTGCTCTTACTAGGGTACCGAGCTGAGGTGATCCAAGAGTACTGTGGGGATGGGCGACGTTGGGGAATTACAATCGAGTACTCAGTAACGGCGGCTGAGGACGAAACCGCGCGCCGACTTAAGCTGGCCACTCAGTATCTCGAACCATATTTTCTGCTGTTGTACTGCGACAACTACTGGCCAATGCATATCGACAAAATGTGGCGACATTTCTCCGCGGCAAACGTTCCTGCCATGATCACAGTCTATCGCAACATGGACGGTTACACTCGCAATAGCGTACGAGTTGATGCAGATGGATACGTCGCTGTCTATGACAAAAGTTGCACTGCTCCAGGATTACAGGGGGTGGAGATCAGCTATGCGCTGATTGATCGCGCAATTGTTAACCGATTGCCCGAGGCCAACGTCTCGATCGAGGAAGCATTGTACAGTCAGCTTGCCCATCAGCGACAACTCCTCGCCTACGTCACGGATCATCGATATTACAGCGTCGGAGCGTTGCATCGCTTACCACTCACCGAGGTCTTTTTTACGAGGCACCCGACCGTGATTGTCGATCGTGATGGGGTACTGAATCGTAAACCTGCGCGGGCACACTACGTGCGCACGTGGGACGAGTTTGAGTGGCTCCCTGGAGCAAAAGAGGCATTACGCCAGCTGAAGGCGTCTGGTTATCGCGTAATAGTTGTCTCGAATCAAGCCGGTGTCGGTCGCGGAGCGATGACGAAAGGCACGCTTGACTTGATTCACGAACGTATGAAGGCCGAGGTGACAGCGGCTGGTGGGCACCTCGACGCGATTTACTACTGTCCACATGACTGGGACGAAGGGTGTGCATGCCGCAAGCCCAAGCCAGGGATGCTCTTCCAGGCACAGCGCGAGTTCAATTTCGATCTCAGCCGGGTCGTCTTCATTGGTGACGACGAGCGTGATGCCCAGGCCGCAGAGGCTGCGGGATGTTTATCGGCTCTCGTTTCCGATCGTCGGTCTTTCGCGACTGTTGTACAGGAGATCGTGCAGAGCGCTGCTTGATACGAAGAGGAACGGTCATGGCAAAACGCGTATTAATGACGGGACATAATGGTTACATCGGTTCAGTTATGGCCCCGTGTTTTCTCCAAGCGGGATACGATGTCGTGGGCTTTGATACTGGATACTTTCGCCAGTGCACGCTCGTGCCTGATCAGAAGAGCATTCCAGCTATGCAAAAGGATATTCGCGATATCGGGCCGGCTGATTTGCGCGGCTTTGAGGCGGTCGTCCACCTCGCTGCGCTGAGCAATGATCCGATCGGGAATCTGAATGAACGCTGGACAGACGACATTAATTTTCATGCCTCGGTTCGCCTGGCTGAGATGGCAAAAATGGCGGGTGTCCGACGATTCCTCTTTTCCTCTTCGTGCATCATGTACGGGGTGTCGGAAACCAGTATTGTGAACGAAGATTCTCCCCTTGCTCCGCAAACCGAATATGCGCGCTCCAAGGTCAAAAGTGAACGCGCGATCGCGACGTTGGCCGAGGACGGTTTCTCACCAACTTTTCTCCGGAACGGAACTATCTACGGTATTTCTCCGCGGATGCGCTTTGACACGGTCTTCAATGATCTCCTCGGGGCAGCTGTGACCACTGGTCGGGTCGTTGTCTATAGCGATGGAAAACCGTGGCGCCCGGTCGTGCATGTTCAGGATGTAGCTCGTGCGTTCCTGACGGTTGTCCAAGCACCCGTTGCAACCGTGCACAATCAGGCCTTTAACACGGGGGCGAACCACCTCAATCACCAAATTATCGCTCTCGCCGAAATCGCGATGCAGACGGTTCCTGGCTGTCGTCTTGAAGTGCGCGCCCAGGCTGGAGCTGACCAGCGTACCTACAAAGCTGACTTTAGTAAGTTTGCTGCGACGTTTCCCCAGTTTGAGTTTCAATGGACCGCGCGCAGCGGCGCGCGGGAGCTCTATGAGGCCTTTACTCGCATAAAGCTGACAACGGAGCGCTTCACGGATCCGCGCTTCACGCGTTTGAAGTGGTTGCGGCATCTTCTTGATACTCGCCAGTTAACAGATACGCTTCGTTGGCAAGATGTCTCTCAGGAGGTGACGGTATGATTGATGGTGTGAAGATTGTTCCGCTCCGTCAGATTGTCGATGAACGTGGAAAAATTATGCACATGTTAAAGGAAACGGATCCTTACTTTATTCGGTTCGGTGAGATCTATTTTTCCTGTGCGTGGCCAGGGACGGTCAAGGCGTGGCACATCCATCAGACCATGACGGTCAACAACGCGGTTCTGTCCGGGCACGCCAAGCTCGTCATGTATGATCTCCGCGAGACGTCTCCGACGAAAGGCGAGTTACAAGAAGTATTTTTTGGGGAGGACAATTACTGTCTTGTCCAAATTCCCCCTGGAATCGCCAACGGCTACAAGGCGTACGGTGATAAACTCGTAATATTAGCAAACTGTGCCACGGAATCGCACAACCCCAATGAGATGCTGCGTCTGGACCCCTTTACCAACCAGATTCCGTACGACTGGGGATTACAACATGGCTAGTAACGGACGACTCTCGCACCAACCGAGCATGGTAGTAACCCGCACGCCGCTACGGATAAGTTTTGCTGGCGGCGGCACAGACCTTGCTGCCTTTTATGAGCGCGAATACGGCGCGGTGCTCAGCACGGCAATCAATCAGTACATCTACGTGACGGTCAAGCGGCATGGGCCGGTGTTTAACGAGCGGATCCGTCTTAACTACTCACGGAGTGAGCAGGTTCAGCGGATTGAAGAAATTGAGAATCATATCGCGCGTGAATGTTTACGATTTTTGGCGGTTGAGCCTCCTATTTATATCAGCACCGTCGGAGATCTGCCCGCGTCGACCGGGTTGGGTGGGTCGAGTAGCTTTACTGTGGGGTTGCTGAATGCGTTGCACGCGTACTCTGGGGAACGAGTGTCGGCGGGGCAGCTTGCCGAAGAAGCCTCCCATATTGAAATCGACGTGCTCCAAGAACCGATTGGGAAACAGGACCAATATGCCGCGGCTTTTGGCGGATTGAATTTCTTTTGTTTCAAGCCCGGTGGTGCAGTAACCGTTGAACCCCAGCGGCTGGTGAATGGAACTCTGTCGAGGCTGTTTGACCACCTCCTCATGTTCTGGACCGGACATCAACGGGACTCCAGTTCCGTGTTGAGCGAGCAGAAAGCCAAGACACCCGAGAGGCTTCAATCCCTCTTCTCCATGCGTAGACACGCGGAGCAACTCCACAGACTGTTGAATAACGGGGGTTGTGATCTCCAGAGTTTCGGGACCATTCTTGATGAGAGTTGGCAACAAAAACGACAACTTGCGAGCACTATCACGACCCGTCAGATTGACGACTGGTACCGGCAAGCGCGAGATGCCGGGGCGTGGGGCGGAAAACTCTGTGGCGCAGGTGGTGGAGGATTCTTACTGTTCCTGGTCCCACCAGACCGGCAGACCGAGGTCCGACGTAGCCTGGGAGACCTCCAGGAGGTCCCTGTGGCTCCTGAGGTGCATGGCTCACAAATCCTTTTTGTGGAGTGATCTGTATGGCGAGCACTAGTAGTGCCAGTCGACAAACCTATCGTCCTGTTAGTTGTCTTGTATGTCAACATCCGACGATCGAGCAGTTTCTTGATCTCGGACAGACGGCGTTAGCCAATAAATTTCTCGTGGACAACGAGTTAGCGGTACCGGAACCCGCGTATCCCTTGCGCGTGGGTTTCTGTCATACGTGTAGTCACGTGCAGTTAACCTCAACGGTGTCCCCGGCGGCCATGTTCGAAGACTACCTGTATATTTCCTCTGCCTCCGACGCATTGAAAGCACATTTGTATGAGGTGAGCGATCTCTGTGTGGAACGATATCGCCTGAGAGCGGGCGATCTGGTCATCGATATCGGTTGTAATGATGGCACGCTGTTGAGTGGCTTCCGTCGGCATGGCGTGAAAACACTCGGGGTCGACCCGGCGGCGAATCTGGCGATCTTTGCTCGTGAGACCGGCATTGAACGGTACGTTGGTTTTTTCAATGCGACGACAGCGACTCGTATCCGGGCGCAATGGGGACCGGCGTCTGTGATCACGGCCACGAACACGTTTCCGCATATCCCGGAGCTACGGGATTTCGTCCGTGGGATCGACACGGTGCTGGCTCCTGGTGGGGTTTTCGTTATTGAAGCACACTATCTCGTAGACTTGCTGGAACAGTGTGCGTTCGACACGATCTACCATGAACATGTCTCATATTGGGCTATAGGCCCGATGTGTCAACTTTTTGCCCAACAAGGCATGGAGATTGTTCATGCTGAGCGGGTGCCGTTACACCACGGACAAGTGCGGGTGGCTGTACAACGGCAGGGGGAAGGGGTTGTCCAACCGAGTGTCGCTGAGATGCTAGAGCTAGAGCGGCGGTTGGGACTTAACGATTTTTCCACGTATCGGCACTTTGCCCAGCACGCTGGGCGTTTGAAGCGGGAGTTGCGACGCACGCTCCTTGACCTGCAAAGGGAAGGACAGCAGATCGCCGCCTATGGGGCACCAGCAAAGGGCAATACGTTGTTAAGTTTTCTCGAGTTGACACCGGGCATCGTCAATTATATCGCCGACCGCAGCCCCCTGAAGCAAGGAAAATATACCCCTGGGACGCACATTCCTGTCGTGTCCCCGCAACGACTCCTGACCGATCAACCAGATTACGTGGTTCTCCTCGCGTGGAATTTTCTTGATGAAGTGCTTGCTCAACAGGCGGAGTATCGCAGACGCGGCGGAAAATTTATTATCCCAGTACCACAGGTGCAAATCCTGTAACGGTGGCCCCATCTTCATCTGGGAGGGGCCGAGAGGTGTCACCTCGGCTTGGTCTCTGACGTTTTCGGCGATCCCTTCCTGGAGCACAACTATGTGAGTTCTCGGGTTCCACGTATGGCGTTATTCTCAACTCAGGTAGCGGTAGTTACTGGTGCGAGTAGCGGTGTAGGCGAGGCGATCGCTCTCCGTTTAGCTATGGAAGGGGCAACCCTGTGTCTGATCGGGAGAAATGCAGACAGACTCGCAGCCGTGGCGGAAGAGACGAGGGCGCGGTCCGCGCCCACCAGGACATACGTCGTCGATTTTACGGTTCCTGATAGCGTGCGCGATTGTGTCAGCCAGTTGAGAAATGACGTGGCTCACGTTGACATCCTTATCCATAGTGCTGGGACCATTGCTCGCGGGCGAGTAGAGACTGCTGCCATTGAGCAGTTTGATCGACAATACTGCATCAATGTGCGGGTGCCCTATTACTTAACGCAGTGCGTGCTTCCTCTTTTGCGGGTTCGGAGAGGACAAATTGTTTTCGTGAATTCTAGCGTGGTGTTAGCCGCAAAAGCAGAGGTAGGGCAGTATGCGGCAACCAAACAGGCCCTCCTCGCAATTGCTGACAGTCTGCGAGAAGAAGTGAATGCGGATGGTCTGCGAGTGCTGAGTGTCTTTTTGGGTCGTACCGCCACTCCTATGCAGGCGGCACTCTACGAACTGGAAGGACGCCGGTATTACCCCGAGCTTCTCTTGCAGGCCGACGATGTGGCTGCGGTTGTGTGTCACACGCTCAGTCTGCCGCGAACGGCTGAAGTGACAGAGATCAGCATGCGCCCCCTGTTGAAGTCGTATTAAGCCGCGCGAAAAGGTCAGCGCGAGGCGAAATGTTGGCCATTCGCGGCGCGGTTACACGCATGGCATCGAAAAAGAGGAATGGAGGGACCGCAATGAGCAGGGAGCCTGGTAGCTTGTTCACTGGTGACTCAATTGGTCATGAGATGTACGAATTCATTGCCTCTCTGTATCCACTGTGCCGAAGTATCACCGGTGACGGGGTACGCGCCACTTTGCAAAAGATCCAACAACATATACCGTTGACTGTGCATGAGGTGCCAAGCGGGACCGTGGTTTTTGACTGGACTGTCCCTCGTGAGTGGAACATTACTGATGCGTACATTAAAGACAACCGGGGAAAGAAGATCGCCGATTTTCACCGCAGCAACTTGCAGGTTGTGAACTACAGTGTTCCGATCAAGAAAAAGCTCTCCTTGTCCGAGTTAAAGCCGCATATTTTCACCCTGCCCGATCATCCCCAGTGGGTTCCCTATCGCACAACTTACTACGAAGAGAACTGGGGTTTCTGTTTGAGCCACGAGCAGTTCTCGCAGTTGCGCGACGGTGAGTATGAAGTCTGTATTGAGACATCTCTCCACCCTGGTCATCTGACCTATGGCGAATATCTTTTGCCTGGAGCTACTGCGGATGAAATCTTAGTCTCCTGTCATATTTGTCACCCGTCGTTATGTAACGATAACCTATCGGGAATTGCCGTCGCAACAATGTTAGCGAGAGCACTTCAGCAGGGTCTGCGACGATACTCGTATCGCTTCTTGTTTATCCCAGGGACGATCGGCGCGATTACATGGCTGTGGGTAAACGAGACGCGAGTGAAAGCGATTAAACATGGTTGGGTGCTCGCCGGGGTCGGGGACGCTGGCCCACTTACGTACAAACGGAGTCGCCAAGGGGATGCGGAAATCGACCAAGTCTTTGCTCATGTGCTGGCGAGGGACGATCGCGGGGGAACAGTTATCGATTTCTCACCCTACGGGTACGACGAACGTCAATTTGGCTCACCTGGTTTTAATCTTCCCGTTGGCTGTCTGATGCGGACCCCCTTTGGTCAGTATCCTGAGTATCATACTTCTGCTGACAATCTAGAGTTTATTCATACTGCAGCACTGGCGGACTCCTTGAAGACCTGCTTACACGTGTGTTCCGTCTTGGAGCACAATCGCAGATATATAAACCTGAATCCAAAGTGCGAACCTCAACTCGGCAAACGCGGATTGTACCGGACGATCGGCGGACCACTGCCACCGGACGGGGTTGATGGTCTAGCTTTGCTCTGGGTCCTCAATCTTAGCGATGGCTCTCAAAGTTTGTTAGATATTGCTGAGCGAACGGGCTATATGTTCGACCAGCTGTGTGTGGCGGCGAGACTCCTGGTCGAGCGCGGGTTATTACGAGAGGCGACGACCCTCTGAGGTTAGGCGGTACGCGGGAAGACTTTAGAATCAGCAGTGAACAGGCCAGACGGTCCATTCCAGGAGAATCCAAAACCGGACCACGGTGGCGCTGAAAAAAGGAGGTTCTGTGCCTTACGGCGAGGTTTTGTTGCGGTGAGCAGGCGTGGAAGACGGTGGATTCGTGGACTGTGCGTCCTCTGGAGTCTCGCGCTGGTGGCACTTGTAACCCTTTATCCCTATTCGTTCTCCTTTCCTGCGGACTCAACGACTGTTGGCTTCCCGTTTGTGGGGTGGGGAAAGTCAGATGACCTCGATGTTTTTGTCAACACGCTTTTGTTCGTGCCGCTTGGGGCCAGTCTCGCAAGTATTTTCACGGCGAGAGCCGTGCCAGGTAGGCTGGTACTCATGCTTATAGTGGCGGTGAGTGCTGGGGGCTCCTATGGTGTCGAGGTATTACAGGTATTTCTTACACATAGATTCCCCTCGCTCTGTGATGTTCTGGCAAACAGTTTTGGCGCGGTCGTGGGGTTTACCTGTTTTCACCTCTGGCGACTACGGAATGTGTGGCTGACTCTCGCAGTATACCTGATCCTCGGGGTTCTCGCGACTGTTCTGCTGCAACGGAGCACACGGTTGAGCAATTGGGATGCGACGTTTCCGCTCCTCGTGGGCAACGAGAAGACGGCGAACCGACCGTGGCAGGGATACGTCTCTCACATTTATGTTGCCGACCGGGCACTGACCGACGCAGAGGTGGCGCGGATCGACAGCGTCGAGCATAACCTGCGTCGGTCGCTAGCTGATTCCTTGCTGGCCTGGTACGATCTGCCAGGTAACGCAGAGAGGTATCCTGACGAAACGGGCCACTTACCCGATCTTCGCTGGCGATACCAGCGCACGGCGGAACAACGTATTATCCGTCCTTTCTTGGGACCGCACCGGTGGCTTGAAACAATGGGGAGCGTCGCGCCTTTGATAGAAAAACTCAGAGCCACGTCGCAGTTCACCTTGGGGGTAACGGTTGCCACCTCCGTCCCTGAACAGATTGGACCAGCACGAATTGTGTCGCTATCAATCGACCCCCATCGGCGCAACTTCACGTTGGGACAGCAGCGGCAGAATCTGGTTTTCCGCCTCCGGACGCCCATCAGTGGCAGCGGGAAAGCTGAACTGCGAGCGCCAGGTGTCTTTGCCACAGCCCTACCTCAACGTGTGACTGTCACCTATGACGGGGCTGTGTTGCAACTCTATGTGAACGGAGTGCGGACCCCGGCGATCCTGGAGTTCGGACCGGGATCGGCCCTATGTAGCCTGTTTGTTGATGCGCCGGTTCTTGGCACAAAGGTCTGTAAGGTAATTTACTACGCAGGTTTTTGTATCCCGTTCGGGGTCTTGCTCGTGCTGGCCGTGCAACCGTGCCGACCAGTGTTGAGGCGACAGCTGTTGGTCATGGGGGGAGGTGTCATAGGTGTGGCATTCGGATTGGAGTGGCTGTTGGTGAGCGTAAGTCATAAACGTTTCAGTTATGACAATATTTTGATTAGTCTGGTGTTTACGAGTGGTACTGTGGCTACTGGTTGGCTCTATCGTACGCTGTTGAAGCGCTAAGAGCCGTTCCCTTAGGCAACCATTATACCATTTTTGCCGCACCAGAACGGAGGCGTTCCTTTCAGTTCCGGTTTTGCCTGCCGTTGGTAAGCTTCCGATAGTAGTGGGCCGTCCTCACGGTCCTTGATGTCTATGGAACGCGATGAGGCATTCTTCGAATTGTTTATTCGTACTGCTGTGACGTGGTGTCCCTCGGATCTCTGTGGCTCTATGGGAGTGCGCTGAGACACGCCACGCTCTTTCATGTCACCCGAAGAACATGAGGACCGATGTGATGACATACCTGCTGCGTTATCGACGCACCATCTTGAGGTATCGACGCCCGCTGATCGTCGGACTTCATGCGTTGCTGGTGGTGCTGGCGAACTATCTGGCCTTCTTGTTGCGGTTTGACGGCGATATTCCAGCCTACGAATATCCCCTGATGACCCAAATGTGGCCTTGGTTAATGGTTGTGCGCGGACTTATGTTCGTTCCCTTTCACATTTACCAAGGGCTCTGGCGGTATACCGGGCTGTGGGATTTACGTAATATCATTACGAGCGTCCTGTTGAGTTCTCTGGGCTTTTATCTCCTGGTTCACTGGTGGCTTGGCCTCGTCGAGTACCCGCGTTCGGTCTTCGCGATTGACACACTCATTCTGATTTGCTTCCTCGGTGGAGCACGGTTGCCGTGGCGGTTGTATCGTGAGATGCACGCGACGAGGCGACAGAAGCGGGTCTTGATTTACGGGGCTGGCGACGCCGGAGCAATGGTTGTTCGTGACATGAAGGGAAGCGCGGACTTCTACGACTGTGAGCCGATTGGCTTTGTTGATGACGATCCCAGTAAATTGTCTCGGCGCATTCATGGCGTACCAGTTCTTGGTGTTCGTGCAGACCTTCCCATGATTGTCGCGGCCGAGCAGCCGCACGAAGTACTGATGGCGCTGCCAGCGGTAGAACCTCGGGTCGTTCGTGAAATCGTGACGCTGTTGGAGCCGTTCAAGGTTCAACTTAAAACATTACCAAGCTTAACGGACATTCGACACGGGAAGATTCCACTCAGTGAGATCCGCGAACTAGCAGTGGAAGATTTGCTTGATCGGGCTCCGGTGGGATTGGATATGGCCAAAGTCCGGCGACTTATGGTTGGGAAGCGCGTGCTGGTAACAGGAGCAGGGGGCTCGATCGGCTCGGAGCTGTGTCGGCAGATTTCCGCGTACGAGCCAGAGATGCTGGTGCTATTGGACAAAGGCGAAAATGCACTCTACAGCATCGACATGGAGATCGGCCAAAAATTTCCTGCCGTCCAACGCGCGGCAGTACTCACGGACATAAAGCACACAACCCCGTTGCACGAAACGTTTGCACGCTATGCTCCGCATGTGGTGTTTCACGCCGCTGCGTATAAACATGTGCCAATGATGGAATGTCACCCGGAAGAGGCGATTCTGAACAATATCGTTGGGACGAGCCGTCTCGCAGAAATGGCAGTTCAGCATCGCGTCGAGACGTTCATTTTTATTTCTACAGATAAGGCAGTGAACCCGACGAATATTATGGGCACCACTAAGCGGTTTGGGGAGCTGTACATCCAGGCCCGCACGCACGAGCTGCGACAGGGGCCGACGGTTTTTTCCGCCGTGCGTTTCGGTAACGTTTTGGGCAGCAACGGCAGCGTGGTGCCACTCTTTCTTCGCCAAATTGCCGAGGGCGGACCGGTCACAGTTACGCATCCGGAAATTACCCGCTACTTTATGACGATTCCCGAGGCGGTACAGTTAGTTCTGCAAGCCGCAACCCTCGCAACTGGTGGTGAGATTTTTGTCTTAGAAATGGGAGAACAAGTAAAGTTGCTTGATATGGCGCGCAACCTGATTCGTATCGCTGGTTTTGTCCCTGGCGAGGAGATTCCCATTACTTTCGTCGGCCTCCGACCGGGAGAGAAGCTCTACGAAGAACTGGTCGGACAAGATGAAACGCTCGAACCGTCTGGTGTGGACCGTATCTTTCGAGTACGTCCGACTCGATTGCCCGACCTGCGCTATCTCTCGCGCAAGATCGAGGAGTTGGAACGTGTCGCTATAGCCGGTCGGTCTGATGCTGTTATCAGTTTACTCCGCGATGTTGTTTCGACTTTTCACCCCATTGCCCCCAATACGACAACCTCGGCAAAAGCTTCTCTAAAACCTCTTTCGCTTGTTCTCAGCCCTTCGGTAGCCCATTAGGTCAGTCCGTCGTCAGGTCAATAGCAAAAAAGGGAACACCGAGTTGGTTTCTTAGGATATGCTGAGACCGCGTGGATGTGTTCTCATACTTCAAGAATACCTTTTGTTCGTACATTCATGAGACAGGCGACACTGGCTACACGTAGTGATGTTATGGGCTTGTCGTCCTCGCTTCGTGCGATGTCTTGCGTAGTGTTGGACTGTCGAACGGTCAAACACTACCTGGTGTCCTCTTAACCGTCATTCCTTTCATGTCCTTTCATGCCATATTCCCACCGTTTTCACCCTTCCTCTCGTACGTCTCTGTTGTCACCCCAATCCCCACGTTGCGTATAGTGAAATCCGTCGCTGTGTACGGTTTCCCTGCTTGATCGAGAGCAGCCAGCTTTGGTCGTTAGTATACATTCCCGTAGCACTATTCCTTGAATTCGTACGTTCCGATATCACAAAAAGTTTCTCTCGGGCGAGCAACACCATCTGCATCAATCGCAGGGCAGTGAGCATTCGCGCCAGCGTTGCGCAGCAGAGATTGGACAGTGAGATGATAGTTGCCGGCAGTCAAATTCGCGAATCCGGCGACATCGACCGTGTCGTTGACGACGGTGGCAAATACGGGTGCGGGATCTCCCGTTTTTTCCTGATAAACAGCGCGCGAAAACGGTGGTTGACTTTGTCCATTCCAGGTCCAGAGCGCACCATCCTTGACAAAAAAGGCGTTGTTTATCCAGGTATTTTCGTTTGCGGAATTCCGGTCCCAGGTGCGAATCACATACAGCGACTTATCGACGCCAGGTGTATTGGTAAAGTAGAGCGCGTTGTTGGTGAGGACATTATCTGTCGACCCGTTGAGGTCGATCCCGATGAGATTATTTTTTTGTGGCTTCGGCCAGTCCAACTGGACGATGGTGTTGTTGCGAACCACGCTATTTCTCAAACTCCAGAGATACATTCCCGTCGCGTTATCGACGAAGAGGTTATTCTCGATCAGATGGCGGTTCTGCCGAAACTCACAGTTTCCACTGTAGACCTGTATTCCTGATCCCGAGTTGCCGAGAAAGCGATTGCCTCGGATGGTGACATTTTCCATCAGCGCAGTACAAGCAAAGCCGGGATTGGCCAGATAGATGCCATGACAATGCGAATAGTTCTGTCCATCCCACAAATGGCTCGTACAGTTTGCAGGCCCCAGTCCATTGCGTTCAAACGTGTTATTCTCCACTAAGACATTGGGGGTGCCACCGATATAGGCCCCTTGGTAGCTGCTGTCATGGAGATAATTGTTACGAATCGTAATGTGACTATAGGGTTCGCTGGCTGAGGCAGAGGCGAGATTAATGCCATTCTCGGCTTCGGCGACTTCAAACCCATCAATGATGAGCCAACTGGCTTCGATCTTTATCCCTGTCTTTTCGATCTTCGGTCGATGACCCGCGTACGCCATAAAGGTAATTGGCGCTTCGCGGGTACCGCTGCGGCGTGGGCGCAATAACTCACGATAGGTGCCATTTTTGACTTGAATGGTATCGCCTGGTTGAGCTGCGTCCGTGGCCTCGGTAATTGTCCGGTAGTGTCCACTGCCATCTTGAGCTACGACAATAAGGCGCTTGTTGACAGGCACCAACGGAGCGTCGGAGACCCCCGCATCAGTCGAAGGCGGTGCCGCTACGGGTGGGGAAGCCGCCGATCCGACCGTTAGACTGAAGTTGGCGGTTTTCGTAACACCACCGCCAGTGCCCGTTACAATGATATCTGAGGTTGACGCGAGGGTGGTCGGACTCGTCGAGATCGTAATGTTGGTTAGGCAGGTTGGGGAACAAGTAGCAGTTGAGAAAGTCGCAGTCACTCCTGCTGGTAAACCGCTGGCTGCAAAGGAAACCGGTTGGGAACTCCCCGACAGTATCGTTGTGGTAATCGCGTTGGTGACAGATCCGCCAGCCGTAACCGACCGGTTTCCACCGGTGGTCATGGAGAAATTAAACGGTGCGCTCGGCTGCGTTGCACCGCCCCCAGCGAGAAAGAGAGTTTGGATTTCCGAACCGCTCAGGGCTCGCGTATAGAGCTGCACGTCATCCACTAATCCTTGCCATCCTGTGACAGAGGGGCCGGTATTTATCGCTGAGCCAATGTATGCCTTATTTGTTGCCCCAACCCACCGTCCGAGAGTCGTCTGTGTCGTCCCCATTTGGCGGCCATCGATATATGCTTTCAGAGCATCCGCACTGGTATCCCAACTCATCGCGATATGTACCCAGCGATTAGCGGGAATCTCTCCAGCGTCAACGGCCACGACATCGTTAACACCATCACCTTTATAGTGAAAATGGAACATGTCGTCACGCGGAAAATAAAACAGTTCAACGTTATCATTGACCCCGGCGCCGATGGACACTAAAGTTGGATAGCGCGTTGTGGTATCAGGAAAAGTTCGATACAGCCAGGCGACAATGGTGCCCGCGCTCTTGTTAAAGTCGGCGGCGGCGCCGTTCGCCGCCACGTAATCACTGGTACCATCGAAGCTGAGCGCGCCATTGATCTTTCCGCTGACCCAGGTGGGTCTAGCGATCAACGCTCCACTGTGGCCATGCCCAGAAGCGTCACTCGCAACATTCCCACTGCCGTCATCAAGCCGCCAGTGGGCGACTAAACCATTCTGAGGCGGTGCCGGTGTGGTCGTCGTTGGGGTAGGCGCAGGTGAGGCCGACGCGGGTGGAGGGGTTACGGTAATAGTGAAGGTGGTTGTCTTGGTGACACCGCCGCCCGTGCTGGCAATTGTGACGCTTGAGGTGCTGGTTGGCGTAGTGGAACTCGTAGCAATGGTCACGTTGGTTGAACAGCTTGGAGAACAGCTCGCAACCGAGAAACTAGCGACTGCCCCGGTCGGCAGACCGCTGGCTGAAAAGGAGACCGGTTGGGAATTGCCCGCTCGCACAGTGGTCGTAATCGTGTTGGTAACTGACGCTCCAGCTGTGACCGACTGCGCACCGCTGTTCGTTATCGAAAAATCAAACTGGGGCAAAACCGCCGGAGGTATTTGCTTGGTGAAGAGCGCTTGGATCTCCGCGGTGCTGAGGGCACGAGTATAAACTCGGACATCATCGATAACGCCAGCAAAGGGACGAATGGTGCCACTCTCTTGAGGATAGTTACCTATGGCGAATCGCGACGCGGAGGTCGGAATCATTCGTACATTGGTCCGTGTTTCTTGCCCCTCAACGTATACGGAGGTGTTTCCTCCAGCAGCGTTCTGCACAACCGCGACGTTCTGCCAGGTGTCGAGTCGTAGACTGCCAATTGGTGAGCAAACGACCTGCGTATTATCTGACGTAAAACAAATTCTGCGATTGTTACGGTCGGCGTAGAATGCAAGCCTGTTACTCCCGAGGACATACCCGCGAGCATGTCCTCCCGAGCTATGGCGGTGAATACGTGCGGCAATCGTGAGATTACCACTTCCATCGAAATTCTTTCCTTCGACAGTGACAAGATCGTTTACGCCGTCGAATTCCAGACCTCGCCCATCCTGGCGAGAAATCCAGGTCGGGCTATTAATGAGGGCGCCGGTGTTGCCGTTACCCGACATGTCTGCAGCGACGAGACCGCTGCCTTCATCAAGCTGCCAATGAGCAGCTAAGTCACCGACTGGCACTGCAGCATATGCCCGGGGATTACTGACAAGAACGAATAAGACAATAAAACAAAGACTGATAGCACCGTTCGTCTTAAACAGCGGGACCAAACAGAGATTGCCTGAGTAGGTAGACAGTATCGAGGAACAGGGTGACATGAACACGTACCTCCTGCTTCGAAGAGTTTACGGCAGAGGAAGGGGCCTTGCGTACTACCATATGGGTAAGATTACTGGATGTAGCCGTCCACGATATACATCTCGCAGAAGACACAGCGTTTTGTTTATATCCCCCCCTCTAATCAGGAAGGGAATCCACTTGCATTCGTTTTTATCTCGGGTGCTTATTTTGCGCTTACGGCAGTTATTGAGGAAACTTTAGCCTACATCCATAAAATAGCCAAGTGCGAGCGAAAGATTTTTCTCACTTCTGTGCGCTTTTCCTATTGGCTTATTTTCTTTGGTTTGCGAAGGAGAGTGCTGCAGACTGTCACTGCAAACCTACGGGAGTGTCACCACGGTGAGACGAGCAGCCCCCCCCAGCGCTTTCTTTCGTTCTGCGTATAGTGGTGTCTGCGTAAGAATATCTGGGGTATGCTGATATGTTGTAATTCACTTTGAGTTATTTTTGTGAGGGCTGCGATGCTACCGTCACGGAGAAACGTTCTGACTACCATAGCAAAGAGGTGCTGAGGGCAAACGGCATCATTGCTGGAACCGACCCCTTCTGTGTGGACGATATATGACAATCGTTAGAAGGTTTTCTTTACGCTCATTTGTGATCGCGAATGCTACCCTCATTGCGTATGAGACGTTGCCTGATGGTACGAGATCTCCAGCTAATAGAAAATTTGTTATGCACGATTTCGAGGGCCTCGGAGTAAATCCGGGTATTGGTGTCGGAGAGCGACACGGTCTACGCGAGGGCGACGTCGCAAACACTCTTATTACTCGGAAAATGCGGTTTATTGCCCGGGGCTAACCGAAGTGCGCCTTTCAGCGTGTTGCTCTCTTCGCGACTTCAGTCGGTCCTGGCCGTTCGGATGACTGAGGGCTACGAAGCGTGACGTCTGTGATAAGTTTTCGCCAGCCGCGGTACCTGTCCCTACCGGTAAGGGCTTGCTGATTACGGTCGTTGTTCCAGTAGCCTCGTACTTCGAGCTTTTGCCCATTCGTCCGACGAGGAAGCGACCAATTTTCGCGCAAAGAAGACTGATGCTCATGGAATGGCAAGCTTTAATCACTATTAGTGTTGTATTGTTGGTCATCGTTTTGTTGGCTGCTGGTCGAGTTGGTGCCGATTTGATCATGATTGGGGCGGTAACCCTTCTGTTGACGCTTGGTATTGTGGACGAACAGGAAGCGCTAGGAGGATTTGCGAACGAAGGGATGCTCACAGTCGCGGTACTCTTTATTGTTGCCGCCGGTATTCGAGAAACAGGCGCGCTGGTGTTTCTTGCACGATGTGTTCTAGGGCGACCTCAATCGGTTATGAGGGCCCAAGCCCGAATGATGTTGCCGCTTGCGGTGATAAGTGCAGTGATGAACAATACGCCGCTCGTCGCAGTGATGTTGCCGCTTGTGGTTGACTGGGCCAAGAAGCAGCGTATCGCCTTATCGAAAGTCATGATGCCGCTCAGTTTCGCGACTATTCTTGGGGGGTTATGTTCGTTGATGGGTACCAGTACCAACGTGATTGTCGGGGGAATGGTTGTGCGGGAGACTAAACAATCCTTGCACCTCTTCGATCCCGCGTGGGTGGGGCTGCCCTGTGCGGTTGTTGGTCTCACGTATATGTTGCTATGCGGTCGGTGGTTGCTGCCAGATCGCAAGCCAGCAATTGATAACCAAGACGACCCCAGGCAGTATACGGTTGAGATGATCGTTGAACCAGGGAGCCCCTTGGTAGGTCAGACTATTGAGCAAGCGGGGCTCAGGCATCTTACGGGCTTATACTTAGCGGAGATCGAACGGGCCGGGGGCGTGCTTCCTGCGGTTGCACCACGCGAGCGTCTGCAAGCGAGTGATCGCTTAGTCTTCGTAGGTGTTGTTGAGTCGGTTGTTGACTTGCAAAGGATCCGCGGCTTGCAACCGGCAACGCCCCAGGTCTTTAAGCTTGATGTTCCTCGCACCGATCGCTGCCTGATCGAGGCGGTAGTATCTAATAGCTGTCCGCTCGTGGCTATGACAATCCGTGAGGGTCGATTTCGGACCATCTATGATGCTGCGGTCATTGCTTTGGCCCGCAACGGAGAACGGATACGGAAAAAGCTGGGCGATGTGATCCTCCAGGCTGGCGATACGTTGCTCCTGGAAGCTGAACCTGAGTTTGCTGCCCGCCATCGGAATTCACGAGACTTCTTTCTGGTCAGCCGAGTGGATGACTCTACCCTTGCCCGGCACGATCGTGCCGGGCTCGCAGTCACGATCCTGGGTGGAATGACTGTGATAACAGCCCTCGGCTGGATTAGCCTGCTGAACGCGGCGATGTTAGCGGCTGGTCTTATGTTATTGACTGGGTGCTGTTCACCCGCAGTCGCTCGCCGTAGTATTGACTGGCAGGTCCTGATCGTTATCGGGGCATCACTAGGCATCGGTCGAGCAATGGAGGTCTCTGGTGCTGCTCAGATGATAGCCGGACTGGTCCTGGGTCCTGTGGGTGACAATCCCTGGCTTGCCCTGGCGGCGGTGTATGTGCTGACAATGCTTTTTACGGAAATGATGTCCAACAACGCAGCGGTAGTATTGGCGTTCCCCATTGCATTGGCGACGGCCCATAGCCTAAATGTCAATTACGTGCCGTTCGTTATGATAATCATGGTTGCGGCGTCGTGTGGATTTGCCACGCCGATAGGCTATCAAACCAACCTTATGGTTTATGGGCCTGGCGGATACCGGTATAGCGATTATCTCTGGTTTGGGGGCCTATTGAACGTGCTAATCGCCGCGGTAGCAATAGTCCTCACTCCTCTTGTGTTGCCGTTTTGAACGAGGGGTCCTCTCTGCTTACGCCTGTCAGAGCCGATTTCCTTCCGGTCTTGTCGCGCTCGGGTATACGGCAAACCGACGCAGGGGGGATGTCGACGACGGTGTTTTTGGTTGCTGGTCCCGTCTGTAACGGGACGGCTGCGCTTGATCCTCTAAACCGGTACGCTATCTGGCGCACAACCTGTCTCGGCTCGCCGTGGGTATCGTGACGACGATTGAGACGATTCAGGGAGACAAAGTGGGAAACGTGCAACCTCTGCCCCGCGACTCGTTTGCGGCCAATGTCATCGGCTGCGCGTAGGTATGGCGACGATGTTAACCAGTTGTGGAGTGCGACCACTGTATAAATTCAGCAAATATCGAAAAGGAGCTGTAAGGACATGGAACGAGGATTCACCCTGTGGTTTACAGGGTTATCAGGAGCAGGGAAGTCGACGTTAGCCAATGCGCTGATTGGGCGGTTGCAAGAGTACGGGAAGCGGGTGGAGATT
>JBFWXH010000012.1:0-105631 GCA_050187625.1 Binatia bacterium
TCCTCCAGATGCTCGGCCAGATAGGTACAGGTGCAGTTCTTGGGCGTGCTCACCAGATACTCGACGTACTGCTTCTTGGTAATCATGACTGTAAAAGGCTATTTTCTGCTCTCAAGCGTAAGTCCTGCTAGTATCTTCCGACATGCGTGCCCCACCGGGGATATGTTCACGGCTATGTAAGACTCCGATATGAGAGCCCAGGAAGTCTGCCAAGGTTCCTTCTTCTGCTGTTGCACCCGACGACAAAGTGGAGGGCAGAAATCGTTCTCGCAAACTATCTAAAACCAGCAATTCCGGTGTCGTTCCTTGTCTGCGTGCCTGTTCAATCAGCACATGCTCAATATCTTCTGGAAGTGTGATCCTCATACGCGACCTTTCCTTAATCGATCTCTGCGGCTTAACGAAGCGCAGTATTTATCACAAACGCTTTGGCCGTGACTCCAGACTGTGAAAGTTCGGCAGCTTGGGTTTTGAATTTCTCTCGCGCTTTTTCCAAATCAAGCTTTGGAGTTTGTTTCCGTCTAAGATCATCGGGGGTCCATTGTGGACAATCAAACCAGCCAACCAAATATAAACCATGCTGGCAACGAGCTTCGTTTAGATAGCGATCGATCAACTGAGTTTTCATAGCCTGGTCCAGTTCATCGTGCCAACAACCTTTGACTTCGATAACGGCAGAAATACGATCGTATTCCTCCCCACTTGGTTTCTTACTAATCGCATCAACCTGAATATCGACGCGCTCCCCTGGTCTTCCTCCGGCTTTCCTCCGGATTTCTACTTCCCGATTAACGATTATGCCCTTTTGCTTGAGATCGAGATCAAGGTGATTCTTTACATAATTGGAAAACGAGTTCTCATCTTTCGGCTTCCACTGCTTATCTTGCACTTGATCCCATAAAAACTCGACCTGCGGGGTTTCTCCTTGCAGTCGTTGTTCTAAGCGTTGCAGCGATTCTAGCAAGACTTCGAGCAACTGCTCGCCACTCTGGACTAGTCGTCCTTGCTGATTCTTTGTGATTGCAAGCACGTCGCTTGGTTGAGGTGGAAGCCAGGTTTTCTGGCGAGCGGTATTACGAGCCTCCAATAAGATCCACTTCAGCCAGTCAAGATGAGGTAGCTCCCGAGAAATTTTCTCAATCGCACTACATGCCGCCAAAGTACCACGATCTTTGATGTCCCTCAGTACAGAATCTCGGAAATCGGCGATACTTTCCCGTGCACTTACCTCGTGGGCCCCTTCAGGCTGGGGATCTTCCGTATGGGGGTATTGTTGGGAAAGCCAAATGTAGAAATCTGCGAGCTGGTTTTCCGTCATTCGAGTAATTTGTATGTCTTTCTCCCTGAAATCATATACCGCCGCTGTAATAACCTCTCGACCAAATGCATCATCTTCCTGAAGGACTGGCCACACGATTGACCAGCCTGCATCGTTAGCATGAGTCAGAAGTGCACTTGCTGCGATGATCACCTTTGATCTTTGTTTTTCATCAGAAGATGATCGGGACGAGATGAATGCTGACACAAAAGCTTTCGCATCTTCAACGTTGTGGTCAAGCAAAACACAGAGAAGGCACCCAAGCGCCTTTGGGTGTAGCTTTTCATCCTGTAGTTTCACGGTTAGTGCACTTGCTAAGCGATCATCCAAGCAACCTTCGATTTTCCGAGTAATAAAAATAAAACCGTGCTTTTCGTTTTCTTTGTCTACGAGCACCATTAAAGTTTCAATGATCTGAGTAGGTGCATGATCATACGCCATTTTTACCAATTCTTGATGATTTTGTTTCTCTGCAGAATCACTAAAGACAGAGTAAGCAAGGATAGTTGGTGCCCACTTTTGCCAAACAACAGGAGTTAGAGTAGTGAACCATTTTGGCTCTTCTTGCTGTAATAACAGGAGAGCTTTATAACCAGCAAATGTTGGGAGATTGACAGTGTTTCCTTCCAGCCATTTCTGAATTTCTGGTCTTTGCTCTATAATGTATTTTTTTGCTGCTTCGAGAATTCTCCTTCTGGTTATAGTATCCACCTGCTCCCAACCAGACAGGACGGTCAAATCCGGTTCAAGTTCGTTGTGAGAATATGTACCATTTGGCCTAAGTGCCATCTCCATAGTAAGCTGCCACCAAGCATCCAAATTTCCAGATTCACACTTATCCAGAAGGTTGGCGATGCGCTGAGTAGGAAGAGGGTTAGCCGTGTGATTCTTTCTTTCGTTTTGCCATCGTTGTTCTTCAATATAAACTGCTCTCGCCTTTTCGGCTTCAGGGGAATCAAGTCCGACTGGCTCACGAAGCCAAGAGAACAATTCAGCGAGTACAAGACTTCTTTGACAAGCGGTAAGAATCGTATCTGTTTGTGTTAATTCGCTCTGTCGGAATCGTTTCTCAATCAAGACCGCCCATGTTCGTTGTATATCCTTCGCAGCTGAAGCTTCAAGGCGTTCAATCATCCATGGAATGTCTTCGATCAGGACCATTCTTGAGATAGAGTAGAAGGCATCTTCCTCCATAGGAAGAGTTTTGAGTGCCTCATTAACTAGGGCTTGTAAAAGGATGTGACGTCTTTCAGTGTCATCCCGCACTATGTTTGTAGGTGTTGGACTTGAGTCATCACGAAGAATTTCTTCGTGACGTTTCAACCGTAGCAATACTGCTCTTGCGAACGCCTCGGATATCTCAGGTACGGCGAGGTGTTCCCAAGCTTTGAGAAGAATAGCATTGATAAAGCTCTCGATCAGATGGAAACGGTCGTATTCCGGCTGTTGAGCGATCCATGTTAGTACGGCTGGTAGATCCTTTAACGGCAGAGTTTGTGGAAGAACATCCCGAAGAAACCTATTGTACGCACCGATAAGATTGGAGCGCTTTGGTGGGGTAATGCATGTGAGTAACTCTTCCACTGTTATATGAACTGGCCACACTGCTTGAAGGGCGTAGCCTCTTAATTCGTCGTCCGGATCGTTTCCAGTACTGTCCATAGCCAATGGTTTTAGTTTTGCTTTCGTTGAGGCTTCTCCGATACGACTAACCGCACCTGCTGCTTCAATTCGAATTTGGTGTGGTTGTGAAGGATCAAGCGCTATGGTTACGAGGTCTTCTTGCAAAGACTGAACTTTACAAGTTTCCGCTATATCAATGGCAACTCGCCGTGCAACTAAATTTTTCCTCTTATCGACAATATAGGGCCGAAGTTGTTTATCGAGATTCGGATGTGAGAGCTTTCGGTATCGTTTCCATTTCTCCCGGTCAAAATCAAATAGTTTCTCTTCGTTGTATAGATTCAGTAAAACCTCTACCAAAGCTGCTCGGTCTTGTGCTTCCGCAGTGGCCACATCACTACGAAGCAAAACTTCGGGGTTTGTCTTCATGATCTGCTGAAATATGGCGGGGACCATCGCCGCAAGCCACGCCGCGGTTTCGTGCAGTTGAGGAACCAATTTTCCTTCCTGATCCCCAGGGTGAACGATGAGACTCATCATCTGTGAAGTCAACATGCCACTCTGGACGAGGTAATACGCAGCAAGGAATTCTGCATAAGTCTGATGTGCCCAGCCGAGACAGTTTGCTCCGCGAACGGAAAACAACCCGGTTTTTAGTGCTTCCTTTACGGCTTCTTCACTGACCTCGAATTCGTTGTCCTGTGCTTTTTCCTTTCCCCCAGCCAAATCACGAATTGCAACGTCTTCGTCAGGAATATCGCCACGATCGACGTCATTCCAAACGGCATAACGATTAGTGAAAATGGTGACCGCTGCAATGCGTGCTGCCACGAGCAAGCGCTGCTCGGCAGACAAGTTGCCTGTGAGTCGAGTTTCCCGACGATCTGGGTTGGGTTCTTCACACAGCAGACGACAACCGTCCTGATACAGCTCCGTTCGTGTTTTTGGGAAGCTTTGATTCTTGCGATACAGATTAAGCAGGAAATTTAAGGTGATTGGCTTGGTCGCAAGGGGGACTATTTCTGCTCGGTCGATTGCACTCAAAAACTCGTTCGGCTCAAAGCTGTTCGCTTTGGCAGCTTCAATGACATCCTCTTGCCGCAGAAATACTAGCTCGTATGCTTGAACTGCCTTTTCGCCCCAGAGCCCTTGCAGTCGAGTTTCTAAACTCAGCGGCCAGTCCGCCGTTCGGCATGCGATCCGAAGATAAAGTCGCGGAAGAAGTTGTTTATCGACTTTATTTAATTCGCGGGTTAACAACCTCGACAGTACTTTGATGTGGAGCAAACCTTCATCAAGACTATCTAAGAAGATGTACAGGTTATGATTGCCCTTCGTCCAATTTACAAATGTGTCGTTTTCAAAGAGACTCTGAACCAATCGGTCTTCGCTACCGTATGAACCAAGATCCAAGTCCAAGACCTTATTTCCTTCTTGCTCGCTTCTGGTCTTGGTTGCTTCTATTTCCTTCGTCAACGTTTGCGTTTTACCAATTCCAGGCTCACCGAGGAGGATGAGGCAGGGAATCTGCGCAATTGAGTCGAGGGAGACGACGTTGGGGTTAGAAATCCGACCCCACTTCGAGTCTGGATCGGACAAGTAGCCGCCCCCGGACAGATTTATCGAAGCCCCTCTCGGACACCAAAAACGTTTCCAATTGTAAATCGCGTTCGTCACGTTCTGACTATACGTGATCGTTTTTCTGTTTCGCAATCATGAGGAAAAGAGGGGAAAGGAAGTGGGCTCGGCCTAAAGTCTCCGCCCACCTCGAATCATTCTGCGCGTTTTCTGGGGTCAGCTTTAGCGATTATAGTGCAACTTCAGCCCAGGTCGGGGCCAATCCATGGCGGCTAATTTACCCTGGCCGCTCAAGGTAATGTACGCGGTGCGCAGATCCGGTCCACCAAAGCAAATGTTCGTCGTGAGCGGATCGCCGGTTGGAACAAACTCTACTGAAGAACCATCGGGGGAAATGACGGTAATGCCTCCGTTGATCAACGTTGCCACACACACATTCCCCGCACCGTCGACCGCCAGCGAATCGAGCAGTTGATAGCCCGGTAGGCCGGCTAACAGTTTCCCACCACCAGGACCAGCGAGCAAAGCCATACCTTCTCCTGTCGTCGGTTTCAGTTCTCCAGGCGCAGCAATCTCCCACCCCCATACGCGCCCTTCAAAGGTCTGGGCCGCGTATAAGTGGGTATCACCAGGAGCTAAGCCAATTCCATTGGGCCCATCAATGGGAAAAACCACTTCTTTGATCAGCGAACCATCGGTTTTTGCATAATAGAGTGCGGTGCGATCTTTTTGGCGCTCTTGCATTTTGCCGAAGTCGGAGAACCAGAAGCCGCCAGTCGCATCAAAGACGATGTCATTGGGACCCCGTAGAGGATGACCGTTGCATTCTGTGTAGAGCACTTCAACTTTTCCGCTGTCGATGTCCACTCGTTGAATACACCCACTTGTATAACCGTCCGGCAACCCTTCTGTGGGATGCCCGTCCGCTGTGAATTTCAGTCCGCCATTATTGCAGAGGTAGACCTTTCCATCGGGGCCTATGGCCGCGCCGTTGGGTCCGCCTCCAGTTTCGGCTACCACTTCTTTCTTGCCGTCGGGTCGTACACGGGTCAGCGTTCCACCTGTGACCTCCACGACCAAGACACTGCCATCATTCATGGCCACCGGGCCTTCGGGGAATTTCAATCCCGAGGTGATTTCTCGTAGCTGCGGCATACGCGCCTCCTTTTTTGCTCGCTCTATCAGAATCTCTGAAGAATGAGAACCGTCACTGCGAACTTCATTGCTCAAGGTACTGGTCTTTTTTGACCGCTCGTTGTATCGGAAACAAACAGAACATTGTCCTGAGGAAATGATTTGTAGCTTTTGAGTAGGGAAGAGTTCTTCATGCTGCAACTGTTTTTCCCTACTCTGGCATGGTTTCACTTGGTCATTATCAATAAAGGAGGAATGATTATGCACCTAGGAAGATCTGTCGATGCCGATGGGCATATCTTAGAACCAGTAGACTTGTGGAAAAAGAATTTAGAGGCAAAGTTCAAGGATCGTGCTCTCGGTCTCGCTCGTGATACCGATGGCGTAGAAACGGTGATTGTGGATGGAAAATTCTCTCCTCTCAATAAAGGTTTCGGCATTGCTGCCGCCTTTGGTCAGCCTGGTGAAGTCGCCTTCTCGAACGAATTTAGTTACCTTGATGGGCCTGCTGGTGCGTATGATCCCCATGCGCGCATCAAGCAACTTGATGAGGAAGGTATCGATGCAGTTGTTTTGTATCCCACGATTGGACTGGTATGGGAAGGAGAAGTGAATGACCCTGAACTCGCAGCGGCCTATTGTCGTGTCTACAACGACTGGATAACCGACTTTTGCCGTCCATATCCGGACCGTCTGTATCCGGTTGCCCATATTTCTCTGATGGACGTTGACAGGGGAATTGCTGAACTCAAACGCACTGCCAAGCTCGGGATCAAAGGTGTTATGCTGACGCCACACCCTGCAAATGGCCGAGCATACGGCGATACCTACTACGACTCGTTCTGGGCAGTTGCTCAGGATCTCGATATTCCTGTCGGTCTCCACGTTATTGCCCGTCCCGGGTTTTACGGGAGTGAATGGTATAATCATCCGACTTTTAAGGGGTCGCCGTTCTTTTTCCTATCGGTGACTCTTGGGTTCGATATTCAGGCGTCATTTGTCAGCTTCTTTGAAGGCGGGACGCTTGAGCGCTTTCCACGCTTAAAACTCCTTGTCCTGGAAGTTGGTGCAGGGTGGGTGCCACATTTTATCGAACGGATGGACAGTAAGTGGGAACACAGTGGATTCATGACGGCGTGCAAGCGACCACCCAGTGAATATTTCCGGCGGCAAGTGTGGGTTGGGGCCGATGTAGACGAAAGTATGATTCCGGCGGCTAGTGAACGGTGGGGTTCAGATAAGTTTTTCTGGTCGAGCGATTTCCCACACTTTGACGGGTTTCCTGGGGCACTCAAGCAGTTGAAAAAGAGCATCGCCAAGATGCCCACGGCCGATCAGCAAAACATTATCGGTGATAACGCTGCAAGAGCGTACAATCTGTGATGTATTCATTGGAGGATGGGGCATCCCGTCCTCTTTTCTGACCGTCGTCAGATGCGACTCCATTCATCGCTCCTGCACGGCTCATTTCCCAAAACCTTGATAATTGTTGCGTCTTGCCGGTAGCACTACTGCTCATCAGCTCGTTTCTTTGATAAAATATTAAGGTTTATTATTGAGGAGGCGCCTGAATGAACGAGTCGCAACACACAACGTCTCACCCTGCCATCGTCAACACACCGCAGTTTGATGCGGTCATCGTGGGTGCCGGATTTGCCGGTATGTACATGCTCCACAAACTGCGCGGCTTAGGATTCACCACAAAGGTGTACGAGGCTGGGAGCGACGTTGGTGGTACCTGGTATTGGAACCGCTATCCAGGCGCACGATGTGACGTGCCAAGCTTACAATACTCGTATCAATTTTCTGAAGAGCTGCAGCAAGAATGGCAGTGGACAGAGAAATACTCTACTCAGCCTGAAATTTTGCGTTACGCGAACCACGTTGCTGACCGCTTTGATCTACGCAAAGATATGCAATTCAATACACGGGTTGAAAGCGTTATCTTCAACGAGGCAACAAGTACGTGGACCATTACTACCGACCGTGGAGATCGAGTCTCCGCCAAGTTTTGCATCATGGCAACCGGCTGCTTATCCTCGCAGAACACCCCAAAGCTTCCCGGTCTCGAGAGTTTTCAAGGAGAGTGGTACCATACGGGCAATTGGCCCCATGAGGGAGTCGATTTTGCCGGCAAACGTGTCGGGATTATCGGTACTGGGTCGACTGGTATTCAAGCCATTCCCATGATCGCGCGGGAAGCGAAACATCTCTATGTGTTTCAGCGAACGCCACAGTATTCCGTGCCTGCTCGCAATACTCCTCTGGATCGCGAGGAAGAGGGCAGAATCAAAGCCAATTATAAAGAATACCGAGCGAAAAATAATTCCCAACCGTTTGCTCAAGATTTAGCCGTTCCTACGGTAAACACCTTTGACGTAAGCGAAGAAGAGCGTCGTCGCCATTATGAGGAATGTTGGGAAAAAGGCGGACTCGGTATGATGCTCGCCTATGCAGACTCCGGCACCAATTTCGAAGCAAACCTGACAATCTCCGACTTCGTCAAAGAAAAAATTAAGACCATCGTGAAGGACCCGGCAGTGGCTGAGTTGCTCTTACCGGATCACATCTACGCTTGCAAACGACCGTGCCTGGATACGAACTATTTTGAGACCTATAATCGTCCAAATGTTACGCTGGTGGACATCCGGGCAGCAGGGATCGAACGTGTTACCCCGCGTGGAGTACGCGCAAATGGGAAAGAGTACGACCTCGATTGTCTAGTGTTTGCTACCGGGTTCGACGCGATGACCGGTTCGCTGCACAAGATCGACATTCGTGGCAAGGGCAACCAAGCACTCAAAGAGAAGTGGGCCGAGGGACCACGCAGTTACCTCGGACTCTGCTCGTCTGGATTTCCGAATCTTTTTACTATCACCGGCCCTGGTAGTCCATCGGTTCTCGCCAACATGATCCCGGCGATCGAACAGCATGTGAACTGGATCGGTGAGTGCCTCGCCTACATGCAGAAGCAAGGGCTACATGCCATTGAGGCGACGAAAGAAGCAGAAGATCCGTGGTTCATTCACGTGCAAGACGCAGCCAAGGCGACACTCTGGAATGCCTGCGATAACTGGTATGTTGGCGCCAATGTGCCGGGTAAACCTCGAGTGTTTATGCCGTATGTCGATTGGGTTGGCTATGTGGCGAAATGTAAGGAAGTGGTGAAGAACGGTTACGAAGGATTCGTGCTGAGGTAGGACCGCCAAGAGAGGTTGGGCGACAGCTTAACAGCACGAGAAAACAACAATCATGAATTCGCGAGTGACGGTATACTGTTGATCGTGAATTCTTTTGGCAAGAGAGTTTTCAGCATGTCGCTAGGAGTTGCCCGGTCTCCTCTCCGGGCGGTATTCGCCAAGGCCGTTGCTGCGGTTAATCCGCGTCAGCTCATTGAGCGTCTTGTCCATGTTGAGCACAAGACGCTGATTGTTCAAGAACAAAGTCAGCCACGAAAAGTTCACCGGTTTCCATTCTCAGGTCGAGTTCTTCTCGTTGGAGCCGGCAAAGGCGCAGGCCCGCTTGCCGAACAACTTGAGATAGTACTTGGACCTGATCTAGCCAGTGGAGTTGTTGTTGTTCCTTGCGGTCAAACGCTTGCACTGCAGCGAGTGCAGTGTATCGAAGGAGACCACCCACTCCCAGGCGAAGGAAGTGTCCGCGGAGCCCAGGCGATCACGGCACTTTTGCAGAAAAAAGAGCTGGGCGTTCTTGTGTGTTTTTGTTTGACTGGCGGAGCATCTAGCCTCTTGGTGAGTCCAGTCACAGAAATCTCGCTTGCCGATAAAATTGCCGTCAACCAACTCCTCTTGGCCTGCGGTGCTGATATTCACGAGTTGAATACGGTGCGCAAACACCTCTCTCGCCTCAAAGGGGGCGGACTTGCACGCCACACTTTTCCTCTAACGACAGTCAGTTTTATTTTGTCGGATGTCATTGATGATGACTTGAGCACCATAGGCTCTGGGCCGACGGTACCAGACAACAGTACGTTCCATGATGCCTGGGCAGTACTGCAGAAATACGCCCTTCTCGATAGGCTTCCTCCACCAGTGCACGCGTATCTTTTCGCAGGTTGCCAGGGGAAACGTCCAGAGACACCGAAACTCGGAGATGAGATTTTCAGTTCTGTCCATAATTTTCTGATTGGGTCGAACCGCCTCGCACTTGCAGCGGCTGCCGAAGCAGCTCGTTCGCTTCATTTCACTCCGCATGTGCTGTCTACTCCGCTTTCCAGCGATACAACTGTCGTCGCGCGAGAGTTTGCTGCGACTCTTCACGAGCTTCTCCTCACCGTCGAAGAACCGACGTGCGTGCTGGCTGGGGGGGAAACCACTGTCCACGTCTCAGGCTCTGGAAGGGGAGGGCGCAATCAAGAGTTCGCCCTCGTGGTCGCCGAGGCACTCAAAGGACAGCCGCGCTGGGCACTACTGAGTGCCGGAACAGATGGAATAGACGGTCCAACCGATGCGGCAGGGGCTTTTGTTGATGGAGAAACCACAATCCGGGGACAAAATCTTAGATTATCATCCTCCCTCTTTTTACAAAATAATGATAGTTATTCATTCTTCTCTCAGCTTGGAGACCTTTTTTCCCCTGGGCCAACCTGTACGAACGTGATGGACATAAAGATTGCCTTGCTGTGGCCATATGATTCCCGATAGGTAGGGAAGCACGCCAACGTCACTCTTGCATCAGAATTGAGAAGTTACTAAGAAAAAGCCCATGACAAAGAACCGCTCTCCCGAAGATACCGATCGTGTTCCGCCAGGACAATATTTAGTCGAGAAATGGCCAGTGCTCAGTTACGGACCAACTCCCCGCTTCAATCCTGAGACGTGGGACTTTCGTCTTTTCGGTTTGGTTGAACAGTCGGTTCGTATCAACTATCAACAGTTTCGTGCGCTCCCACAAACTCGTCTCACCCGCGACTTTCACTGCGTCACGACTTGGTCTCGGCTTGATAACGTTTGGGAGGGAGCCCTCGCGCGAGACGTTGTCGCGTTAACCCGATTAAAACCCGCGGCTCGGTATGTCACAATTCACTGCGATGGGGGCTATACAACAAATCTTTCGCTCGACCATTTCCTGGATGATGACGTTCTCTTTGCCTATCGTCATGATGGCCAAGATTTAGACCCTGATCATGGTTGGCCTTTACGCTTAGTTGTCCCTAAGCTCTATGCGTGGAAAAGTGCCAAATGGGTGCGTGGCGTTGAATTCTTAGCCGAAAATAGACGCGGATTTTGGGAGGTTCGTGGTTATCATAATCGAGGAAACCCGTGGGCTGAAGAACGGTATAGTGACCAGGAGGAAGAAGAATAAATTTTTGCCTTACTAGTCCCTATCATGAAGAAGGATTGTGTATGTCCTTACAATCTTCCTCCTCTTAGCAGTTCTTTGTTTCCATCTTTCTCAGGAGTATGTCTTTTGGGATATTCGAGAAAGCTGGACCTTTACATCAGCAAAAAAAGATGCGAGATACCAAGCGTTTTTTTTCCTTCAAATGAATGGGCGTTCAGTCAGATTTTGCTTGACAATGTCAGGGAAAGAGCGCTAAAGAGCTTTCTACATGCTCCGCTTACGATTGCACAGCACTAACTCATACGTCTTTCTGGAGAACTGTTCAGGATGGCGGTATACACGGTTGTAGACCGTAAAGTGATCGCAAATATTGCTGCGGCATATGGCCTTGGCAAACTCAACAAGGCGAGCGGCGTTGCCGCCGGTTCAGTCAACACTCACTATTTGTTGGAAACTGCCAAAGGAAAATTCTTCCTGAAAGTAGATGAAGTCAAAAGTCTCTCAGATGCAGAGCAAGAAGTTACTTTACTGCTCTTCTTACGAGAACATGGCTTTCGTTGTCCTTTGCCGCTTGCCGACCGTCAGGGGCAGTACCTGACCAACTATGAAGGCAAACCCCTCTCTCTCTATACAGCCTTACCAGGGAAAATCCTCACAGAAGCACAATTCACTCCAGAACATTTAGAACAGGTTGGTACAACTCTGGCCACGCTCCATTCTTTGAGTCGCGGGTATCCAAAAGAAGACAACAATCGCTTTAGTTTTTCGTGTATCTTTGCATTGTATCAGCATGTCAAAGAGAAACTGCCCGGTTATCTTCGATATCTGGTGCATACCCTCGACGATGAAGTCTCGTATCAGCAGCAATATCAAGAAGATCGTCTACCGAAGGGCGTGATTCACGGTGATCTATTCGCAGACAACCTCCTTTTCCGGGCTGGGAAAGTCGTCGGCGTACTCGACTTTGAAGCAGCTTGCTATGGGAAATTTATTTACGACCTTGCAACTGCCGTTAATGCGCTTTGTTATGTAGAAGGTCGATTCCTGATTGAACGTTTCAACGCGCTCCTCGCAGGATATCAGCGTCAACGCACGTTGACCCTCGCCGAATGGGATGCGTTTCCGACTGAACTCCGTTTCTCCACACTTCGTTTTACTATTACACGTCTCAAGGATTTTTTCCTCCGTCCTATGGAGGAAAACCGTCGGGTCAATAAGGACTTCCGTGAATTCTTTGAGCGTTTACAGGTGCTTCGTCGTGAACGTCCGGGCGGAATGGACCGTCTTCTCCTTGCGATGGCGACTGGCTATGATTATCGCCAGTACCAAAAGCCTGTTACTGTTGCAGATCAGGCAGGGGTACGAATACGAACGGAAAGTCGGAGGACAGGCGGCAGAC
Source organism: Binatia bacterium (assembly GCA_050187625.1). Classification (GTDB taxonomy): domain Bacteria; phylum Desulfobacterota; class Binatia; order Bin18; family Bin18; genus JBFWXH01. Next base: position 12,357 of record JBFWXH010000012.1, read on the forward strand.
GACATGTAGCTCCCGTGCAACAGGGAACCACAAAGAAACACGCTCGAACAATCCGCTAATAAAAGTCCTCCGAAAATCCTCATGATGTTCAAAAAGATCCTGATCGCTAATCGCGGTGAGATTGCTATCCGCATCGCTCGGACCTGTCGTGACCTTGGAATCGCAACGGTGGCAGTATACTCCGAAGCTGATGTATCTTCTCCTCACGTGTATGCTGCCGATGAAGCTGTCTGTATCGGCCCTCCTCAAGCGACCGAAAGCTATCTCAACATTGATGCCATTCTTGCTGCGGCAAAACAGACTGGGGCTTCTGCCATCCACCCTGGCTACGGTTTCCTTTCGGAGAACCACACCTTTGCGCAACGTGCTCGTGACGTGGGGCTTACTTTTATTGGTCCTTCACCAGAAGCCCTGTCGGCTGTTGGGAATAAGGTATTTGCCAGGCAAGCAGTGGCAAAGCTCGGTGTCCCAGTCATACCCGCACTCGAGAAGCTTCCCGATGATCCACGTCTTCTGCAAGAACAAGTGCGCACTTTAGGCTATCCCTTGTTGATTAAGGCGGCCTCAGGTGGAGGCGGCAAAGGGATGCGCATAGTTCGGCAAGAAAAAGACTTGGCTGAGGCGGTCGCTGCGGCTCAACGTGAGGCGCTTTCTGCGTTCGCGGAAGGAACAGTATACCTTGAACGGTATATTGAGAAACCTCGTCACATTGAAGTGCAAATTTTAGGAGATACACACGGAACACTGATTCACCTTGGTGAACGCGAGTGTTCGATCCAACGTCGTTATCAAAAAATTCTGGAAGAAACCCCTTCCCCAGCAGTTGACGAGAAATTACGTGAGACAATGACAACTGCGGCACTAACCGTCGCTAAAGCTGCCAGCTATTACAATGCTGGGACGGTTGAGTTTATCCTTGACGATCAAGGCCGCTTTTATTTTCTCGAAGTGAATGCACGACTTCAAGTTGAGCATCCTATTACTGAATGGATTACTGGTCTCGATCTCGTTCGGGAACAAATCCGTATTGCAGCTGGTGAACGTCTTGGTTTTGGACAAGAGGATATACTCCGACGAGGACACGCATTGGAATGTCGCATATATGCTGAGGACCCTGCGCATGGGTTTCTTCCTGCACCAGGCAAGGTACTTTTATGGAAAGCGCCGGCTGGACCGGGGGTTCGCGTAGACGCTGGCGTTGATTCCAATACTGAGGTGTCAGTGTATTACGATCCAATGATTGCCAAGCTCTCGACGTGGGGACAAGATCGCGAACAAGCGCGTCGTCGCATGGAATCTGCACTACGCCAATGTGTCATATTAGGTCCTATTACCAATAGTATGTTTCTTCTTGATTTGCTTGCTCATCCTGCGTTTGTCGCTGGCAAGACTCATACAGGTTTTCTGAGTGAACATTTTGCCCAATGGCAGGGAGAGGAGGCGCCTCATTTTCTTTCTGCAGCGCTTGTAGCAACCCTCAATCAGTTTCGACTAGCTCACCGAGGGATATCAGAGGTGCCGATTTCCTCAACGACTCCGTGGCAACAACTTGGTGGCTGGCGTATGGGCGTCTGACAACAGAAAGGTTATACTGAATGAAAACGACCTTGCTCTCGGGCAGTACTGACCTGACTATCGAATACACCCAGAGTGGAAATGCATATGAGGCTATGATTAACGGGCAACCCCTCCGGGCCCGGCTCCTTTCGTTGCATGATACCGCAATAACAATAGAGGTAGACGGACGGCCTCTTCATGGGCATGTCGTCAACGACGGGCCTCGTACTCTCGTCGCTTTTGAGGGACGCGTGTACACATTTACTCGCCCAGAAGAGAAAAAGTCTCAGGCTCGTCAGCGTGAGGCAGGTCGGCTCGATCCCAATATTCGTTCACCAATGCCTGGAAAGATTTTAGAAGTGCGGGTGACAGAAGGTGCAACAGTTGACGCAGGGCAGGTCCTTATTTTACTTGAAGCGATGAAGATGGAAAACTCGTTGGTCGCCGAAGGACCTGCCCTAGTAAAAAAAATCCATGTCGCTCCCAGCGAGTTAGTTGATCTCGGACAACTGCTCGTGGAGCTTGAATTCGCCATGAGTTCTCCGTCAACAGGATCATCCTAACTGCGATCCAATCTGTATCCCATTCTGCTGAGCAAATTCCGCTGCCGAGACTTTGCCTCCTTCGCCCCGCACTTTCTTCGCCACTATTATGCCTCCTGGAGTCGCCACACTGAGATCCTCGGTGCCGATCCCTACAACCTGGCCGGGCGCAGCCGACGTTTCACCCTTCTGCAGCCGGCACTCATAGAAGCGAAGAATTTTTCCTTGCCACAAGGTATGGGCTCCAGGTTGTGGGTCACAGCCCCGGATGAGGTTGTAGACCTGCTGGGCTGGTTTTTTCCAATCAATGCCAGCGTGCTCATCACCGCATGGAGGGTCATAGTTAGCCAGGGTTTTGTCCTGGACAATACGGGGTGGGTTTCCTGCTTTGATCAGGTCAACAGCTTCAGCAATCGCATCCACTCCTACAGGGAACAGTGTATTGAAGTACAAGGTACCAGTTGTGTCGTTGGGATCAATCGTGACTTCTTTCTGGAGAAGGATGGGGCCAGTATCGATGCCTTCATCGACCCAAAAAAGAGAGATGCCTGTCTTACTCTCACCGTTGATGAGTGTCCAATTAATTGCGCTGCGACCCCGATACTTAGGGAGTAGCGACGGATGAAAACAAATACTCCCAAACCGCGGAGCGTTGAAGACAGGAGGCGGAACAATTTGAGTCACAAAGGCTAAGATGGCTAAATCCGCTTGTAAAGAAACAAACTGCTCCCGTACCTCAGGAGTTTTGAGCGTTTTATGTTGATGGACTGGAATTCCCAGTTGCAGGGCTCGCTGCTTAACTGGGTCGAATTTTCCTCCGGGAGCATCTGGCGGGCAAAAGACCGCTAATACCTCTTCGCCCTTATCAACGAGCTTCTCGAGAGTTTTTTCCGCAAATGCGGCTTGCCCAATAAGGATAATGCGCATGATGTATTCCCCCTCTCCTCGTGCAGTTGTCTATTCAGTTGGCGGAGAGAAAAGCGCCTGGCAAACCGTTGCAATGCTGTTCGTAATGCGCCTCGCTCCCTCAGCAGTAGTAATCAAACTATTGTTAATCTCAAGTTCGAGGTAGACGATCCCGTTCTTTTCTCCGTGGCTACGTGCACTAAAGATAAGCCCCTCGTATCCCGAGTATGGCTCATTATAACGAACTCGATTGCCATTATGGTCGAGGCGTTTTCCCATCTCTTCAGCTAAATCTTCGTAGCGATCAAAGAGAACACCAAAATCAAAGGGCCGTTCTTTTCGTTCCAATACCGGCGTAAAACTATGAATACTCAAGAGGGCTAACCGAGAATTTTCTTTATGTTCAGCAATCGTCCGATCAATCGCATCATGATACGGGCGGTAAAACTGTTCAATACGCTTTTGTCGTTCTTTCTCGGAAAGATCTCTGTTGCTGGGAATGATTGTCCGATCGCTTTCCGGAACGATCAGGTCATGATCTGAGACATCTCGATTACAGTCAACTAACAGCCGCGAATATCGAGAACAAACTGCTGGCGCATCAAGGACCCGTGCAAGCTGAGCAACCACCGTGCGGGCACCAATATCCCAGCCAATATGACGTTGTATGTCCGTAGTGGAGATACCCAGATCACTATACTCCTGCGGGAGAGCATAGGAGGCATGTTCACAGGTGAGCACAAGCGGAAATCGTCCGGTAGGGTTGATAATTTCAAGCATACTGTCTGTATGATTCATTCCTCTTTGATTACTTAAGCCAAGGGAAAGTTGCAAGTCTTTCTGTATAAAACTCCGTTGACAAAAGAGAGGTTTGTTCATATAGACTAAAACGTTTTTTGCTAAATGAGCCGAGGCAAGGAGGCAACATGGTTCGCCGTGAAAAAAGCAACTACATTATCCAGGCGGTTGCCCATGCTCTGGATGTACTTGAACAGTTCCACGGTGATGCAGAACTTGGAGTCACAGAACTGAGTAAGAGACTGAAACTTCATAAAAACAATGTTTTTCGTATTCTCGCTACCTTAGAATCTCGTGGGTACATTGAGCAAAATCGGTCAACGGAGAATTACCGTTTGGGGACACGCTGTCTCCAGCTCGGTCAAAGCTATATTCAATTCATGGGCTTACTCAGACAGGCTCGCCCGATCATGATTGAGTTAGTCAAAACGTGTCACGAGAGTGCCTATGTCACTGTCATGCGAAAAGGGAAGATCGTGCCTCTCGATATGGTCGAATCTGACCAGCCTGTTCGTATTGTTTCTCACATCGGCGAAGCCCTACCTCTTCATTGTACGGCAGCAGGAAAAGTGCATCTTGCTTTTGAGCCAGTGGAAGAAATCCAACGGAACTTTCCCGAAGGGTTAGAGCGTTACACAGAAAAAACGATAGTTGACCGTCGGGTATTAGTCGAGCAACTGAGAGAGGTTGCGACGGTTGGGTATGCGGTAGAAGATGGGGAATACTTGGCCGATGTACGTACCATAGCGGCGCCTATCCGCGACTATACACGAACCGTTGTCGGGAGTTTGGCTGTTAGCGGACCCGCATATCGGATTCCAACTGAACGTATCGACAAGGAACTCTCATCTCTGGTGCTTAACGCTAGCCGAGAATTGTCAATCCGCCTCGGCTATAATGTTTAGGTTCCTAGTGCTTGACACTTGTATACAGACACGCTGAAGTAGGAACCACCTCAATCCTGTCCCACTACAGCATTAGGAGGAAAAGCGGAGTGAAAACGCTAGTTACTGTTAAGCGTGTGCCTGATCCAGAAACGACCATTCGAGTGAAGCCTGATGGATCAGGGATTGTGACTGACAATGTCAAATACGTTATTAATCCCTTTGACGAAATTGCTATAGAAGAAGCTCTCCGTGTGAAAGAGAAGGTTGGCGGTGAGGTTATCCTTCTCAGTATAGGTGCCAAAGTCGTTACTGAGCAACTGCGTACAGGTTTGGCGATGGGAGCAGACCGAGCCATTTTGATATTTTGTGAACAGGATCTCGATTCGCTTGCAGTCGCACGAATCCTCGCCAAAATAACGGAAAAAGAGAATCCGGAACTTGTCCTTATGGGTAAACAGGCGATCGACGACGATTCGAATCAAGCTGGGCAGATGCTTGCAGCTCTTCTCGGCTGGCCTCAAGCGACCTTTGCTTCGAAGGTCGAACTGGCTGATGATCAAAAGTCGGTACACGTCACTCGAGAGGTCGATGGAGGCTTAGAAGTTATTGCCTTTTCATTGCCGGGAATTATTACCGCAGATCTGCGCTTAAACGAACCTCGCTATGCCTCACTCCCTGGAATTATGAAAGCGCGTAAAAAGGAGATAAAAGAGATCCCCCTTGCTGAGCTTGGGACGGATGTGACCCCGCTTCTGAAGGTTCAGAAATTAACACCTCCGGCAAAGAAGGAAGCAGGGAAAAAAGTCGAGACCGTGCAAGCGTTGGTCGAACTCCTCCACACCGAGGCGAAAGTTATCTAAGGAGTACTCATGGGAAATACACTTGTTTTTGCTGAACACCAAAAAGGCAAGCTTCCAAAGAGCACTCTCATTGCTCTCCAAGCCGGAAAGGAAGCGGCAACTAAACTTGGAGGGAATTGTTTGAGTGCAGTTCTCGGGTCGGGAGTTGACGCCGTGGCAAAAGAAATAGCTAGGTACGGTGTCACTAAAGTGATTGTTGCCGACGATCCTGCATTAGAGAATTATCTTGCTGATGTGTACGCTATCACCCTTGAGCAATTGGTGAAGGAAAATGATGTCTCACTGTTACTCGCGACATCGACTGCGATAGGCAAAGATGTGCTTCCGCGTGTTGCCGCCCGCTTAGGAGCAGGCATGGCAAGCGACATTATTGGTATCAATACCGATGGAACTTTTACGCGGCCAATGTATGCTGGGAACGCACTTGCAACAGTGTCGCTTGACGGTTCGGTAAAAGTGGTCTCTGTTAGGGGAACAGCCTTTGACGCGGCTCAGCCTAGTAGTGATGCTCCGGTAGAGAAAGCCGCTGTCAGTATCGATGCCACTGCCAGGAGGATGCAGTTCGTTACATTCAATGAGATTAAATCAGATCGACCAACCTTAACCGAAGCGCAAATCGTTGTCTCTGGAGGGCGCGGTCTCAAGTCAGGAGAAAATTTTACAACTTACCTCGAGCCCCTAGTCGATGCCCTTGGGGCAGCAATGGGAGCGAGTCGTGCCGCGGTAGATGCCGGCTTTGTCCCAAACGACTTGCAGGTCGGTCAGACAGGGAAGGTTGTAGCTCCGGAGTTATACTTTGCTGTCGGTATCTCAGGTGCGATTCAACATTTAGCTGGGATGAAAGATTCTAAAGTTATTGTTGCGATCAACAAAGACCCAGAAGCTCCAATCTTTAACATATCCGATTATGGCCTTGTTGCTGACCTCTTCAAGGCTGTCCCTGAGTTAACTGAAGAAATAAAAAAGTTGAAAGGGTAACTGAGAGGGAGACGCGTTTTCCTGCGTCTCCCTCTGTCCCTCGCTCGGGTTTGTTCCTCTCTCATCACCCGGCCGTAAAGCCTCTACCGATCACCAATTCGGTTCCAGTCACAAAAGAAGATTCATCAGAAGCAAGATAGAGTACGCCATACGCAACTTCTTCTGGCTGCCCTTCGCGCCGAAGAGTCGTTGCATCTAAGACCATTGTGCGTCGTTCTGGGTGAGAGGTGCTGTCATTGGTGTTTCTATTCGACTTAGATGAATCGAATTCATTCGGATATGATCTTTGCGTATTGAATGGCGGCATGCTTCTGCTTGCTTGATAAGCCGGGATATTTGGTAATCCAATAAGTCCAGCAACTGAAGAAATATTGATAATCGCTCCGCCGCCCACCTGACGTATAAAAGGAACTGCGTGTTTTATTCCTAAAACACACCCTTTTGATTGACGTTAATTACTTCATTCTATGCTTCAATCGTCTCCATCCGTACGATATCTGCATTGTTAACAAGAATATTCAATTCGCCGTACTCCTTCGTGTTTGAGAATATCCTACTCGGTTTGTTTTCCGAGGTCGTCTAAGACATGCCCCAACACAACCTTGGTCCATTCATGAGCGAAGAGCTGCGCCTCACACTGGCCCATACCGCGAGCGGCCCCAGATATCAGTGCCAACTTTCCTTCAAGCCGCTCTGCCATATGTCTCGCCTCCTAGTCTAGCTATCCCCTGGTCTATAAACCCGTTTCAATACTGGATATGACTCCTCGTCCAGTTGCGGCAATCACTCTTCATCCGTACAATCATGCTTCATCACGAGGGAGGTATCATGGCTGGGCAACAGATCATCGGACCAACATCTCATTATTACTACTCCCAGCGCCTGAAGCTGCATTACGTCGACTGGGGCAATCCTGACAGACCGTTACTGGTTCTCATTCATGGGGGGCGAGATCATGCGCGGAATTGGGATTGGGTCGCTCAGGCATTACGAGAGGAGTATCATATCATTGCTCCAGACTTACGCGGGCATGGGGACTCAGAATGGGCGCGCGGGAGTGAATATGCCATGGTCGAATATGTCGTGGACATTGCGCAGCTCTTGTCTCAATTGCATACCTTCCCGGTCACGTTAATTGGTCACTCTCTCGGTGGTGGTATTGTCCTCCAGTATAGTGGTATCTATCCGGAAAAAGTGCGCAAAGTCGTGTCAATTGAGGGCTTAGGGCCGCCGCCGCACATGTTGCAGCAACAATCAAAACATGCTCATGAGCGTATGCAACTGTGGATCTCTCAAATGCGCGACCTGGCTGGGCGCCAACCTCGACGGTACAAGACACTTGAAGAGGCGGTTTCACGCATGCAGGAAGCCAACCCGCGACTCACACATGCGCAAGCTTATCATCTCACGCTTTACGGCACGAATCGCATTGAGGATGGAACCTACACGTGGAAATTTGATAATTATGTACGAGCCCAATCCCCGTACCGTTTCAACGTTGACGATGCGTGGGAGATCTGGGGAAGAATTTCTTGCCCGACTCTTCTGTTTCGCGGAGCTGAATCTTGGGCATCCGATCCAGAACAAGACGGCCGTATCAAAGCATTTCAGAACGCCCGGCTTGTGACTCTGTCGCAAGCCGGGCACTGGGTTCACCATGACCAGCTCGCGCGCTTCTTACGGGTTGTCAAAGATTTTCTACAGAACTAGGAGGTAAGGACAATCGGTGAGAGGACCTTCTCTTGTAACCATGAGGAGAGGGCAGTTAAACTGCGCGCATTGATTTCATGACCCATGTCGTACTCACGATATGTGACTGGTACCTGAAGATTTCGCAATGTCTCCACCGTTTTTCGCGCGTGTCCAACATCAACGAGTTCATCACGGTCTCCATGCTGAATGAGCACCGGCAATTGTTCTGTCGCAGGAACGTCAGGAAGCACCGATAACAAATCCTGCGGTAGCCATGAGCTCAGCGCAGCGATCGCGGCAAAACGTTCCGGCTCATCGAGCCCCAAGCTGTACGCCATCACTCCGCCCTGGCTGAAGCCTAAGATTGCCAATTTCTTGTGATCGACAGAGTAGCCGGCGAGTGCTTCGTCAAGAAATTCGTGGATTCTTTTGGATGCTGCCATCACTGCACTCATGTCCAGTGATCCCCCCAGAGTAAGAGGAAACCAACCATACCCTACCCCAGCCCCTCCTAATGGGGCGTCTAGTGGCCCTTGGGGACAGAGGACAAGAAACTCGCCATGACAAAGGTATGGCGCCAAACTGAGTAGATCCAGCGCGTTCGCGCCCCAACCATGTAACGTTAGTAAGGTAGGATGAGGTCCCGGGCCTTTCGGTGCAAAAACCGTATGGATCAGATTCATGTTCTCCCTGCTGATGTCGCCCATGTCACTGCTAGCGGAAAACCTCATGCGAGGCAAGAAAATCTCTTGCTTACTTGCTCGGTTCTTTTCTAAAATTTCCCCGCCAAATGGCGATCTCTTTGTCTAGCACCTCAGAAAGGACTTGTATGGACATTACTTCCCTTCTCACCTTTGCGGTTCAGTCGGGCGCTTCTGACGTTCACCTCAGCAGTGGAGAACCTCCACTTATCCGTCTTCACGGCGATATGAAGCGGCTTGATCACCCTGCGCTCTCCCGGGAGCAGGTCCACAACATGGTGTACGACATCATGAACGACAGCCAGCGGAAATACTTTGAAGAACATCTGGAACTGGACTTCTCGTTTGACATGGGAGAGATTGGTCGCTTTCGCGTCAATGTCTTTGTGCAGCAACGTGGGGAAGGGGTCGTTTTTCGTACGATTCCCAGCAAAATTCTGTCAACCGAAGAACTCGGACTTCCTCTCATTTTAAAGAAACTGACGGAAAAAGAAAAAGGACTTATCCTCGTCACGGGCCCCACCGGTTCGGGAAAATCCACTACCCTAGCCGCCATGGTCGATCACATCAACAACTCGTTCGAGGGGCATATTATTACTATTGAAGATCCGATCGAATTTACCCATAGGTCGAAAAAGTGCCTGGTGAATCAACGGGAACTTGGCGCGCACACTCACTCATTTGCCAACGCACTTCGCGCGGTCCTCCGTGAAGATCCAGATGTTATCCTTGTCGGTGAAATGCGCGATCTTGAAACTATTCAGCTTGCCATCACGGCTGCCGAAACTGGACATTTAGTCTTCGGGACCCTCCACTCGCCAAGCGCTCCGGGAACTGTGGATCGTGTTATCGATGTTTTCCCAGCTGGCCAACAGGCACAAATTCGTACCCAGTTTGCCGAGGCGATTGAAGCAGTCATTACTCAGACACTCTGTAAAAAACGTACTGGGGGCCGTGTTGCTGCACTAGAGATTTTAGTCGCGACCACTGCCGTGCGTAACCTCATTCGCGAGGGCAAAGTGCATCAGATTCCCTCAGCCATGCAGGTTGGCCAGAAAGAGGGCATGCAAACAATGGACATGGCCCTTGTCGACCTTGTTAATCGTGGAATTATCACCCGCGAAGAAGCTCAAATGAAGAGCATGACGCCAAATTTGTTTGGCCAAACGACACAATCAGGAAAACTTTCTATGATGGGACGATAAGGAAAAAGTACTACCCCCTACAAGAGAGAACACATGAATTTCCAGGATTTTCTTCAGATCATGGTCGAGCGCAACGCCTCGGATATTTATTTTACTGTGTATAGTCCACCAATGTACCGTATTGAGGGCATTACACAACCCGTTGGTGATTATCGTTTCAGTCCCCAGGACCTCGAGGCCTTGGCCCGTTCGATCATGAGTGAGCGCCAATGGAACGAATTTGTTGAACAGCGAGAAATGAACTTGGCAGTTTCTATATCCAAACTCAGCCGTTTTCGTGTCAACGTCTTTTGGCAGCGCGGGTCCGTTGCTATGGTCATCAGACGCATCGTTGTGGAGATCCCTACTGTTGAACAACTAGGTCTGCCAGAAATCTTAAAAGATATCATTATGACAAAGCGCGGATTGATCCTGATCGTCGGAGCAACAGGATCAGGGAAATCTACCTCGCTTGCTGCAATGATTAATCATCGGAATTCTACGTCACCGGGGCATATCATCACTGTTGAAGATCCTATTGAATATGTCCACCCGCATAAGAAGTCTATTATCAATCAACGGGAAGTCGGTTTCGATACCCATACCTTTCATGCCGCGCTCAAAAGTGCGATGCGACAGGCGCCAGACGTAATCTTGATCGGTGAAATTCGTGATTCAGACACGATGGAGGCGGCTATCACTTTTGCCGATACCGGCCATTTGTGTCTGGCAACACTCCATTCAACGAATGCCAACCAAGCTTTTGAACGTATTTTGAACTTCTTTCCTGAGACCAGGCATCCACAGATTCTGCTTCAGCTGTCGTTGAATCTGCGCGCTATTGTCTCGCAACGGCTTGTTATCGGAAAAACTAGTAAACGTGTAGCAGCACTGGAAATTATGATGGATACCCCACGTATTAAGGAGCTGATTCAACGTGGAGAGGTTGGTGTGATCAAGGAAGCAATGGAGCAAAGTGCCCAAGAGGGATGCCAGACGTTTGATATGGCATTATACGATCTCTATACCCAGGGCAAAATCGATCTCGAACAAGCACTGAGCAATGCCGACAGCGTTAACAACCTCCGCTTGAAAATTAAAGTCGCAGAGACGAAAGAGGCTGCCTCTGTAGGAAAGGCCGATGCTGGAGGATTTCGTATTGAAGGTGCACGACCGCAAGAACAACGGCGATTTGAAAGGCTATAGCCCCGCCGCGACATGCGTCTTTTCATTTATTCATTTAGAAGAGGGGGCCCTTATGCCTCCCTCTTTTTTCCTGATATTTTAAATGGCTAAGATCTAATCTCCCTATATATGAGAGCCTATATGTAAAAGGGCTTCGGCTAACAATAAATCTTCAGGAGTCGTAACCTTAAAATTCTGCGGAATCCCAGGAACAATCCAAACGTCTTTCCCCATCCACTCAACAAGAGATGCGTCATCGGTTGCAACAAATCCTTCTCTGAACGCTCGTGTGTGTGCCTCTCGAATAAGAGGAGTCTGAAAAGTTTGGGGGGTTTGGGACAACCACAGATCGTGTCTCGGCACTGTTTCGCTTATTCGCCTATCTTTTGTCACTCGTTTCACGGTATCTCGTGCAGGAAGAGCGACAATTGCTCCTCCATACTCAGCCGCCGTTTGAATGCTAGCGTCAAATATATGTGGAGTAATAAACAGGCGTGCGGCGTCGTGAATCGCAACAACTTCGCTCTCATCATCAAGTGCTTCTAAACCGAGACGCACTGAGTCTTGCCGTTCGGCTCCACCATGAACAAGTCTTATCGGAAGAGGGAAAGGTCCGTATTTTTCGAGAATTTCCCGGCATAAAAGATCTCTTTCCGCTGAAATAACTACAAAAATTTTCCGCACGAGAGAGGATTTTAAAATATTGCGTAGGGTATGAATGACCAGTGGAATTTCAAGCAAAGGCAGGAAAGGCTTCGGGAGGATTGTTCCCATTCGCTCCCCTTTGCCAGCAGCGACTACGATAACGTCAGCTTGCATAACAAATGGACAGAGGCGATAGTCTATCGAACCTCTGTCGTGAAATACGCGAAACCTTCACTAGTGGGCAAAGATTGATCTGAGATCGTCTAAAATTTTTTCTTCCGGATGGGAACTTGCAATGGCAAGCTCTTTGACAAGAAGATTTCGGGCGGTATCGAGCATTTTCCGTTCGCCAAAGGAGAGTTCCTTGTCGGCTTTTATGACGAATAAGTCACGGAGGACTTTTGCAATCTCAAGAACCGATCCAGTTTTGATACGCTCGGTGTATTCTCGATAACGACGATTCCACGTCTGTTGATCAACTTCCACCTTTTTCGTGCGAAGAATTCGGTATACCTTATTCACCATCTCTTTACTGATGATAGGCCGGAGACCCGCACTTGCTACATTCTCCATCGGGATCATGATTGTCATTTCACTCTCGAGAATGCGTAGCATGTAAAATTTTCTCTGTACTCCAGATACACTTTTCGACTGTAGGCCTTCGATCATCCCAACGCCATGGCCAGGATAGACAACCTTCTCCCCGACTTTGAACATAGGCTCCCTCCTACCGGCGCAAACTAAATTTTTCCAGATGGTAGCTGATAGTGCTAAGACCGTCAATGGTGTAAGTGTCTGGAAAAATTAGTGTTTTTAGTTATAGAAAAATAAGAAACATCTGGTTTTTCTGTAGTTTGTCAAGAAACATTGAGAATTTACTCGAACATTTTCTTGAGGGTAGTTGGATAAGCACAGCTTAGGATGTGTAGCAGGATACCTCACAATTAGGAGCGACAAGGCAGATGAGCAGAAAGTTCACAAACCATGACCAGTGCATCTTCCCCATTTTCGTAGTAACGCCTTCTAATGCTAATGTCATGAAATCCTGAATTCTTGTAGAGGGTCAGTGCCGCCGTGTTACTGCTCCGCACCTCGAGGCTCAAGATGCGAATATGTCGGTTTTTCGCTTCAGTTAAGGCAGAGTCGAGCAAATAATTCCCTATTCCGCGACGTCTATACTGGGAATGGATAGCGAAATTGACAATTTGTCCTTCATCAAAAATGAACCATAAACAAATATAGCCAATTACACAGCCATTCCATTCTGCAACCCATAGAATGCTATGCGGACTATTCAGCTCATTACGAAAAGATTCCTCTTTCCAGGGTGTAGAAAAAGAGCCCCGTTCGATCTCCAACACTGCAGGGAGGTCGCTTTCAGTGCAGAGGCGAAGAGCCAGCCTTTCTTTGGCTTTGATGTCCGTAATCATCTTAGACTCGATCAGATTCTTTGATCCGTATGGCTACATAGCGAAAAAGGTTCTTTTTTGTATTTTTCGCTTGACAGATACCCTAGAACTCTATCATAAGAATAGAAAAATCACCTTCCCGGTTATCGGGAGAAAGGAGATCCAGCATGAAGAGCTGGAAAACTTACTTACTTGTCTCCTCCTTCACAGCGGGGCTCACAGGTGTATCCGGTGCATGGGGGCAATCAGCCCCTAAGCAGGCACTACCTGCGACGTCCCCTGTACCTGTTACCTCACCCTCAACAGCTCCTACCGAGGCTAAACCTATAGCCGCAAAAATCAACATCAACACCGCTGACGAAACAACGTTGATGTCAGTGAAAGGAATCGGGAAGTCGAAGGCGAAAGCTATTATAGCCCATCGTGATCAGCACGGGCCTTTCAAAACCGTTGCTGAATTGACAAAAGTCAAAGGAATCAAAGAGAAGTCCCTTAAGAAGTTTCAGGACCAAATCACAGTAGAATAATCATCTGACAAATATGGAAAAAAGGGAGGCCTTAGAGGCCTCCCTTTTTTTTCGCGCATCTACGGAACCACTCAGGTGACGATACAAACTTTAGCCTTACTATGCACTGTAAGTGATAGTGCGTTCTCGGCGGGCGTTACTGTGCTGCTGCTTTCTCGTCGCACTCTGCACGACATTTTTTCGAGAACGCGTCAGCTTCGGTATTGCACTCAGTCATACTATCGAAAGCTTGTTCCGCGGTTTTTCTATCGCTACATTCCTTGAACATTTTTTCCGAGGTCGCCCGACATTCATTCCGACAGGCTGTAAGAGGATCCGGGGGTGGTGGTACCGGTGCCTCTTTTTCTTGTTGGCACGCGATCAACGTGAGCAAGCCCACAGCGAACACAACTCCTACTCCCACCTTCCAATTTATCATCGTCTCCTCCTTTGCCAGTACAACTTAAACCTCAAGCATGATAATAACTCGCAATGTTAGAATGCTATCCGTGCTCTCATAGCATTGCCTGCTCTTTACGAAAAGACAGGCAATCTCACCCAGACCAAATGTCATATGTAATTTTTCCGTCAGGGTTAAGATAAAAAAATTATGGAATCTCCAACAGGCCAGTTAATTTTAGAAGCAAAACTTCCGCTTTTGCCCCCAAGTCCAGGCGTGTATCTATTTAAGGACAAGGCCGGAGCAGTCATTTACGTTGGTAAGGCGAAAAACCTACGTGTCCGGGTACGACAGTACGCGCGCGGCGACGATACCCGTGTGCAGATTCGCTTCCTTTTGACTCAGCTTGCTAGCGTTGAGACTATCATTACCAACAGCGAAAAGGACGCGTTACTCCTCGAAAACACACTCATTAAACAGCATTGGCCCCGTTACAACATTCGGCTCAAAGACGACAAATCGTATTGGCACGTGAAAGTGACAACGCAAGATCAATGGCCTCGCTTATTTCTCACTCGCCATATTGTTAAAGACGGAAGTAAATATCTCGGCCCTTTTCACGTAAGTATAGCAGTCCAAGAAACTCTTGAAATCATTCGCAAAACTTTTCCCTTGCGAACCTGCTCAGATACAGTCTTTCGCAATCGTACCCGCCCATGTTTGGAGTATCAGATTGGGCGCTGTTTGGGGCCCTGCTCACTTCCAGTTGATCCTGAAGAATATCGCCGTCAGCTCAAAAGTGCCTTGCTATTATTAGAAGGTAAGAATAGTGAGCTTGTCGAACAGTTGACCTCACGCATGCAAACAGCGGCAAACTCGCTACAGTTTGAGGATGCGGCAAAACTTCGTGATCAAATTTCGGCAATTACTCAAACAGGAGAACGACAGTATGTAGCGACACCTCTCGGCAATGATCAAGATATTTTTGGTCTTTACCGGGAAGGCGGTGATATTGATGTTCAAGTGTTATTTGTCCGTGGAGGCACGCTTGTGGGGAACCAAGGGTATAGTTTTGAGGACTATGAATTTCCTGACGAGGAGATCCTTGCGGAGTTGTTAAGCCAATTTTACCAGGGTGATCGGTTCATTCCAGATGAGGTCATATTACCGGTGACCTTGGATGATGCCCTGATACGAGAAGAGATCCTCTCCGAAAGAAAGGGAAAAAAGGTAGTTCTGTTGTGCCCTCAGCGAGGTGCGAAAGTGCGAATACTGGAAATGGCGCGAGAGAATGCGCAACAGAGTTACGCAGAGAAACGCCAAACCACTGAGCAAAAGGAGAAAACCCTTGAGTATCTTCGCCGGGCGTTGCAGTTGCGGAACTCTCCGAAACGGATTGAGTGCTTCGATATTTCCAATATTCAAGGTAACTTAGCTGTAGGCTCAATGGTGGTCTTCGACGAGGGCGAGTCTGACAAGAACCGCTACCGGCGTTTCCGCATAAAAACGGTCGATGGTGCTGACGACTTTGCCATGATGTATGAGATTCTCACGCGTCGTTACCGTCGTGCGTTAGAAGAGCACGATCTTCCTGATCTTCTCATGGTCGATGGCGGAAAAGGTCAGTTATCTGTCGCCGTTACAGTCTTTCGAGAGCTCAACATTGCTAATGTTGATATCATTGGACTTGCGAAGATGAGAACAGAACGTGATCCTTTCGCAGAACAGGTGACGCATTCGGCAGAACGCGTTTTTCTGCCTGGACGAAAGAATCCGATTGTACTGACGCCCAATTCTACAGCATTATTTCTGCTCCAACGGATACGAGACGAGGCGCATAGATTTGCGATTACTTACCATCGACAGCTTCGCGCACAAGAGCGACTCAGCTCGCCACTTGATACAATCCCAGGGATTGGACCTGCTCGTCGCAAACGCTTGTTACAACACTTCGGAAGTTTGAAACGTATCTGTATCGCAACCGTCGAAGAGTTACAACAGGTGCCGGGAATCACACGGGCCACGGCAGAAGCGATTCGTCTACGGCTTCTGAACCGGAGTGACGATAACCAAGAGTGCAGTTTTCCCAATGTATCTCTTTTGAAATGACCCCGACTTTTCCTTTTTCTTTCTTCTCCTCTTCTTTACGCTATACCCAGCTTTTCTTAGTGACGGGTACTTATCTTTGCGGTCAGGCTTATGCAGCAATGGGAGGGAAATACTCCTTTGTTGTGTTGATCGGCCTCCCTATATGCTTAAGTAGCCTGTGGTGGTGTCGAAGTAGACGTTTCATACTGATCACGGGGGAAATTTTTGCCGTGTTCGTCCTCGGAAATATATCTCTCCAATGGGTCCTTCACCCCAATTTCCCCTCTCAGCATCTGCGGCATCTTCCTCTCCCACAGCAGGTTCATGTTGAAGGTTGGCTTTTTCGTGAGCCAGAGCGTTTTCCTCATCGAGGGCGATTATACATAGAGACTCTCTGTTTCTGGGAAGGTGACCAATGTCACCAAGCCAACGGGAGAATTTTGCTTACAATCCGTTCCTTTTCTCGCCTCTGGCATTATAGGGATATCATTCGAGTCCCGGTATCACTTCGTGAACCGCGGAATTTTCGTACTCCAGGCAGTTTTGACTATGAGGGGCACCTCGCTCGGCAAGGTATTTACTTAACCGCGTTTCTTTGGGAAGACTCTGCTATTGAAAAAGTCGGCAAAGCGGGAAATCCTGTTCGCCGACGAATCGAACAACTCCGTCATACGATAGGTGTCTTTTTCTCCGCGCATCTGGAGCCTGACCTCGCTGCTGTACTGCGAGCTCTTATTATTGGTGACGAAACGCTCATTGATAAGGCACAGCGTGAGGCTTTTGCCCGTGCTGGTGTCGCCCATGTCCTGTCTATCTCGGGCCTACATATTAGCCTCGTCGCTGCGACAGCGTATGGCTTTTGGTGGTGGATACTTGGACGAAGCCGCGTCCTACTCCTCTCACTATCGTTACCTAAGCTCGCCTCACTGCTCACTTGTCCGTTTGTCTTATTGTATGCCCTTCTTGCTGGCGGCAGCGTTGCTACTTGGCGTGCTGTTCTGATGATTTTTGCCTATCTGTTCGCACGATTATTCGATCGTCAGGACGAACTCTATCGGAGTCTCACTTTTACTGCCTTACTGATTTCTGTTTTATGGCCTGGGGCGCTGTTAGAGATTTCCTTTCAGCTTTCATTCATGTCGGTCCTCAGCTTAGTGATGGGTATGGAGTATTTTTGTCGGTGGTGGGAGAAGGCTCAGGGGAAATATCTCGAGCAGCAAAAGTTACTTTGTGTGATTATTTTTCGCTGGGGGTTAACTCCGATTGTGATATCCACTGCCACCCTTCTTGGAACTGCCCTCCTGACCGCGACCCACTTCAATCAAGTCTCTGTTATGGGGATCTTGGCCAACATTTTTATTGTGCCACTGCTTGGTAGTGGCGCTGTTATCCTAGGACTACTTTCCGCTGGAACAATATGTGTGTCCGAATCTTTTGCTATCTTTCTGTTGTTTGTTACGAAACAGTTCGTGTTTATTGGTGTTCGACTGACCGGATGGTTTGCGGCTTTTCCATATGCATCACTACCAGTGATTACACCAAGCTTCATTGAACTCATTATCCTTTACGGTTTACTGGTTTCCTTCATTCTCCGATTTTATTACCATGAGCCGTGGAGCACGAGAATGAGCACATTGCTACGAGGAGTGTGCTTTGTTGCTCTGATCATCGACGGAGGCTATTGGGTCTATCATCGTTATTTCCATCGAGACCTTCGCATTACATTTCTTGATGTCGGCCAGGGAGATGCCGCCGTCGTAGAATTCCCCGGTTCTCAAGTAATGGTCATTGATGGGGGAGGTTTTGCTAGCGAGACGTTTGATACTGGCGAGGCAATTATCGCCCCATTTCTCTGGAGTCAGAAAATCGCTCGGGTCGATATTCTCGTTATGAGTCATCCTCAGCTTGATCATTATGGTGGACTTGCCTACCTCGCTCAACATTTTTCTCCCCGCGAACTCTGGTTCAACGGAGAATTCGGACAAGGAGTGCGATTCTTACAATTTCTTGACGTTCTGACACAGAAAGGAATCTCGATGCGTTCGCTTTGTCGCGATTCATCTCCAATAGTCATCTCTCAAGTGAACGTGGATATCCTCCATCCTCCGTGCCAGCGAAACGGACTTGATCCGAACAATGCTTCTCTTGTCTTACAGATTAGCCATCAAGATATCGACATTTTATTCACTGGAGATATTGAAAATGAAGGTGAACAGATACTTCTTTCGAACAAGGGGATTAGAATAAATAAAATTGAAATTCTCAAGGTTCCACATCACGGGAGTCGAACATCAAGCTCGTCTGCATTTGTTCAAACAACAAGACCAAGGGTAGCCATTGCTTCACTAGGAGCGCACAATCGGTTTCATTTTCCAGCACAGGAAGTTGAGCGGCGTTACCATGATCAAGGTACGCGGTGGTTACGCACCGATCAAGTAGGAACTGTTCGCATCTACAGTGACGGACAGAAGTACAAGGTCACCCTCTTCCATCCTTCGTCACCGTAAATAGGACGCGAAATAATAATCGGAAATGTAAAAGAGAAAAAAAGAAATTGTTGTTAAAAATCAAGCTTCTTTATTTTTCTTTCTTCTTCATTGCAAATCGGTAAGTTCTGCGTCGCATAATTGCTTTCGCAACCTCAGCAGTAGTTACGGAATACGTGCCCTGTAGGATTTGTTCTCTGAGGCGAGTAATTTTTTCAGCACGCACTGGGTCTCTCGTTTCTTTTACAACACTAATCCCATCGTTGGTATGAACGGCCTTGGGAGATCTAAGGTGGAGATTGTTGTGAAGTGGACTTTCTCTCTCCAACATAGCTTCCCCTTTTGTATAGCTTTCACATTTTCGACTTGTTGTTTTCTTCCAGCACTACCGGACCAATCATGCCATCAACATTTCAATATGGAAAGCCCATTAATCTTTTACTCTCATTTTTATAAATATTTTGATACTCTCATGGTACCCTCTGGAGGAGAGAATGGCATGGACAGGGGAGAAAAAATATCCCCAACCGGCCGTTTTCCAGGGAAAAAACCGACCGGTTGAATAATAATGAGAAAAGAGAAAAAGGAGAAGGTAGGGGAAGGGAGAAACAGCGATGGAATTTTTATGCTGCGCGAAGGAAATTCCGTTCACCACTTGCACGTTTTTCTTCTTTGGCCCCAAGGGCACCTTGAAGACGGGTAACTGCTTGAGTGTGAATTTGACAGATGCGACCTTCTGTGAGACCAAGGATCTCTCCAATCTCTCTCAAGGTTAGCTCTTCATGGTAATAGAGCGTGACCACAAGACGTTCCCGTTCGGGCAGCGTCCCAATCGCTGAGGTGAGTTTCTCTACAAGTTCCTTCCCTTCGACAGAAGAAAACGGATCTTGAAAGGAGCGCAACCCAATCTCTTCCTGTGTTTTACGCCATTCCTCCTCAGAGGCTGGAGTTAGATCCTCCAGGCTGAGGAGTGTCGCTTCACTGACTTTCTGGTCAACGCGATAGTATTCAGTCAACGGAACACCGAGTTCCACCGCCATTTCTTCAGGTGAGGCTTCGCGACCTAATCGGCCAGCGAGGCGCGTACGAGCAACTGCCATTTTTCGTCCCCATGCGCGAACTGAACGACTAACCCAATCGAGAGATCGTAGGTACTCCATAATCTCTCCTTGAATACGATAACGCGCATACGTTTGAAACGCTACTCCGCGTCGTTCATCATAGCGTTCTAATGCTTCAAGAAGGCCGACAATTCCGGAATGAACAAGTGACCCAAGATCAACCCCAGGAGGAAGTCGCCGGTGAATGCGTTCTGCCACAAGGCGGACGAGCGGCATATGCGTATCAAGAATCTCTTCTCGACTTTTTTGTTCTTTTCGTTGTTCACTGAATGTGTGTGATAATTCAGCTGCCAGCGTAGCCTTTTTACTTTTCTCGTGCTTTGGTTCTGGCCCTTGTTTAAGAGCGTGACCGGCGCGCGAATTCTTCGGAGTGTGGTTGTCCAGGGATAAGACCCTGCCTTTGCTGGTAGAGGTTTTTCTGGATTTCTCGGCTGCAAGTGCCATCCCCAATACCCCCGTCTAAATAAAATTTCTTCGTTATAATTTTTATATGTGACGAAGTAGACCCTTAGGAGAGCAAACTGTATGCCATAGATGTTTTACTTTAACTTTGTTAGAAAGGAGCCGGCCAGTAAATCTTTTTTTGTCGCGATTCTGAGATCTCATACAACGTCGAAACTGGCACAAAAGTGACACTCTCCGAGAGTCATGCGAGTGGCCCACAAAAAAATGTAAGCAAACCAAGTAGATAAAGGAATGGCAAGAAATTATCGGCCTTCCTACAGAAAAAGTCCCCCCTCACGCGTACCTGCTTTTTTTGTGTGAATGACTAAAGAATGTCATTGTCATTTCTCGAGCCGTGGCGTCCTAGTTACCCCCCACCGTCACATAAAACACTAGTCGACACCTCAACTTGCGGGGTCCTAGATTGTCATGGTGTTTTACAGTTCTGATGGCGATTGCCGATAAAAGAGAAAGTACAAGGGGTCATAGATTCTCCTGTCATCATTCTCGTAAAAGTCACAGACGGTGCGTGATTTTATTGTCAATACTGTCAACGTTCTGTCGCGGCATAGATAGCTGACAATCTTGGGACCTCGATCTGAATTTGCCATTTATGCCCCCTTTTTCTTAAGAGAAGGTCTGGGGCAGCGGTGCTGTCTCAGTAACGAGGAGTGAATCATCCTCTCTGGGGATAAGCCCTGCCTCTTTCCTCTTTGACTGGCGCAAAATACCTATGGTAGGCTATTACTATATCAACGCAGTGAGCGGTTGCACGGAGAAGACCAGAGGTCCCTCCAGTATGCTATACGAACTGTCCCGCTGTTCTTCGTTGCCTTTGCCCAAGTACTTGTTCAAGAGGTGAGAACAGAAAGCTACTTTCTGAGTATATACATATGCCACCTATCGTTCCTCCTCCTCTCTTTATCGGCGAGCATCCCTTGATGCAGAAAATTTACGCTATGGTCCATCGGGTCGCGGGCACCGATGCAACTGTATTAATCACAGGAGAAAGCGGCACGGGAAAAGAGTTAGTTGCGCGATCTGTTCATAGCCTGAGCCCACGCTCAACGAATCCATTTGTCGCTATTAATTGCGCGGCGTTACCTGAAGAGTTGTTAGAAAGTGAACTCTTTGGTCATATCCGTGGTGCGTTTACTGGTGCTCTTTCAACACGTGTTGGCATGTTCCAATTGGCTGATGGGGGTACTGTATTTTTAGACGAAATCGGTGAGATGGCGATCAGCCTCCAAGCCAAGCTTTTACGGGTATTGCAAAATCGAGAGGTCCGTTCAGTAGGGGCGGATCGGTCTATGGCTATCGATGTCCGTGTTATCGCTGCTACAAATAAGGATCTGGCACGCGAAGTCGAAAAAGGTACCTTCCGTGAAGATCTCTTTTACCGCCTTCAAGTTATTCCCATCCACCTCCCTCCCCTGCGCGCTCGACGGTCTGATATTCCGCTACTCGTTCGCTCTTTTTTGGAGAAATCGCGTCAAAAGTATGGTCACATTTTACAAATATCAGAAGAAGCAATGGTATACCTCTGGGAATACGATTGGCCTGGTAATGTTCGAGAATTAGAAAACCTGATTGAGCGGCTGGGAATCTTGAGTGACACAGGACGAGTAGGTCCCGAAGATTTGCCGCCGTATGTTCGGTCTTTCATTTCCGAGAAAAAACTTCCGCACCTGAACCTGGGCGATGGAGAAGTTAATCTGCGTGAAGTCCTTGAGCAATTCGAGGGGCGCTTGATTGACGAAGCGTTACGACGAACGAACGGGAACAAAACCGCAGCAGCGCAAATGCTGGGGTTAAAACGGACCACATTAGTCGCCAAACTCAGACGAAAGAAACATGGAACGTCATTGCTTTCTCCCTCTGAGCATCATAATAATCTTACTCTCGCATCATAGGAGATTGTCATAATGGCTAGCGATCCGGCACAGCCCTCTTCTGCATCCCCTGCTACTGTGCTTGTGGTAGACGACAATAAAGATGCTGTTGATATTATTACCCGCCTCCTCGTCCAAAAAGGATTGATTCCCCTTTGTGCTTATAGTGGACAGGAATGCCTCGACATTGTCCGCAACCAACCTGTCGATGTTATTATTCTTGATGTCATGATGCCTGGCATGGATGGGCTTGAAGTATGTCGACAGTTAAAAAACATCGTGCCTACCCTGCCGGTTATTCTGCTCACCGCAAAAGATGACATGGCAACACGGACCGCTGGCATGTCCTTAGGCGTCAGCGAATTCGTAGTAAAGCCAGTTAATCATCGAGACTTGTTAGACAGAGTACAGACTCAGCTCAGCACACGCCAGTGGGAACGGGAGATCGATCAGGCATCTGCAACGATTGATCTCGCCAAAAAAAAGGAAGGCGATGAGCTGTAATCCTACTTCAACATTTCTCTTTGCTTTATAAGTTAACACATTTTACAAGACATCTCTCGTTCTTCACTGAAGACTTCCTCATTGATTGCTTCTGTTCCCTCTGACACAATAGCTCTCTTGATGAGGGGTACATGAAAATCGCTGCAGTTAGAGGATTTCGGGATATATTGCCCGAGGAAAGCGGACTATGGCAGGTTTTTGAATCTCAGGCCCGTACTTCCTTTTCGGCATATGGATTCTCGGAAATTATTCTTCCAGTTATAGAGAAAACCGAATTATTCGCTCGTGCTATTGGCGAAACTACAGACATCGTCGAAAAGGAAATGTATTCGTTTGTTGATCGAGATGACGCGTCTCTGACGTTACGACCCGAAGGAACCGCGTCTGTGATTCGTTCGTACATCGAGAATAGCCTCTATCACAAAGAGCCGGTATCCAAGCTGTTCTATATTGGCCCAATGTTTCGCCGTGAACGTCCTCAGAAGGGCCGCTATCGTCAATTCCATCAAGTTGGCGCAGAGATCCTTGGACGAGATGATCCGTTGATCGATGCAGAACTACTCTTGATGTTAAATGATCTTTTCAAAGCTCTTCAGCTTGAGGTCTCTGTTGACGTGAATTCTCTCGGTTGTCCCGTCTGCCGCCCACAGTTTCGTGAGAGCCTGAAAGTATTTGGTGAAGAAAAATTCGCGCAATTGTGTGAGAACTGCCACAATCGCTTGCATCGGAACCCCTTGCGGATCCTGGACTGCAAAGAGCCAGGGTGCCAACAAGCAACGAATGGGGCTCCGGCGCTTGCGGACTTCCTCTGTGAGCCTTGCCAAGAACATTTTGCTAAAGTGCAGGCGTATCTCCAGCAAGAGAGCGTTCCCTTCACGATCAACTCTCGTCTCGTACGGGGGCTAGATTATTACTGTCGAACTTCTTTTGAGGTTATTGCTCTCGGATTGGGATCGCAAAATGCGGTGTGCGGTGGTGGTCGCTATGATGGCCTTGTCGAACAGCTCGGAGGGCCCGCCGTGCCAGGTATCGGATTTGCGATTGGAGTGGAGAGACTTATCATGCTGATGCAAGCGCAAAAACGACAACTCTCTTCCGCCCCAGATTTATTTATTTCTCCTTTAGGAGAGGCAGCGGAAAGTCGTGCTTTTTCCATTGCCCGGCAATTACGACAGTCTGGATATCGCATCGAACTAGAGAGCGGCAGACGTGGACTCAAAGCGCAGATGCGTCGAGCGGATAAACTTAGAGCTCACCACGTGCTCATTCTTGGTGAGAATGAGCTAAGTGCTGGTAAAGGGACGGTTCGCGATATGCAAACCAAAATTGATCGTCCTCTGGCCGTGGATTTGATGCTTCCTGCATCGTCGATGATCAATTCAATTCGTAATATGAATGATTAGTTCCCAGCCATCACCGATTTGCAAGAAAAAAAGCCGCACCTACAACACTAAATCTACATGGTGATAGCAAATCCTGCCTCGCTGATGGCTGAATACTGAAAGCTGAGGACCCTTTTGTGGAATCGTTAGGAAGTTGGCAACGGAGTTGTTATTGTGGAGAACCTCGTCCTGCTCAAATCGGGCAAGAATTGACGTTGATGGGGTGGGTACAAGCACGCCGTGATCATGGAGGCGTCACGTTTTTCGATCTCCGTGATCGTTCTGGTCTTGTGCAGGTAGTGTGTAATCCCCAAGTCAGTTCTCTTGCTCATGACGTTGCGAAAGATATTCGTACCGAATATGTTGTTGCTGTACGTGGCCTCCTCGCGCACCGACCACCAGACACTGCTAATCAGAATTTGCCGACTGGCGAGGTCGAGCTCATAGCCACTGAAGTACGAGTGCTCAATATTGCCCGTACCCCTCCTTTTCCGATCGAAAATGAAACCGAGCCTGCTGAAAATACGCGGTTACGTTATCGATACCTTGATTTACGCCGCCCGCGGATGTTTGAGAACCTTCGCCTGCGGCATCGCCTAGCCAAGGGCGTTCGTGACTATCTCGACTCTCAGGGATTCCTGGAAGTCGAAACTCCATTTCTTATTCGTAGCACCCCGGAGGGCGCACGCGATTATTTGGTGCCAAGCCGTGTCAATCCGGGATCATTCTACGCGCTCCCGCAGTCTCCGCAGCTGTACAAGCAGCTCCTCATGATAGCCAGTTTCGATAAATATTTTCAGATCGTACGCTGCTTTCGAGACGAAGACCTCCGAGCTGACCGTCAGCCAGAGTTTACACAGATTGACATCGAGATGTCTTTCGTCCAACCAGACGACATTTTTGCTTTGACCGAAGGAATGATGGTGACACTGTGTCGTGACGTGAAAGAGCTGGAGATCTCCTCACCGTTTCCACGTATGACCCACGCTGAAGCAATGAAGCGTTTTGGCAATGACAAACCGGATATTCGTTTTGGTCTAGAGCTGTGTGAATTGTCCACACTCTTCCAGAAAACAGACATCAAGGTTTTTCAAGACGTAGTTGCCCAGGGAGGTATCATTCGAGGAATCGTCATACCAAATGCGCCATTCTCTCGGAGTGAGATTGATGCGTTACTGCCGTTAGCTGCGAGCTTTGGCGCAAAAGGACTTGCATGGATTCGCGTGACTGATACGGGGTGGCAGTCGCCTCTGGCGAAATTTGTCCAGGATGAACAGAAAAATCGTATCGCTGCTGTTCTTGGCCTGAAAGTTGGTGATCTGTTGCTCATAGTCGCTGACAAGGAAAAAGTGGTGTGTGATGTGCTCTCACGCCTACGACTGTACTTGGGCGACAAGCTCGACGTGATCCCTAAGAACGAATTTAGATTTCTATGGGTTACCGATTTCCCTCTACTGGACTACGACGAGGATGCAAAACGGTACGTCGCGATGCACCACCCGTTTACCTCACCGCAGGATGAAGACATCGTACTCCTTGAGCAAGATCCCAGCCGAGTCCGAGCGAAAGCGTACGATCTAGTTTTGAACGGTGTAGAACTTGGTGGAGGTAGCATTCGGAACTATCGCTCTGATCTGCAACAGAAAGTCTTTTCTTCCCTTGGCATCAGTGAAGTAGAAGCCCAAGAGAAGTTTGGGTTTCTGCTCGAGGCCCTGTCATACGGTGCGCCACCACATGGTGGCATTGCCTTTGGTTTTGATCGCCTCGCCATGTTGTTTGCCGGGGCAGACTCCTTACGGGAAGTCATCGCCTTTCCCAAGACGGCCAAGGCATTATGTTTGATGACGCAAACCCCAAGCCCAGTCGATCCAAAACAGCTCCGGGAGTTGAGCATTAGAGTCGATATCTAGCGAAACGATCAATTCAAGACGGGGGGCTATATTTGGTCCCCCTATCTCCTGCTTTTGTGTTCTCTGGCTGCTTCAATTCGGGCCCTTTTGCCTAGATACCCACCATGGTGGAATTTTGCATAGTCAGCCTTCGAGAACCGTCTTTTTTCCATAAGCACAAGAGCAAGAGCGTCACTGAGAGCGAGCATCGCGGTCGTGCTCGCTGTGGGAGTCAGTCCGAGCAGACACGGCTCTGTAACTGTACCGATACACAATACCACATCACTCGCACGTGCGATCGGAGAATTGCGGTGGCCGGTAATGGCAATAAGATGCATACCGTTCAATTGTTTCGCACGAGCAATCGTCTCAAGTACCTCGCGTGTTTTTCCACTGTTGGAAAATGTAACCATCACATCATGTTTGCTAACCAATCCAAGGTCTCCGTGTGCTGCTTCACCTGGGTGCAGGAAACAAGAGGGGGTACCAGTCGAAGATAGTGTGGTGGCGAGCTTGTGGGCGATGATCCCGACCTTGCCCATTCCTGTAGTAATCACTTTGCCCTTACATCGGAACAAGAGCTGGATTGCACGAAGAAAATTGTCATCAAGCGTGATCGCGCGAATCGCTGCGGCTTCTGCTTCAAGAATTGCGTGTGCACGTTGTAAATCAGTACTTGTGCCGCCTTGACTGTTTCCTGCCATAGCCCAACCCCCTCTCATTTTCTCCTCTGCTATTGTTGCCAACGTGCCGCACGACTGCGTGTGGCAGCCTTTCCTCCGCGACGGCCTGTGGCACTTTGTGGAGACCGGCTCTTACGGGTGGCTGGTGTTTTCTCTGGGGAAATCTCAGCGCGAGGAACCACAACCCCTCCGTTGATGTTGACGCCCAGGACTCGTTGTTCCAGGGCGTGGAGCTGATCACGAAGAATTGCAGCCTGCTCAAATTCCAATGCTGCAGCTGCCTGTTTCATTGCCTGACGAGTCTGCTCAATACGTGCTGTCAGTTCTTGAGCCGACACGTATTCCTCTTCTGTTTCCGCAGCGACAGGAACTGCCACATAATCTGCTTCGTAGACTTTTACTAATGGGGAAATGAGCGCTTTGCGCACACTTTGTGGTGTAATGCCATGTTGCTTGTTATACGCTGACTGAATCCGACGGCGGCGCGCAGTTTCATTGATCGCTCGCTGCATCGAGTCGGTGATCTTATCTGCATACATTAGCACGGTTCCCTTGATATTTCGTGCTGCTCGACCAATCGTCTGGATAAGCGAACGTTCGGAGCGCAAATATCCTTCTTTGTCGGCATCAAGAATCGCGACGAGCGATACTTCGGGAATATCGAGTCCTTCTCGTAATAAGTTGATTCCGACCAGGACATCAAACGTGCCACGTCGTAGCTCACGGAGAATCTCTACACGCTCGATAGTATCAATGTCAGAATGCAGGTAACGCACCTTGATCCCAAGGTCTTGGTAATACTCAGTGAGATCTTCAGCGAGTCGCTTCGTCAGTGTCGTGACGAATACTCGCTCGCCGTCGGCGACACGTAGGCGGATTTCTTCCAGTAGATCGTCGACTTGGATTTTCGCCGGACGGACAATTACTTCAGGGTCAATCAGTCCCGTCGGACGAATCAATTGTTCGATCACGCGGCCTTCGCTCTGCTTACGCTCGTAGTCCCCTGGCGTTGCCGAGACATAGATCCCCTGACTCACCATCCGCTCAAATTCTCCGAAGCTGAGGGGGCGATTGTCGAGGGCTGACGGCAAGCGAAATCCATACTCGACCAGAGTTTGTTTACGCGAGCGATCCCCACGATACATCCCGCCAATTTGCGGAATTGTGATATGGCTCTCGTCAATAAATAATACGTAGTCTTTGGGAAAATAATTCAGCAGCGTGAAGGGCGGCTCTCCTGGGGCACGACCATCGAGATGACGTGAATAATTTTCAATTCCAGGACAAAAACCCATCTCTTGCAGCAAAGCCAGATCGTATAGTGTCCGTTGTTCTAGACGTTGGCTTTCAAGCAGCTTATGCTCGGCGTGCAACTCGGTGAGACGCTCGTTGAGTTCCGCACGAATACTGGCAATCGCCTTTTTCATGCGATCAGAGGTTGAGACATAGTGACTCGCTGGATACAAAGCGATTTTGTCGAGTCGCCGTATGACCTTGCCTCGTAGTGGATCAATCTCGGTGATCGTTTCTATAGTATCGCCAAAAAATTCGAGGCGAATGGCTTTTGTTTCTTCGTATGCAGGAAACACTTCAACGACATCACCACGAACACGAAATGTCCCACGATGAAAATCGAAATCATTACGTTGGTACTGAATATCAACAAGTTTACGTAATAAGACATCTCGTTCAATCTGTGTGCTCTCTTCGACGAAAAGAATAAGGTCGAAATAAGACTCCGGTGAGCCTAGGCCATAAATGCAGGAGACACTTGCCACAATAATCGTATCGCGTCGTTCCAATAAGGCCTTGGTCGCCGAGTGGCGCATTTTATCAATCTCTTCGTTGATCGCCGCGTCTTTTTCGATGAATGTATCTGACTGCGGTACGTACGCCTCTGGCTGATAGTAGTCATAGTAACTGACAAAATAACGGACGGCATTATCCGGAAACAGTTCCTTAAATTCATTATAGAGTTGGGCAGCCAGTGTTTTATTAGGGGCGATAACGAGCGCTGGTCGATTTACTTGCGCAATCGTGTGGGCCATGGAGAAGGTCTTTCCTGACCCAGTCACTCCAAGCAATACTTGGTGTCCATTTCCTTCTTCGAGACCCTTAACTAATTGTTCTATTGCTTGGGGCTGATCGCCTTGTGGTTGGAAGTCGGAAACCAACTTGAATGTTCCATTGTGTGGCATAGCCACGCATCATAGCAAGGGACAAAGTGATGGTCAGCTACGGAATAAGAGGTGGAGACCTTATGCCTGCCAGCATACAATTGGAAGATTGGTTTTATTTCTTCCCTGATACCAGTGGCACAAACCGTACGAGACCAAGATCTTCTTCCTTGATTTCTCCGGCGATTTTGCGCAGTCGTAGCAAGTGCTGATCGTCACCCCTTTCAACTGGAAGGACGAAGCGCCCTCCCTCTGCAAGTTGATGTAATAACGTTTGAGGAATTTGCGGAGCCGCCGCCGTCACAATAATCGCCTCATACGGTCCCCCTTGTGCCCAGCCGAGGTTCCCATCGCCGATAATTACTGTCACGTTATCATACCCTAAGGTCGCTAACCGCTCGCGAGCTGTTTCGGCGAGCGAGGGGATGATCTCGATTGAGTATACGCGCTTGGCGAGACCGCTCAGGATCGCTGCCTGGTAGCCTGACCCTGTCCCAATCTCCAGTACTGTCTCTGTCCCATGTAATTGCAGAGCCTCAGTCATCAACGCCACAATATATGGTTGAGAAATCGTCTGCTCTTCCCCGATGGGGAGTGGACCATCCTCGTAGGCATAAGCATGGAGGGCAGAAGGGACAAAACGATGACGCGGAACCTGCATCATCACCTCCAGCACACGTTCATTACGGATACCGCGATGGCGAAGTTGCTCTTCGACCATCTGACGGCGTGCGGATAAGAATTGGTTTTCCTCGTCGACCATCGAATTCTCGCTTCGAGAAGGCTGACAACCCGTAAGGGTACCGAACGTGAGGATAAACTGCCAAACAACAATCGCGTTTCTCAGCACTGCTTGCGAAATGCCCTTTCTTCCTATGAGCCATATCTTATTTGCAAAAACGACGCTACCCAACATCAAGCATTGCTCGCTCTCCAGTGAACAATATTCTCTGCAAGTCGGCTATCCGCAATCGCTACTGCCTAGAAACCAGGCAGTAGGAATGCCTACAGCTTGAGCATGCTCACTCTGAGTCCTCTATATTCGCTGCTTTTCTATGGCGGAGACTGTCGTTCAGCGAGGTGGATTCTCTCTACTTTGTCATATTTGCAAGGGAGGGTGGATATCTCAGAATTTGTTGCCTAATGGTATGATCTATGCTGGGTGGAGATTTAGGGGCTCTCCTGGAGAGTGAAAAAGGAGATCTATGCTTAATTTTGACACGTACGACACCAGCGAGTTCTATGATGAAACGTTCACGGCGGAAGGGAAACCGCGACCAGGATACCAAATCCTCGTGGAGCGTATTCACTCGCTTTCTGACCAGCAGATTCAACAGCGCCAACAGGCTGCAGAGCGTGCTCTCCTGCATATGGGAATAACCTTTAATGTCTACGGTGAGAGCGAAAGTACGGAACGAATCTTTCCTTTTGATATTATCCCTCGCATCATCGATGCGGTCGAATGGGAGTGGATTGAACGCGGGCTTCGGCAACGAGTCTATGCCCTTAATCTGTTTGTGCATGACATTTACCACGAGCAAAAAATCCTCAAAGACAACGTTATTCCGGCGGAAGTGGTCCATTCTGCTCGCTCGTTTCGTCAGGCCTGTGTTGGACTGAATCCCCGCCGTGGGGTCTGGTGCCATATCACTGGTACTGATCTGGTCCGCGATCGAGATGGGCAACTCTACGTGTTAGAAGACAATCTGCGGTGCCCATCTGGGGTGTCGTACGTGCTAGAAAATCGCCAAATCTTGAAACGAACCTTTCCTCTCGTTTTTGAAGCTTCTCGCGTTCGACCGGTAGACGATTACGCTAGCCATTTACTGACGATGTTGCAGTCTCTGACACCAGACTATATTGCGAGCCCAAATGTTGCCGTATTGACCCCAGGGATCTATAACTCGGCGTATTTTGAGCATTCCTTTCTCGCCCAGCAGATGGGGGTGGAACTGGTTGAAGGGCGGGATTTAGTTGTTACGGACGGCCACGTCCATATGCGTACGACAAAAGGGCTACAGCGACTCGATGTGTTGTATCGTCGTATTGACGACGATTTTCTTGATCCCCGTGTTTTTCGTGCTGACTCAATGCTTGGCGTACCGGGACTGATGGAAGTGTATCAGGCTGGACGCATTGCCCTGGCCAACGCTCCGGGAACAGGGATCGCCGATGATAAAGTCTTGTATGCCTATGTCCCGAAGATTGTCCGCTACTATCTTGGTGAAGACTGTGTCATTCCAAATGTGCCAACCTATGTCTGCTGGGATGATACTGAGCGGGCACTTGTGCTTGCTAATCTCGATAAACTTGTGGTCAAGGCTGCGAACGAATCTGGCGGGTATGGGATGTTGGTAGGACCGCATTCCTCTAGTGCGCAACGTGAACAATTTGTCCGTCTAATCCAAGAGAATCCTCGCAATTATATTGCACAGCCGACACTGGCCCTTTCCCGCGTCCCGGTCATCGTCGAGGACCACTTTGAAGGGCGCCACGTTGATCTGAGGCCGTACGTTCTCTACGGGGAGGATATGTACGTGCTCCCTGGTGGGCTGACACGGGTCGCACTTAAAAAGGGGTCGCTGGTAGTCAACTCTTCGCAGGGAGGCGGAAGCAAAGATACGTGGGTCCTACGCACGTAAATGGTTACAAACGCACAACCCCAGCCCTTACGAGGATGTTATGCTCTCACGTGTTGCCGATAGTCTGTACTGGATGAGCCGTTATGTTGAACGTGCAGAGAATGTTGCCCGTTTCGTCGATGTCAATCTTCACCTCATACTTGATGCACCGATTGGAACGACTGAACAATGGCAGCCTCTTGTTGTCACTACTGGTGACGAAAAACTATTCGCTGAACGGTACAACGAAGCGTCTCGTGATAATGTGATCGAATTTCTTGCCTTTGACCGACAGAACCCGAATTCTATTGCCTCATGTTTGCGGACCGCGCGAGAAAATGCGCGTTCTGTGCGGGAAATCATCTCTTCAGAAATGTGGGAGCAAATCAATACATTCTACCTGATGATGCATGATCCGACGGCGCGGCGTCGCGTTCAGGAAGAACCAAACGAGCTCTTTCGCGCAGTCAAGACAGCCAGCCATTTGTTCGAAGGGTTAACAAACGCAACCATGTCTCATGGAGAAGGCTGGCATTTTTGTCGGATGGGTCGTCTACTCGAACGGGCAGATAAAACGTCGCGTATTCTCGATGTGAAATACTATATTTTGCTCCCGGCGGTGACAGACATTGGCACCCCCTTTGATGACATACAGTGGGCTGCAGTTTTGCGTTCGACCAGTGCCTTTGAAATGTATCGCAAACGACACCACCTCTTAGCCCCTGAACAGATTGTTAATTTTCTTTTACTTGACCGGGAGTTTCCTCGTTCGATGCACTATTGTCTTGTCAAGGCAGATGAGTCCCTACATGCTATTTCTGGAACACCCTTAGGGACCTTTCGCAACCCCGCGGAGCAACAAATGGGACAGCTGCGTGCTGAACTTGCATATGCCGTTGTGACCGATATTATCGCTATGGGGTTACACGAATTTCTCGACGCATTTCAAAGTAAGCTCAATAAAGTGGGAGACAGTATTTTTGCCACCTTCTTTGCGACACAACCAGTGGGTGGAACGCGCCCAGCAGTTGAGCAAGAGCAAACAGACACTCAGGCAATGCAACAAACCAGTGTAACATTCAGAGCTAGTGGCGGATGACACAATTACGCGGACGTATTGGCGTATTAACGAGTGGAGGAGATGCTCCCGGCATGAATGCCGCTGTTCGGGCAGTCGTGCGTGTCGCTCTCGACCGTGGGTTCGAGATCTATGCGATTACCGAGGGATTCCAGGGCATGGTCGCGGGAGGACTCGCGATCAAAGCTATGACCTGGGATGCCGTAGGTGGTATTCTTCATCGGGGCGGAACGATAATTGGCACAGCCCGCAGTGAAGCGTTTCGTACGCGTAAGGGGCGTCTCCACGCGGCAAAGAACCTTCTAGAGCACGGCATTGATAAACTGGTCGTTATTGGTGGAGACGGGAGTCTCACTGGTGCGGTGCTTTTCCATGACGAGTGGCCAGATCTGCTTGCCGAACTTGTTGCCCACGGAACAATTGCCGCCGCGCTCGCCGAACAGCACCCGGTGCTAACCGTTGCTGGACTTCCCGGTTCCATAGATAATGACATTCTCGGCACAGATATGACGATCGGTGCTGATACGGCACTGCACCGCATCACTGCTGCTATTGACGCGTTGAGCAGCACCGCGGCCAGCCATCAGCGTGCTTTTGTCGTCGAGGTCATGGGCAGAAATTGTGGATATCTGGCATTGATGGGAGCATTAGCCAGCGGCGCAGATTGGGTCTTAATTCCTTCTAATCCGCCGGAGGGTGACAAGTGGCAAGAGCGTATGTGCGAGGTGTTGCGGACTGGTCGCACCGCTGGACGCCGTGATAGTATCGTTGTTGTTGCCGAAGGTGCCCAGGATCGACACGGCGAACGCCTCACCAGTGAGGCGATTAAAAACATCTTAACAGAGCGACTTGGCGAGGATGTCCGTGTTACCATTCTCGGCCATATCCAGCGCGGTGGTTCTCCCAGCGCCTTTGATCGTAATTTGAGTTCCCTCCTCGGTGCGGCTGCCGTAGCCGCTATTGCCCAAGCTACCCCTGAAACCGAACCCGTTTTAATTGGACTTCGTGGCAACCGGGTTGTGCAAACGCCGCTACGCCACTGTATCGAACGGACACGTGAAGTTGCTGTCGCAATTCAGCGGCAGGACTATCCCGCTGCAATGCAACTGCGTGGCCAGAACTATCAGGATACGTTTCGTATACTCCGTACCCTGGTTCGTGCGTTACCACACGAGCCGGAGCCGGGGCAGCGTCGGTTACGTTTAGCTGTCATACATGGCGGCGCGCCTGCCCCAGGGATGAATACTGCTGTTCGAGCCGCGATCCGCATTGGTGTTGATCTTGGTCACCAAATGTTTGGCGTGCGGAACGGCTTTCTCGGACTTGCTGCCGGTGAGATCGCGGAAATGAACTGGATGAGCGTCAACGGTTGGGCTCCGGTCGGTGGGGCGGAACTTGGTACCAACCGGAAGATCCCGAGCGGAAAAGATTTCTATGCAATTGCCCGCGTGTTGGAGCAGCACAAAATCGAGGGCTTGCTCATGATCGGCGGATGGACGGGCTACGAAGCGATGCACGAACTGTTTCTGGCTCGCGAGACATTTCCGGTATTTAATATCCCCTTGCTCTGTGTCCCGGCGACTATCGATAACAATCTCCCGGGCTCAGAGTTGAGTATTGGCGCCGATACTGCGCTCAATAACATCATGGAAGCGGTTGATAAGATCAAACAGTCGGCTGTGGCGTCACAGCGCTGTTTTGTTGTTGAAGTGATGGGGCGCAACTGTGGCTATCTTGCCCAGATGAGTGGGCTTGCAACCGGCGCTGAACGTGTCTATTTGCCGGAAGAAGATGTCGTTCTCCGGGACCTCGAGCATGATGTGTCAACGCTGATTCAGGGATTCAAACAAGGCAAGCGGCTGAGTGTCATCATTCGCAATGAAAATGTCCATCCACGCTATTCCACGGACTTTATGTGCACGTTGTTCGCGGAAGAGGGAAAAGAGTGCTTCGATGTTCGTAAGGCCGTACTAGGGCATCTGCAACAAGGTGGAGACCCGACCCCATTCGATCGCATCCTGGCTACACGGTTGGCAGCAACGAGCATTGAACGTCTATGTAACGAAGCGGTGAATGGGACCCATACCGCCTTGTTTATTGGTCTCACCAACGGGCAAGTGCAGTTTCATCACCTTGAAGACCTGCCCCGTATGATGGATCGTGAACACCAGCGACCGAAACATCAGTGGTGGCTTGAGGTGCGTGAGGTCGCACGGGTGCTGGCTCAGCCCGCCTCGCGCTTGTGCGAGATAGAGTCGTTACCGCCCCGTCACTAATGAAAGAAATACACACGACGCCACTAGACTCAACACGCTCCTGGCCGCGTGCAGTTGTCCCCAACGCTGTAACAGTTCCCGTGCCGTTTCTGATCCGCGATCGAGCCGTGCATCGAGTAACTGTTTATTGGTTGGCATAATAGCGACGAGCGTAAACGGAATCACCGCAAAAATGAGCAGGGTTCCGACGAGCCACAACCCCCTTCCCTCCGTCAGCCAAGCTCCGATTCCTGCCAGGGTGGCGATCACAGCAAGAATGACTTGCATAATCGCGGCCCGCTTATAACTCGGGCCAAAGACTGTCGCCGCGAGTTCAGTCCCGCACGACATGCGCGCTGGGTGCTCAACTGCATTGATATAGATTGCCGCTCCTGTAAAGAGCGTACAGCTTAACACGGCGAGAAATTGCCAAATGGACCCCATAGGTTTCCCTTTCTCGATGAGTACAGACGTCTTCGACAGAGGAGCAAGGCCCGTGCCCCCTTTTTCTACCCCTTCGGTAACCCAAGGACGCGCTCACCGACGATGTTGCGTTGTACTTCCGAGGTCCCACCAGCGATGGTGAGACTGCGAGCACCCAAGGCGAGACGGGCCCACTTCCCCTGCTCGATCGCATACGGCGAGTTCAACGTGAGCGCTCCGTATATACTCAACAATTCGGTGGCAAAGGTGGCCATTTTCAGACCAACTTCACTGCCGGCGAGTTTGCCAATTGATCCCTCGGGACCAGGAGGATGGCCTTTGAGTCTGTGTGTCAGATGTCGGAACACGTTGTAGCGGATTGCCTTACATTCGATGGCAAATTGGGCCAATTTTTGCCGCACGGCTGGGTCATCACTGGCAGGTTTCCCTGCGACTTCAACCGTTTGGGTCAGTCGGATAAGATCAGAAAGTATGTGATCAACCGGCATATCCAGCCCAATTCCTGAGCGTTCAAACATCAGTGTTGTCACTAAGACTTGCCAACCTTGCTCTTTTGCTCCTAACAAATTGGCCTTCGGGACACGCACATCGGAGAAAAAGACCTCGTTGAATTCTGCGTCACCAGAGATCTGCACGAGCGGACGAACGGTTATGCCTGGGGTTTTCATATCGACCAACAGGCACGCCATACCTTTGTGCTTTGGCGCCTCGGGGTCGGTACGGACAAACAATTGGCAAAATTGCGCGCGATGAGCGAGGCTGGTCCACACTTTCTGACCGTTAATTACGAAAAAATCACCATCCTCAACGGCGCGAGTCTGCATCGAAGCTAAGTCCGAGCCGGAAGCTGGTTCAGATAGCCCTTCACACCAAATCTCCTCGGCTGACAGTATCTTGGGCAAATATCGTTGTTTCTGCTCTTCCGTCCCCCAATGCATGATGGTCGGGCCAGCCATCATCAAGGCAAGAAAATTCGCGGGCCCTGGGGCTCGTACCCGTTGCAGCTCTTCATGAAAGATCAATTGCTCGATAAGTGTTGCGCCACGGCCACCGTACTCTCGCGGCCAATGTACCCCAACCCATCCACCTTTATGTAATTGCTGATGCCAAGCCATTTGCCAGCGGAAACGTTCGTCGGCACTCATCTCCCACTGAAACTTGTCTGCATCGTAGTCAGGAGGCAAATGTGTCGCCAACCAGGTGCGTAATTCTTGTCGAAACGTTTCCTCTTGTGGGGAGAAGTGAAAATCCATCATTGGCTCCTCTCTTGCGCTAGGAATCCGTTACTGCCGTATCTTCTTCATTTCATGCCCCCAGTGCGGACCGCTACTTTCCTCCTCATGGTTTCGCAACGGTGTTGGCACTCGCATTCTGTAGTGCAGCAAGAGCAAAGGCGTATTCCGCAAAAGCCTTGCGCCCGTTGTCCTTTACCCATTGCAAATGTCGCCGGCCCTCCTCCTGTTTCCCGGCGAGCATGAGATCAAGCCCAAGGTAGGTGCGTGCCTCAGTTTTTTTGTCAGAATCCGTCGCCGCCGCCAACAAATCCTCGGCTGAGACTTCCCGGCGCAAGTAACGGATCACAGGATACGGCCAGACTGCCTGGTTACATTTACTCGCAGCCTCTTCCAGAATTTGTTTCGCTTCATTGTCACGTTTCGCCCAGCGGTCACCAAAGTAAGCAAAAATCACCATATACTGGGATCGGCCTTCTTCTTCTTGCCATCCCCGCAGATTGAGATATGCGCGTGCATCAACCGCCGCTTCACCTTGTTGGAGTGTCATGTGGGCGAGCGCTCGATTATAGTAGGCACCTACATGGTTTTGATCGAGGCGAATAACCTCATCATAATCCTTTATGGCTTGCTCATACTGCCGCATATCATTGTAGGCATTCCCGCGATTGAAATAAGCCTCGCTATACTGCGGATTGAGTGCTAAGGCTTCGTCGTAGTCCTTGATTGCCCGGTCATACTGGGCGAGCTCATGATAGGCTATCCCACGAGCGTTGTAGGCTTCGGTGTAGCGGGGATTAAGCCGAAGAGCCTTATCAAACGCCGTAATTGCCGTTCGATGTTGCCGTTCTCCCAGAAGTCGAGCGCCATCTTCATAGGCCTCAGTCGCGGCGTCACCCCAACTTAGTCGTGTAGTGGTCAGGACAACGAGCAGACTCACACTTATCCAAGTCTGTACACGGGGTAGTTTCATACCAGATCACCTCTCCTTATTGGTAATGAGTTCCGTTCCCTAGCCTGAGGGAACTTGTGTGTTGCTCCGAATCCATCTATCCGTTGGGTAATACCTTTTGCGCACAGGAGGCTCTATCGTGTTCGTTGTCACCAATCGCATTCCTGTGGCCGATGGCCACGAAGCAGAATTTGAAGATCGGTTTCGCCATCGTGCCCACCTGATCGATCAGTCTCCAGGGTTCATTAAAAACCTGGTCTTACGCCCTGTCCAACGACGATTCAACCACCAGACCGGACAGTGGGAAGAAAAAGCTGAACAGGGATACTATCTCGTACAAACGTATTGGGAAAGTGAACAAGCGTTTTGGGATTGGACGAAGAGCGAATCGTTTCGCATTGCCCACAGTAACCGCCCACCAGCCGAAATGTTTGCTGGTCCCAATGTCCTGGAAATTCACGAAGTCA
Source organism: Binatia bacterium (assembly GCA_050187625.1). GTDB lineage: Bacteria > Desulfobacterota > Binatia > Bin18 > Bin18 > JBFWXH01. Next base: position 50,322 of record JBFWXH010000012.1, read on the forward strand.
TTCTGAGCACGGAGAAACGATAGTCTTTTGCGCAGGGCGTGCAATGTCCTGCCGCGCTGTGCCATACTGGAACTCTGATTTTCCTTGTAAGAACACGTGGATAAGGCAACCTGTTAGAGTTGCCATTCTCAGTTGGAGATGCACTATGTCAGAACGGCTTGTTGAGCGCTTTCGTTCAGTTGCCCCACCGGTTGATTTTTGTTCGTTACGGTTTGTGCAAAATCGCTCTGAATACATCCAAGTTCGACAAGACATCCTCCAACCGGTATCGGCATCGGAAGATATCGGGGCGATGGTGACCGTCGTTGATAAGGGAGGAATGGGCTATGCAGCGACGAGTGATCTTTCCAGTGAGGGGCTCCGTCGAGCTATAGCCCACGCACAGGCGTGGGCGCATTCGAGCGCGGGACGCAGTGTCCTCGATTTTTCTACTGTCCCGTTTCTTTGCCCTCTGGGTGAGTATGCCAGCCCGGTCCAGAAGCCGTGGCAGGCACTGCCGCTCGTAGAGAAGATTACCCTTCTGCACACCGAGGCAAAACGGCTGAAAACAGACGCGCGCATTGTCGATTGGGAGGCCGCGTTGTGGTACACAGAGAGTGAGGTCTTCTATGTCACGGCAGACGGCGGACAGGTGCAACAGCACTTTTTCTACCTGGTTCCCATGCTAAGTGCGACAGCGAATGCGGGAACCGATACGCAAACACGGACCTTTGCCGGACGCGGGTATTGTCGCCAAGGCGGCTTAGAAATTCTTGACACCAGTGGCTTCTCTACCGCTGCCCCACGCATCGCTGATGAGGCATTGCAATTGTTATTAGCGCCGAATTGTCCGTCGGGTACGATGGATGTAGTTCTCGCGCCAGATCAAATGATCTTACAGATTCATGAATCGATCGGACATCCGCTGGAGTTGGACCGTATTTTGGGTGACGAGCGTAACTACGCGGGGACCAGCTTTGTTACGCCGGATATGTTCGGGATCTATCGCTATGGGTCTGACCTGCTCAATATTACCTTTGATCCCACCCGCTCCGAGGAGTTTGCCAGCTATGGCTTTGACGATGATGGTCAACCCGCGCAACGAGAGTATCTGATTCAGGACGGCATTCTCCGTCGCGGACTCGGTGGCATCACGTCGCAAACCCGTTTGGGACTTCCAGGCGTTGCCAATTCTCGCGCGATGAGCTGGAATCGTCCACCGATTGATCGTATGGCGAATCTCAATCTTGAATCTGGCACTGCCAGTTTCGCCGACTTGATTGCGGCGGTTGATCATGGCGTGTACATGCAGACAAACTGTTCGTGGTCGATCGACGACTCGCGCAACAAGTTTCAATTTGGCTGCGAATGGGGGCAGCGTATCGAAAACGGCAAACTCACTGCCGTTGTCAAAAATCCTAATTATCGAGGGATTTCTGCGACATTCTGGCGGAGCCTGGCCGGTGTCGGGGACGAAGAGACTGTCGAGGTGCTAGGGTCCCCCTATTGCGGCAAGGGCGAACCAAACCAAGTAATCCGTGTCGGCCATGCCTCGCCCCCATGCCGGTTCAGCAATATCGAAGTGTTCGGAGGAGCGTAATTGTATGCAGGAGTATTTCCATAACCTTGCCGATACACTCTCGTCTCTCCTGCGGAAGAACGAGATCTATACGTGTAGTTTCTCGGCTGAAGACTCCGACTTTGTCCGTTTTAATCGCAGCGCCGTCCGGCAGGCAGGAACAGTCACCCAGCGGTATCTCTTCCTTGATCTCATCGAAGGTCTGCGACATAGCGGAGGCTCGCTGTCTTTATCCGGAGACTTCGAACTTGACCGTGACCGTTTGGCCACTCTCATTGAGCGATTGCGGGAGCAGCTTCCTTACCTCCCAGAAGATCCGCATCTGCTGTATGCCACTGAGGTCTGTTCTACCGAACACAATGGCAAGAACCAACTTCCCGAGGACAGCTCGGCAATCGTCGCGGCAATTATTGACGCCGGACGAGGAAGAGATCTTGTCGGTATTTACGCCGCTGGGGGCATTTATAACGGGTTCGCCAACTCGTTTGGTCAACGGAATTGGTTCTCCGGTTATAGCTATAACTTCGATTGGAGTTTCTATTTGCAGAAGGACAAAGCTGTGAAGACCGGCTACGCGGGCTTTGTCTGGGATCCGGCGGCATTCACCCAGAAGGTCGAGACGGCCTTGGAACAGTTCGCTGTGTTAAACCAGGAGCCGCGAACAATTGCCCCTGGTCGGTACCGCGTTTATCTGACCCCGACTGCGCTTGCCGAAATTATCGGCCTTTTACACTGGGGCGGATTTGGTCTCAAACAACATCGTACGAAGCAAACGACGCTTTTAAAAATGGCAGAAGAAGGTGTCCGGCTGCACCCGACAGTCAGTATGACGGAGAATACGCGCGACGGCGTCGCCGCAAATTTCCAGGCAGACGGGTTTGTCAAGCCTGACACGGTTGTCCTCATTGACAAAGGTGAATTGCGCAACTGTCTGGTCTCCCCTCGTTCAGCAAAAGAGTACGGTGTCCCGACCAATGGGGCCGACTATGGAGAGATGCCGGAATCTATCGATGTCGCAGCCGGCACTGTCCCAACCTCTGAGGTCCTCCACCAGCTTGATACCGGTATCTATATCAACAACCTTTGGTACCTGAATTATTCAGATCGCGCGGCCTGTCGTATTACCGGCATGACACGGTTCGCGACTCTGTGGGTTGAAAATGGGACGATCACAGCTCCACTTAATGTGATGCGCTTTGATGAAACTCTCTATCGCATGCTCGGTGACAATCTCGAAGGCCTCACCCTCGAGCGAGAATTCATTCTTGATTCGGGGACCTATGGCGCACGCTCGACCAGTAGCAGCCGAGTCCCGGGCGCGTTGGTCAAAGACTTCACGTTTACCTTGTGAGGGAAGAACCGGCTATGCAAAGTAGCGACGCACTGAAGACCGTCTTTGAGCAGCTCGTCCAGGCATTTTCCAACCAGGACCTTGATGCACTTTCGACCCTGGCCCATGAAAACATTGTATGCCTTGGAGTCCTTTCACCAATTCGGGCAGAAGGAAAGCCGGCGTTTCTTCAGGTGTTCAAAAATTTCTTTTCGCTCCACGACCGTATGCACATTACTCCGCTTGATCCACATTTCCAGGAAATAGACGCGATCGGTCTCGCCTGGGGAAATATCATGTTAGAAATTCAGCCCAGAGGGTTAGACAGCAAGACCATGTATCTACGGTACAGTTGCACGTTTGCATATCATACTGGGATGTGGAGTTTGGTGGCGATGCATACCTCGCGCTTACTGCATAATGAAGAACCCATGCCTTAAGAGCAATAATCTCGCAGGGCGCTTATTGAAACGGTGCAGTGTTGCTGAGGCCAAGCAGAAACTTGCCCATGAGTTCGGCGACTCGGTCTGGATGGGCATTGATGTGTAATGGCATTGCTTGGAAATCGCGATAGCGACGCTCGAACGTGCCGCCTTCGCGTAATCCATTGCCCCCCTGGACCCGCAACAACAAACGCATAGCGTCGTCACACAGGCGCAGTGCCACCATCGGATAGCTTAACTGTCGAAGATAATCGGCTTCGGTTGGAATCATGCCTGTTTCGATACGGGTATCGGTCTCTGCACATCCCGCGTAGACCGCCGCGCGAGCAGCAGCAATTGCGGCTGCAGCTTGCCCAATATTGAGCTGCACCGCCGGGCGTTCTGCTACTTTGACACCAAAGATGGCCACACGTCCGGTGAGATCTCTACAGGCCTCGTCAAGGGCTGCAGAAGCAAGCCCGACAGCTTGAGCCCCCAGCCATAATACGGATAATGCCACCCAGTCCTCACGATACCGTTGTGCCACAACGGGAACCGCCGGGTCACGAAACGTATAGCGAAAATCAATGGGAAAGGGGCGAAGGAGGGAGACTGGTACGGCGACATTATGGTAGTTGATATGATCGGTTGCCGACGCTCGTAGACTCAGAGAAAACCACGTGGGATCGACAGCAACGCCAGGCGCATCAGTACGAACAACAGTAAATCGCAAATCTGGTTTACTACCCTCTTGTCTGTCCGGGGATTCCAAAGCAAACAAGCATGCTGCCCACTCCCCATAACGCGAGCCGGAAGCAAAGCTCGCTCGTCCGTTGAGAACGATCTGGTTGTCTTCTCTTCGTCCGCGCACACTGGTGCCCGCCCCAGCGGGAAAACTGACCCATTCGTGCTTGCCTACGATAGCTTTTAAAAGATCGGCGGCATCAGGTCCCATCTGCGCACAGATGAAATGAAACACGCAAAGATGGTTCCACAAACACCATGCCGTCGATGCACAGCGGCCAGCAATCGCCTCCAGCTCTCGGGCAATGTGACTAATGCTAGCCTCGACCCCACTGATATTCCGCGTTGCGGATAGGCGCATCAGATCAGTCTGTTTGATTGCCTGAATGACCTCAGGATCGACACTGCGGGTGATATCAGCTTTTGCTGCTTGTTCAGCGATGCGAGGTAAAAGTGGTTCACAGACGAGCCCTGGGCTGGTTCCGATAAATTCGCGTACAGCACTCACACGCGTTCTCCTTGGTACAGCAACTGATCCGCGGCATGGTGGCAGCGGACCGCAGACCTGTCAAGCGAACCAGAACGGGTGAATCATTCGGCCTTGCTCTCGAGATTGCCCGAATCATTGACAAATGAGCCACCATCACAATGAGGCCGTGGCAGAGTTGATGGCTGACGATCGAATGTGTACCGGTCTTATCCTTCCACCGCTCTCAGGTTTTTTTCCCCCGCTCATCCGACACGACTCTGCCATCGCGGAAGACAAGACGGCGGTGGGTAAACGCAGCAATATCCGTTTCGTGAGTGACGAGAATCACGGTAATCCCTTGGCGATTAAGCGTCGAGAATACCTCCATGACTTCCAAACTCGTGCTGCTATCTAAGTTTCCTGTGGGTTCATCGGCCAGAATGATTGCCGGCGCATTCACCAACGCTCGCGCAATGGCCACGCGTTGTTGTTGCCCGCCGGAGAGTTGACTCGGCTGGTGATAGGCTCGATCCGCTACCCCTACTTCGGCAAGCGCCTGAAGAGCACGCTGACGCTGTTCTTTTCGCGCAATAGCGCTGTACAGCAGAGGAAGCTCAACATTTTCCACGGCGCTCGTGCGTGGAAGCAAATTGAAATTCTGAAAAACAAACCCAATCTTGCTGCCACGGATCTCCGCGCGTTCGTCCGCCGAGAGTGTCGCGATTTCTCTTCCCTCAAGAAAGTACAGTCCCGAGGTGGGACGATCGAGGCACCCAAGAATGTTCATAAACGTTGATTTTCCTGACCCTGATGACCCCATAATCGCAACAAACTCTCCGCGCTCGATGGATAATGAGACATCGCAAAGTGCTTGCACCTGCACCTCACCAAGTGTGTAAACTTTGGTAAGCCGTTCGACGCGGATAAGGACAGAGTCTGGCACAGGGTTCCTCCGAGAAAAAGTGACGAATGGCGAATGCTGTTATTGCGAGGAACGTTAGTGATGAAGCAATCTCTGTTTTAGCTCCTTTACCTCCGCCACCGCATCCCGAATCCAGGGAGTGACGTTTGTGGCTTTTCTTCGGTAGACGAGCGAATCCCTATGATAACAACATCCCCTTCCTTCAACTGCCCAGCCAGCAACTCTGCATCTGTATCGTTGCGAATACCAATTTGTACCGGAACAGGCGTGACTTGATGGTCGTGTCCTGGTACCCAAACGCGAGGGGCTTCGTTTCCCTTCTCGTGCCGTTCTTGTCCGACCTCACGCTGCTCTTTCGTTATTTGAGCCCCGTGTGATTCCCCATTTTTTTGCAACTGGGGCGGACGAAAGCGTAATGCTGCCAGCGGAATTTTGAGTGCATCCTCACGTTCAGCCGTCACAATCGACAGGCTTGCGGTCATTCCTGGTTTTAAGGCGAGGTCGTTATTCTCAACGCTGACAACAACATCATAAGTAACAACGTTCTGCACAATTTGTGGAGAATTGCGAACTTGTGTTACCATTCCCCAGAATTGACGTTCGGGATAAGCATCAACGACAAAAAATGCCTTTTGCCCTTCGGTCACTGCCCCAATGTCAGACTCGCTCACATTGGTGTTCACCTGCATCTTAGTCAGGTCCTGCGCGATGAGAAACAGGACGGGGGTTTGAAAACTGGCCGCAACCGTTTGCCCAACATCAACATTCCGTGACACGACAACACCATCCACGGGAGAGACGATATCCGTGTAACCCAGGTTCACCCGTGCCTCTTCGAGCGCAGCCGCATTTTGTTCAACTCGTGCTTGATCAAGCTGGAGCTGCGCGCGAGCTTGCTCGTAATCACGTTCGGCAGCGTCGACTTCCTGCTGTGCGATGAGGCGACGTTCGAACAATTCACGCGTACGTTTGCACGTCCGCTCCTTAAACGCCAAGTCAGCTTTGTCTTTCTCCACTTGCGCGCGCGCGGTGACTAGATTCGCCTCAGCTTGTTTGACTTTGACAATGAATGGGCGTGGATCAATCTGTGCGACACGCTGCCCGCGTGTTACCGGAGAATTAAAATCAACAAACAACTCCCTAATTGGTCCGGAGACGTAGGTGCCAACCTGCACGGTGGTCACTGGATTAACTGTGCCAGTAGCAAGCACCAGGCGGGAGATGGTCCCACGTGTCACCGTTGTCGTGAGATACGAGACCGGCTGTTCTTTTTCCTCACCAAATATCCACCACCAGAGACCAAGACTTCCCCCAACGAGCAAAAGAACTATCAAGATCGAGCCGCGTTTCCTCATCGTCGGAAGTTATTCCAGGTTACGACCAATAGCTCGTTCCAGCTGCGCCAGAGCCGTCTTGTAGTTGTAGAGTGACTGAATGACGTTTGCCCGAGCTGAGGTGAGGGACGTCTGCGCATCAGTCACTTCAAGAATATTACCTACCCCAACCTGATACCGTCCTTCAGCAAGAGAGAGATTCTCCCGTGCCTGGACTTCGCTTTGCTCACTTACGCGAATGCTTTTTTCTGCGCGGCGGAGTTCGAGTATGCTGCGACGTACTTCAAGGGCAATGCGCTGGCGCAGATCTTCTTCTTGTGCCACTAACCCTTGCATATCGGCTTGGGCTTCTCCTATCTGCGCAGTTGTCAAGATACTGTCAAAAAGTGGAATCGTGAGCGTTACCCCCACAGTCCATCCCTCTTGTAGCGGATACGCACGCCCCGTCCATGTGTACTGCGCATCTCCCGAGATTGAGGGGAGATATTCTTTTTTGAGCGAAGAAATGCGTTCTGTCGCCGCACGCTGCTGCGCGTGTAAACTTTGCAGCTCGGGACGGTTGGCGTACGCGTGCCGAACGGCGGTCTCTGCCTCCACTGTCACAGATTGACGGTTCAGCGTATCGACAAGGGGAGACGTCAGTGGCTCGACCATCCCCAGTGCTTCTCGCAGGGTCTCGCGTCCAAGGTCGACGTTGTTTTGTGCAGTGACGTAGTCGAGTTCGGCAGTCGAAACTTGGACCTGAGCTTGAGTGACGTCAAAACGGGAGGCAACGCCAACTTCAAAGCGGGCTTGGGCATTTTCTAGATGCTTTGTGTTCTGCTGAATCGTTTCTTCCGCGACACGAAGCAGATGTTGCGCCGACAAAAGACCATAGTAGGCTTGCTTGACGTTGAACTCTACGGTGTGTCGTGTCGTATCCAGATCCGCAACGTTCGCGTCGACCGAAGCGATGGCCGCTTGAATGGAATCAAGCGTACGACCAAAGTCAAACAAGAGCTGACGAAGGCTAAAGTTCGTTGAATGAAAGGCAAATAGCTGGGAAAAGTTACGAACGCGTTGCTGCTCCTGACCATCGATCTGTACGCCGCCTACTGCCGCAGTAAGGGGGCGTTGCTGTCGAGAGAGGGTATAGGTATAGGCCCCACGGGGGAGATAGCCTGCCTCCTGTTGCCGCACTCGTTGTTGTGCAGCACGAACGGTGGCTTCACCGACCCGAATAGCCGGATGTCGAGCGAGCGCGGTGGCAACCGCTTCTCGAAGAGTCAGGGGTAGTGGTAGTTCCTGTGCGAAGACGCCTGTCGGAAATCGCCCGCAAACCACAAAACAAAATACCAGCACCAGAGCCGATATCACCCAGCGGACGGCAATCTGCGTGCTCGATGGAAAAGTATTCCCTGTGCTCCAAGACGTCCGGCGCACAAAGATCGTCCGTCGCCTACGAATGTCCGACACAGCAAAATCCCTGCAATAGAACCCCCGACAAAATTCCTGTGCACTGCACGACGTTCGCTATTGCGCCCGCTCAAGCGCCGTCACAATGAGATCGGCGGTTCCACTTTCTCCCCATACCGATGAATCTATCACGAGGTGATAGTGGGTCGGGTCATCCCACGCTGTGTTATAAAACGTGCGCACATAGTCGATACGCAGTTTGTCCATCCCCGCAATCCTATGCTCAGCGGCTTCTCGCGTGAGACTTTCCACTGTCATTACAGTGTCGATCCTCGCGGTTAGTGGCGCGCGAATAAAGATATTCAGCGTTTGTGTCTGGTTAGCCAAGATCATGTTGCCTCCGCGCCCCACAATAATTGCGCGCCCGTCGTTTGCCACTTCTTCGATAATAGTACGGGTCATACGCACGAGTTGGGCATCAGTCAGCCACAACGGAGGAGGCACTTCGTACGCAGACTCAAACCCGCCGATCCCGAAAAGCCCGACCATCCGCTCAATGAAGGAGTCTACTCGCTCATCTTTCGCCGCGATATATTCCTCTTCCACTTGGTATTGAGTAGCGATTCGTCGGACGATTTCTTTTTCCCACACCGTCCATTGCAAGCGTCGCCCCAGTTCACGGGCGATGCGACTGCCTCCACTACCGTATTGGTGAGAGATTGTGAGTACCGACCGCGCTGGGGTTCCCATAGGGCCTCCTTTCACAAGACCATACTCCCATTACTATCTTGTCTTCCTGTAACGAAGATAGGGGAGGCATTGTAGGAAGGAGAGGATATCCCCGTCAACTAAGAAACATGGAGGAGACTTGAAATTTCCCAACACGGAAGAGAAAAGAAACAAGAATCCGTTTCACGGTTCTGAAATAATAACAAACACCCGCCCGACTGACGGCTTATCCATAATCAACTGACCAGGCGAACCAACGGCAAAGTCGGGAATTTCATCGTCATTGATATCGCCAGGCGCTGCGATCGCATAGCCGAACGACGACCCTTGATGTCCATAAGGATTATCAAAGGTCGCGAGATGGCGTCCATCTTGACCGTTAAACAGAAAGACTTCGCCTTGAACATGAAATTGGTCAACAGTCTGATAGGGGGCTCCAATAAGAATTTCTGGGGCACCATCGCCGTTAACATCCGGACTCGTCGTTAGCGCATAGCCAAACGCCGCATAGGAACGCGGCACCGGGTTTTTCAAGGCGAACAGCAGTTTTCCCGTCGCGCCATCAAAAGCAAACGCTGCGCCTTGAGCTGGAACATCAGCCACATCTTGGTACGGCGCACCAACAAGAATATCAGGCACCTCATCTTTGTTCAGATCGCTTGCCGAGGCGACGCGCCAGCCAAAGACTGACCCCGCGACAGGTTGCGGATTGTCTAACGTATAGAGAAGGCTTTGATCTTTGCCACTGAACACATAGACCTGACCTTGGATATGATTTTTCCCTATGGTGGTGTATGGCGCACCAACCAAGATATCTGGCGTACCATCTGTATTGAGATCGCCTGCGCGACTCACTGCCCACCCGAAGGCAAAACTGCCTTCGGGTGCGTCGATCGTATGCAGGAGCGTGCCATCACGCCCGTTAAACAGAAAGACTTTCCCCTCTCCTCCTTGAGCAAACGCTCCGACTCCTAGGTCAGGAATCCCATCAGCCGTGAGATCGCCAATGGACGCAACCGCCCATCCAAATCCTGCACCAAGCTCGGGTTGCGGAGCCTGTAACTGGTAGAGATATTTCCCATCGTTCCCGTTAAACAGGAAAGCTTTTCCGCCTTTCTCTTGCCCGAATGCACCGATGAGGACATCTGGTATGCCATCTCCGGTTACATCGCCCGCGGAGGTAACGGCAAAACCAAAGGCGGCTTTCTCTTGCGGAAAAGGGGTATCTAGCGTGTAGAGTAACGAACCGCTTTTCCCACTGAAGACATAGGCACGCCCCTGATGGTTGTTGTTGTCCCAGCGATGGTTATACGCCCCAACAATATAATCGGGAATCTGATCGCCATCGATATCTCCAGCCAAGGCCAGAGAAGAGCCGAACCCGCAAAACGGTAGTCGTTCTGGGTTATCCAGAATCATAGTACGGGCTGCGCCGTTCGCCGGCAGTCCACAGAGAAGAAAAAAAATAACCCCAAATACCCACCTATCACCACGCATGAGAATGTCCTTACAGAATAATAATATGGGTGGATCTTACCTGAATGACAGTAGAGGGAAAAAAAGGAGAGAAAGTATAGCTCCAGCCGTTTTTACGTACAGGGAACCTAGCGGAGGGGACCTAGACTGTCAAACGGGGAGTTATAAAGAGGGAGAGAATTGGCAATCACCTTGCTCATAGCACAGAAGGCTCAGCCTTTCAGTCCGGGCGGTCGTCCTCTTGATTCAAGGTGCCGCTCCCAATCTTGGTGAGTCGCGACTGAATACGCGTCTCGTACGACTGCTGACGCTGGAGGTACGCTCTCAGGATATAAATGGCTATTCCGATTCCCCACAGGCTGAGAACTGCAAGGATGATCTCGACAGAAATAATAGAGCTGAGCAGCATGATCTTTTCCCCTAAATCTTACCGGTAGAAGGATAAAGAATACGAAGTGTTACCGCACCGCAGTCTCCAACACCGCTGATTTTGGAGTTGGGGGCTAGTACAGATTCAGGTTCTGGCGCACTCCGCTCACAACGGGACGTCACGAACCTATACAGTTGGTCCTCGGACGATATAGGGCCTTAACTTCTGGTAAATGGGTTGTGACGTTTCCAGAACTTACCAAACGCCACCAATGTCACTCCCAACAAAAAAATTAGCATTGATTCAGGCATTATCCCTTCCTCCTCGATAGTGTTTTCTCGTTTCGGATTGTGCTTTTGCTCAGGTGGTGGCTTCTGTCATCAGTGACAGCCCTGACAGAAGTGACACAAGTCCTGACAGAAGTGACACGGAGAAATGAGCTATGTGCCACGCAGGCTTTCTCTTTTTCTTTCGCGCATCTCCGAGGTGCTAGCACTAAGATTACAGGGATTATGAAAAGTATGCTGCCACCTACCCCACCTAAACCCTTCATCCATCATCTCTCATCCATCTCTATAACACAACAAAAGGGAGCAAAAAACTTGCCAAAAACGGAACAAGATCAGGTCGTCTGTAAAGGCAAAGGTATTGGTGGGTGAGCCAGTATCCTGTGCATGTATGTGATACACCCGTGAATACCTAAGGGACGTCTTGCTAAAGGTCTCTACTACTATCGCCGATATCCAGGCCCAACGAAAGACAACGCAGAGGCTTCTTCCCCGATAAAAGCAAACCCGTCGTGAGACGGGGACGCAAAACCACGGGTCAGGTTAACATCTGATAGCCGGGTTACCGAAGGAGAGGAAACAGATCATTTCCCCAAGAGAGGTCGAGGTCTTCTGCCAAAAACGACAGATATGACCATTCGACATGTCTTGGTCTTGGTTCGTCCCCTTTCTTTGCATCCGCCGTAACGCTCTCCGTACTGTGTCATTGGCTTTCACGACAACCAGTCACAGCTGGACTGTGAACCAACCAGAAAGGGGCGTTACTCATGTACCGGTTTTTCTTCCTCCTGAGCTCCCTTTGGCTACTTCCTACTTTGCTATCCCCATTCTTTCATGCCCTTCCGACCGCGTACGGTGAACCGGCAGTCACAAGAGAAGCGATTACCGGAGAACTTGAAGTTCTCCAGGTCGATGATTTCACGAATCCGCGCGATAACCGCGTGTACTTTCTTAAAGATCGGCAATCACAACGACGTTTCCGTCTGCGCTTTGCAAAACACCCGCCACTATCTCTGCAATCAGGGACCTTCGTCACTGCTCAAGGGAGAACAGTCGGACAAGACCTGTTCCTGGAAGCTGATGGCCTCGGTGGAGATGGGCTTACCGTACTTGCTCCGGTTACAACCGTTGTTGCTGGTGACCAGAAAACCTTGGTTATGGTGGCAGATTTGGCTGATGCAGCCGTTTCGTGCTCGCCAACGGCCATCCATGACATGCTTTTTGGGAACTTTACCGCTACCAGTGTCAATGACTTTTATCTTGAAAACTCGTTCGGTAACGTGTCAGTCAGCGGAGAAGTTGTCGGGCCGTATCGCTTAAATGATAAAAGTACGGGCACCTGTGCGTACAATACCTGGGCAGACGAGCTAGATGCGAAAGCCAAGGCCCAAGGAGTCAATGTCGATGCCTATACCCGAAAGGTGTACGTCCTCCCGAAGGAAGCTCCGTGCGACTGGGCCGGACTGGGCTCTTTGGGAGGACTCCCAAGTCGGGCGTGGCTTTTGCACTGTGACGTTCCAGATACCTTTGCTCACGAACTCGGTCACAACCTCGGGATGCACCACGCGTCCACGCCAACCAGCGAATATGGGGATTCTTCTGATGTCATGGGCGCGGGTGGCATTGGCCTGCGCCATACCAATGCTCCCCACAAAGAACAGATGGGCTGGCTGCCCTTTGGGCAAGTGCAGACCCTCACGCAGAGTGGAATCTACCAACTCGCCCCACTCGAAGTCGACCCTTCTTCTGCACTAGCCCCGCAAAGCTTGAAGGTCTGGAAACCAGATACCAATGAATACTATTACTTGTCGTATCGGCGTCCGGTCGGGTTTGATGCGGAGAATCTCTACCTCAAATATCGAGACAAGTTGAGCATTCACCGCTCGTTTGGGAGCCGCGGTGCGAAAACCTACCTTCTTGGCATCTTGGGGAGCGGCCAGAGTTTTACCGACGACGTCAGCGGAGTAACAATCTCTCCTCTCAGTCAAACGTCCGAGCTGATGACCGTGCAGGTTGATTTTCATTCGACCTGTACGCCACAGTCACCAACTGTAACACTAACCCCAAGTAGTCAGAGCGGTGCTCCAGGGGATGCACGTGTCTATACCATGACAGTGACAAACAGAGATAGCGGTTGTTCACAATCTACGTTTGCCCTGCAAAGCACGGTCCCCACCGGTTGGATATCCGCATTCTCATCGTCCGCATTGACGCTCGCGTCGGGAACAAGTGGACAGGCGACACTCACCCTGACCTCACCACTGACGGCAGCCGCGCAAAACTATGCGATCACAATCATTGTTAGTGATAATTTACAAACGCTGCACTCTGGCAGTGCGACGGCAACCTATGTTGTCACAATAGACACGCAACCACCAACCACTCCGACCGGCGTCTCGATTACCAACAGACGCAAATATCTATCGCTCGCGTGGAACGCCTCTACCGATAACGTTGGCGTGAAACTTTACAACATTCATCGAGATGGCACGTTGCTCGGTAGTACAACTATGACGAGCTATATCGACGCAACGGTACGTCGCGGAGATTCCTACACCTATACCGTTGTCGCTGTCGATGCGGCCGGAAACCTCTCTGCTCCGAGCGTTCCCGTTTCGGCAACGTTTGACAGTAGTAGTGGAGGTGGGAGTGGCAGCGGCGGGACAGGCAAGGGGAACGGGAAGAAGAACTAACGTGTTAGGCAATGCTATTGTCCGAGCATGCAAAAAAGCGGGGACCCGTAGGTACCCCGCTTCTGGCTTTACCAGATAGGTGGACCGTCTCTAACCGGTCACGCCTATTCTGGGTTGAGGTTGTTGATCAGTTGCCGTCGCCAAGACCAACACACTGCCCTTGTTGATTGAGCGGGCAGCCAAGGTTGTTGAGGCGATCCAATTCACTTGCCAGATTCACTATTTGCTGACTGTCGCACGTAGCGAGCGCTTGATTCACCATATTCAGGACTTCGGCAATCGACTGCGGATAGGTGACGCAATCACTGAGGGCATTCAACTTGGCAGCCACGGCAGCTCTGAGCAAGATCTGCGCCTTCTGGTTGAGCGAGGAACCGCCCTTAAACGAGAGCGCCTGCAGCAACGTCGAGTTGGCAATGTCCACAGGGCTGGTACCAATGCAATCCGGAATGGTGAACTCCACGCTGACATGCTCACTCGGCAGCACCAGCGGAGCCTGCGGCCACGCATTGGCTCCCTTCTTATCAGCATTGTTCTTCCAGAAGCCTGGGGTACAACCCTCTAAACCAGCACACACAGGATCAAGATTTGGATCTGCTTTACAGATACCATCACCTTCCACATCGCAGCAGACTGCGGGCAGATTGTCGGCAGAACAATCCGGGGTGTGCGTACAGACATCGTTAGCCTCGTCACAGGCATCGACGGTACAGCTCACGCCATCACTACAATCTGGAGCGGTGCCGGCTTGACAGCCGTTGACGGGATCACAGGTTTCGGTGCCGTTACAGTACAGCCCATCGTTACACTGACTGTCATCCGGGGTGTTGGTACAGGTGTCGTTATCCTCATCGCAGGCATCGACGGTACAGCTCACACCATCACTACAATCTGGAGCGGTGCCGGCTTGACAGCCGTTGACGGGATCACAGGTTTCGGTGCCGTTACAGTACAGCCCATCGTTGCACTGAGCGCTGGTATCAGTGTTGACACATCCGGACGTCGGATTACAGCTATCAGCAGTGCAGGCATTGCCGTCATCACAGTCGATGCTGTTGTTCACACAGCCTAGCACTGCGTCGCAACTGTCTGTCGTACAGGCACTACTATCATTGCACTGACTGTCATCCGGGGTGTGCGTACAGACATCGTTAGCCTCGTCACAGGCATCGACGGTACAGCTCACGCCATCACTACAATCTGGAGCGGTGCCGGCTTGACAGCCGTTGACGGGATCACAGGTTTCGGTGCCGTTACAGTACAGCCCATCGTTACACTGACTGTCATCCGGGGTGTTGGTACAGGTGTCGTTATCCTCATCGCAGGCATCGACGGTACAGCTCACACCATCACTACAATCTGGAGCGGTGCCGGCTTGACAGCCGTTGACGGGATCACAGGTTTCGGTGCCGTTACAGTACAGCCCATCAGTACACTGACTGTCATCCGGGGTGTTGGTACAGGTATCGTTATCCTCATCACAGGCATCGACGGTACAGCTCACACCATCGTCACAGCTGGGAGCGGTGCCGGCACTGCATGTCCCGTCAGGGAGACAAATTTCGGCTCCATTACAAAACGCCCCATCGTCACAATCCGCATCCGACTGGCAGCCCACGGGCACTTCAGGAATATCTAACGTTTCACATTTACATTTTGACGGTGTTCCGGGAACCGCTCCGCTAATATCGTTACACTCATCGTTATCCCCTGGTTGTTTCCAGCTTACACAACTGGGCAGATCGAGAGCCCCATCGCCATTTGAGTCGACACAAGCAACTTCAACCGGGCCATTAAAATTCACTGTTACTTGTTGCCCTTGTAGAGTAAGATCTCCGCAACTATCGCCGTCGCCCAGAGTATCTGTTGTGAGCGGAAGTGGGCTATTCACACACTGACCGGTCAGAGCATCGCCTCCATCTTGCGCGATATAGATCCCGGAATCAAAACGTCCGGAGCTATCGGACGCATTGAGTTGAACGACAACGTCAAAGTCAATGGTTGCCGTATCATTGGGAATATTCGGGTCGCAGCCGTCGATCACCTGGTTAACGATAACCTGGGCAATCTGAACATCCTCAGCAGTACAAACTGCCTTTTTGTCGTAGTTGTCGTCTAAACATAAGGCGGCAGACGCCAGTCGCGGACTGGCGAACAAGGCAGTCAAGACAAACAGTTGCAGAAACAAGAGAAACGAGAACGGACTTTTCCTCGCACTGTCCTCGCTCCGTTGCATTTTTGTTTTACACGCACTTTGCATATCGCTCCTCCTTCAATTCCGTGTGCGAATCACATTAAGTGAATTTTTCCAGAACGTTTCTTGGTGCAAGACATACCACCCTTTGAAGCTTGACCCTTAAGTTCGGGTCAAAAATCTTCAGGCACCTCCTTACTTCTACGGAATGTTTCCTGGAACAGAGCAGCTCTGAGGGGTCGAGGACCCGCATGATGCGGTCTCGCAGTCCCTCACCTCAGTGAATGCGCGAACAACGGATGAACTTCACCTGGGTAGTCAGTCAACAGCCTTGGCTACTGCTGGTCTCGGTCTTGTTACTGGTGCTCACCACAGGTGCTTCGGAAGGAGTATACAAACAACGATAAGAACGAATCCTGAGCACTGGCGGGGGCTATCCGATCACGCTCCCACGAGGCGTGGCGGAGGTAGGTTTATGTTTCCGATATGGCTTTCGCCAACGACAATCTTCCCCCTAAGTTACTGCGTCGTGTCACCTCCTTTCTTATTCAGTTCACTGAATCACGTCAGGCCGTAAAAGCCATTAAATTTTCGTAGAATTTACCCTAATCGTCTAACAGAAAGCCTACGATACCCAGGAGCGAATGCAATACGCAAGTCCCAATTTGTGTGAAAAAATGAGACCTGCGGATGTAATCTCAGGAGTACACGACAGTGAGGGCCATTTCTTATTGATAGGGTCGTTGCCTGTGTAACAAGACAACAGACGGTATCAACAAACGGACGGTAATGGTTCCCTCTTCTCTTGTTCATCCAATTTGGCGAGACGTAAGGCAAGCTGGACACGGTCTCGCACTCCCAGCTTGCGAAACGCCGAAGTGACGTGGGCCTTCACCGTGCGTTCGGCTATCCCGAAATGCTCGGCAATGGAGCGATTACTCTCTCCGCGCCGGACGTGCTGGCCAATGGCATACTCGCGAGAAGTTAAGAGGGCGAGGCCTGAGCTCGCGGAGTGTTGTGTGGTTTCCTCTTGAAGAGCGCGTACCGCCGATTGGAATTCATCAAGCAACGAAGAGACGAGTTGCCGCCCGACCCAGACCTCTCCTCGCTGGACAACCTCGACCATGCGGCGCAGCAGCACCTCGTCGAGGTCCTGCTGACAATAGCCGTGAGCGCCGGCCCCGAGCAACGCAACTCCTTCACGCTCATTGGCGATGTGAGGAAACATGATGACTTTCGTCTGCGGACTCAGGCGATGAATCTTGGCTATGCCTTCGCGTTTTCCAAAGGTAGGAAGAGAGAGATCAAGAAAGAGCATCTCCGGTTGTAACTTCCGGAGGCGACGCTCAAGGGCAGTCGCTCCACCGACTTCAGCAATCCGGTATGGGTACTCTTGCAAGCTCTGTTTCCAGCACCGACGCGTCTGTGTTTCTGGGCTGGCAAGAAGAATCTGTGGCCCTGGTTTCATCCCCTGAGGAAGAACACTAATGCACTCAGCCGTATCGTTCTGCGGTTCTCCCCGGTTGGTGAACTGCTCGTGTATGAGCATTGCTCCCTCCATGCACCGTAAGAGGGTGAAGAGTGAGGAAACTGGGCGGTGTCACCACCACCCGACACCCCTATCGCCCTCGACATTTCTCCTGCAATCAATAAGGCCAAACCTTGGCGAATAGACCCCCTTCGCGTATTTGACGTGAGGAAGGACGAACGATGAGGTAGTTGTTTTGCATCCCGCGAAGTCTCGGTGTTGGCCTAGAGGCGTAGCGCACAAACTATGCCGAGTTCTGTGTAATCAACGTCTCCTTAGCAACAGGAGAAATGGTGAGCCATTCTCTGCTCGTGGTAATGAAACGAGAAAGTATGAGTTGTGTTAACCTATTGTTGTATGAAGTTTTTTTCTTTTTGCCGCTGTTGCTGTCATCGCCACAATTCTTTGGTGATGCGGCTGGTCTACGATTTTCAATGGAGGAAAATTTTTTGCATTGTCAAGAAAAGTTGACAGTGAAATTTCTCATTTCCGCAAAAGAACAAGCCTGGCTAACGGGAGAAACAGGCTGTCAACAAAAGTTCACAGACAAATAAAATTGACAGTGCGGAAGGCAGGAAGGGGGCAGGGGTGCAGAAACCGCAGGTCCCCTCTAGTTTCCTAGAGGGGACGGACAGCATAGGGATGGATAAAGCGACGTTATTTGTTGTCTGCTAGCAGACCATCAATGGCAGCTTTGAAGGCGGTAAAGGGCTGTGCCCCTTTGATGACACGCTCTGACTTGAACGTACCAGTGGCGTCGGTTACTCCAAGGAAGAAGCTCGGCGTTCCGGTAATGCCGGCCGACTGCGCGTCGGTCATGTCTTTACGAATCTGCGCGGCATACTTGCCGTCGTCTAAGCATTTCTGGAAGGCCGCCGCATCAAGGCCGAGGGCCTGGGCATGATTGGTCAAGTCCGTTGGTGCTAGTTGTTTCTGATTACTGAAGAGCTGATCATACATTTCCCAGCCCTTGCCTTCATCCGCTGCGCAACGCACGGCTTCCGCTGCCTTAAACGCGTTCCTGTGAATTGACTCTAACGGCAGGTCCTTCACGACAACTCTCAGTTTCCCAGTCTTGACATATTCTTCTTCAATTTTTGGCCACGTCTCACGGACGTGTCGGGCGCAGAACGGTCATTGAAAGTCGGTAAATTCAACGAGAGTGAGTTTGGCTGTCTTCTCTCCTTTACTCAGGGGCGAGTCCCCAAGTTTGAGCGTCACGTTCTGTGGGACCGTTGGTGCCCGGCCTGGAGCTGAGCGTAACAGCGTCTTGATCTCTTTGAGATCATCTTGGATGGCCTTCTGTCCAGCTTTGAGTTCTTCGACTTCCTTCTTCAGCGATTGGAAGTCAACGTCTGTTTGGGCTACCCCCAATGTGGGAGCTAGTAGGGTACAGACCGCAAGGGCACTCAGTGTTTTTGTGTATTTCACTGATAGTTACTCCTTTCGTGACCGGATGTTCTCTGCTTTGTCCTTAGCATGTTTTGTTTCCGTTCGTCTACGCGACGAGGAGATACGAACTGGGCTGTTGTCGATTGCTGTCCCCGCGCACAGAACAGGGGGACGATCGGAGTCCGTGTCGTATTCAACTTTGACAATACTGACAGAGTGTGTCACAACCGCATGTCAGAACTGTCATGCCTGCCATTCCGTCTATGACAGAATTGTCACACTGCCTCCCGTTCTCCGCAGAATTGACGTGTGCTGTTGTCATTTCTGTCTCAACGGATGGATATATCCACTGGCTTATTTTTTGCTCTTCTCAGGGTCAAGGAGTTACCAGGAGTATGCCAATCCGAATCCTCATCGCCGACGACCACATCATGTTTGCCGATATGCTCCAAACCACCCTTGCCAATCAGCAAGGTCGTTATGCCGTAGTTGGGGTCGCCAGTGATGGAGAGATGACGCTCGCGTTGACTGCATCTCTCCATCCAGACCTGTTGCTGCTTGACTACGAAATGCCGAAGCTTGGTCGCCTCGCCTCGTGCTGTCAGGAAGTACTGCGCCTGAGCCCAACAACCAAGATCCTGGTCGTTGGTAGTCACACAGAAGAAACGTATGCTATTGAAGCGGCTGTGGGAGGGGCCCACGGGTACATTTCGAAGGCCGCCTCGCTCGCTGACCTATGTACTGCGTTGGTCACCATTCATGCCGGTGGTATCTGGGCAGACCCGCATCTACCGCCGCGTGTATTCCACACGTTCTTGCATTGTAAAGGTGACGCGGCCCAGGAGTTGAAAGAGCTGAGCCGCCAGGAGTTAACAATTCTGTCGTTACTTGCGCAAGGACTCAGCAATCAGCAGATCAGTACGCGGTTACATATCAGCCCCAAGACGGTGAAAAATCACTTGACGCATATCTTTGCCAAGTTACGGACCAGTAACCGGCATCAAGCCGCGCAGCGGTTTTTTGTCACTGAAGGTGAAAAGCGACATCCGGTTGATGTCTTGCCGCTCTCCTGAATACGTCAGGAAAACACCCTGTGATAATGGTGCTGGTCTCCGTGATGCACCGGAAGAGGATCACGGAAAACCGTGATCCTGTCCTGCCAGTGGTTTCGGAGATTACGACGAAAGAGATCGGAATCCCGTGGCGTAGACATACGTCTCTGCAGAACCTTTGCGGGTTGCTTCAGGCCGTGTTGCCTTGACTGTCGCGAATCGGATGCGCAGTTCAGCCAGAAATCGTTTGTAGTCCGGTCCCATAAAGACCTTAAGCAACAGTGCGCCTCCAGGGCGGAGTAACGTTTGTGCACACGCGAACGCGGCATGCACGAGTTCCATAGCTCGTGCTTCATCTGTCTCGCGAATGCCGCTGAGTTTCGGGGCCATATCCGAGAGGATAAGATCAGCTTTCCCCTCTAACAGTGTCAGGATCTGTTCCTGTTGCGCGGGATCAGTCGTATCGCCTTGGAGGAAGGTGACATTGGCCACGGGGAGGGGATCGATCGCCATCAGGTCGATGCCAACTACGCGTCCTTGTTTTCCAACGAAGGGCGCCGCGACCTGTGTCCATCCCCCCGGCCACGCGCCCAGGTCGACCACACGATCGCCAGGCTTGAAGAGGCGAAATTCTTTGTGCAGTTCCAGCAGCTTGTAGGCTGCCCGCGAGCGATACCCTTCTTGTTTCGCCTTCTTGTAAAAAGAATCTTTACGGTCGTACACGCTCCCAGGATACACACGAAGATACAGGTTGTCAGCGCGTGGCGCCTCTCTTTATCTGCCCCTCCCGTTAGCATTGCCGTTGCCACCACCGTTATTACCGTTAGTGTTCCCATTACCCCCGCCGTTGTTGCCATTGGCGTTGCCGTTGCCACCACCATTATTGCCGTTGGTGTTGCCATTGCTGCCACCGTTATTGCCATTGCCACCACCGTTATTGCCGTTGGTGTTACCATTGCTGCCGCCGTTATTGCCACTGCCACCGCCGGTGCTACCGCTCCCACTGCTTCCTACTTGGGCAACGGTCGCTGCAATATCGTTGTACAGCTGCGACAGCTTCGCTCCGAGGTCGTCCCTCCTGACCAGCAGCCAAATGCCCAGGACAACGAGGCCGAGAATCAGTGCATACTCGGTGATCCCTTGACCTTTCTCTGTGGTCACCAGTCGTTGAAGGAGACGGCAGGAACCGGCGGATCGTCCCAGAGATGTTTCGTGAGGTGGGCCAGAGGTAGTCATAACAGTTGAGATTCCCCCCACAAAAAAGCCAATAGCTTCAAGTGCTACCAGCCTGTAAAATAAAAAACCGGCACGCCAAGAACACTGCCGGTTTCACCATTCGCTCCCTGACGCCCGTGGTGACCACATGGGGCCATCAGCTCATCGCTTCAGTATTCGGATGTATATATTGCTGAAAGACCTGATGCAGAAAATCCGGCATCAGCGCCAAAACTGCTGCAACTTGATAAGGATCTTCCGCGTTTCTCGCTAAATACTGCTTAATGCAAACTTCACGCCACTAGCAAAATTATGTTATTTCGTAGGGTTAGCAGGTGTCCAGCTTGTCATTGATAGGGGTTTTGCCACCAGTGACAGCGATGATTTGCCAAAACTGACATGATTGCTCGCCAAAAAATAGGGTATCTTACGTATATAGAGAAAGAGTTCACCGTTTCCCTCAGCGTAACTAATGATGATAGGCGGGGATAATGCGCAGCAATTCCCCGCAGCGGATTTTATTCCAGACTCCAATCGGTAATTTCCGACGCAGCCGCCCAGTCAGCCGGGTATAGACCACGGGTAACCCACCGAGGAAACGACGAATACGGCCAGTCCTTCGCAGCTGGGACATAGCCGTGTTTGACCGGATTATAATGAATGTACTCAACGTGTCGACGATAATCTTCCTCGTCGCGAATCACGTGCTCCCAGGATCGACGTTGCCAAATCCCGCGCTCGCCTTTGCGACGCCGACTTTGCGAGATATACTCTCCAGGTGGTAGCGCACGGGAGAATCTTGCCTTAATCAACCGCCAGCGGGTGGGAAAATCGTCATCGTGCGCAGGTAATCGCCACAGACAATGGAGATGATCCGGGAGCACCACTATCGCATCAATGGTAAAGGGATGGGTGCGCTGAATCTGGCGAAAAGCGTGCCGCAGTTCAACAATGCTTCGCACCAAGAGATCGTTGCCCTGGCGGTGAGCAAGATTGACGGTAAAGAAATACCAGCCACCGGCAATACGAACACGGGTGTAGGTACGCATAGAGAATCGCAGGGAGTGCAGGTTGGGATGACACGCGGCCCTCGTAGGCTGGGATGCCGCGCAGCGAATCCCAGCAGCGGGGATCCGTTCGACAACCTTGCTGGGTTTCGCCTGGCTCAACCCAGCCTACCATTCTGGCTCTACTCCAACGTTCGAGATGATGCGCGGCCCTCGTAGCAGCATTATGATCTCTCCGACGCCTTGCTACCATTCTGGCTCCACTCCAACGTTCGAGATGATGCACGGCCCTCGTAGGCTGGGATGCCGCGCAGCGAATCCCAGCAGCGGGGATCCGTTCGACAACCTTGCTGGGTTTCGCTTGGCTCAACCCAGCCTACCATCCTGGCTCAACTCCAACGTCCGGGATGATACGCAGCACTCGTAGGCTGGGATGCTGCGCAGCAAATCCCAGCAGCGAGGTTCGTTTTTTCCTTTTAGCCTTCAGCCTGTTTGACCCTTTATCCGTTATCCATTTCACCTTTTCCCCATTTATCCCTTGCCCCGTTTTGGCTAGAGCGCGCCTTGCTGTACTTGTTGCGCCAGGCCTTGTTTCAGCGCCGCAGTTTCCGCCGCGTCTGTGTTGTTCTTGAGTTGCTCATCTAACGCCGCGATTGCCTCTTTCCCACCAATCTGCCGTAGGGTGTCAATGAGTGCGAGCCGGAGCGTGCGATGCGAGGCCATCTCGCTCCCTTGGATATTGTCGAAATTGAAGTCGGCCTTCGTCTGCAAAAACGCCCGGATAGCCGGGACCGCCGTTTCTCCCTGATAGCGCATCTTCCTCACCATGCGTGGCATATCCTTCATCTGTCTCGGGGTCAGGGTTTGGATGTTTTGAGTCAGTGCGACTAGCGAATCTAACGCCTGGACCCGGTGGGATAGCTCTGGAAGTTGGGAGAGGGCAGCGGCTTGTTGTTGGACAAGGCTATGGTTGGTTACCAATGTAGCTGGTGATTGTGACACAGGTTGTGGCGCTGCGACCGTACGAGTGGAGGAAGGCGCGGGTGCCGCGGGCACGGGTAGTTGTGAGACGACAGCATGCGTTGATGGCGACACTGCCGGTGTGAGTGCAGGTTGCGGTGCTTGAGGAGCTGACATGGTCGCGGGGGTATTCACTGCGACTGTGGGACGATGGGGGACTTTTGGCTGAGTGAACAGCCAGACGAGGCCAGCGCCAACGGCGCCTATAATAAGAAGCTTTGACGCTCGTCGCGTCTTTGTTTCAGGTTTGATATCCAGGCTTCTATCGGTACGATTATACGAGGTTGCCATAGTATGCTCACTTTGAGTTAAGAGTTTGTCTCCGGGCCCGGCAGCTTCGGATCGTTCCGAGGCTGCCGAGATTAGTTGTGGTTTCGTCGATTGGGTTATGACTCAGCTGCTATGACTCCTATTTGTGAATGGCAATGCTGCCGCCATTGATGGCCTGCGGATCCGCAGTATCAATGTCGTCCGATAAAACGTCGGACTTGTTGTCATAGACAACGCCGCTGGCATTCCAGATCTTGATCCGGAACTTGTCCACCCCGCCTCCACCGTTGATTTGCCCATCTGTTGCTGTCAACAGAAAGCCGTAATCCCCAGCTCCATTGATTGTACCGGAACCTTTGTATTGGGCCTTGGCACCAGAAACGACCAACCATTCGTAGACCGTGCTGTGGAAGTTTAGGTTCCCCGCCTTGAACTGGAATTCGGTTTCGCCGGTTGGGATATTTGCTCCCTTCTTATACTTCGAGACGAAACCGAAGTTGGCTTTACCCGTGGTGTTCTCGCACCCTTGGAGCTTGCAGGCGCCTGTTGGAGACATGATCCAACCGCCACCCGTCACAAAGCCTCCGTTCGGATCGTAGACCACGACATAGGCGTTCTCTAAATTGTTAACCTCGTTCGTTTCCGCCGTAGTATAGTTGAGGTTGGTTCCATCGGGATTAACCGTCAGTGTGATTTGATAAACGCCAGCAGGCAAAATTTTCGAGATCTCAATAGAGCTACCCGACGAGGTACCTGTGACGTTTATACCGTCGAAGGCCCATCTGAAACCAATATCCTGACTCGCGACTAGGCCATCAACTGTGCCTTTGAAACTGATCGCAGTAGTAGCGGTGAAAAGAGATCCCGCGGACGGAGCTGTGATAATGACGGTGAGCGGTCTTTGCTGGATGACGATGTTCACTGAGCCACTCTTGTCGTTGTAATTAGTACCACCAGAGAATGACCAGTTGGCCGTTCCGCCCGGAACATCGGTAAAGCTATTGCCCAAGTTCAGACTCCCACCTGCTGCTGTGCCGCCAGCGTCCACACCCGTACAACTGCCCGTCGCGCCATGCGCAGCGGCATCATACACCCCAGTATATCCGCTCACCGTGCAGCTCGCGTCAGCCTTGTTAATGACAATTCCTACGCTGCCACTCTTGTCGTTGTAATTAGTACCACCAGAGAATGACCAGTTGGCCGTTCCGCCCGGAACATCGGTGAACGTCGCACCCAGATTGAGCGAACTACTGAGATCGCCAGCGTCCACACCCGTACAACTGCCCGTCGCGCCATGCGCAACGGCGTCATACACCCCAGTATATCCGCTCACCGAACACGTTGCATCCGCTTTGCTGATGATATTGGTGATCGTCGTGCTAGCGATGTCGTTGTAATTCGCAGTACCCGTGAAACTCCAGGTGTCGGAGGTGTAGGTGCCGGCGTTGGTGTGGGTCGTGTTGCTCACATCGACAGTGCCGACCGTGGCCCCGGTCTCACCGTTTACACCTGTGATGGTGTAGGTTGCCGTGTGCGTATTCCCATCATACGTGACGTTGTATGGTGTCACTACGACCGTCGCGTTCGCCTTGTTGATGGTAAACGATTGATCCACGTTTGGTGCTGCATTGTAACTCGAATCACCAGCTTGGGATGCTCTGAGCGTACAAGTACCAGCGGACACGATATGTACCGTAGTTCCCGATACTGTACATACAGAGGTCGTTTGGCTACTGAAAGCGACAGGCAACCCTGAGCTGGCTGTTGCGCTGACAGAGAAATCTGCATCGCCGTAGGTTTTGTTTGTCAGGGCGTTGAACGTGATCGTCTGGTCAGACTTGGCGGCGGTGTAGTTCGGAACAAACGTATCTGTTTGATTGCCGTTGGTTCCTGAGATGCAGATTACTTTCGGATCTCCCCCGATGACTGCGAAGGTACCGCCAGTAGGGCTTGTCCAGTTTGTGAAGGTGGAGCCAGACGGAGAAGTCGGGCTTGCTGGCGCACTTAGTTTGACTGATCTGCCGTTAGTGTTCTGGTCCGTAATCTGGGTTAGGGTGCTGCTTGTCAAACTGAAAGGCCCTACTGAACTGGAGGCACCAGTACAATTATTGGCTGCAGTATATAGCGTGGCAGTGATAGTGACTGTCACCGGAGACACAGTCTGAGCGTTTATAACTTTGGTGTTCGCCGCATCCGTAAACATCGTCTCTGCTGTTCCCGTGGTTCCCGACGCTGTCAGCACAAACGATTGCCCAAGGTCATGATCCTGAATAACATACCCCGCATAGATATTGCCCTGTGCATCAGCAATGGCATGTAACGTCTCAGTCGGGTGGAAATCCTGCGGACCTGTTTCTTCAATCTCAAGCGTCACCAGCTCCCCTGGTTGCCAGCCACCACCCGCAATGTAAACCGTATCGCCCGGAGGGTAGTCATCTCTGTCTGTTCTTACCCAAGGATTCGTGCTTGGTCCTGGGGTTGTCCACGTACTCGTATTCCACGTGAACGGCACAGGGTTCGTGCCGTTGGAGAATCCTATTGGTGCTGCCGTAATGAGCGAACCGCCGCTGAGTTGCGTCGCCGTCAGCGTGAAAGTCTGCCCGCTGCCTCCATGCCCAGGGACGATGTACTCAGAGTCAATCGTGCCATCCTCATGAACGACCGCATAGAGGACATCGACATGACTGCCATGAGGAGGCGCTTCCGTGATTTGCAGTTCAACGTCTTCAGAGGTTGTCCCGTCCCAGCCGGAACCGGTGATATACACGGTGTCTCCAGGGGTGAACTCTGTCTCGTTTTCTGTGCAACCGAGAGATGATGCGCAAATCTGTAATGTCGCTGCATTCGCAAACGCCGCCGATAGCAGCATCGTCGCCAAAAATACAAAGCTGACTTGGCTAAACCACGACAACACTGTCCCTCGACAGCCTTGTCGTTTGTTGGTTGCTTGCAGCCGGAGGTGGTGCTCCGGTGTCAGTGACCACAGTATGTTGGGACTCATGGTTAGGTCTCCTCCTTCGTCGGTAAGCGGTTGTCCCGTTGTTACCCGTTGTTAGATTGTTGGGTTGTTCGGTTGGAAAGTTGCCAATGCGCTTGCGGGCACAGCCCGCCTTACAATTCCTACTATGCTGTTTTCTTATGAGATTGCTTCGTCGCTGCCGCTCCTCGCAATGACATTTTCGTGGGGCAAGGAGAGAAAACGTCGAGGCTAAGGGCTAAATCCCCCCGCGCGTAGCGCGGGGGGATTTGCGATTACCCAGCGAACGGCTCTTCACCCGTCGAAGGTGGGGAAAGTCTGCGGTGAAAGAAAGGATCGACGGGAAATAGATCTCTCCCGTCATTCAGTCGTGGACGGATGTTCATCTGCTGTTGGGGACGAACGAGACAGGCATTGACAGATTGCAGAAGGAAGAGTGGGCGGCGTTTGCCAGGGCGTTTGTGCTGGAGGCTCGAGGTGCGTTCGGTCGAATCTTTTTCCACCACGAAGCATTGAGGTGGTGGTAGCGCTCGCTGGGCAACTCTCCGAACACCTTTGCCTTTGGCGTGCTGCAGCATCGACTTGCCGGCGGCGAACGCCGTGCCAGCCAGGTTCAGCAGGAGTATGCCAGCGATCAGGGCAGAAAGAAAAGGAGAGAAGCGGAGCCCCATGGTATAAGTGACCACACCTTATACTGAGCACTACCGGCTTCACATTTTGTTGAGCCAGTGCCAGAGTGATAATGTGAACCGCCAGTGTCCACATTGCATATACGTTGCAGTGTAGAAGCCCCCAGCTCAGCTCCAGAAGGTCTGCGGCAGGGAGAGGACTCCCAATATGACGCTGTCGTCGCTACCTAGCGATCTTCATGCCAACAGAAGAACCTTACATTCCCGCATGGTTAGGAGAATCTTGGGCCGTCATCGCTCCGTCTTTTGTCAACATTGACAGACACCTCTTGCCAAAACTGACACGCCCGGAATTTCCTTTTCCCTGTTGGCTCTACTTTGCAGAATCGCATAGCACCTGCTCACACTTGCTGTCTATGGTTCGGAGGGGTAAGAAGTCGGCTTTCGAGGGCTCATTTTGTTGAAAAAAATAGGACTCGACGGGGAAGGAAAGGGGGAACCGGATAAATGGGAAATGGATAAGGGATAAGGGGAAATGGGGAACGGGGGAACGGGATAAATGGATAAGGGGAAATGGGTAAATGGAGAAAGAGAAAGAGGGAAAAAGGGCTGACCGCTGATTGCTGAAAGCTGATCGCGGAGTGAGCCGTGGGGCCGTTTGTCAGGGAGGTCATTCCCAACGACGACAAGAGGTTCTATGAGAAGTGGGAGTTTCGTCCGAAGGGAGTATGAGCCAATGACCAAACTGACAACACTCAGTCGATCGATTGCCGGTAAAGTGGCGCTGGTGACCGGAGCTGCCAGTGGGATGGGACGCGCAACTGCCCATCTCTTCGCCGACGAGGGGGCTAAAGTCGCGGTTCTTGACCGTAACGGGGAAGGCGTCACTACCGTGGTCGAGGAGATTCTCGCCGCCGGAGGAACGGCCAAAGGCTGGACGATTGATCTTGCCCAGAGCGAAACCATTGCGCCGGTGGTGACCGAGATCGCCGCCCATTTCGGCGGACTCGATATTCTTATCAATAATGCCGGGATCGACGCGTCGGCGCGCATTCAAAGCCATAGATATGAAGAGGTGTGGGAGCGCTGTTTCGCGATCAACCTGGCGGCGCATCACCGTCTTATTCGCGCCGCCTTACCCCATCTAAGCAAAAGCGGTGAGGGCCGCATCGTCAACATCGCCTCAACTGAAGGAGTAGGCGGGAGTGCCTACTCGAGTCCGTACACCGCCGCCAAGCATGGCGTCGTCGGACTGACGCGTGCACTGGCCGTCGAACTGGGGACACAGGGAGTGACGGTGAACTGTATCTGTCCGGGGGCGATTCATACCGGCCTGACTGCGGCAATCCCAGACAAAGCGAAAGAGATCTTTGCGCGTCGTCGAGTCCCACTCAAGCGCTACGGTGAGCCGGAAGAAGTCGCGCACGCCACCCTGAGTCTGGTGCTTCCGGCTTCTTCATATATCAATGGCGCAACCGTCGTCGTTGATGGCGGATTCACGATTCAAAACAACGGTGGCGCGCTGAGTTAACTCGTGAGGAGGAAGACACCATATGGTTCAAGGAACAAAACGTTCCGACGAAAAAATTACTCGTCGTGCGTTTATAAAAGTCGCCGGTGTCGGTACGGTTAGTACCGTTGTTCCGTTCTCGTCCGCACTGGCAGCCGCCGAAGAAAACCCGACAGAGGCCAAGCTGTTCGATATCATCTATTCGCTGCGCTCCATGCGGCGTTTGAAACCCGATCCCATTCCTGAGGAAACCCTACGCAAGATCGTTGACGCAGGGATTCATGCCCCGAGCGGGGGAAATCGTCAGGATTGGGGATTCATTCTTGTCCGTGATCCTAAATTGAAAACCTTCATTCGTGATCGCTACCGCGATGCCCAACAAAAGCTCCGTGCTGGTCAGCCTCCCGTCTCCGAGCTGCCACCTGCCCGTCAACGGCTGCTGAAAGCCTCGGCCTATCTGTCCGACCATATGCACGAAGCCCCAGTAATTCTTCTGGCGTGTTCGGCCAAAGAGTACCCCGCCTGGAAACAGAATACGCGTGGCAGCACCGCGACGGTGCACGGATCGATTTTTCCGGCAGTGCAGAACA
The DNA here is from genome assembly GCA_050187625.1 of Binatia bacterium. Lineage (GTDB taxonomy): Bacteria > Desulfobacterota > Binatia > Bin18 > Bin18 > JBFWXH01. The sequence continues at coordinate 79,435 of JBFWXH010000012.1, forward strand.
TCCTGTTAGCGTGTCGCGCGTATGGGATTGGAGCTGTTCTGACGACTACCCATTTCTTTTTCGAGGAAGACCTCAAGCAGAAAGTCGGCGTGCCGGAAGACATGGAAATTTCTGCGCTTCTCCCCATGGGCTACCCACGAGGAAAATTTGGCCGGACAAAACGCAAACCGGTCGATGAGGTACTGTATTGGGACCGCTGGGGGAATAAGAAAGTGTAGCTGGAGAGACAGTGAGCATCCCTTCATTAGTATCGAGTCTCATCAATTTGTGGACAGTCTGCCTTTGGAGTGCGGCGGCTCTGACGCCGCTGTGGTTACGCGCGGAGCGCGTCCGGTCTTCGCGCGGCAACTGTCAGCCACAGCGCCGCCGCTGGCGGCGCACTCCAAAACGGAAGGGTTACTTCCGTCCACCCGAGCGTTCACCCCAAGAACGTTCCCCGCTGATAATCTTCAAAGGCTTGGCGGATCTCGGCTCTGGTGTTCATCACAAACGGCCCGTAGCGGGCAACCGGTTCGCGGAGCGGTTTACCCGCCAGCAGTAGGAAGCGAACGCTATCGGACTCAGTGGTCACGTTGACCTCGTCTCCATCAGAAAGGACGAGGAGATGTTGCGCCGTCACTTCCTGGCCCGCAGTGGTTTCGCTTTTGCCAAAGGTGCCCTGGCCAATAAAGACGTAACAGAATGCAGAGTGCCCGCGCGGTACGGGGAGTGAGTAGGTCGTGTGAGCCGGCACTAGAACATCGAGATACAGTGGATCGGTGACAATACCCTGCACGGCCCCACGGAGCCCCGCCACTTCTCCAGCCACCACGCGCATTTTTACGCCATCCGCGGTTATCACCTCAGGGATGTTCTCTGGCGAAATGTCCTGATAGCGAGGCGTAATCATCTTTTGGGCCGCGGGTAAATTGACCCATAACTGAAATCCCCACATTAAACCATTGTCCTGCTTGGGCAGCTCGGAATGAATAATCCCACGACCAGCGGTCATCCACTGCACACTACCGGCCACCAGGTTCCCCTCGTTGCCTTGGTGATCTTTATGTTGCATCGAACCTGCCAGCATGTACGTCACCGTCTCGAAGCCTCGATGGGGATGATCGGGAAACCCGGCAATATAGTCATTGCTCTGCTCTGATTTGAATTCATCAAGCAGGAGGAACGGATCAAGCGAGTCCAGCGCTGGCGAGCCAATCGTGCGGAACAACCGCACCCCGGCACCGTCAGAGGTCGGCTGGGCTTTGAGCACTCGCGTCACTGTACATGTCGACATCTGTCGCTCCTTGCGATTGGAAAGAAGAAGACAACTAGGGGGGCTCGTTCTCTCAGGAACGAGGACACCGGCCCGGGGCATCGGACCCGATGCCCCGGAAACACAAAGACAGGTTAACGGCTGCGAACGATGCGCCCTGGGCGCGCACCGGTGTCTTTGCCGTTTTCTTGTACGACTTCACCACTGACAAAGGTCTTCTCATACCCTGTCGCGGTTTGCATGAGACGTGGCATGCCAGCCGGTAAGTCATAGACCATCTCCGGATAGCTCACACCGAGATTTTTGAGGTCGATGAGATTGACGTCGGCCTTCGCTCCTGGCTCCAACGTGCCACGGTCGGTCATGCCAAAGAGCCGGGCGCCGTCATGCGTCAGTTTCTTGACCACAAACTCCAAGGGCAGACGTTTGGGATCATCCGCTGCTTTATCACGGGTCCAATGGGTCAAGGCATAGGTCGGCACGCCTGCATCAATGATCTGGCGCACGTGCGCCCCCGCATCACTGCCACCCATAACGGTGATCGGATTGCAGATCAGTTCGTGCAGAGAGTCAGAGTTGCCGTTGGCGTAGCCGGCCGCGGCGTACATGAGAAACGCACGACCATCCTGTTCGAGCATGAGATCGTAGACCACTTCCCGAGGATTGCGTCTTTCCCGTTCTGCGATCGCCGCGATGCTGTTCTGGCTGGACGGTTCGTAGCTAAGCTTTGCTCCCATTGGATAGGTACGATCCCAGACCCGAGGATTTTGATACAACAACGACATGCCGGTGGTGTTCGGATCTTTTTCGGTCACCAGTTTCTGCCGTAACTCAGGGTTACGCAGGGCCGCGACCTTGTCCGCGTGGGAGAGCTTCTTCAGTGGCTGAAAGCTCGGCAAGTATTCAAACGGGTTATCCCCCTGGAAGCTGAACAATATGCATACCGGGCGGGCGAAGACCATTGGTACGATGCGTACGCCACCTTCCACTGCAGCTGTACATTTTGCAATAACTTCACGCCATTGCTCGGGGTAGCTATTGTTCTGGGCCAGTAAGAAGGTCAGCGGACATCCCGTTGTCCGAGAAATGCGAATCATCATGTCGACTTCGTCGAGCAGGTCCGCGGTTTCGCCAGCGATGCCACGGGGGACCATTTCGAAGATCCCACGCCCGGTTGAGCGTACGGCCTTGGCGATGCCAATCAATTCGTCTTCGGTGGCAAAGGTGCCGGGGACAGGTTCGCCACCATGCGCTGAGTGGACCAACGTTCGTGACGAGGAGAACCCTAGCGCACCGGCGAGAACCGCATCTTTCACGATTGCGGCCATCTTGGCGATATCCTGCTCGGTGGCGGGTTCGTTCTTCGCGCCACGTTCACCCATGACAAAAGCGCGGACAGCGCCGTGCGTGATCATTCCCCCAACGTCCAAGGTGCGCGGCATCTTGTCGAGCACGTCCAGATATTCGGGAAAGCTCTGCCATCCCCACGGCAGGCCTGCCGCGAGTGCCTGACTCGGGATATCTTCGACTCCTTCCATCAGACCAATGAGCCAATCGTGGCGATCTGGGGTCGCTGGCGCAAAGCCGACGCCACAGTTGCCCATAACCACGGTTGAGACGCCGTGCCACAGCGACGGGGTCATTTGCTGATCCCATGCGACTTGGCCATCATAGTGAGTATGAGCATCGACCCACGCCGGAGTCACGATGAGACCCCCTGCATCAATCGCCTTCTTGGCGCTGCCAAGGTTGGAGCCAACTGCGGCGATACGGCCATTGGTAATCGCGACATCACCAGTGAATGTGGGTTTCCCCGTGCCGTCGACAATCTGACCGCCGCGAATCACAATATCATGCATGAGCATTCCTCCTTACTTTGATTCAACACAATTTCCAGAAGATCTGGCAACGTAAGGTCAAAAGTATAGCGTGTTGTCTCATAGTGCCACAACCGGCCCGCTCTTTTTTCTCAGGGCGCAACTATCTGGCCTTTCGTCCTCCGGTTGACGTCACGATCCTGGCTCTATAGAGGAGGCAGATCATGAATTTCGCGATACCAGCAGAGATTACCGCCTACTTGGCCGAACTCGACGAGTTCATCGAGCGTGAGATCAAACCCCTTGAACAGGAAAACGACAACATCCGTTTCTTCGATCATCGCCGGGAGTGGGCGCGCACGGACTTCGACCGTGGTGGCCTCCCGCGTCATGAGTGGGAAGCATTACTCAATGAGATGCGTCGCCGAGCTGATAAGGCGGGCCATTATCGTTTCGCTCTGCCCAAGGAATACGGAGGCAAGGACGGCTCGAATCTGGCGATGGCGATTATCCGCGAGCATCTGGCCAGTAAAGGACTCGGCCTGCATAACGATCTGCAGAACGAAAGTTCAATCGTTGGGAATCAACCGATCGTGTTGATGCTGCGCGACTTTGGCACGGAGGAGCAGAGGCGGACCTTCATCCCCGGTATTCTCGAGGGGTCCATGAGTTTTGCCTTTGGCCTCACCGAGCCGGAGCATGGTTCGGATGCGACCTGGATGGAAACGCGCGCAGCGCGCGACGGTGATGGCTGGCGGATTAATGGCACCAAGATGTGGAACACGGGCCTCCACGTCGCGACGCACGATTTGGTCTTTGCGCGTATCAGTGGCAAGGACGGTGACCCGCGCGGTATTACTTGCTTTATCGTGCCGACCAAGACGGACGGATTTATCATCGAAGAGTATCTCTGGACCTTCAACATGCCGACTGATCACCCACGCGTCTCGCTGCAGGATGTGTATGTCCCGGCAGACGCGATTCTGGGAGATCCGCAGAACGGCTTGGCCGTGGCACAGCACTTCGTGCATGAGAACCGCATCCGGCAAGCTGCGTCCTCATTGGGAGCGGCGCAATACTGTATTAACGAAGCTGTGCAGTACGCCAAAGAGCGGAAACCGTTCGGCAAGCCATTGGCGGCAAACCAGGCGATCCAGTGGCCATTGGTTGAGCTGCATACCGAGGCCGCGATGATCCGGGCGCTGATTTATAAAACGGCCTGGGAAATGGATCAGATGTCCAAGCCTGAGGTCGCCCTCAAGCTCTCTGACAAAGTGTCCATGTGTAACTATCGCGCCAATCGCTTGGTGTGTGACGCGGCTGATCGGGCGATGCAGGTGCATGGCGGCATCGGCTATTCACGACACAAACCGTTCGAGCATATTTATCGGCACCATCGGCGGTATCGCATCACCGAGGGAGCGGAAGAGATTCAGATGCGCCGCGTTGCGCAGATCTTGTTCGGCTTTGGGCGACGCGCACAAGCCGAAGAGTAAGAGGGGGAATGGTGGAGGCTCACTCGACTTACACCCCCCGAAACGTAGGCATCACCTCTTTGGCGAAACGGCTGAGGTGCTTGCGGTCACCTGGTGACAGCGAAATCGTAAAATGACGAATGCCAATATCGACAAGGCTTTGCACTTGCCGTCGAAGCTCAGCCGTGGTGCCGGCAAGTTGAGCTGAACGTAACGAAATAGCTTTTTCGATTTCAGCCGGATCACGACCGGCCTTGCGACAAATGTCGTCAAAAGTCGCACACAGTTTCTTTACCTGCTCAGGGTCAACTTCACGCACTCGTAGGTGCCAGATGTTCGCATGTTTCGCGATTATGGGCAGGATCAGCTTTTCTCCTTGTCCACCAATGAGAATCGGCGGATGAGGTTTTTGTACGGTCCGTGGTTGGAACGGAGCATCTTTGAGCTGGTAATACTTCCCAGCGTACGTACTCTTTTCTTGCGTGAACAAGAGTTTAATCACTTCTAGTGCTTCATTCAGTCGCTGCGCTCTTCCTTTGACGGTCGAGAACGGGATACCGTAGGCGTCATGCTCAGCCTCAAACCAGCCAGCCCCGATACCCAAGATGAGTCGTCCCTGACTGACATGATCCACCGTCGCTGCCATCTTGGCTAAGACAGCGGGGTTACGATAGGTGTTGCCGGTAACAAGCACGCCAGCCCGCAGGCGTTTCGTTTGGGCGGCGAGAGCCGACAAGAGCGTCCAACCTTCAAGGCACGGGCCCATAGGATCAGAATAGATCGGCATCAAATGGTCAAAGACAAAAGCCGTATCAAACCCTAACTCCTCGGCCTCTTGCCAGATCGATACCAGTTCCGCGTAGGTCACATGCTGTGGCGGGGTCTGGACACCAAAGCGGACCTTCCCCGTCGAAGCCGCAGCCTGCGCACTCCTTTGTTTTGGGGCGCGCTCGGCTAACACCGTAGCCGCTGCCATCGTACTGACACCTTTGAGAAACCCTCTTCGGGATATTTGTTTGGTGGCCATGTATGCCTCCCTACTTGGAAATAAGATCTCCGCCCCCAGCCGGGCGCTCGTGGTAGCCCATTATTCTTTTTTGGAGTGCGCCGCCGCTGGCGGCGCTACGGCTAACGATTGCCGAGAGCCGCACGAGACATATTCTGCGCGCGACCAAAGCGGCGTCACAGCCGCCGCACTCCAAAGAAACATTCGCTGCTGTCAAAATTGGTGAGACCCAGCGCTACCCCTACTCTCCGAGGTTATACACCTGACTGACATTTTCCCACAAAACCTGCTGGCGAGCGGCTTCCGGTAGTGGCGCGACCATTTCCCCCAACGCCTGCATGTAATGGCTAATGTGATCAGGATGGGGAAAGTCTGACGCCCAGAAGAAGCGATCGCTGCCGACTGCCTGAATGACGGTTGTCACCGTTTTCTCATCCGGGTCTGCCGAAATCCAACATTGACGGCGAAAATAGGTGCTCGGCGACTCTTTCATGCCGGTCGTTTTCCCCAATGGGACTTTGTACACCGCATCCATACGGTCGAGCAAATAGCCAATCCAGCCGGCCTGGGACTCCAACACCACCATCTTCACCTTTGGAAACCGATCGAAGAGGCCATAGTGGAAGAGGGAGACAAAGGATTGCATCATCCCTTGGGCTACTAAAACGTCCATGTACCAGGTGAAGTTAAACGTGTCGCCTTGGGCCAGATCGGTAAAACGCTTGTGCACATCAAGAGCCGGTGGATCTGCCGTGGGATGGATCGAGAGTGGGACATCCAACTCCTGCGCCTTCGCCCACAAGGGATCGTAGTCTGGGTGTCCGGGTGATTTCCGTTTCCAACTAAATGGCAAAAAGAAGCCGCCTTTGGCACCAGCTTTTACGGCACGTTCTAATTCGCGGGCCGCGTCATGCGGATCGTCATCCAATGAGACTTGGGCGATGGGGATGAGACGGCCACCGGAATCGGAACAGAAATCCACGATCCACCGGTTATACGCACGGCAGTGCGCTGCCGACAGTTCCGGGTCGGTGACCTCGCCAAGGAACAGTCCGAGTGTTGGATACAGTATCGCTTTGGCTAAACCCTCGCGGTCCAGGCGTGTGACCCGCTCTTTGGCATCCATCGAGCCAAAGGGAGCGCTACCGACATAGGTGCGCTCGGGGCTCGGGTCGATATTGGCGGCTCCCATGCCGCCGAGCTGTCCCGGAAATCCTGGGTAACAGGCCCACATGCGTTTCCCATCGATCTCGAAGACTTCGAGGCCCTCGCTGTTCGTGCGAAGACGGAAGGCGCGATCGCGATATTTGGGTTCCAAGTAGCGCTCCCACAAATCGGGCGGCTCTAAAATATGTCCATCGGCGTCGATAGCACCTTTGGTGAGGACTCCGGTGTGTTCTTGCGTCATACGTTTTTCCTTTCCTCGAGCAGGGGTGACTGTGTCTCAGTTCGCGAATGGCTACCGGGGTTGCATACGAATAGCCCCGTCGAGGCGAATGGTTTCGCCATTGAGCATGGCATTCTCGATAATGTGGCAGGCCAGTTGCGCGTATTCGGCTGGACGACCCAACCGTGACGGGAAGGGCACTTGCGCCCCCAGCGATTGTCGAGCCGCTTCAGGCAGTCCCATGAGCATCGGCGTCTCGAAAATGCCTGGAGCGATTGTGCACACGCGAATCCCATAACTGGCCAAATCGCGGGCGATGGGAAGCGTGATGCCGACAACGCCACCTTTTGAGGCGGAATAGGCGGCCTGCCCGATCTGGCCCTCAAAGGCAGCAACTGAAGCGGTATTGATAATGACGCCGCGTTCGCCACCAGCATTCGGCGTGTTCTTCGCCATCTTGGCGGCAGCGAGACGAATGGCATTAAACGTACCGATCAAGTTGATCTCGATAGTGCGGCGGAACGGTTCAAGATCGAGAGGAACTTCTCCTTTGCCCAAAGTTTTGCCAGCAGTACCGATGCCAGCGCAGTTCACGAGCACATGCACAGCGCCCAAAGAACTGGCCGTGTTGTCTATGGCTCCTGCCAGTTGATCGCTGTTGGTGACATCGGCTTCGGCAAACACGCCGCCAAGTTCCTGGGCAATTTTTGCCCCGTTCGATTTCGCCAGATCAAAGATTGCTACCCTTGCGCCTTTTTCCGCAAACATTCGTGCGGTTGCTTCGCCCAATCCCGAGCCTCCGCCCGTGATGATAGCGCCAATTCCTTTTACCTCCATTCGGTACTCTCCTTCCTCGTATCCAAGGTCCAAAATCTAAGGTCCAAAGTTCCAGGTTTCAGGTTCCACGTCTTACGTTTTACGCATTACGCTTGACGTTTACATTTTAATATCCTGCCCGCTTATCTACTACATTCGCAAGGGGCTCGCCACGTAGGAAGCGGTCCAGATTGGGTTTGAAGATTGCCAGCGCATGATCCCAATAGCGAGAGCGAAACCCCGAGTAATGAGGAGTGAGAAACACATTCGGAAGACGAAAGAGTTCGCTCTCCGACGGAAGGGGTTCAACCTCGGTGACATCAAGTCCGGCCCCGGCAATCCACCCCTCTTTCAGCGCTCGGATCAGCACGGCTTCTTGGATGATGGGGCCGCGACCAATGTTGAGAATATGCGCGGTCGGCTTCATCATGCGTAGCTCGGTTTCGCCGATCAGTCCGTGCGTTGCCGGAGTGAGAGGGGCGGCGATAACGACAAAATCTGCCTCCCGGAGCAGGGGGGGCATCCCGTCCGGGCCGAACAACTCATCGACACACGCTGGTTTCGCGCCACCAGTACGCTTAGTTGCCAGTACGCGCATGCCAAACGCTTTGGCGCGTTCGGCAATGGCCAGGCCGATGCTTCCTAAGCCGATGATGCCGACGGTGCTCCCGTGCAATTCGGAAAAGGTCGGATACAACGCAAACATATCCTGCCGACCCCAGCGACCTTCGAGTTGGCAACGATACGCCGCGTGCAGCTGCCGTGCGAGAATGATCATCACCCCTAATACGTGTTCAGCGATTGGGATGCCGTGCAAGCCGCGCGAGTTGGTGACGGTTACCTGACTGTCGATCATCTCAGGAAACAGGACATGGGTTGCGCCAGCCGAGGACAGGTGCAGCCACTTGAGTTTCTGTGCAGCGTGCAGATCTTCCGGGCTAAAGCGAACCGCGAAGAGCACCTCGGCCTCTGCATATATGGCGCGACGACGTTGCGGGTCGCGTTCGTGCACGAAAACGACATTGGTCTGGGGAAATTCGGTTTGCAACTGTTGCGCAGCCGTCTCGGGAAATTCCGGGAACCCGGATAGGGCTGCAACCCCGGAAAAGGAAATGCAAACTGTGGTCATAAGGAACCTCTCCCTCCGATTTGTTGGTCCTGTTGTTTACAGTCACAGGCATGGATCGCCTCTTGACTCGCTTTTTCCGGGAGCTGAGGTGAGGAAATCTGTCAACTATGACAACGCGAATAGCTTCTAACATGGCTTCAGGCTCACGAAGCACGTCATGATTCCAAAAGCGTAAGACTCGATATCTAAGGCTCTGAAGATACTCGGTCCGTTTGGTATCCTGCTGTACTTGCTGGGTATGGTGGCCACCGTCAAGTTCGATAATAAGCTTCGGTTCCAGACAGAGAAAGTCGGCGATATATGCACCGATTACTTGTTGGCGCCGAAACTTGCATCCTTCCAGTTGCCGGTTCCTTAAGCGACCCCAGAGGGCCTTCTCGGCATCAGTATGGCGTTTTCGAAGAGCCCTGGCGAGTTGTTTCATTAAGAGAAAACTTAGCTTGATCCCCTCACTCTGTCTCTCTCCCGGTGGGAGAGAGGACCTGGATACCCAACGTTTTGTCCGCACGAGTTGAATGTGGGTTCCTTCTCCCGTTCGGGAGAAGGTCAGGATGAGGGGATCTAAAAAGGCTCACCTTTCCTTTCAGACCCGACGCAAAAGGTCTCCTGTTTATCTTCTTTGGCATACATCTCTTCTTCCCACAACTTACCCATGACGTTTTCCGTCTTACGTTTCACGTCTTACGTTTTACGTTCGGCACCACCGGCAACACCACATGCGACGCTCTCGTCCCGCCGTGTAACACTCGCTGAATAGCCGGGCGACCAACATTTTCGATGCCGAGTTCTCCGCCGGTGTTAAGGTTGCGATCAAAGCGCGGGAAGTTACTGCTCGACACTTCCAGACGCAGCCGGTGCCCTGGTGCGAAAACGAAACTCGTCGAGCCCAGGAGGATGCGATATTCGTAGACTTTGCCTGGTTCCAACAACTCCGCGCGCCGCAGTGAGTTGCGATACCGTGCGCGCACGACCCCATCACACAGGTTGATCGCGCGACCATCCGGGGCTACATCGACGAGCTTGGCGGTGAAGTCTGTGTCGCGTCCGTCTGTACTCGCGTAAATAACCGCTTCGATGGTGCCCGTCACTTCGAGAGGCTCAGGAAGTGGGGCTGACGTGTACACCAATACATCGTCGCGTTCCTCGACCGCGCGTTGATCGCGTGGCCCAGCGCTGAGCGGTCCAGCCATCAGCGTACATCCCCCACAGGTCGGCACCGGACGTTCGGGATCATAAAGATATGTATCGCTGGTTGCGCGAGTGGGTGCTTCGCGCAGGAGTTGGCCGTCACCACGCAAACTATTGGCTGCACCACCACTGGCGAGGTAATAACGAGTCGGAATCGCCCGTGCGAGTGGCCACTCATTCTCGTTGCGCCACACGTTGGTTCCCATGACAAAGAGACGAACCGGTGCTCCAGTGTCCGGCTGGTCTTGCAAACAGTGATCAAACCATTGCAGATGGATTCCACCAAGATCGACAGCATCGGGGAGTGCCCCTGGACCGAAATCGACCTCGCCAACCTCCCGGTCAAATAACCCGTGTAGCCACGGACCAACGATGAGTCGCTGCTTTTGTCGTGCCCACGCACTCTTACCTTTCGCGTGCATGCCGATGAAATTACGGAGCGTTCCTTCCAGGAAAATATCGTACCAGCCACCGATATGCAGGGCTGCGACGTCGATCTGGTCGTATTTGGACTCGATGCGTACCCGTTCCCAGTAGTCATCAAGCGAGGGATGTGTGAGCCACTCCCGGTAATGATCGATCAAGCCCGGAACCGTGGCCGGCGGAAACTCGTTCAACGGCAAGCCGCGGTACGCTTGCGCCATGTCGAAGATCGAACCGTACAGTTTGCGCCGTGCATCACCTGGTGCATCAGCGAGCCGGGTGATCGTCTCGGTAGCCATTCCTGCGGTCCAGAATTGAATAAAGCCTTGCTGAAAGGCGCCACCTTGATAGGTCCAGCCTTCGTAATAGTCGGATGAGGTAATAGTCGGCACAATGGCCTTGAGTGCGGGCGGAGCCGCCGTTGCGGTGAGCCATTGGGTGGCACCAAAGTATGAGGCGCCATACATCCCGACGTGACCAGCCGACCACGGTTGGTTTGCGCACCAGCCGACCGTGTCATAGCCGTCTTCCGCCTCGCCCGCGAAGAGCGAAAACTGTCCGTCCGATTTAAAGCGGCCGCGGGTGTCCTGGATAACCACGACGTAGCCTTTCTTAGCGGCGCGAATCGGACTGAGCAGCGACAAGGAGATTGGCGACAAATCTTTGCTGTACGGCAAGCGCGCTAAAAGCACGGGATGTTTGCTGGTGTCATCAGGCCGATAGACATCAGCCCGCAGTTTGACACCATCCCGCATGGGAATTTCGACGTTAAGATCTATTTTGATTGCTTCAGGCATGGGGTTTTTTCCTTTTGAGGAATGACGGCGCAACAGGAGAGCTGTGCCACGTGGGTCTATTAGAAAAGCATACGAAGATGCGGATTGCGCCGCCTTTTCCCTTCCTGCTCATAGGGCAATACTCTTAAGTTAGGACCTATTTGTCATTGCGAGGAGCGGCAGCGACGAAGCAATCTCTGCAGAAAACAAGGATTGCTTCGCTCCGCTCGCAATGACACCGCTGCTTAACTTCATGCCATTACTCTCATAGGGGAAGGCAAGGATGGGAGTCGCGAACTGGAGGGCAGTTTTGACGGCGCATGTCTTCACCCCCTTTCTGACCTTTCCCCTGACAAGGACAAGGAACCCGTAAGTGCGACTCCACGTCTTGCTGTAGCAGTTCTCTAGCTACTCTGCGCCAATCGCCGTTAAGCCAGCGCGGGCACATTCGACATCCTGCTCTTCAGTGCCACCACTGGCCCCGACTCCGCCCAAAAGTTCACCCTTGACGATTAACGGTAGCCCGCCACCTGCCAGTAACAACGGTTTCCCAGTGATGTTCGCGATACTGTCGACTAATTGCGGTCGTTGCTTGGCCAGTTCGGCAACTTCTGCCGAAGAGCGCCGGAGTGTGGCGGCGGTAAACGCTTTGCTCTGAGCAACGCCAGCGGTTAACCAGCGCGCGGTGTCCATGCGGGCGAGTGCGACGAGATTGCCGGAATTATCGACTACCGCAAAGGTCATGCCCCAGCCTTGCTCTGTGGCCTTTGCTTTCGCTGCCGCGATGAACTTTTCTGCCAACTCTAATGTGAGAGCCATATCGTCCCCCCTTTTAGGTTTTTTTCTGAACTGCTAGACGCTATCTTGCCTTGGCCATATTGGTCAAGGGAAACTACAATCTGAAATGAAGTATGGCACGCATCAGTAGAGAAGAATACGTACAACACATGGCGAAAAGTCTTGATCTGCCTCCCGCAGTGATCGAGAAGATCATCGGTCCTCGTCAGGATGGTGACGAGAGAGACGGTGGATGGAAAGTCATTCGCATGCCGTCTGTCGCTGATCTGCAGCCGTATGGCCTGGAAAGCCGCTTGACGTCTGCCGGCTGGCGGACGATTCTGCGCTCGATCACCGAAGATTAACCTACGCCCCTGTTTTTCTCCAAGTCAATTGGCATCTCTGTCGCTTTTCTGCCTATGATAACGGTGAAACGACCGAGGGGGGGATATGGCAACAATCAAAATTCCTGGCGACAAAATCGCGCTGCAAACCAGCCCCTTTGCTGGTGAGCGACTTGAGAAGAAAATCAGTGTCAAGGAACGAGAAGCGATACGCATCGAGAAATCGCGTGCGGTCGACGGCACCTTGCTGTCTCTTGATCTCAACGAGAATGATCCGATTGAAGTGGAACTCGAAGGGGGCGTGCGGTTGTGGACCACCTGGCGAGACTTCCGGGCGGATTTTGCTGTCACGACTGTGCGTGGAGCCGGAGATGAGTATCAGAGCTTTCCGACCGAGATCGAGATCGCGGGGCCAACCCGAGGATTGGTGGGCTGGGCGATCAAGACCCTGCGGGTGTTCGATATCGACCTCTCGGGAATGGCGGTCAAAAGCGTTGCTCAGTGGCATGAAAAACGAACCGTGGCCCGTCCAGGGCTCTATCAGTGTGCCGAGCGCGGGAAGCTGGGTCGGAATCCGCTGAAAACGCTCGCAGCGAAGAACGACAAGCCTCTTCTCATATTCCTACACGGCACGGGATCTTCCTTTGCTGGTGGTTTCAAGGGAGTCTGGGAAGGAGAGCAAAGCGCGGTTGGTGAAAGTCTCCTCTCAACCTACGACGGTCATGTGTATGCTTTTGATCACCACACGCTGACACAGAGCCCGCTGCAGAATGCCATTGAGTTACTGGAAGCACTGCCGACCAACGCTGAACTGCATCTCGTCAGTCATTCGCGTGGCGGTTTGATCGGGGAGTTACTGTGCCGTGCAAGCCGTCAGCCGACCGCTGGCGATACGACCCCAGAGTCGTTTGATGAACGGGATTTTGCCCTCTTCTCTGGGCGTACAGGAGACGATGAAACGCAGCAAGAACGCCCAGATGACCGTAAGGATCTGCACGAGCTGAATCGTTTGCTCAAGACGAAAAAGCCCCGGGTTACGCGCTTTATTCGGGTTGCCTGTCCAACCCGTGGGACGACCCTGGCTTCAGAACGACTCGATCGTTGGCTATCGTTGCTGATCAACGTGCTAGACCTGACTGGACTGGCGAGTTCTTCGTTGGCGGGGGCGGCGACTGATCTGCTTGCCGCGGTTCTGAAGGAGCACACCGACCCACGCACGCTGCCAGGGCTCGAAGCGATGATGCCGACATCGCCAATAGTGAGGATGTTGAATCGTCCGGACATCAAAGTGAACGCTGATCTGACAGTCATTGCCGGGGATACCGAATCAGATGGACTATTGGGAAAATTAAAGCTCCTGGCCCTCGATCGCTTTTATGAGGGCGACCACGACCTGGTCGTGAACACCAATGCCATGATCGGCGGGGCTCCGCGTGCACAGGGCGGACGTTATTTCTTCGACCAAGGCGAAAAGGTCAATCATTTCAACTACTTCAGCAATGAACGGACGGCCAGGAAACTCCGTGACGGTTTACTGAGTATAGACGAGACCGGCTTTGCACCCCTAGAGGCAATTGTGCAGGAGCCCATCGCCCGCGCCATGCGTGGCAAGAAAGGTCCGCAAGGTCCGCGCCCGGTGGTTTTTGTTCTGCCTGGCATTATGGGAAGTAATCTCAGTCTCAAGGGGAACCGTATCTGGGTTGACTACCTTGACCTCGCGTTAGGGCGCTTAGAAGATCTGGAGATCACTGCCCGGAAAGTTGAGCCAGACGGACCGGTCGATGACTACTATGGTGATCTGATTGACTATCTCAGCGCTACGCACGACGTAGAGGTGTTCGATTTTGACTGGCGCCTGTCGCTTCGTGACGAGGCGAAGCGGTTAGCTGCGCGGGTCAGTGAGAAATGTGACGACGCTGAACGCCAGCAGCAGCCGGTCCGGTTTCTTGCTCATTCGATGGGCGGCCTGGTCGTGCGCGCCATGATCGCTGAGCACAATGACGTATGGCAGCGCGTATGTAAGCATCCCGGGGCTCGCTTCCTGATGCTGGGCACCCCGAACAACGGGAGCTTCTCGATTGCGCGAGCGTTAGTGGCGCAGGATAAGTTGGTCCGACAGCTGGCGCTGCTTGATCTCATGCACAGTACCAAGGGGTTGCTGAAAACCATCTCGCGGTTCCCCGGGGTGTTGGAGATGCTGCCGGCAACCCGTGACACCTTTGATTTCTTTCGCTTTGCCACCTGGGACCAACTGGCGCAGGTCGATGCGACAGGATGGGTGCGACCACTGGAAGAGCAACTACGTGCAGCCCTAGAGACGCGGCGTGTTCTTGACCGTAGTCCGCTTGACCCCCAACGGATGCTCTACGTTGCTGGACACGCGCGAATAACACCGATGGCTCTCGAAGTTGACGCTGCTGCGGAAGAAGGGCAACGCTTCCGTTTTCTCGCCACCCCACGCGGAGACGGACGGGTGCCGTGGGACACCGGTATCCCGGCTGGGGTCCCGGTGTGGTATCTGGACTGTGAACACGGAGATCTCGCGGCCCACGAGCCTGCGTTTCCTGCTTTCCTCGAACTTCTGCAAAGCGGACAGACCGCGCTCTTGCTGCAAACTCCGCCGGCGGTGGCACGCGGGGCAGAATTAGTCGTACTGCCACGGGATATGGCAGATGTGTATCCCAACGAGAAAGATCTGCTGGCGGCTGCCGTTGGGGCCTCGCGTCGCCCCACGCGAAGAGCGACCCTGCCACGTAAACAGATCACGGTGAGTGTGGTTCATGGTCATCTCGGGTTCACAGGGAATGCAGTTGCTGTCGGTCACTACCAAGGTGACACCATTGTCAGTGCCGAAGCCGCGCTCGATCGTGTCCTGAACGGGCGGTTACGAGAACGATTGCAATTAGGGCTCTATCCGGGCCCGTTGGGCAGTGCCGAGGTGTTTCTCAACTGGGAGAAAAAACCTGGCGGTGCGATCGTTGTTGGCTTAGGGCAGGTTGGGACGCTAACCCCCGGACAGTTGTCTGCCGGCGTTGCCCGTGGCGCCCTGCTGTATGCGGTTGCCTGTGCTGAGCAAACCCGCCAGCAGAACAATGGACAACTCGCTGAACCAGTGTATGTCACGATCTCCTCGCTATTGATCGGCACCGGCGCCGGCGGGATGTCGGTGGAAGACTCGATCACCGCGATCCTCCGCGGCGTGATTCGGGCGAATCAGACCCTCAGCCGGGGAAAGTGGGAACAGGAGGTGACGATTACGACCGTAGAGTTCCTTGAGCTGTGGGAAGACCGGGCGATTCAAGCGGCCCATGTGTTACCACATATTGCCCGTGACCCCTTTCTTGACGGGGTGATTCAGCCCCAGAAGGGCCTGCGGCAGACAGAGGGGCACTTCCAGCGGGCCATGTTCGAGGAGCCCAAGGAGTGGTATCACCGGCTGCAGATTACCGCGGAACCAGATGGTGCCTTGCGGTTTAATAACTTGACCGACCGCGCCCGTGCGGAAGTTCTTTTGCAACCGACACAACGCGTATTGGTGGACCAGTTTGTCGCTCGCGCGGTAGTCGATCCGCGGGGCAATCAACAGACTGCCCGGACGCTGTTTGAGTTGCTCATTCCTAACCCACTGAAAGAGCAAACGCCGAATCAGGAGAGACTTGCCCTGGTGCTCAGAGAGGAGACGGCGCGCTACCCGTGGGAGCTGTTGGAGGATCGTAATGATAGCGAGGGGCGACCTCTCGCCGTCAGGGTGGGTCTGGTTCGTCAATTGGAGACGAGCGAGTTTCGCCCGAACCCCGTTTCACCGGCGCAAATCAACGCGCTGGTCGTTGGCGATCCGCATAGTCAGTTTGTTGAGTTGCGGGGGGCGCAACAGGAAGCGGAGCAGGTGGCGAATCTCCTGACTCGTCACGGGTGTGCGGTGTCCCGCCATTTGCGCCCACCTGCGCAGGAGGTGATCGAAGCCCTGTTTGCCGATGACTATCGGATGCTGCATTTTGCTGGGCATGGAGTGTACGAATATCCGTGCGAACCGGAAAACCGCCAGAAAACCGATGAACCACCACCAGCATTATGTGCGGACGGGCAAAAGAAAAAAACCGTAAGCGGCATGGTGATTGGGGATGGGGTTTTTCTGACGCCGGCGGAAGTCAAACAAATGCGCCAGGTACCGGAATTGGTGTTTATCAACTGTTGTCACCTCGGACGAATAGAGGGTGGAAGAGATACGGACCGCACCACGCGGCACAAGCTCGCTGCGAACCTGGCGGCAGAGTTTATCCGTATGGGCGTGCGCTGTGTGGTGGCGGCGGGCTGGGCGGTCGATGATGCTGCAGCCAGCACCTTCGCACGACAGTTTTATGCCTTACTGCTGGCAGGTCACCCATTCGGCGAGGCGGTGCTTGGAGCCCGAAAGCACACGTATGACTCTCATGGTGGTGTGAATACCTGGGGCGCCTACCAATGTTACGGGGACCCCGCGTGGCAGCTGAGAACTGCTGGTGGCCAACTCCTTTCGCAACCACGAGAAAAACCGTTTGTCTCCTCCGTAGAAATCGTGCTTGCGGCCGAGAACATTGTCAGTCAGGCACGGATGTCGGCGGCAGAGATTCCCGGGCTGCGAACGCGGCTGGTTGAACTGGATCGCACCCTCGATGATGACTGGCGAAGGTTAGCGAGAGTGCAGGTGGCGTTCGGTCGTGCATATGGGGAACTCGGGATGTTCAAGGAGGCGATTGCCCATTATCAACACGCCATACGAGCGGAGAGCGGTGGGGTCTCCTTTGCCGTAGTTGAACAGTTGGTGAATCTCCAGTGTCGCTACGCAGTCGAGCAATTCTACCACGCAAAACCAGGAGAGAAAGCAAATGCACAAGAACAGATTGTGCAAGCCCGTAGCTGGTTAGAGCATCTCATTGCGCTCGGGAATACCTTTCCAGCTGAAGACGAAAAAACGCCGAAACCAGGAGAAACCGTCGAACGACTGGCCTTGCTCGGGAGTGCCTATAAACGCCTGGCGTTGGTTTCGTCCGGCCCGGCGCGGCGAGAGGCGTTAGCAAAGATGGCGGCGAGCTACGACAAGGCCCATCAGCGTGCGCTCTCGCAACCCGGAGCAACTGACCCGTATGCTGCGCTTAACTTGCTTCCAGCCAAGGTGATACTGGAGGGAAGAGCGAGTGCAGGGGTGCAGGCGCTCCTGAAGCAGCTTAAACCTGTTGTCGCGCAGCGCCTTGGGCAGAGCCAGGATGTCTGGTCTTTGCTGACTGAACCTGATTACGCGCTGGCGACGGCGTTAGCCCAGGGAACCGTGGACAAACAAAAGGAGACCATTGCTGAGGCGTACCTGGCTGTGCGAAAACGCGGGGGCTCAGCGCGCGAATTTCGTTCGGTGCTGGAGCACCTTGATTTCCTCGTTGAGATGTGGCGCTCGGAGATGGCGAGTGCGGCCGGGAAGCGACAAGGTGAGGCCCTGGTCGCCATTCGAGATCAAGTCCAGAAAATGTGCGCGGCGGAGAACTAGCCGTCCGCCGATGATCAGTGTAAGGGGAAAGCTGCAGCCTATGAGTTGACCAGCGTTGTCAAAGGAGGATTGACGGTATGACCACAACTGACCCACACCGCATTACGACGGTTGAACAACTGCGTGCCCGGATCGGCGAGCCACATCCCCTGGTCCCTCACAAATTGTGGAGAGCGCTTGAGCCAGTGGCGATTGACTTTATTAAGCGGTCACCGTTCTTGTTGCTTGCGACTGCAGATGCGGCGGGCAATCTCGATGTCTCGCCCAAAGGGGACGGGCCGGGTTTTGTCGCCATCGAGAACGATCAGACCTTACTGATTCCAGATCGCCCGGGTAACAAGCTGGTCTTTGGTTTGCAAAATATTCTCGCTAATCCCCATGTCGGCGTGATTTTTCTCATCCCGGGGACGGATGAAACGTTTCGTGTCAATGGTACGGCGGAACTGACAGCTGATCCGGCTATACTGGAACGCCTGGCGGCGCGGGGAAAACCGGCGGTCGTGGCGATTCGCGTGGCTGTACAGGAATGCTTCTTTCACTGCGCCAAAGCGTTTATTCGTTCTCAGTTGTGGCAGTCTGACGCGTGGCCAGAGCGCCAGCGCATCTCTTTTGGCAAGATCCTCGCCGCGAAAATGGGGCAGGGAGACAATACTGCCCAACAGATCGAACAAGCTATCGTGCAGGATTATAAAGAGAATTTGTGAGAGGGGAGGGACAATGCTTGCGCATAAAATCATTTCCGGTGATACCCATATTGTCGAACCGCCCGATCTGTACACCACGCGCATGGCGGCAAAATACCTCGACCGCGCCCCGCGGATTAAGCGACAAAAGACGGCGGACGGGAAAGAGTCCGACGCCTGGTTTCTTGGCGACATCCAGGTGGTGACGCTTGGTGCAGTGACCCAGGCGGGGCGCCGGTTTGAGGATCCCGAAAAGATTGACTTTGTTGGGGTATGGGAAGATGTTCGTGAGGGAGCCTACCGGCCAGATGCCATGCTCAAGGAGCTGGAATTCGACGGTATCTGGGGCGGGATCATCCAGCCGAGTCAGGGACTCTTTTGGTATCACATCGAAGATAGCGAGTTGCTGTCCGCGATCTGTCGCGCCTACAACGATTGGATCGCTGACTTTTGTCGCCCCCATCCGCAGCGACTCAAAGGGATCGGCATGATCAATGTCGATACTCCCGACGACGCGTGCGGCGAGTTGGAACGCTGTGCGAAGCTCGGCCTCGCCGGCGTGTTTATTCCTGTCACTCCGTTGCCTGGCCAACCGTACCGCGACCCGATGTACGAACGCGTCTGGGCGACGGCAGAAGAGGTAGGACTCCCGCTGCTGATGCATTTAGCGACGCAACGCGCCAACGTACCTGGCTGTGAGATTAGCATTAGTTTTAAGACCTTCACCGCAGCGGGGTTACGACCAACGCAGGATTATTGGGTCCGTTACTCGATGACCGACATGATCTTTGCTGGGGTTTTCGAGCGGCATCCACGTCTACGGGTCGGCTCGGTCGAACATGAGGCTTCGTGGGCTCCGCACTGGCTGAAGCAGATGGACTACACCTACAAAGAGCGTCCCGTGTACCGAGGCTTTCAGTCGCAAGAGGGCTTGTTGCCGAGTGATTACTGGCGACGCAACTTGTTTGCCGTCTTTCAAGAAGATGATGTGACCGTGCAACTCCGTTATCGCATCGGCATTGACACACTGTTGTGGGGCAATGACTTTCCGCATTCCGAGTCCACCTGGCCGAGGTCGCGGGAATTTCTGCAGAACATGTTCACTGGCGTGCCGGATGAGGACGTACGCAAAATGACCTGCGACAACACGGCGCGGTTGTTTGGTTTTGTCCTTGAGTGATGGCCCTCGGGGCGAAAAGGAAAAATGGGAAAATGGATAAAGGATAAATGGATAAAGGCCAACGGCTCGTTTGCTACGCTCACTCTATGGCGCACTCGTTTCACTCGCTCTATGGCAAACCCCTTTTCCCATAAGCCATATGCTATAGAGCGAAGCGGGCTATAAAGCGAACGTAGTGAGCGAGCCAGTTACGAGAATCACTCCTGAAACATGGTGATCTCTAAGTTCCCGTGTCCATAAGCTTGATCACGTAGGGGAATGACTTTCTGGTAGTCCGGGTCGTTATACCAGGCACGCACAGCGGCTTCGTCAGGGAAACGAATGATAATGCCCACGTTCCATTTGTTCGGCCCATGCAGGGTGCCGATTCCGCTCCCACGGGCAACGACTTGACCGCCATGTTTGCCGATAATCGTGCGTGCGACCTGCTGGTATTGCAATAAAATGTCGTTCTTTTCCGGGTTAGGACTGCCTTGTACGACAACCAATACGCTCATACTCGTTCCTCCTGAGATTATAAAGTGTGAATTGTGTTCACCCGTATACGATTTATTTGCCTTTGTATTCGGGGGCAGCAGGCTTCTCCAGCCACTCGCGTCGCTTCTCGTAGGGCAGCGCAATATACGTTTTCATCGCTAGCAGGCCGTCCTCTGACAGCATCGTTTCCAAGAACGCCGAACTTTCGACATCAAGACCTGCGGCCAGGTGGGTGTCACTCCCGACATATACGGCATGCTTCGCCCGAGCGACCGCGACCGGGGGAAAAGCAGCAATTTCTACGGCGATCTCCTTCGCCCGTGCTAAGGCGTCATCGACCACTTCATGAACTAACCCCAAAGCCAACGCTTCCTCGGGACGAACCACACGCGAACGCAAAATAAATTCGGCTGCACGGCCAACGCCGATGAGTCGCGACAACCGCTGGGTGCCACTGCCACCCGGGAGAATCCCCAGCTTCACCTCCGGCAGGCCGTAGCGAATATCGGCCTGTTGCCCAATGCGAATGTCACAGGAGAGGCTCAGTTCAAACCCGCCGCCCATCGTGTCACCATTCATGGCGACAATAACCGGCTTCGGGAGATTACTCATGCGCTGCAGCATCGCATGATACCCTTTGTTGAGGGCTGTCCCCATAACCCGCAGCCGCTCACGGTCACTGGCGAGCTCGACTAACTCTTCGACACTGTAGTGCGTGATAAACTTGCCGGGGATGCCGCCGGTAAGCACGATCGCACGAACGGCGGGGTCGGCCCATTGCTCAATCAGGGCAACCAACTCTCGTGCCCCTTCGGCACAGAAATAGTTCATTGGCGGATTGTTATAGGTCGCAACCACGACGCCGTTAGTGATTGCTGTGGTCCATAAACTCATACGTTTTCCTCCTTGTTCTGCAGTGTCATCGATGAGGAATGCGATCATGTAGCAGTGGGAGCCGGAACCTCGGTGAGGCGAGCCGTGGTGTCATTGTCGTACTCCAGATGTAATGCCCGCACGATCAAGCCGTGCATGCGCCAAAGCCCGATAACGACAAAAAGCTCAAGAATCTGTGGGGCAGACAGATGTTGCTGCAGCGCCGCAAAGGTTTCATCTTCGACACGGTTCAACGAAAGAATCTCATCCGTGGCAGCCATGACCGCCCGCTCGACCGGGGTAAACAGGTCACTGGTTTTCCACCCTTTAATTGCTGCTAACTTTTCTTCAGGGAGCCCAACCATGCGGGCAACTTTCAGATGTTGAGAGTATTCAAAGCGGGAGTCACCAACAATCCCGGTACGAAGAATTGCCAGTTCGCGCAGTGTGGCGTCTAGTTGGCGTCCTGGTTGCAGTAGTGCCATGAGCGAGTTTCTTGCCATTGTCAAAAGGTCCGGCACCAGGGCAAACGTCGTCCAATAATCACCCGGTGTGCCAGTTGCGGTTCCCGGCTCGGCCACCGGGTCGCGTTCGCCAAAGAACTGGCGGTAGATCTCTTGTACTTCTGGGGGAGCTTCAGCTTTCGGTACTTGTGGTAATCGGCCCATATTTGTCTCCTTTCTGTTTCTGGCCTCCATAGCATGGCAGTTGTACGAGTGGACAGATCCCTTGGTGCTCTGTCATAACACGATCAGGAGGTAAACCCTGTGAGTACGTCTGAACTGCTTTTTGAGTCCAAGGACGGTATTGCCACTGTCACCTTCAATCGTCCCGAAGCGCGCAATGCCATCACCTGGGCAATGTACGACGGCTTGGTTGAAGCCTGTGAGATGGTCGATACGAACCCGGAGATCCGCGTGCTGATTTTGCGGGGAGCGGGTGGCAAGGCGTTCGTCGCTGGGACTGACATCAGTCAGTTTCAGTCGTTTCGCACCGAGCAAGATGCCTTAGATTATGAACGGCGACTGGATGAAGTGGTTGGTCGCTTCGAACGCGTGACCAAACCGACCATTGCGGTAATCGAAGGACCAGCCGCCGGGGCGGGAGCAGTGATCGCCTTAACCTGTGACCTGCGGTACTGTACCCCTGAAGGCCAAATTGGCGTGCCCATTGCCCGTACCTTAGGGAATTGTTTATCGATCGCCAATTACGCGCGACTGGTTGATCTCATTGGACCCGCGCGAACAAAAGAGCTGGTTTTCCGGGCGCGAATGGTTTCGGCAGATGATGCGCTGCGGCTGGGAATCGTTAACGAAATTGTTCCAGCGGAGCGGCTCTTCCCATACGTGTATGAGGTTGCGCGTGAGATTGCCACCCATGCGCCGATCACACTACAGGTGACGAAAGAAGCCCTCCGGCGTTTGCAAGTCTATCGTCGTGCGGTAGACGGCGACGACCTGACGGTCATGGCCTACATGAGTGAAGATTTTCGTGAAGGTGTAGCTGCCTTCGTCGAGAGGCGCAAGCCGGTGTTTCGGGGGACGTGAAGACAGAATCGCATGAAATAGAGCGATTTGCATTTGTATGCAGAGGTCGATTGTGGGTCCCCTCTCCCCGTGCGGGAGAGGGACAGGGTGAGGAGGAACAAAGAAAAACACGTCTGCTCATTCAAACAAAAATCCCTATAGTGTGACCGCTTATGGACTATCCGCGTCGGTATGTCCATCGTAAAGTATCACCAAGATTGTCAGCAGCAAGGAGGACGAAATGAAAATCTACGACAGCAAAACTGCGCCGAATCCCCGTCGCGTGCGAATTTTTGTCGCTGAGAAAGGTCTGCAGATTCCGTATGAAGAAGTGGATATTGGCAATGCGGTGAATCGTGGTGAGGAATTTCGTAAGAAGAATCCGTCTGGCACCGTCCCAGTCCTCGAGCTTGATGATGGAACCTGCATCTCAGAAACCGTGGCGATCTGTCGGTATCTCGAAGAACTGCATCCCAATCCACCCTTGATGGGTATTGACGCCAAGGACAAGGCTATTGTCGAGATGTGGCAGCGCCGCATGGAGCTTGAGCTGTTGATCCCTATTGCTGACGCCTTTCGCCAACGGCACGATTTTTTCAAGGGCAAGATTCGCCAGGTGGCCGAGTATGCAGAGGCGCAGAAAAAGAATGCGGAAGAGCGTCTCGCCCAGCTCAATAACGAACTGGCGAATCAGCAGTTCATTGCTGGCGATCGCTACACCATTGCGGACATCACGGCGCTCTGCGCGATCGATTTTGGTCGGGTGTCGAAGATCGCCATCCAACCAGACCAACAGCATCTTACTCGCTGGCACGCGGCGGTCTCCGCCCGTCCGAGCGCCAAAGCATAGTTGGGACCATCGTTCTAAAGGAGAGACGCATGAGTGCAGCGCACGTATTGTACGATGTTGTCGACCGTGTCGGCCTGATCACACTGAATCGCCCGGAAGTCATGAACGCCTTTTCTGGGACGATGCGCGAGGATTTGTTGCGGGCGCTGCAGCAAGCGGAAGCAGATCCTGGGGTCCGCTGCCTCGTCATTACCGGTGCAGGCCGTGCGTTCTGCGCGGGTGGAGATATTGCCAGCATGGTCGAATTACAAAACCGCGACGATACGCTGGTCATTCATCAACGCATGGCGATCGGGGCGCAGGTCGTACACCTGTTACGCAAACTGTCAAAGCCGGTCATTGCCGCGGTGAACGGCGCCGCGGCTGGGGCGGGGATGAATCTGGCGCTGGCATGCGACATGCGTTTTGCCGCCGAGAGTGCCAAATTCGCCGAGAGTTTTGTGAAAATTGCGTTGGTGCCCGATTGGGGTGGGACCTATTTCCTGACGCAGCTGGTCGGTGCCGCCAAAGCGATGGAACTGATGATGAGTGGTGACCGGATCGATACCGCCGAAGCGTTACGGTTAGGAATTCTGAATCGGGTATACCCGGATGACACGTTTCGTGAGGACGTGATGGCCTTTGCCCGGCAGCTGGCGGCAGGACCCGCGAGCACGTTGGCCTACATCAAACGTGCGGTTTATATTGGTGCGACGGGCTCGCTCTCTGAGTCTCTCTCCTACGAAGAGCAGGCCCAGCCTCAAGTCTTTCTCTCAGCCGATGCACGGGAAGGGATGCGGGCGTTTCTAGAAAAGCGCCGGCCCCAGTTTTCGTAATGAACAAGACAAATCGAACTGCGCAAATAAATCGCCTTTCCAGTTTCTCTTGTGATAACGAAAGACACGCGTTGGCGAGATGTGAGACGCTACAGCGGTTTGCATTTGCCTGAAGAGGTCGTGTTCAGGTCCCCTCGCCCCTTGTGGGAGAGGGACAGGGTGAGGGGAAAAGCAATGGAGGCAAAGCCATTCATTCAAGCGAAAAGTGCTGTAACAAGGAGGAGCAGAGAGGAATGAGAGAAGTTTCTGCTGAAGAGCAACGCCTTGCCCGCATCATCAGGGAGGCGTGTATACAAGCGGCACGGGAAGGGTACGAACAGGCCGCGATGAGTGGCCTATGCCATGAGGGAGCCTGGGAAGCCGCCATCGGCGCGATACAACGGCTGGACCTGGAAGCGCTGTTGAAGGAGCAGGTCATCGAGTGAGGGTATCGTGACCTCGGTAATAGTCATTTGATGGGTTCAGCCGACGTGTGGTAGTGCGAGAGCCCTCAGCCAATTAGGCTGCCCGAGAAGAACGAGAAGAAAGTATTCAGGAGCAGATCTTGCAATCGTGCATAGTCCGCTTCTAGCCGTAACCCTACAGCCTCTCCGCTCATTCGCTGTGACCTGTTTTGTGTTGCCGTAGCCATTCGCGCAGACGACTTGACCATTCGATCCTGTCTAATTCTACCCCAGCTTCAAGGAATTCCGTGAGCACCACACCGGTCAGCAGAGGAAAAGCCGTACTATGTTCAACCACTTCGTATTGCTCGCCTATGAGCACAAAGATTTGTACCTGATTTCCATCATAACGCCACACTTCAGGAACACCAGTTTGGGCAAAAAGCGCGAAGCGATCGAGAGAAGAACTGGTCACGTCGATCTCGATGAGTAAGTCAGGGGGGGGATCCTGGGGTAAATGGAGTCTCCTCTTGCCACGGATGCGTGGTACCGACTGAATATAAAAACAGGCATCAGGCTCAAAGCCTTTGAGAAGGTCCTGACGCGTAAATGTCGTGGAGCCAAAGCCCCTGATGTTCATCCGCAGCTCGTCCGCGACCAATTCCACCAGCAAAGCCAACATGTGTTTATACTCTTCATGTTCAGGCGTTGGGCTCATGATCTCCAGCACTCCTTGATCAAAGGTCAAGCGGGGTACGCTGCGGTCAGCGAGATCAGCAAGCAGTCGCTCATACGTATTCCAACTAATCCCCTGGATGACGACTCGCTGCTCTAGCTCTCTCGGCAGCACCGGTTGCTCGACCGGAACAGAAGTTGTGGGTTGGGTTTGCATATGCGCTCCTCACACCTAAACTGAACCAAAAACGAAGAGATTCATAGGTTGGACACAGAAACTGGACCAAAGACTCGGCACTGTGGAAACGTTAAGAGCCTATCCGACAATCCTGTAGTTTTGTCGCACTCTTCAAATCCCCCGCTCGGCTACGCCTTCGCGGCCCCCTTTGACAAATGGGGCCGACAGACGCGGAGCGGCTGGCGAGGGGATTTTTGCCTTCGATCCATACCTTTATGGTGTTTGTCGTACTGACACAGACCTAAAGTGTCAAGATGTGGGGAATTGCCGGGGTAAAATGAGGGTACCCGCAATTTCTGGCCGCGCGAAGGATGTATAGACTGCACGGCTGGACAAGCCAGCCGTGGCACTCAGTAGTCAAATCAGAGAGTTATCGTTACCAGTGGTCAACTGCGCACTGCCTCGATGAGGATCTTGGCCACCTCGGGGCGGGAGAATTCTGCGGGCGGAAGCTCGCCTTTGGCCAGCATCTCGCGCACTTTGGTACCGGAGAGGTTGACCTGCGTGTCGGGTCCACCGGGGGCGGTCTTTGCCGTTGCCATCTGCCCCGTCACCCGTGAGAAGAAGGCATTCTCAAACTTCAAGGGCT